>NZ_SOBM01000002.1:0-783244 GCF_004364705.1 Azorhizobium sp. AG788
CCATCACCACAACGGTGGACACCGGCGCGAGCATCCGGGTGGACGGTACGGCGGGTGCAGGCGGACGTGCCGTGGTCTGGTCGGACGGGACGACCAGTTTTGCAGGCGCCATCAGCGCCACGGGCGCGGGGTACGCTTCGGGTGGCGATGCGGAAGTCTCGGGCAAGGTGCGGCTCGCCTTTGACGGTACGGCGGACCTCAGGAGCGAGAGCGGAGCTTTCGGCACGCTGCTGCTGGACCCTTACAACCTGACGATTTCGGCGGCGTCCGGCAGCGGCATGTCCGGCTTCAATGCGAATGCCAGTGACAGCGTGCTGAACGTCACGACCCTGACCAATGCCCTCGCCACAGCGAACGTGACCGTGACGACGGGTTCCGCCGGGGCGCAGGCCGGTAACATCACAGTAGCGACGCCCATCAACTGGAGCAGCGGATCAGCCCTGACGCTCTCGGCCTATGGCTCCATTGCTGTGAATGCGAGCATCACCGGCGGCACGGGCTCGTCCATCCTGCTGCGCGCGGACAACACCGGCACCGGAACCGGTACCGTGACGTTCGGGACCGGCGCGACGCTGAGCGCGGGAGGCGGCGTCTCGATTTTCTATAATCCGAGCAGCTTTGCGGCACCGACCGACTATTCCGCCCGCGTCGCCTCGGGAACGCTCACCGCCTACATGCTGGTGAACACGGTCCAGGATCTCCAGGACATGAACACCAACCTCAACGGCATCTACGCGCTGGGCCGGGACATTGACGCCAGCGCTACCACGGGTTGGAACGGCGGCGCGGGCTTTGCGCCGATCGGGAGCACCTCCAGCTATTTCTACGGGACCCTCGACGGACAGAACCACATCATTTCCGGACTGTTCATCAATCGCGGCGGCCAGATTGGCGTCGGCTTGTTCAGTGACCTCGGTCCCGGCGCAAAAGTCTTTAATCTGGGCCTGGTCGGCGGCAGCGTGACTGGCAATATCGCTGTGGGTAGCCTTGCCGGGGTCAATCACGGCACCCTGACGAATGTTTATGCGTCCACCACGGTGAGTGGCAGCGATCAGGTCGGTGGGCTTATTGGCGCCAATACCGCCACGATCACCGGTGCCTACGCCACCGGTGCAGTCAGCGGCGATACCAATGTCGGCGGGCTGGTCGGCATGAATGCACACGGAGCCGGCAACTGGACGATCTCGGATGCCTACGCCACAGGCGCCGTCAGCGGCAGCGCCTATGTGGGGGGGCTCGTGGGCAGCAACCAGGGCGTTCTCATCAGGGTCTATGCCACCGGTTCCGTCACCGCCAGCACAAGCACCAGCGTCGGCGGGCTGATCGGCGACAACCAATATGCCGATTCTGTCACCGCATCGTTCTACAACACGCAGACGACGGGGCGGGCCAATGGCGTCGGCAATGGTTCCGCCAGTGGCGTGACCGGCTTGACCACGGCACAGATGCGTGACGGCTCAACGGCATCCGGCGGCTTCTACGCCCTCGCCAGCGCCGCCGGCTGGGATTTCACGACGGTCTGGGCGCGTCCCAACGCCGTGACCAACCAGTCGAGCGATGGACAGCTTCACTACGCCGAACTCTATGCAGTCTCCGCCGTTGTCGGGGCCAATGCCACGGGGACCATGGTCTATGGCGATTCCAGCCCGACCTTGACCTACGCTTATTATGGCACCGGCAGCGGCTACGGCAATGCGGTCACGAGCAATCCCGTCTATGCTGGCGGCGTGACCTCTGCCAGCGATGTAGGGACCTATGCCGTTGCACTGTCCGGCGGCAGCGGCACGTCGTGGGGAGGACGCTCGACCCGCTTCGTCAGTTCGGGATCCGTGACCGTCACACCCGCCACGCTGACGGTGACGGCGGATGGCGGCAGCATGGTCTATGGCGACGCTGCGCCTGCGCTCGGCTACACGGCCTCCGGCTGGAAGAACGGGCAGGGCGACAGCCTGCTGTCTGGCGTCTCGGTAACGACCAACGCCACGTCTACGTCCAATGTGGGCACTTCCTACACCAGCAGTGCCAGCGGCGGCGCGCTGTCGGGCGCCGCATCGGGCAATTACACGCTGAGCTATGTGGACGGCAGCGTCTCCGTCACGCCTCGCGCCCTCACCGTCACCGCGAATGCCCAGTCCATGATCTATGGCGACAGCGTGCCCGGCCTGACCTATGCGTTGGGCGGGGCAGGTCTGGTGAATGGCGATACGCTCACCGGCGCGCTCGTTACATCCGCTTCGTCGACGGCCAGCGTGGGCAGCTACGCCATCACGCAGGGCACGCTGGCCGCGTCATCCAATTATTCAGTGGCCTATACGGGCGCCAACGTCTCCGTCACCGCCCGGCCTCTCACCATTACCGCCGACGCGCAGTCGATGGTCTATGGCGATGCCATACCTGGGCTCACCTATGCGCTGGGAGGCGCCGGCCTTGTGAATGGCGACACCCTCAGCGGAGCGGCGGCGACGGGTGCCTCTTCCGCCTCTGGCGTCGGCTCCTATGCCATCACGCAAGGCACCTTGGCCGCTTCGTCCAACTATGCCCTCAGTTATGTGGGGGCGAACCTCTCCGTCACCCCCCGGCCGCTCACCATCACGGCGGACCCCAAGTCCATGACCTATGGCGACAGCCTGCCGGGGCTCACTTATGGGATCGGCGGGGCAGGTCTCGTGAACGGTGACACTCTGAGCGGAGCCCTCGCCACATCCGCTTCGTCCTCGGCCAACGTGGGCACCTACGCCGTCACGCAAGGCACCCTGGCCGCGTCGTCCAATTATGCCGTCACCTATGCGGGCGCCAATCTCTCCATCACCCCGCGGGTGCTCACGATTGCCGCCGACGCCCAGTCCATGATCTATGGCGACAGCGTGCCGGTCCTGACCTATACGCTGGGTGGAGCAGGTCTGGTGAATGGCGACACGCTCACCGGCGTGCAGGCCACGTCCGCGTCGTCCATGACCGGCGTCGGCACCTATGCCATCACGCAAGGCACCCTGGCCGCTTCGTCCAACTATGCCGTGACCTATACGGGCGCCAATCTGGCCGTCACGCAGCGCGCGCTCACCATCGCGGCTGACGCCCAGTCCATGATCTACGGCGACAGCGTGCCGGTCCTGACCTATACGCTCGGCGGAGCAGGTCTGGTGAATGGCGACACGCTCTCGGGTGCGCAGGCCACGTCCGCTTCGTCCATGACCGGCGTCGGCACCTATGCCATCACGCAGGGCACCTTGGCCGCTTCGTCCAACTATGCCGTGACCTATATGGGCGCCAATCTGGCCGTCACGCCGCGCACGCTCACCCTGACCGCCGCCGCCCAGTCCATGGTCTATGGCGATGGCGCCCCGACGCTCACCTATACGCTCGGCGGGGCAGGGCTGGTGAATGGCGATACGCTCACCGGCGTGCAGGCCACTTCGGCCACGTCCACGTCCGGCGTCGGCACCTACGCCATCACGCAAGGCACCCTGGCGGCCTCGTCCAATTACGCGGTCACCTATTCCGGGGCCGGCCTTTCGGTGACGCCGCGCCCGCTCACGGTTACGGCCGACGCGACGTCCATGACCTATGGCGATGGCCTGCCGCTCCTCACCTATGCGATCGGCGGCGCAGGCCTCGTGAATGGCGACACGCTCTCCGGGGGGCTCGCCACCTCCGCCACGTCGTCTTCCATCGTGGGCACCTATGCCATCGGGCGGGGAACGCTCTCGGCGTCTCCCAATTATGCGCTCACTTATGTGGGCGGCGCCCTGTTGGTCATTCCACGGCCCCTTACCATAACGGCCGATGACCAGACGCGCGCGACGGGCACGCCCAATCCCGCTCTCACCTACCGGGTCGGGGGGCGTGGGCTGGTGAACGGGGACATGCTCTCCGGGACGCTCGCAACCTCCGCTGGCCCTCTGTCGATGGTGGGCAGTTACCCGATCACCCAGGGCAGCCTGTCCGCCGGCGCGAACTATGCCTTGACCTACAGTCCGGGGACGCTAACCGTGGTGGGATCGACGCAGACTCCCGCCTTCGTCGAGACGCGGGCCTCGGACGAGGTGGTCGTGACAGAGGCAACGGAAGGGCTTGTGACAGCCGTGGACCAGACGCCCCAGATCGTGCCTCCACCCACTGTCGTCTCGTGCGACGGCGGGGCCGGCGGCCCCTGCAGCCTGTTCCCGGTGCCGGAGAATCGACCCTCCGCCTCCTTTCTCAGCTTCCGGGGTCAGTGAGGGATGAGCGCTCCCCGTTCCCCGATCATGCGTACCGGCGCGCTGGCGCTGGGCGTTGTCCTTCTTCCCGCCACGACCGCCTTGGCGCAGGTGATCGCGCCGGTGGAACGCAACCTGCCGCCGGTGATCTCGGGGCAGGGGCGGCTCATCATCGGGCCGCAGGATCTGGCCGGCAGCCCGGACGACACGCCGCTCGGCGTGGCCCTGTCCGGCATCAGCCTCATCGGGCCGAAGGAGAGCGTGGCGAAACGGGCAGGGCGGGGCATCCGCATCGGCGCCGTGGGCGAGATCGACCGCGCGGCCCTCACGCAGGCGCTGACGCCCTTCCTCGGACAGCCGCTCTCGCGCAAGCGCATCGCCGACATCCAGGCGGCCATCGCCAAGGTCTATCGCTCCGCCGGCTATCCGTTCGTCTCCGTCACCTTGCCGCCGCAGGAAGTCACCGGCGGCGTCCTCACCTTGCGCGTGGTCGAGTTCCGCACCGGATCGGTGAAGATCTCGGGCGCGGAACCCGGCACCGAGGCTGCGCTCTCCGGCCGCGTGCGCGCCGTGCCCGGCCAGCGCATCGCCTCCGACGCGCTGGAGGAGGATCTGGCCTGGCTCAACCGCTCGCCCTATCACACGATCAACGGCGTTTTCGCGCCGGGGGATGAACTGGGGCTGAGCACTCTCACCCTGGAAGTGACGCCACAGAAGCCCTGGCAGGTGTTTGGCGGCTGGTCCAACACCGGCACCCACTCCACGGGCTTCGACCGCTACTTCGCGGGCTTCGGCGCCGCGCTGCCCGGTCTGCCGGAGAGCTATCTCTCCTATCAGATCACCGGCAGCCCGAATTTCTGGAGCGATCCGGCTGCGGTCGGCACCGGACCGGACCAGCCGAGCTATTACAGCCAGGCCGGGCGCCTCGTGATCTCCACCGGCGCCCGCCAGAGCCTCGAATTCGTGCCGAACTATGTGGCGACCCGCCAGAATGCGCAGGGCGCCACCTTCGCCTATGACAACCAGACGCTGGAAATCCCAGTGTACTACCGCACGGCGCTCTCCAATCTGGTGCCGGGCCTCTATGCGGGCGACCTCATCCTCGGCGCCACGGGCAAGACGGTCTCGCGCACGAGTTATTTCAGCGGGTCGGACATCGGCGGGGCGAATGCGGACCTGTTCGAACTGATCGCCGGCTGGTCGGTCTCGCGCTCGGATCCCTTCGGCACCACGAGCCTGGATCTCAAGCTCATCGGCAATCCGGGCGGGGTGATCGGCGGCAACAGCGCCGCGCAGTGGAGCCGCTACAGCGGCGGGCGGGTCACGGACGTGACCTATGTCTATGGCACCGGCGATCTCAACCGGGTGACGCGCCTGCCCGCGGGCTTCAACTGGGTCAGCGACCTGTCGGGCACGGCGGCGGGCCAGCCCCTGCCGGACACCGAACAACTGAGCCTCGGCGGTCTTTACGCCACGCGCGGCTACACGCTGGACGACGGCACGGTGGACACGGGCCTCGTGTGGCGCAACGAACTGCGCACGCCCACCTTCGCGCTGCTCTCGAGCCTCGGAGTTGCGGGTGTGACCGATCAGGTGTCTCCCTACGCCTTCCTCGACCTCGCCTGGGGCCGGGCCTATGGCTATCAGGGCGTGCTGGGGGCGGTGCCGCACAACGACACGTCGCTGGCCGGCCTCGGCCTCGGCCTCGACTACACCCTCAACCGCAACCTCACCGCAACGCTCGTCGGCGGGGTCGCCCTCACGGACGCCACCTACACCAAGGCCGGCGACTTCACCCTCCAGGCGCGGGTGTATGTGAGCTATTGAGGGCTGGCGAGGTGCTGGCGGCTGAGATCGGCCGGTTCACCTGCCGAGAGGTGATGTGAACTGGCGGACGATCGTCCCATAAGCGCTGATTGGTTCCGGATGGCTTCCCAGCAGCATCCGGCCGCTTCATCCATATCATTCGCTAGTCAGCGCAAGACTGGTAGCATGCCTGCGGGCCGTCGCAGGAGAAACGCGTGCATCCCATCGCTCGCCGTTGCCCAACGCGATCCCATACCCGGCCAGACGATGAAAAAGGAAGTGCAGTGGCGCGCCCTAGGGGAAACGGCGGCCGGACGGCCAAGTCTCTGATATGATTGGCTTATAGCAAGCTGCAACGTAGCATGAATGTAGCAGTTTGGCGTGCCAACGCCAACACATCACGTACGCGACGCTCTTCGCTTCACATACTCTGATTTGGTGTTTGCTCTGGAACGAGCATTGCCTCTTGCGGTGTAGGGGGCAGCCCTCAGCGTTTGAAGGGTCGCGTTGTCTCCTAGACGAGAGCTTTTGCGAAGGCGGCGATGGCGCGTTCAATGGCGGCATCGTCGATCTCGCGATGCGTGACGCAACGTAATTTTTGTTTTCCCCACGGCCGGGTGAGGAGGCCGATGCCTTCCAGACGCTGGACCCACGCCCCGCTGTCGCGGCCGGATCGCGACACGTCGATCTGGATGATGTTCGTCTGTGGGTTGCTCGCCGAAATCGCGCCGGCCAGCGCATTGACGCCCTCGCTGAGGCGCCGGGCCCGGCGATGGTCCTCGGCGAGGCGCGGTCCCATGGTGCGCACGGCTTCAAGCCCGGCCGCGGCCATGATGCCAATCTGCCGCTGTGCGCCGCCGAGCATCCGCCGCAGGGGCCGGCACTTCGCGATGGTGTCCTTCGGGCCGGCGAGGACGGCCCCCACCGGTGCAGACAGGCCCTTGGACAGGCACAGCGACACGGTGTCGGCGAACTGCGCGATCTCCGCCGGGCGCACATCCAGCGCCACGGCGGCGTTGAACAGACGCGCGCCGTCGAGGTGCACGCGCGCGCCACGGGCATGGGCGAGGTCGTGGACGGTGCGCATGTGCGCGAGCGGGAGCACGGCGCCGCCGGCATTGTTGTGGGAGGTTTCCATGCCCACAAGCGCGGTGCGCAGGCGATGGCCGGTGGCGGTGAGCGCGTCTTCAAGCGCGTTGACATCCATCGCGCCGGCCGTGCCGGGAACCGGGAGATAGAACAGCCCGGTCAAGGTGCCCGATCCCCGTTCAGAGGTGTAGATGTGGGCGGAGCTTTCCAGCACCACCTGCTCGCCACGCTCCGCCTGCGCGAGAATTGCAAGGAGATTGGCCATGGTGCAGCTCGGCACGAACAGGCCCGCCTCCTTGCCCAAGGTCTGGGCCGTATAGGCCTCCAGCTCGCGGGCCGTGGGGTCGCCGTCGAGGCCATCATCACCCACTTCGGCAGCCATCATCCGCTCATACATGGCGGCGGTGGGACGGGTCACGGTGTCGCTGCGCAGATCCACGGGCGCCTGATCTGCGGACGGCCGCGCCAGCGTTCCCGCGACATTCTCTTGGACCGACATCGTGGCACCCTACTGCTTGAGAATCTTGGAAAGGAACAGTCGGGTCCGCTCGTGCCGCGCCTCGACATGGTCGAAGAATTCGCTCTTGGGGCAGTCCTCAATGATCCGGCCGGCATCCATGAAGATGACACGGTCGGCGACGTGCCGGGCAAAGCCCATCTCGTGCGTCACCACCATCATGGTCATGCCCTCGCGGGCGAGGTCGGTCATGACCTCGAGCACTTCCGTCACCATTTCCGGATCGAGCGCCGAGGTGGGCTCATCGAACAGCATGGCGAGCGGATCCATCGACAGGGCGCGGGCGATCGCCACGCGCTGCTGCTGTCCGCCCGAGAGCGTGCCGGGAAACGCGCTCGCGTGGGCGACGAGGCCGACCCGTTCGAGCAGCGCAAGGCCACGCGCCCGCGCATCCGTCCGGCTGCGCTTGAGCACCTGCATCTGGCCGAGACAGAGATTGTCGATGACGCTGAGGTGCGGAAAGAGTTCGAAGTGCTGAAACACCATGCCGGTGGTGGCCCGCAGGCGCGGCAGGTTCGTGCGACGGTCGCCCACCGATATCCCGTTGACGATGATCTCGCCCTGCTGGAAATCCTCCAGCGCGTTGACCGTCTTAATGAGGGTCGATTTCCCCGATCCCGACGGGCCGCACACCACCACAACTTCGCCCTTGGCGACCTGCGTGGAGCACGCGTTCAGCACCTGATGCGGGCCGTACCACTTGCTGACATTCCTGATTTCGATCATCGGGCTGCTTTCAGGAGCGGAGATCATCGAGCCACCTTCCAGCGCAGTTCCAGGCGCTTCACCAGTCGAGAGGCGGCGAAACAGATGACGAGATAGACGACGGCCACGAAGACGTAGAACTCTGTCAGGCGGCCGTCCCGCGCGCCAACTTTCGACGCCGCGCCGAGAAAGTCGGTGAGACCGACGACGTAAACGAGGGATGTGTCCTGGAAGAGCACGATGAGCCGCGTCAGGAGCGACGGCGTCATGTTGCGGATGGCCTGCGGCAGGACGACCTTGAGGAAGGTCTGCCGGCGGGTCAGCCCAAGCGCCAAGCCGGCGGAGATCTGGCCGCGCCGGATGGACTGGATGCCGCCACGTATGATCTCGCAGAAATAGGCCGCCTCGAACAAAGTGAAGCTGACCAAGGCGGAGCGGAAGGCACCCACCTGGATGGGCCGGCTCGACCCCACGAGCCATGCGCCGATGTAAGGCACGAGGAAGTAGAACCAGAAGATGATCAGCACCAGCGGCACCGACCGCACGAGATTGACATACAGCGTCGCCGGTACGGACAGCAGCCTGAGCGGCGAGAGGCGCAGAACGGCGAGCAGGATGCCGAGACCGAATCCCATGGCGCCCGCAAGCACCGTGAGGCCGAAGGTGAGACCGAGCCCGTCGCCGAGCAGGTAGGGCAGGGCGGCCGCGATGGCGCCGAAGTCGAAGTACCCGTTCATGACTGCGCCACCCGCGCCGGACTGCTGGCCGCAGCACCGATGAGGCCGGGCACGGCGAGGCGGCGTTCGAGCCAGCGCATGGCCAGCACGATGCAGCCGTTGATCACCAGATAACCCACGGTCGCGGCGCTGAAGGCCTCGAAGATATGGAAGCTCGCTTCCTGCATCGCGCGCGCCTGGCCGGTCAGCTCCAGCAGGCCGATGGTCATGGCGACGGAGGAATATTTCACGATCGCCATGAACTCGGAGGTGAGCGGCGGGATCATGAGGCGGAAGGCTTCGGGCAGGACCACATGCCGATAGGCCTTTACCGGCGTCAGCCCCAGCGCCAGCGCCGCCTGAAGCTGGCCGCGCGGCAACGACTGGATCCCTGAGCGCATTTGTTCCCCGATCCGGGCCGACCCGTAGAAGGTGAGGCACAGCAAGGCGGGGACGAAGGCGTTCCAGGGAGCCGGCATCCCTTTGATGGCCTGACCGATCGCCTTGGGCAGCACCTCGGGCAGCACGAAGTACCAAAGGAACATCTGCACCAGCAGCGGGATGTTGCGGAAGATCTCCACATAGGTGGCGCCGATGGCATTCAGCACCGGCGCCCGGGTGGTGCGGAAGACGCCCAGAATGGAGCCGAACACAAGGGCCCCCGCCGCCGTCGCGCCGGTGAGGCCCAGTGTCCACAACACACCAAGGCCGAGGTTATAGAGATAGCTGTGAACGCCATCCGACGAGAGGTCGAGAAAGACGCTCCAGCTCCAGTCATACTTCATCGCCCGGATCCGCCAGATGCCGCTCGGGGTGTGGAGCGCGGACCGCGCTCACTGATAGTCGGCCGGATCTCCGGAATCCGTCGGCTTGGCAAGGGCCCGCTTCAGGGCATCGCTCATGGGATACTTCAGGTTGATGCCGCGCGGCGGGATGGGCGCGTTGAAGTACTTGTCATAAAGCGCGGCGACCGTTCCGTCCTTGATCAGCTTCAGGACCGCATCGTCCACCAGCTTCTTGAACTCCGGATCATCCTTCGGCTCCATGATGCCGTAAGGCGCGATCTCAAGGCTCTTCGTGCCGATGATGAAGGCGTCGGGTGTCTTGGAAGAGGCGACCTGGCCATAAGCCAGCCCGTCGTCATTGGCGGTGCCGGCGGCGCGGCCGGTCTCCACCATCAGGAAGGCCTCGCCCGTGTCCTTGGCGCCAGCGACGGTGATGCCGTAATTGCCCTTCGCATTGATCTGGGAAATGACCTTGAAGGTCTGTCCGCCGGCCTGCGCGGCAATGGTTTTGCCCCGGAAGGACGCCGGGTTATTCACGTCGACGCCACCGTCCTTGCGCGCCATCAGAACCACCTGCGCCACGAAGGTCGTGGGCGCGAAGGCGACCAGCTTGTGCCGCTCCACATTATTGGTGGTGTTGCCGCATTCCAGATCGATCGTGCCGTTGGCCAGCAGCGGAATGCGCGTGGCGGAGGTGGTCGGGTTGTAGCGGATGTCGAGCTTGGGGAGATTGAGCGCGGATTTGATCTCGCCGGCGATCTTCTCGCAGATCTCCACCGTGTAGCCGACGGGCTTCTGGTTGCCGTCGAGATAAGCGAACGGCACCGACGTCTCGGGATGGCCGAGCGTGATGGTGCCCGTCTGGCGGATCGCGTCGACCCGGCTATCGGCAAGAACAGGTCCCGCAAGTGCGACCCACGACACGGCGACGGCGATACCGGCAAGCGCTTTCATAAGTGTCCCCACTGGCATGGCGGTGTTACCGCTCGTTCTTCATGGCAAGGAATATGACAAGCCTCCATCATGAGGCATAATTCTAATTGATAGGCATTCCATACGGATCTGATATGGCACGACGGCGCATGGGGCTGCAGCATATCGAGGCGTTTCGCGCGGTGATCCAGACCGGATCCATGACCGAGGCGGCGCGCCGGATGCACACCTCCCAACCGCAGATCAGTCGCCTGGTGGCTCAACTGGAGCAGATCGCCCAGTTTGCGCTGTTCGACCGGAGCGGGAGCCGCGTCTTTCCAACCGCCGAGGGCACGCGCTTCTTTCAGGAGGTGGAGAAGGCCTTCACGGGCCTGACCACCTTGGAGGCGGCCGCGCAAGGCATCCGTTCGTTCCGGGCCGATCGCCTGCGGGTCACGGCGATGCCGCGGCTTGCCAGCGGGCTTCTCACCCGCATCGCCGCCAACTTCATGATGGACTATCCCGAAGCTATGGTTTCCATCCGCTCGGGAACCGCGACCACCGTCCATGAATGGGTTTCGTCAGGATTGTGCGACGTCGGGCTGGCGATGCTCTATCAGGAGACATCGGGTGTCGAAGTGGAGCCGCTCTTCACCGGCCAGTGCGTCGCCGTCCTGCCGACGGGCCACCCGCTTGCCGCGCGTGATGTCCTGACGCCGACGGATCTGGCCGAACAGCCCTTCATCGCCTCGCCCAGCGGCGGGCAATTGGCGGAGCGGATCGATCAGGTCTTCAATGCGGCCAACGCGCGCCGCCGCATCGTCGCGGAGACGGATCTCGGCGCCTCCGTCTGCACGTTGGTGGGCGCGGGCCTCGGGGTCAGTGTCATCAATCCGCTCGCCGCGCATGAGGAGCGGGAAAACGCGGGCTTGCTGATCCGTCCCTTCCAGCCGGCGATCGCGACCACCGTCGCGCTCATCTACCCGCCCTATGTCGCCCGCAGCCGGTTGGTCAGCGTGTTCAGCGATTATGCGCGCAGGCGGGTTCAGCAAGAGTTGACCTTGATGGCTTAAGGGCAGCCGTCGGGCAGGGAGACGCCCTTCGGTAAAGGCGAGCACCCCCAGAACATTTGCATAAGCCGCTTATCTTACTGGCGGAGTTCGCTGCGACCGATTCCCAGTGGGGCCGTCGTGTCGGACGCGCTCGCATTTTGCCGAACACCCGTTTTCGGAGCGCGGCCGCGTTTCAAAAGACGTGGAGTTTCAGTGGCTTGTTGACAAGTGTGTGGTATTATGATATTGCTACGGCGGCGCTAGGCGCCTCTTCACACACAGCGAGATCATCATGAGCCGCAAGCCTGCAAAGCTGGCGACGACGACGCACGTCGCCCTCTTCACCACCACGGAGCCCTTCGGCGCTGCCATCGCCACGGGCGTCGATGCCGAGACGGCGTACGCTCTGGCGCACTCCTTCGCCTGCGTCGCCGTCGCCCTCGACGACCGTCTGCCCGAGGGCATGCTCGGGCGCCTCAAGAGCGTGGCCCTTTCGCCGGATGCCGAGGCCTTGTCCCTGCCAGAGATCGAGGTCGACGTGATCGAGGCGCTGACAGAGCTGGCCGTCGAACAGGGCCATATCAAGCGGCCGCCGGAGACGGCCGTGGGCGGCGATCAGGCCGTCGCGGCATCTGATCTGGCCGAAAGCGAGAACGCCGCTGGGGCGACTCGTGAAGCCAAGGAAACGGCATCTGCCGCGCTTGAGGCTGATGGCACGGCCATATTGTCTGATGCGGCGGCGGGGGACTTATGGGCCCGCATCGCGGTCGGCCATGTGGTGCTGGCCCCGGATTATGACGATGGCGCCTTCTGCGGCTTCTGGCTGGCACAGGTCAGGGCGATGCGAGGAGACATGCTCACCCTGGAATGGACGGGCGAGTATGCCGATCAGCCCTCTTTCGAGCGCCATGTGAGCGCGCTTGGATTGATGCATCCGGGGTGTGGCGTGCAGCAATGAGAGAACAAAACAGGAACTGAGTGTTGGAGGGCGGCCTTGGCTGCCCTCCTCGTTTCCATCGGGCAGACAGGGCGCCTTGGCGTGTCGCCGGCCTGCCCCAGCCTCTTAGGGCTCATCATGCAAGATCATCGTTTCAAGGGCTGCGTGCAGCGTGCGCGCAGAAGGATGGCCTGCGTCTTTTTCTTGGCCGTCATGGCTTATGGACCGGCATCGGGCGTCGATGCCGCAGAGCGGAACTATCCGGACCGGATCTTCCGGCAGACCTATGTGCTGCCGGAGGGCCTCAAGGCCGACGACCTGTCTGGCCTTCAGATGACCTTGGGCCTGACGCTCTCGGCCCAGGCGCCGGGTCTCCAGCCTTTCAATGCCGAACTGACACAGGCGATGGGAGGCCAGTGCGCCGCCGTCTTTGCGGGGCGCACCGGGCGTTATGTGCCGGCAACGCCAGCGCAGTTCGCCATTGCCGAGAAAGCGGCGGCAATGCCGGCTTCGCCGCCGACACCGGCGGACAGCGTCGCCTTTGCCTGTGCGGCACAGTCGATGCTGTTCCAGCTGGCACAGATCGACGCCAGGGTCTCGGACGCGCAACTGGCCGATCTCGCACGCGAGATCCAGCGCCGGTTTGCGGCCGATTGGCTGTCGCTCGATCTGTTGCGGCAGCCCGGCCTCGCCGAGGCGGCCCAGCGCTATGTGGCCCTGTTCCGGCGGGTGAGCCTGCTACGGCGGGTCGGCGGCGCGGTGCCGGCCGATCTGCCGGCCTGGCTGCTGGAGGGGCAGGTGCGGCAGGGCCTGCTCGCCCTTCAAGATGCGAAGACCTTCGGGGCGCTCGACCAGACGGTCACGGCCAGCGAAAGCCATTGGCTCGCGGCCCAGCCGCGGAGGGCGAAATGACCGTTCGGCTGATCGATCCCCGCACTGGCGCTTTCATGGATATCAAGGTCGGCTTCAGCTGGAGCCTGCTGCTCTTTGCAAGCTGCCTCGGCATTCCGTTGTGGCTGCGGCGCCTCACCCCGTGGGCAGGGCTGACCTGTGGCATGCTGCTGATGAACTGGTTCATCCTCAGCCAGGGCGGCCGTGCGCCTTCCAACACGCAGGCCTATGCGCTCATGTCCATTCAGGTGTCGCTGGCCATCCTCAATGGGGTCATGGCGGTGCGGGGCAATGAACTGACCGCGAAGGGGCTCCTGGAGCGGGGATGGGTGTTTGCGCACCCTGCCTCGCCCGAGGCCACCGTTGCCCGGCACAGATGGCGCATCGCCGATATCGCCCTGACGCAGGAAGGGGAGATCGAGCGCGAGATTCGCTCGGCCGTCAGCCAGCAGTTCCGAGGCTGATGACGCGGCCGGGCCGGCCTCAACTCACCCGGCGCGGCCGTCCCCCACGCAAGGGAGCCGGAGGCGTTTCGCCTTCGGCCGGCAACGCCAGCAAGGCCGCCAGATCGACGTGCAGCGTCGTTGCCAGCCGATCGAGCAGGTCGATGGTCGGGTTCTCCGTCTGGCGCTCGATGCCGCCCACATAGGCGCGGTCAATCCCGGCATCGGCGGCCAGCCGCTCCTGGGAGAGGCCTTGGGCCACCCGGAGGGCTCTGAGGTTCCAGGCGAGGCGTTCACGGGCGTTCATGGGCATAGGGGAGCATTATGGCGTCCATAAACCCACTGGCAATAGACATCATATTTGATATGTTCACATGACGAAGTTCACGGCCAGAGGCGAGGCGATGACGGGGCAGGTGGATCGGCAACCATCGGAAGAGAATAGACAGGCAGTCGCCGAACGCACAGACAGTGACCTCGTCGAGGCCTGCGTGGCCCTGGCGCAGGCGCTTGCGGCCTTCAAGGGCGGCTTTGATGCTGATCCCGACGATGACAGCGCATACGCCTTCGCCCTCGGCGCACCGTTTCAGGTGCAGGCGAAAGAGCTACTGGCGCGCCTGACCGTGCGGCCCGCGACGCAGGCCATCGAACTGGCTGCCAAGGCGCGCCTCGTGCCGCTCGTGCTCACGGGCAACGGCACGATATCCGACGAGGTCCAGGCCTTCGTGCTGCGCTTTGCCGACGATGTACTGGCGCTGGCTGAAGGACCGTCGGAACGGATCGATGCCGTCAAGCGGTCAACGTGAGCGGCCGCCAACCATCGATCAGAAACTCAAGCGCTCATGAGGATAGACATGCCCGCACTGCAGATCGACGGAATCAAAATAGCGACGATCTCCACCGAACTCGCCGTGCGCCTTCGGGAAGCACTCGATGTGCCTTACGTTCAGGCCGTCAGGTTCGACCTCGGTGAAGCGCAGGTGATGAGCAAGCCGATACCTGCAGTCCAGGGCACGGTAATGACCGCATCATCAGTGCGTATGACTGTGACGCTGACCATCGAGGCATTCTCCGGGATCTCGGTCGCTCAAGCGGCAAAGTAAGTTAGGGCAAGTTGGCCTGCTGCCGGTTCTGTGGACACGAGGTTAAGCTAATTTAGCTCGCTCCTCGAACTCGACGGGGCTGAGATAGCCCAGTGTCGAGTGCCTGCGTCGGCGATTATAGAAGCGTTCGATGTAGTCGAACACGTCCGCTCTCGCGTCATCCCTCGTCCTGTAGACCTTGCGGGCTGTCCGCTCGGTTTTGAGCGACGAGAAGAAGCTCTCCATCGCGGCATTGTCCCAGACGTTGCCCGACCGGCTCATCGAACAGGTGATGCCATGGTCGGCCATCAGTCGCTGGAACTGCTCGCTGGTATATTGACTGCCCTGGTCGCTGTGATGCAGCAGGCTGTCCGCCTTGCCGCGGCGCCAGATCGCCATGATGAGAGCGTCGGTAACGAGTTGTGCCGTCATCTCCGCCTTCATTGCCCAGCCGACGACGCGTCGTGAGAAAAGGTCGACGACGGCCGCAACGTAGAGCCAGCCCTCCGCGGTCCAAATGTAGGTGAAGTCCGCCACCCATTTCTGATTTGGGGCCGAGGCCTCGAAGACGCGATCCAGCAGATTGTCCGACGCGGCGGCCCGCACGCCGACATCCTTCGGCAACCCACGACGGCGCGGCCGGGCTCGCAATCCATGCTCCCGCATTATCCGTTCGACCCGATGCAGCCCGCAGGAGAGCCCTTCCGCCAGCACATCGTGCCAGACGCGTCGTGCGCCGTAGGTTCGATCGCTGCTCTTGAAGCTCCTGTCGATCGCCGTCGCGAGCACGTCATCCTGCCGGGCATGCTCACTGGGGCTGCGGTTGAGCCAGGCATAAAAGCCCGACCGTGAGACATCCAGAGCGTCGCATAGCCATGCCACCGGCCAGATGCTCCGGTGCTTCGCGATGAAGGCGAACCTCATGTCGCTTCCCTCGCGAAGAAGGCTGCGGCCTTTTTTAGGATATCGCGCTCCGCCTTCAGCTTGGCCACTTCCCTGCGCAGCCGGTCAATCTCGAGCTGCTCGGGCTTCATCTGACCCTGCCCGGGAAAAGCATGCTGAGGATCCGCCTTTGCCTCCCGGACCCATTTACGCAGCACGTTCTCGTGGACATCAAGGTCGCGGGCAGCCTGCGCAACGGCAACGCCCCGATCCCTCACCAACCTCACAGCCTCAAGCTTGAACTCGCGGCTAAACCTCCGTCGTTGCATTCCCGCCCTCCAGTCCCGTTGAACACCTTATCTCGGTGTCCACGAAACCGGCAGCAGGCCAAGTTTACGATCCTTACGCCATCCTAGGCTGATCATACGCCAGAGCGAGCTTGCAATGGGCTACTTTCCGGCCTCAAAGGGAGCGCATCGCCACAGTGTAATGCGTCCTAGATTTAGCACTTATGGCCACATCCTTGTGCAGCTCACATGCGAGATGTCATAAAGAACGACGCTGGGAATACGCAAGTCTTTGGCTTTGGTGGACCCGCGTCCGATCTTCATAAGCGCGGGCGTCGCGATAACCGTAACGAAAGGGGCGCCGACGGTCGTGGACGCGCTGCACAGTGGTCCGCATTTATCGAGCCGGCACCTAGGATAATCAAATTAGCTTGACGTAGGGGATTAAAATTGGAGAGCGCTCATATGAGTGCGCCAAGTTGTCGCCTAACTATAGGTAATGTTACCCAACGAGAGTTGCAAACTAATGCCGCCGCACATCTGGAGCGACATTAAATCTGAGTTGCATGGCACGCTGTTAATGCATTTATTTGGTGCCGCGGCAGTTATTTACACGATAATGTGTAGTTCGTGGAACTTCCCCCTCCTTCCTTGCGCCTGCATAACCTGACTCGGGGTGGGGGAATGGGAATGGACGCTGAGTCTGATGTAGGGGATACGTCGGGGCTGGCCTGCCTCGTTCTTATGCTGCGGCTTCAGGGGATCGCAGTTGAGCTTGATCAGGTGCGCCACCAAATGGGCGGTACCAAGGTCGGCATCACCCAGATCCTTCGTGCGGCGAAGTCCTTCGGCCTGAAGGCCCGCTCAATTGAGTCTTCCTGGCGCCATCTGGCGCGCACGCCGCTTCCTGGCATCGTCGAGCGGCAGGACGGGTCCTTCGTTATCCTCGCTAAGGTGGCGGATGAAACGGTACTCGTTCACGATCCCGTATCTGGCAGGCCCTCCGAGGTAGTTCGCGCCGAATTCGAGGCCGACTGGACCGGCCGGTTGGTCCTGATGGTCCGCCGCGCAGCTCTCACAGATCTTACCCGCCGCTTCGATATTGGCTGGTTTCTCCAGGCCATGGCGAAGTATCGCGGCGTCCTCACCGAGGTGCTGGTCGCATCGTTCTTCCTTCAGGTGTTCGCTCTAATTACGCCTCTGTTCTTCCAGGTCGTGGTGGACAAGGTGCTAGTGCATCGCGGCCTCACCACGCTCGATGTGCTGGTAATTGGTCTCGTCACCGTCTCGCTTTTCGAAAGCGTACTCTCCTCGCTCAGAACTCATGTGTTCGCGCACACCACCAACCGTATCGACGTAGAGCTGGGCGCACGGCTCTATCGCCACCTCCTCTGCCTGCCGGTCGCGTATTTCGAGGCGCGCCGCGCTGGGGATAGCGTCGCGCGGGTGCGCGAACTCGAGAATATCCGCAATTTCCTGACAAGTTCCTCGCTCACTCTGGTAGTCGACCTCGTATTCACCGCGGTTTTCCTGGCGGTGATGTTCGCCTATGCCCCACTTCTGACTTGGATCGTGATCGGCTCCTTCCCATTCTATATCGGACTGTCCATCAGCGTGACGCCGCTGTTCCGCCGCCGCCTGGATGAAAAGTTCAACCGTGGAGCTGAGAACCAGGCTTTCCTGGTGGAGAGCGTCACCGGAGTCGAGACGCTGAAAGCCATGGCGGTGGAGCCGCAGATGCAGCGTCGGTGGGAAGATCAGCTGGCTGGCTATGTGCGGGCCAGTTTCTCGGTGACGAGCCTCGGCAATTGGGCGAGCCAGAGTGTCCAGCTCATCAGCAAGGTGGTGACGGCCGCGACGCTCTATTTCGGTGCCCGCATGGTGATCGACGGCAGCCTCACCGTGGGCGAGCTTGTGGCCTTCAACATGCTGGCGGGGCGGGTTGCCCAGCCGGTGCTCCGTCTCGCCCAGGTCTGGCAGGATTTCCACCAGGCGCGGATCTCCATCGACCGCCTCGGCGACATCCTCAACACGACGCCGGAGCCGGCCTATGTGCCTGGCCGCGCCGCGTTGCCGCCAATCCGCGGCGCGGTCACCTTCGAGCATGTAACGTTCCGCTACCGCCTGGACGGCGCCACCGTCCTGAACGACGTCAGCCTGGAAATCCCGGCCGGCCAGATGGTGGGCATTGTGGGGCCGTCAGGTTCGGGCAAATCCACGCTGACCAAGCTGGTCCAGAGGCTCTATGTGCCGGAGAGCGGCCGGGTGTTGGTGGACGGCGTCGACCTCGCAATGGTCGATGTGGCCTGGCTGCGCCGGCAGGTGGGCGTGGTGCTCCAGGAGAATGTCCTCTTCAACCGCACCGTGCGCGAGAACATTGCGCTGGCCGATCCCGGCCTGCCCATGGACAAGGTCATCGCGGCGGCGCAACTGGCGGGCGCCCACGATTTCATCCTGGAGCTGCCCCACGGCTACGATACCATGGTGGGAGAACGCGGCAGCAGCCTCTCCGGTGGACAACGTCAGCGCATCGCCATCGCCCGGGCGCTGATCGGCGACCCCCGCGTCCTGATCCTGGATGAGGCGACGAGCGCGCTCGACTATGAGAGCGAGCGGGCGATCCAGCAGAACATGCGCCGGATCGCGGAAGGACGAACGGTGATCGTGATCGCCCACCGTCTCTCTACCGTGCGCCACGCGGACCGGCTGCTCACGCTGGAGCGCGGCCGCTTGGTGGAAGACGGCAGCCACGACGAACTGATCAACACTGGCGGGCGCTATGCCAGCCTCCACCGCTTGCAGGCAGGGCTCCATGAAGTCGGCTGATGCGGCATCCGGCACCCTCCTCCCGCTGCCGCGGCGCGTGGACCGGCCGGGCCCGACCGAGCGGGAATTCCTGCCGGCGGCGTTGGAGATCATCGAGACGCCGGCCTCCCCCGTCGGGCGCGCCATCGGGGCGACCATCATCGCCTTCTTCGTCGTCGCTATCGCCTGGAGTACCTTCGGCAAGATCGACATCATCGCCACGGCGCCAGGCCGCATCGTGCCCACGGGGCGGACCAAGAGCATCCAGCCGTTCGAGACCGGCGTGGTGCGGGAGATCAAGGTTGCGGACGGATCGGTCGTGAAGGCTGGCGACGTCCTGGTGGAGATCGACCCCACGGCGAACGCCGCCGATGAGCGCCGCCTGATACGCGACCTCGCCCAGGACAAGCTCGACATCGCGCGCCTCACGGCCTTGCTCTCCGGCGACACCGCCGCCTTCGTGCCGCCTGCGGGCGTGGAGGTGAGCCTCGTGGCGCTGGAGCGGCGCGAGATGGAGGAGCAGTCGACAGAGCACGCGGCCAAGCTCACCGCGCTCGACCGGCAGATCGCCCAGAAGGAGGCCGAGGCCGAGGAGGCCAAGGCCACCATCGAGAAGGGCGAGGCGGCATTGCCCATGCTCAAGGGGCAGTTCGAAATCCGCGATGAACTGGTGCAGAAGGGCTTCGGCACCAAGCTACAATATTTCCAGGCGCAGCAGCAGATGGTGGAGCAGGAGCACCAGATCCTGGTGGACACCCATCGCCGCGACGAGGCCGAGCACGCACTCGCCGCGCTCAAGCACCAGCGCGCCGAGACCGAAGCGGAATACCGCAAGGGCCTCCTGTCTGACTTGGCCAAGGCGCAGACCCAGGCGAGCGAGCACGAGCAGGATGCGGTCAAGGCGGCCCAGCGGCGCACCTTGCAGACCCTCACGGCACCGGTGGACGGTACGGTGCAGCAGCTCTCCATCCACACCGTCGGCGGGGTGGTGACGCCGGCGCAGACGCTGATGATGCTGGTGCCCAAGGACAGCCGGCTGGAGATCGAGGCGAACCTCGCCAACCGGGACGTGGGCTTCGTGCATGCGGGGCAGGATGTGGAGATCAAGGTGGAGACCTTCACCTTCACCCGCTATGGCCTGCTCCACGGCACGGTGGAGAGCGTGAGCCGTGACGCGGTGGCGCCCGACAACCCGGCGCCCAATGCCCGGCAGCGGGAGGCGGACGCCCCCGCCGACGAGACCGCTCGCCAGGCGCAGCAGCCGGCTTACGTGGCGCATATCGCGATCAGGGAAACCGGTCTCGACACGGAAGAGGGCTTCGCCCAGCTTGAGCCGGGCATGGCGGTGACGGCAGAGATCAAGACCGGTCAGCGACGGGTGATCGAGTTCCTGCTCTCGCCGCTCTTGCGCTACAGGCATGACTTCGGAGGGGAGAGATGAAAGAAGAATACAGAAGCAAATACATGATTGTGGGGTCGGTCACAGCCACGGTAATTGCGATAATTACAACACTTACAATGTCAGATGCGGCGCGCCAACATCTGAATTCCATAGTTGGACTTGGATTAATTATTATTGTCATAATTCCAGCCGTGATATACAGCAACAGAAGAATGTAAAAATATACACACCTATAGCGAAATAAATACAGTGGAGTATATAAAATGTCCGGAGCCGATGCCCTCATTAATCTTTCAAGTGTCGCCATCAGTTCTGCGACAAAATTTGCGGAGACCAACGGCCAAACGTCAGTGGCGAATATGTTGCAAAGCATCGGATGGGCTGCCGACGGCATGTCAAAAGCTGCACAAGATCATCCCGAATATGCCGTGGCAGGAGTCGTTGTAGGTATCGGGGTAGCAATGGCTGCGCTTCCGCTTACTACAAGTACGATCGCTGCCGCGACAGCTTACTTCAGTTTATCTGGTGCGGAATTAGCTGCATTCGAGTTTGGCGCGTCAATGTCATTTGATTACTATATACAGAATGGAATATCTTCAATTACAAAGAACGCACTTACTCTTATCGAAGACATACTTGGTACCACGGATATCTCAGGTTATTTCTCGGCATACGGCGATTCCGAACTGGAAAGCGCGCAAATTCAGCTACAGCAAACCAATGCGTTGACTTCTTCGGCTGGCTCGGCATTGAACAATGTGGGAGAAAGTCTATACAATTACATGATTTCAATTGGATCAACATTATCTGGCATTTACACAACTCAAAATTCGGACGGAACCGAGAGTATAAATATAGATGGAGTTAATTCCGGAAAATTCAATAATATATCGACAACCATTGATGGACAAGGTCGAGTTACTATCGGAAGACTTGAACAAATCGATGGAACTTCTGCAACTGAGGACTCCGCCTCGGGCTTGAATCAGATAAATAATTGGACAGGCCCGGACGGTACAGGCTCTCTCTCATCGGTCACTGCGTTTACTGGTGCCACCGTTAGCGCCAATAATGCTGTTATATATATCGCAAACGGATCTGCCGTCACCGTTCTCGGCTCCGGTAACACCATTTATACCTCCGGCGGCGACGACGTCTACGTGAGCGGCGGCGGCAATACGATCAATGCCAACGGGGCTGGCGACAAGATCGCGGTCGGCAACACCTTTGGTAACATGGACACGATCAACGCATCCGGCGACACCTCCGGAAGCTGGGCTGCGGACGGCCAGCAGGCCGGCATCTACATCTCGGACGGCACGCAGGCTAATATTACGGGCTGGAACGATTTCGTTGTCGCGGGCAATGCCGTCAACGTGAACCTCATCGGCGGCGATAACAGCATGTCGATTGGTTCCAATGCCCTCGCTGGCATCAGCGGCACGGCTGGCAGCCCGGATAGCATCTACTCCAATGGAAACGGTGCCGGCGGCTTGACCGCCATGGGCAATGCCGCCGGCCTTTGGCTATCGGACGGAGCCCAGGCCAACCTGTCCGGGGGCGACAACCGGGTCTGGGTGAACAATTACGCCACCCTGAATGCCGATGGGGCGAACAACGCCATCGTCATGGGAACCAATGCATTGGTTGGTATCAGTGGCACCCAGGGGTTCGCGGACACTGTCACGTCGAACTGGAATACGACGGGTGGCTTCACTGCTCTCAATCAGGCTGCGGGCATCTGGGTCGGGGATGGCGCCCAGGCCAATCTGGAGGGCGGCAATAATCAACTCTGGGCGGGCAATTACGCCACTCTTAACGCCAACGGACCCAGCAATATCGTCTCCATGGGGATGAATGATCTATTTGGCGCCAACGGTACCAATGGTGGATATGACACCGTTTATGCCAATTGGGATACGTCCGGCGGTTTCACGGCTCTCGGGCAGTCTGCTGGCGTCTGGGTCGGATCCGGCGCCCAGGTGAATCTCAACGGTAGCAATGATCAACTATGGCAGAACAGCTTCGCCAACCTAAATGCCGCTGGCGCTAATAATGTGATCTCAATGGGGAATAATGCTCTGCTCGGTCTGAGCGGCACCGCGGGCGGCTATGACACTGTCCAGGCCAACTGGGACACGGTCGGCGGGATGACCTCTATGGGCAATCCCGCAGGGATCTGGCTGGCTCCAAGCGCGCAGGCAAATATCAATGGCGAGCATAATCAGGTTTGGGCAAACGGTTCGGATTCGGCGAATGTCTTCGGCGCTGCCAACAGGATCAACGCAACCGCTGGAGATCGCATTTGGCTGAGCCAAACCGGTAGCAACGCCGATGCGGTATTCTCCAATTCAGCCAACTTCCAATCTTCAACTGGTGATGGGCTTCCATCTGGAATCTATCTGGATGGAGCAACTTATGCGGTCCTCAACGGGAACTCGAATGGGCTCAGGCTGAGTAATAATGATTACCTTGCAATTTTTGGCAGTGGCAACAACGTGGTTGGTGGTATTGCAAACGCCCTTTCGGTTTATGGAAATTATAACACATCTAGTCTGAGTAGCAGTATTGAGAATATCTACGATGGTTCTTATAACAATTTTACCGGATCTACCGTGCAGTTTGGAAATGACGGTGGATATAATTATTATAACGGAACGCTATATGGAAACAGGGTTGATAATTATGACGACGGGGATGACCCCTCGCAGCTGTTTGAGTGGGCTCAATATGCTGATGAGCCCTGGGAGGACGGTGAAGGTGATGGTACTTTTACGCTAGACGCCGTGGAGCGGGAAAATCTTGCCGGATTGGCATCTGGAGAAGATAGGCTTGAGAAGCTCGCGCTGGGCAATGGTCAAAGGTCGGAGGCCGATGCGTCAGCTATGCAACCTATCGCTTCCGTGCCGCCGCAACCGTTAGCGTCGGATACCCAGAGCGCGCGCCTGATCGAGGCTATGGCTGCCTTCTCGCCTTCCTCCACTTCGTCTGCCACATTTCCCGTCAGTACAGATGATGTGGCGCATCCCGTCCAGCTCGCTGCCGCGCACCCTTAGACCTCTATATGAACGTAGCCGGCCTTCCTTGGGTTGCCGGCCACACGTCTTTTACTCCCCCTCTCTCGCCCCTCGCGGGCAGGTCAATCGCATTTGGCTGTTTGCGGATTTGAGGGCCGGGGATTCGATTGGTGGGCCACGCGAAGAAGGCGCCGCCGATGGCCTGTTCGCTCTCTATTTTAGAGGACATCACCGACCCACGGGCCGGTGATGCGCATCACCGTCTGGCGGACATCCTCCTCCTGGCAGCGGCCTCGGCGCTGTGAGGCGGGAGACCTGCGTGGACTTCGCGCAGTTCGCGCGATCCAAGCCCGCGGTGATGGTGCAACTGATCGGCGCCTATCATCCGCCAAGCCGCGACACTATTGGCCGTGTCCTTCCGCTGCTGGATCCGCCGCCCCCCCCTTTTTTTTCTCAGAGTGGGTTCGCGCGGTCGAGGACACGCTCAGGTCCCGCCGCGACCTTGTCCCGGCCTATCTTCCCCTCGCCAATCGCCGGGCCTTCAACGTCGCCGACCAGATGGACTGCCCCAAGCCCCCCCCCCCAATCCGCGGGCGTTTCAAGCGATGCGCTTGGGAAGACGACCGCTCATCCGAGCCCTCGCCCAAATGCGATAGCCTTGCCCGCAGGGGGGGGGGGCTTTTAATGACGGTCTAGCTCATCGATGTCTGTACCCACTGCGTCTGCCTCCGCCAACGAGGCCGCGCGGCAGGCTCAGCAGCCGGCGGATAATCTGTTTCGCGACGCTGGAGCGGCCAGGTGACCTCTTCTCCAAAAGGGACTTCGGTCGCGAGGCGCACCAATCACGATTCATAAAGAAAGGGAGCAGATAAACGCTCTCTTCCAATAGATCTCTTAAATTAAAATATTTGAGACACGCATGCGCGCCTTATAAATCAGCGACTTGCATGTCTCACATAATAGTCTCATAATCTCATCGCTATGATGATTGGCTATGCACGTGTTTCGACTGACGGTCAGACTTTAGATAGTCAGATTGAAATCCTCAGAACTGCAGGCTGCGAGAGGATATTCTCCGAGACGGCCAGTGGTGCCAAAACCGAGCGCCGTGAACTTCGAAAATGCATCGCGGCTCTGAAGCCTTCAGACGTGCTGGTAGTGGCTCGGCTCGACAGGCTGGCACGCTCGACCCGAGACCTGCTCAACGTGCTGGCCGAAGTGAGTGAGCGTGGTGCGGCATTTCGGTCTCTCGCCGACGCTTGGGCAGATACCACCACGGCTCACGGTCGGCTGATGCTGACCATTCTCGGCGGCTTGGCAGAGTTCGAGCGGGATCTCATACGCACACGCACCAGCGAGGGCCGAACGCGAGCCAAGACGCGCGGGGTGAAATTCGGCCGCAAGCCGAAGCTGACCGTCGAGCAGCAGGCATACATTGCCAAGCTGCGCGCCGATGGCGAAGGGGTGCGGCAGATCGCCCGCATCATGGGTGTGAGCAGCGCCACGATCGGGCGGATTCCGGCGGCTGAGTAAGGGCGACATGCGCCAGCACCGGACCATTCCCTATGGACATCCGAAGGTCCAGTATGGGGCCGGTGGCAGACTGTCCGCTATTAGGGGTTTCAAAGGAGAAGCGGACATATCGCGCCGATGAATTGCCGAGACCAAACCTGACCAAAGGCGACCGTCGAAATCTCCGCTTCGAAATCCGTGTCGAATTGCTGGGTGCCTACTGTCAGCCGAGGATGCGATCCAACTCCGTTCGCAGGCCTGGGAATTACACGTCTGACCCGTCCGTGATCCCCGCATCGATCCAGGCGCGTGTCTGCTCCAGGATCTCGTCCGAAAGAGCGGGGTCATCAATGGCGCGGGCGAGGATGACGGCGCCCACCATCGCCGCCCAGCTTCCGATCGCGGTGCGGCGCCGGTCTTCCGGAGGCACCTCCGGGAGCGCGGTCTCGATACGGGCGATCTGCGAGCGAAGCCCTTCCGTCATCGCCGCGCGCGCCGCCGGGGTCTGGTGGCGTATGGCGGCGGCGAGGCCCGCCGTGGGGCAACCCGCGGCCGGATTGTCGCGATGGCGCGGCGATAGATAGGCGCTCAGATAATGACTGAGATCGCCATTTCCGCCTGAGTCCGCCGCGAGGGCATGGGCCAATGTCTGCGCGACCAGATCATCCTTTGAACTGAAATGCCCATAGAAGCCGCCATGGGTGAGCCCGGCGGCCTTCATCACCTCGGCCACGCTGACCGCGTCGAATCCCCGGTCGCGAAACAGCAAGCTGGCGGCGTCGAGGATGCGGCGGCGGTTCTCCGCCATCTGCTCGCGGCTGACCTTCATTTCAGATTCCTCCGCCCCCGTCATTGACAGTTACATGATGGTCATCATATTTAGGATCAAACATGATGACCATCATGTATATGACTACGAATTGAAGAGAGAGCAACCCATGGCCGCACACCCCTCCGTTCTCGTCACCGGCGCCTCGACCGGTATCGGCGCGGCTTATGCCGAGCGGTTCGCCCGCCGTGGGCATGATCTGGTGCTGGTTGCCCGCAACACGGCGCGCATGGAGGCGCTGGCGGCTCGCCTGCGTGAAGAGACCGGCGTGGCGATCGAGATCGTCACGGCCGATCTGACCCAACCCGCCGACCTCGCGGCCGTCGAGGCCCGCCTGCGCGAAGACGTCCGTATCGGCATCCTCGTCAACAATGCCGGAACGGCCATTGGCGGCAGCTTCATCGAGCAGAGCACCGAGGACGTCGCGCGTCTGCTCGCCCTCAACACCACCGCCGTCCTGCGGCTGGCCAGTGCCATCGCGCCGCGTCTGGCACAGGCCGGCGAAGGTGCGATCGTGAATATCGGCTCGGTGGTCGGGATCGCGCCGGAATTCGGCATGACCGTCTATGGGGCGACGAAGGCCTTCGTGCTGTTCCTGTCGCAGGGGCTCAGCCTCGAGCTCGGCCCGAAGGGCGTCTATGTTCAGGCCGTGCTCCCCGCCGCCACGCGTACCGAGATTTGGGGTCACGTCGGCGCGGACGTCGACGCCATGGCCGGGGTGATGGACGTCAATGAGCTGGTCGACGCGGCCATGATCGGGTTCGACCGCCGCGAGGCCGTCACGATCCCGCCGCTGCCCGATGTGGAGCAGTGGAACGCCTTCCAGGCCGCACGTCAGGCCATGCTGCCGAACACCCGCCAGGAACACGCCGCCGCGCGCTACCGGACGGCCGACTGAGCCTTTGCCCGCCACGGTCCGGCGCGCCGGCACCAGTCCCGTCCTTCCGACCGGCGGCGGGCAATCCGCAGGAAACCAGAGAGCACACCATCATGAAGGCCTTCATCCTCGACAGGTACAAGAAGAGCGGCATCCTGCGCTTTGGCGAAAGGCCGGAGCCCTCATTGGGTGATGAGGATGTCCTGGTCGAGATTCACGCCGCCGGGCTCAACCCTCTGGATTCCAAGATCCGGGATGGCGCCTTCAAGCCCCTTCTTCCGTATCGCCCGCCTTTCGTGCTGGGACACGACATGGCGGGACGGGTCGCGCGGGTTGGCGCGAAGGTCAGCCGCTTCAAGGCGGGGGACGAGGTCTATGCCCGCCCGCGCGATAGCCGGATCGGAACCTTCGCGGAGCGGATTTCCATCCATGAGGATGATCTCGCGCTGAAGCCGAAGAATCTGACCATGGAGGAGGCGGCGTCCATCCCCCTGGTCGGGCTGACGGCCTGGCAGGCCCTGGTCGACCGCGCCGATTTGCGCAAGGGACAGAAGGTCCTCATCCACGCGGGTTCGGGCGGCGTTGGGACATTCGCCATTCAACTGGCCAAGCATCTCGGCGCGACGGTCGCGACGACCACCAGCACCGCCAATGTCGATCTGGTTCGAAGCCTCGGCGCCGATGTCGTGATCGACTATAAGACGCAGAACTTCGAGAAAGTCCTGACAGGCTACGATGTCGTCCTGAACAGCCTGGACGGCGACACGCTCATGAAGTCCCTGAGCGTGCTGAAGCCCGGCGGGAAGCTGATTTCGATCTCCGGCCCACCGGACGCCGAATTCGCGCGGCAGCAGGGGCTGAACTGGATGCTGAGTCAGCTCATGCGCCTTCTGAGCTTCGGCATCCGCAGGAAGGCCAAAGCCCGTGGTGTCCGCTACTCCTTCCTGTTCATGCGGGCGGATGGCGGGCAACTGAGCCAGGTCACGGCTCTGATCGAGGCGGGGATCATCCACCCGATCATGGACCGGGTTTTCCCGTTCGAAGCGACCAACGAAGCCTTGGCCTATCTCGACACCGGACGGTCCAAAGGCAAGGTTGTCCTTAGGCTGAAGTGACGGCTGCATCGCCTCACCCTGACGCATGGCCGGCCCTACGACGCCGGCCGGCGGTGACTAATTGGGCCGCGATGGCGGACCCGTTCCCTCGTCCGCAAACCGGATCAGCAGCTATGTCCTCACTCTCTCCGAAAACCGCTCTTGTGACGGGAGCGTCGTCCGGCATCGGCCGGGCGAGCGCCGAAGCCCTGGCGCGGGCCGGCTTCACCGTCTTCGGCACCAGCCGCAAACCGGGCGGAACCGCCCCGAGCCAAGTCACGATGCTGGCCTGCGACGTGACGGATGACGATTCCGTGGCCGCCCTGGTGTCGGAGGTGCTTGCGCGCACCGGGCGCATTGATGTTCTCGTCAATAATGCCGGCGTCGGAATGTTCGGAGGCGCCGAGGAATCCTCGGCCGCGCAGGTTCAGCGCCTTTACGACGTCAATCTGTTCGGCGTTGTCCGGGTCATCAACGCTGTCCTGCCGTCGATGCGGGCGCGCGGGCAGGGCCGCATCATCAATCTCAGCAGCGCACTCGGGTTCATCCCTGCGCCATATTCGGCCCATTATGCCGGAAGCAAGTTCGCTGTTGAGGGCTATTCAGAGTCGCTCGATCACGAAGTCCGCGCCTTCAATGTCCGTGTCTCCCTGATCGAGCCCGGAACGGTGACCGGCAATTTCGACCAGAGCGCGCTGGAGCCCGACGCCAAGAAGGCGGAGTATGATGGCGGTCGTGCCTGGGTGCATGACTTCATCAGGAAGTCGTTGC
Source organism: Azorhizobium sp. AG788 (assembly GCF_004364705.1). Taxonomy (NCBI): domain Bacteria; kingdom Pseudomonadati; phylum Pseudomonadota; class Alphaproteobacteria; order Hyphomicrobiales; family Xanthobacteraceae; genus Azorhizobium; species Azorhizobium sp. AG788. The sequence continues at coordinate 28,608 of NZ_SOBM01000002.1, forward strand.
CGCAGGCGGTCACGCCGGAAGAAGTGGCGCAGGCGGTGCTTCGGGCCGCCACGGCTTCGCGCCACAGGCTGCGTTACCCGGTCGGCAAGGTGGCGAAACAAATCAGCTTGCTACGTCGCCTCATGCCCGCGCGGTTGTTCGACAAGGTGCTGCGCCAGCAATTCGGCCTGCCAAATTGAGGACGCTACACCCTCGCGCTTGCTTCGTAATTACTTGCCACGTCTCGCTCATGTCCGCTTTTGGACCGCGACCGTTCCCAGATCAGTGACCACAATGGGGGCGCAAAGCGGACATCGCTGAAAGGGCAGTCGAAACAGCTATGGGGCAGCTCACGCCTCCGGCGGCGTTGCTCTCTGCGACAATCAGCGCTGCCCAGTTGACGCGATGTGCCGCCCGTGGTGCACAGGCAGTGCCGTGGAAGGAGAATCGCCTTGTCCGAGCTGAAGAATGCGCTTTTCGTCGAACTGACCGCGCAGGTCGTCGCCGACTACGTTGGCAACAACTCTGTTGCGGCGGCCGATTTGCCGCAGCTCATTCAAAACGTCTACAGCACGTTCAACGGATTGAATGGCCAGCCGGCACTGGAAATCGTCACTGAGCTAACGCCGGCCGTGCCAGTGAAAAAGTCGGTCACGCCGGACTTCATCGTCTGCCTCGAAGACGGCAAAAAGTTCAAATCGCTGCGGCGCCATCTGAAGGCGTCCTACGATCTCACACCCGAGGCCTACAGGGCGAAGTGGGGCCTGCCGCCCACGTATCCGATGGTCGCGCAGAACTACGCGAATGCGCGCTCCGCATTGGCGAAGCAGCTAGGCCTCGGCCGCAAGCCTGCACCTGATCCGGAACCCCTGCCTCGGCCGAAACAGGCGACGCGCCGAAAGAAGGCTCCCGCGTAGGTCTGACGTTTCCAGCTGAGAAATTTGCTCGGGCGTTAGCACTTCAGCGGTCAAGTGCTAACGCCAAGCAAGGAATGAGTCTGCGCCGACATCGCAGTGCCGCTCCGCTGCAGCCGTGTTTAAAACGGCGCTCCGACAAAACCTGCATATGAGACAGCAACAAACGCACGCCCGTTAGCACTTGTTCCGGGATATAGAAGTGCTAACGAGGGTGGCAGTTTGCGTAGCAAATTCACGAACGTCTCTGCCGTTTGATATTTTGCAGTTTTACGGCATTTTTCTCTCAAAAAGGCCTGTTCTAGGCTCTACGGGGCTCTTAGAAGCATATTTTGCGAATTTTAACTCAATTCGTGATACAAACTGCGCCTCGGCCAAGTCTCGGCCGCAGGCCATGCAATGGCACATGCGCGTAGGTATCTTTTATTGATCAGTCGTTTCCTCTGCTTTAGCGCCTAGATCGAGGGGAAGCCCCCTCGATCGTGTCTCTGGGGCGAAGAATTATGGGCTTCTAGCCCCTTTTGTTAGAGGGTTTCGCCAGAGGCTTCCTTTTTTGGCTTCGCCTTAGGCTCGATTACTGTCTTTTCCTTCTTCGGCGCTGTCTCTGGGCGGATGCCTGTGGCAGACGGCTCAAGGGCAGCACGTAGAAGCACCCCCGTGGATTGCGGAAGCCTCCCACTTGGATCTGGGTAACGTTCCTTCCGTCGTGGCCAAGAACGAGCGTCCCCTCTGCTGCCAGGAGTTCAACGACCGCCTTTGCGTGACGCTTAGGCTCAACGAGCTGCTCGATCCTTGCCGGGCAGATCGCCAAGCTCATCTCGCCGTTCATGTCACGTCGAAAGCCATAAGCCTTGTCTTTGAGGTCTTCCCGGAGAGATTCGCCCTTCTTGATCCTCGGGAAGCGGGTGCTTCGAGCCTTCTTCGCCAGCGTTTTAAGGAAGGCGACCTTGGCCTGTTCAGCCGTTCGCGCTTCTGTACGTGCTTTGCGGTACAGGCGGCGGATGCGCTCCTTGGCGTGCGTGGCTGTGAAGGGAAAGACGCCGAACTCTATGCCCAGGGCCGCTGCTGCGTACACAACGGCGAATTTCCCAGCCAGACGCTGCTGCCAGCTGTTGCCGTGTGGGCAGAAGGACGCCAAGAAGCCGTCGAAGTACGCCTTGGCCTTTGCGGTGTTACCTGCGTGATCAGCCACGAACTGCTCGAGGAAGGCCTCTGTGGCGACGCCGTAATTAGCCTGGATGCAGGCTTCGGCCGCTTGCATGATAGCCTTCGGGTCATCCTCCTCCTCATCGAGGCGGTCCAACACGCCGTGGGCATACGGGTCGGGCACGGGGATGTCGATGAAGCGCGGGATTTCGCCCATCTCACGCTCGCCATATGAAGCCAGTGGCAGCTCGCCGGTCGACAAGCCCACGATCCGGAAGTGGACGTTGTCGAGGGTATCGCTGACGCTCTTGCTTCGCACGCGCCCTTTGCCGGACGCCAGCGCGTAAGGAAGGTGGGAAATATGCTCGCGCTTCTTGGCTTGGGAGCCATGAACGCGCTGCGTCTCGTCGATCACGAGCAGGCCATCGTTGGCAGCCGACGCCCGCTCTTCGAGCGCTCGCCCCGTGACGTCGTGCGTGAGCAGCGTGTCCAGTGTCGCTCGCCCGGCTGCGGATTGAGCGACCAACGCCGCTGTGGTTTTGCCGGTGGAGCTTTTGCCGGTGAACTGGAAGATGACACCCTCCTGCATTTCGAGCGGCTTGAGCAACGCCGCAGCGCACGACAAGGCGGTCGCGAAGGTGATGTAGCTCGACGCGCCGCAACCAGCTTTCAGCCCTGATTTCCAGGCTTCCAGGGTTCCGGCCCGCAAGTGAGCTGCTGGGGCCGGCCGAAAGAAGCGGGGGCCGCTTGAGCCTCCCAGCGTCCGATGTAGGAGGACAAAGCTCTCGCCGTGCCAGCCGGCGCGTGTACTGACATCCAGGACCGTGGAAGTTACGGCGGTCACGGCATCACCGATACATTTCAGGTCAGCGCCTTTGCCGCTTTGCGTCTGATAACCTTCGCGAAGCAGCGCACGGAGAACTGCCCGATGGTCGGCGCAGACCTGGCTAGGAAGCACAATATTTCCGCGTCCAGTTCCGACGGTTTCAAAGTCCATTTCTACAAAATGTTCGCCGGTGTTCACGTCCTTAAGGGTATTGAGCAGGCGCACGGGGGCGATCGGATCCGATGCCATTTGGCAACTCCGTTGTTCAATTGCGTATTACTGGTGACAAATGTGCACGCGGGCGCAACCCGCGTACGGTGGCAGCCTCCCGCGAGGGGGTGCTAAGTCGTTACGAGATAGTGGCCGTTACGCTTGAAGCCGACGAGCGCCACAAAGTCCTTGGGGCGGTATTCTGCAGTCCAACTGGCGAATTCCGCTTGCAAATGAGAACGTAGACGCTGCTTGCGCCGCTGCTTGCGACCGTTTTTTGCTGTGTATTCTGGCCTGAGAATATCTCCTCTCTTTGTGCAATAGCCGATTGTCCGAGCGACCTCTCCTAAGGTTATCGGTTGGACCATGGTGGGTCGATACACCTCGCTGTGGGCGAAAGCATCGCGCATGCTGTCACGCAGCTCTGCTGCGTTGATGCCGGCCACCACACAATGCACGTGGGGCGCCCAGAATTTGTTGTCATCGGCGCCTAAGTCAAAACAGGCTTCGACGCCGCAGATCGCACGTGCGTTTTGACTCGTTTGGCGAAGGCAATCCTTTATGCGCCGGAGAATCCTTGCTGGTGAAACGGTATGCAGCTTACCCACCGGTCTTCGCATCGTGGAATCGATGGCCGTCAGAAGGTGCGCCTGTCCCGCTGCCTCGATCAGCGGCGTCGCGCTGAGGATGCACTCTGCCCGGTAGAGGCGTTTCGCGAGATGGGAGGCGCCTGAATCGAATGGAAGAGCGTCAAAGTCCTCGCATTCTTCGCGACGTAGCGCGTGCAGCAGCTGACTTGGAATCGAACCGGCAGCCTCCATGAGGGCGTTGTCCCGGATCTGGCGCTTGCGGCAATCCTCGACAGTCTCAAAATGAGGTAAGCCAGCGCGAGCGAGTTCCTTGTGGAGCTTCTGATCATTCAGATTGGCGACATTCCGGATGAGAGTTGCCGCTTGACCGGCTTTGGCTTCAGGGACGTGGCGGCTGTCCTCTCCTTCAGTGCGGACATGAGGCTCAGGACAAAAGACGTGTGTAACATTCACCGTCGTCCGGGAGGGCGATGATGGGGGGTTGGCGCGTGATGAACGGTTGCGTAATGTAGGCATAAGAGGCCTCGCGATTGCGGAGGCCCAATACTTACGACGGCAGAGGCCGGGCTTGGGGGAGGTGGAAATGCGAGCCCAAGGTGCGCATTTCCCTCTCTAGGATTTGTTATTTCGTATCAGGAACTTGGAGCGACTAACCGCTGCGTCGAGGATTGATTTGACGGTTTTCTTGTCAATATGAACGTAGTGGTCTCTGGCCGTATCTATAATCTTCTGTACAGCTGGTGTCCTTGCGCCCTGCGTATATTCGTGAGGAATGACGCAGAATGCAAGTATTAATTTAAGTAATGAGTCTAAATGTTTGGCATTGTCTATCTGACTTTTCCGTAAACGACGATATTTTCGTTCGAAGCGAGCCTTTCGGCGCTCATTCAATCGTATATTGCTTCTTATTTCTTTGCTAAATTCGAATCCGAACTGCTTTAAGTGATAAATTATATCTGGGGGAAATGGTGTGTTTCCTCCGTCGACGAAACGCCGCACCGCCCGCTCGACGTCCCGAAAAATGGCCTTCTCTTCGTCCGAGCAGCGGTCGATAAGTTTGGCGTCATCGGGGTCGAAGCCAATCGCGAGGAAAGCAGCCTCTTCGGCGGACCACACTTCCAGTTTGCACCAATACTCAATGCGAATATCTCGCTTTGAGCCGATTTTATAATCTTTTGCATTGTTCAATATATATTCAAATTTACGATTTAGATCGTCATTTAATGATTCTACGCACGCTCTGATTAACGCAGTTTCACTGATCCCCGGTTCTGATTTTTCTGCATCCGAACGATATTCCGATATCGCAAGTGATATGATCTGGTTTTCATCCATTTTGGGGCTCGTCGTTGGCGGATTGTGATTTCTGTGCAGCGATGAAAATGTCGAATTTGACCTTGCTGAGTTCCACATGGAGCCTGGCCATGGAGATGCCCCTGTCTAGGCTGCCGTCCTCCCGCCGCTCTCGGCCATAGCTGCGGCCAACGCCGCCGCCGGAATGACCGGTCAGGGCGTGGTGGACCTCTTCGCTCAGGCCGGCCTCGCGGCAGGCGCGTTTGAAGGTGTGCCGGAACGAATGGAATGTCTTGGCAGGATCATCGACGACATGAATGCCGAGATAGCGGCCGAACCATTTGGACCAGGCCTTGGCGCGCGTCGCGATCGGAGGGATGAAGGCGCTCCAGAGTGGCGCATCGGCTGGATGCCGTGTGAGGCGGGCGGCGTGATGCGCCAGCAGGCCGAGCCGTACCAATTCGGGGTGCACGGGGACTGAGCGCATGGACGAGCTGTTCTTCAGGCTCTGGCCTTCGCCCTGGTCGTTGAAGTCGAAGAACCAGAGACCCTCGGAGCTTTGGCGAAGGTCGCAGAGGCGCAATTGGGCGATTTCCGTGCGGCGGGCCCCGGAATAGAGGGCGACGACGGGAAACCAATAGGCAGCCTCGGCGCTGCCGCCGCGCGGGCGCTGCCCTCGGGCGAAGACGGGCGAGTTGAACAGCTTGGCCAATTCGACTGTGCTGAACGGCTCGTACGGTTCCTTGTCCTTGGTGGCGATCTCGAAGGCGACGTGAAAGGGGTTCGTCCATCCACCGAGAGCATCGAAATGACCGTCGCGCTCTGCGCGCGTCAGGATGCCGCCCAGCAGGGCTAGCGTCTTGTTCACCGTCTGGGCGCTGCGCGCCGGATATTTCGAGAGATCCCTCTTCAGGAGTTCCGGCAGAGGGAGCTGAATGAGCTTGTGGGGGAGGGATTTGGGCAAGGCCGCCAGCGCGTCGCGGAAGGCGCGGCCTTGGGCTTTGCTGATATCGGCGATCGGCATGTCCCCGTGCATCTCGACGAAGCGCTGGACGGCCCGGCTGGCCTCGAAAACAGAGTCTTCACGAGGCTTCTTGGCGCCACGTCCTCCGCCGCCCTTCCAGTGTTCGAGAGCCGCGTTGATCGTGAGGCCTTTGGTCGTCACTGCCTCGGGTGTTGCGGGTGGAGGAGGGGGAGACGGCACGTCTTCGCCGTTCAGCCGGGCTTTGATCCCATCGAAGGCGCGGCGCTGGGCTCGCAGGAAGGCCAACTCAAGCTGGCGCCATGCGGGATCATCGGGATGCAGGACGAGGCCGGCCTCGCGGATGGCCTTGTTGACCTGCATCGAGATGTCCTCGCCGGGCCGCATACGCGCGAGTTCCCCGCGGCGCTCCTGGTCGAGGAATTTGATCGCGAAGGCATAGAGGTCGAGATCGACATCACTCATGCCGCCATCGTGCTGAGGGCGGCGGTGGAAGGTCGGGTCGAAGCCGAGACCTTTCTCGCGAAACGCTTCGTCTCCCCGCAGGATGCGGCTCTCGTGGGCGATCGCCAACGCCTCGATCTGTGTGGGGGCGATCGAGGCGGCAGGCCCTTCCTTCACGAAGGCACGCGCGGCGTCGACCAAGGCGTGGGTGGCAGCGATCTCGGCCAGCGCCTTGCGCTCGGCCATGGCGGCCTCGTTCGTCTTCAGCGAGCGGACGAGTTCTCGCTTGAAGCACTTCGTGGCCGTGTTGATGAGGGGCTGCAGCGAAGCGGGGGCGCCGAAGGGCGCGGCTTTTCCCGCGAGATCATCCGGCAATGGGAAGCGAAATTCATAGCGGCCGGCACGCCGCTGAACGTACTTCATTCTGCGCATCCGAAAAGGCCATTCGTAGCATGCAAGTGTAGCACTCGCAGCCCGTCAAACCGTTATCAGATCAAGAAACTTTGCCGCACAAGGCCTCGCGAAGCGAGTGGCGCGCCCTAGGGGAGTCGAACCCCTCTCTCCACCGTGAAAGGGTGGCGTCCTAACCGATAGACGAAGGGCGCAGCGCGCGAGGGCCCTTATAGGGGGGGGATCGGTGCGCCGCAAGTGCCTGTCGCACCGCTATCCCTCTCCTGTGGGTATGTTCAGAGAAAATCCTTGGCTGGCAACGTATCGCGGTCGTTTCCTGCCGCAATCGGCCGGCAGGCAGGACCATCACGGGGTGCCCGTCGGCGAACGGCAGGGGAAGGTCACGCTCTCGAGGATATCTGGGCTTGAGGAGGCGCGTTCGCCAGACGGGAGCGGCCGGTCTCCGGGACGGCGCTGCCGGTGCGCACTGCGACAACTCGCAGACAGCCGCAACGGATGTGCCGATTGCGAGCATGCCGGCTGCGAGGATGCCGGCCGGTAGCCACCACCCAACAGCCTCACAGGCGCGACAGATGGAGTGACGGGCTCCGGCGGCCGAGGCCTGCCGGAGCCCGTCCCGTTCAGTGGTGAATGCTCACCACTTGCCGGTGTTCGGCAGGGAGGCCCAGGGCTCCTCGGGGGCACGGGCGCCGCCCTTCTGGAGCAGTTCGACGGAGATGTTGTCGGGCGAGCGCACGAAGGCCATGTAGCCGTCGCGGGGCGGGCGGTTGATGGTCACGCCCGCTGCCTGCAGCCTGGCGCAGGTGGCGTAGATGTCGTCCACCTCGAAGGCGAGATGGCCGAAGTTGCGGCCCTCGCCATAGGCTTCCGGGTCCCAATTGTAGGTGAGCTCCACCTCGGCGACGCCCGCCTGTCCGGGGGCGGCGAGGAAGACCAGCGTGTAGCGCCCGGCTGGCACCTCCTTGCGGCGGACTTCGACGAGCCCCAGCTTGTTGCAGTAGAAATCCAGCGAGGCGTCGAGATCCGTGACGCGGACCATGGTGTGGAGATAGCGCATGGCTGATCCTTGGCGGGGAGGGAAAACCTGGCGGGGCGCCGGCGGGGCAAAGGTATGATTTTCGAAGCCGATCTCAAGACCGCCCAGCGTGAACTGGCGGACTTTCTCACCGCCGCCGACCGGGCGGTCGCCTTTACCGGGGCTGGGCTCTTCACCGAATGCGGCATTCCCGATTTCCGGTCCCCCGGGGGCCTGTGGAGCCGGAACAAGCCCATCGCCTTCGGCGACTTCCGCGCCCATCCGGCGGCCCGAAACGAGGCCTGGCGGCGCAAGTTCGTGATGGACGCATCCTTTGCGGGCGCGCAGCCGGGGCGGGGGCACAGGGCGCTTGCGAACCTGCTGGCGCAGGGGCGGCTCTCGGGGATCATCACCCAGAACATCGATGGGCTGCACCAGGCCTCTGGCGTGCCGGACATGGATCTGGTCGAACTGCACGGCAACGGCACCTATGCCACCTGCCTCGACTGCGGGCAGCGTTATGAGCTGGGATGGGTGAAGACCCGCTTCGAGGCGGCGGGTGGCATCGCGCCCGATTGCGAGGCTTGCGGCGGGCCGATCAAGTCGGCCACCATTTCGTTCGGCCAGGCCATGCCGGAGCGGGAGATGGCCCGCGCGGCGGCGCTCACCGATACGTGCGACCTCTTCATCGTGCTGGGATCGTCGCTGGTGGTCTATCCTGCTGCCGGGTTTCCGCTCATGGCCCGGCGCAACGGCGCGCGGCTCGTCATCGTCAACCGCCAGCCCACCGACTTCGACGAGATGGCGGATCTGGTGGTGCGGGACGATATCGGGGATGTGCTGGAGCCCTTCCTCTAGCGCGCCGGCGGTCCCGCAGGTGCCGCAGCGGACGCGCGAGGGGAAGGGGCGGGGGGCCGAAAATGTCGCGTCGCGCTGCAACGAAAGGGTGTGCGTCGCTGCGGTAACTTGCTATCCTTGAGGTTCCTCTCGGTTCGCGCATGCGCGGTTGTCGGGGTTGTCATGGGGTCTGACGCACTGGGTCTCGGGCCGCAGTTCACCAGTCCTTCGGAAGATCCGGCGGAACGGCCCGTCGATCTCTTGGAGGTGTCAGGGGCCGTCAAGTGGTTCGATGCCGCCAAGGGCTACGGCTTCATCGTGCCCGATGACGGAGGGCCGGATGTGCTCGTGCACGTCACCTGTCTGCGCCGGGACGGCTTCACCACCGCCATGGAAGGGGCCCGCATCGTCTGCGAGGCCGTGCGCCGCTCCAAGGGTCTTCAGGCCTTTCGCGTGCTGTCGCTGGACCTGTCCACCGCCGTCCAGCCCGTGCCCCAGCCCACCCGCAGCCGTGTCCATGTCGCCCCGTCCGGCGGGTTCGAGCGGGCCACGGTGAAATGGTTCAACCGCATGCGCGGCTTCGGCTTCCTTTCGAAGGGCGAGGGAACGCCGGACATCTTCGTGCATATGGAAACGCTCCGGCAGCAGGGCCTGACCGAACTGCGGCCGGGCCAGAGCGTGCTGGTGCGCTATGGCGACGGCCCGAAGGGCCTCATGGCCACCGAGGTGAAGGCGGAGGACGCGCCCGCCGGCGCCCATTGACGCTGCGGCGCCCCGAATGGCCGGGCTCGGAGGACTTGCCAAGCCGCGCCCTTCGGCCCACACCAGCGCCAGCACTCCTCTCCAAGGGATCCCGATGATCGGTCCGGCTTTCCTGTCCCGCATGCCCTCCGGGCGTTCGGCGTGCCACCTTCTGAGCCGTCTGGCGGCGGCCTGCGTTGCGCTCTGCCTGCTGGCGTTTGGCGCCGGTTCTGCCGTCCACGCCGCGAGCCTTGAGCCGGTGGAGATCGTCACCCGCAAAGGCGTGGTCATGATCGAGGTGGAGGTGGCGCGTACGCAGGAACAGCGGGCCACCGGCCTCATGTACCGCAAGAGCCTGCCCGAGCGCCAAGGCATGCTGTTCGATTTCAAGAGCGACCAGCCGGTCTATATGTGGATGAAGAACACCTTCATTCCGCTCGACATGCTCTTCATCCGCGCGGATGGCTCCATCGCCCGCATTGCGGAGAATACGACGCCCTTTTCCGAGGCCACCATCTCCTCCGGCGAGCCGGTGCGGGCGGTGATCGAGATCGGCGGCGGGGAAGCCCGCAAGCTGGGCATCGCCACCGGTGACAAGGTGGGCACCCAGCTCTTCAGCGGGAACTGATCCCGGCCTTCACGTCCGTCGGCATCACCGCAGGCGGCGTGGAGAGGCGGAAGGTCAGGCCCTCGGGCGCATAGTCGGCGGCCGCCGTGCCATTGAACGCACCCGCCAGCGCCTGAAGCAGGAACGTACCGAACCCGGTACGGTTCGGCGGCTGCACCGGTGGGCCGCCGCGCTCCATCCAGTTCAAGGCGAACCCGTCGAGCGCTGGCGGATGATCGGCGCTCCATTGCACGCTGACGTGTCCGTCCGGCGTGGACAGGGCGCCGTGCTTCAGGGCATTGGCAGCCAGTTCGTTGATGGCGAGGGAGAGTGTCAGGCCCTTCTGGGGCGGGATGTCGAGCGCCGGACCTTCCAGCGTGATCTGGTTGCCGGCCGACTGATAGGGCGACAGGCTCTTGCGCAGCAAAAGTTCGATCGGCGTGCTCGCCCAGTTGGACTGCGTCAGCGCTGAATGGGCATTGCCGAGCGCCGCGAGGCGCGCATTGAACATGTCGCGCGCCTCCGTCAGCGAACCCGCGAAGCGGAAAGTCTGGTGGGCAATGCCGCCGACGATGGCCAGCGTGTTGCGGATGCGGTGCTCCAGCTCGCCATTGATGAGCTTGACGTCCCGCAGTGCAGCCATCTTGCCTGTGGTCTCGATGACCGTATCCAGCATGCCGGCGACGTTGCCGTCGTCATCGAGAAGCGGGCTGTAGCAGAAGGTGAAATAGGCGTGCTCGGGTTGCCCGTTACGCTCGATCACGAGCGGGAAATCCTCGATGAAGGTGGCTTCTCCCGCGAAGGCCTTCCGCTGGATGGCCTCCACCTGCGGCCACACCTCGCTCCAGATCTCGTTGAACGGGCGGCCGAGCGGCGCCGGCTTGCTGCCGAGGATGGGCAGGAACGCGTCGTTATAGAGGGTCGTCAGCGACGGGCCCCAGATTACCGCCTTGGGAAAGTGCGAGGCCAGCATGAGGCCGACGGCACTGCGCAAGGAGACGGGCCAGCTTGAGATCGGGCCGAGCGGGGTCGTGGACCAGTCGAAAGCGCGGATCGCCCCCGGCATCTGTCCCGGTGCTCTGAGAAAAGCATACTCGACGTCGCTACCGGCAGAGGCCCGCATCGTTTCTTCAATCCGGCGTGCGCGAGAAGACCCCGGACACTGTGAAGACAGCTATGGCACCGCTGGGGCCGGAGGCGCAAGGGCGAAGCCGGCAGGCACACGTGGCGAGGCTTCGCTCACCACAGGGTGGCGGCTGCCGCTCCCACCATCTGGATGCATGTTCCCGCCGCAAGGCAACAGAAGCCGATGGTGGCGGCATGGGTCTGGTTCATCAGGGCATGAACCATGGTCATTTCCGGAGACTCCCCGTTTTCGCGGACCGTGCCGTCGGCATTGCGGGCTTTCGCCGGATAATCGAAGCCCATGAAGGCGGATTTTCCGACGATGAGTGCACCGAAACAGGCAATGAAGAGCCCGACCACGACGATAGCGGCAGGAATATCCAGCACGATACAGCTCCGCGCCCGTTTTATGACCGGTATCATCATCCCATTGCTAGCTGTCGTGAAGCTGGCTTTCCTCTAGACCGGTTCAGCTTAGTCGCCCGACCGGCTCCTTTTTTGGTCGGAAGCTTTCGGCGCGCCCGTCGTAATCGGGAACAACACAAAGGCGGCTTTAGCGGTCAGGCCACTGATGACAAGATGCTCATTTTCTGGCGTTCGCCCGGTTTGCCGTCTGCCCGAACGGCGATCGTCTGCATACGGACGAGGGCATCACCTGTGCATGACGTGTGTGTTCGTGGCCGGGTGGGGCTCGCGCCGGTCGCCTTCGTTGCCACCGGATCGCCGGGTGCTCTAGAGTGCCGCAGCTTCAGGCTGGCGTGAGATGCGGCTCCTTCTTGTCGAAGATAATCTTGAACTCGCCGACTGGCTGGCGAAGATCCTGCGGCGGGACAATTTCGTCGTGGACGTGCTGCATGACGGCGAGGCGGCCGATCACGCGCTGAGCCTCGAAACCTATGATCTCGTCATCCTCGATCTGACGTTGCCGGGCATGAACGGCATTCAGCTCCTGCGGCGGCTGCGCGGGCGCGACGATACTGTGCCGGTCATCATCCTCACCGCCAATGCCAGCCTCGACGGGCGCGTCGCCGGGCTCGACGAGGGCGCCGACGATTACCTGGCTAAGCCCTTCGACATGGCCGAGCTCGAGGCCCGTATCCGGGTGCAACTGCGCCGCTCTGCCCGGCGGGCCGATCCGATCATAACCTGCGGTGGGCTGGCCTTCGACACCAAGACCCGCCAGTTCCGCCTGGGGGAGGCGCCGCTCAGCCTCACACCGCGCGAGCATGCGGTGCTGGAGGCGCTGCTGGTGAAGACCGGCCAGACGGTGAGCAAGGCGCAGCTGTCCCAGACCATCTTCGGGCTCGATGATCTCGCCGATCCCAGCGCCATCGAAATCTATGTGCACCGGCTGCGCCGCAAGCTGGAGGGCAGTGACGTCTCCATCGTCACCTTGCGTGGCCTCGGCTACCTGCTGCGCCATGCGCATTAAGAGCCTGCGCCTCCAGCTTCTGTGCTGGCTCCTGCTGCCGCTCGCGGGGCTCATGGCGCTCAATGTCTGGACGAGCTTCCGGCAGGCGCGGAGCACCGCCGATCTCGTCACCGACCGCACGCTGGACGCTGCCGCGCGCGCCATCGCCGAGGATGTGCGGGTGGACCGCGGTGTCATCGACGCGGTGGTGCCGCCGGTGGCGCTGGAGATGTTCGACACGGGCCATCGGGACCGCGTCTATTACCGGGTGGATACCGACGCCGGGCGTCTTCTCGTGGGCTATCCGGATCTGCCCGTCACGTCCGAACGCCTGAAGGACGGCATCCCCGCGCATTTTGCCGACACCTATCGCGGCGAGCCGCTGCGCCTCGCGGCCCTGCGCTACCCCGTGGTGGGCGCCGGCGACGGCGAGCGCATCGTGGTGGTGGTGGGCGTCACGCTTGCCGGCCACGGCGCCATGGTGCGGGAACTGTGGGTGGGCGGCATGGTTCGGCAACTGCTGCTGCTGGTGGCGGCGGCGTTTCTCGTTCTGCTTGGCCTGCGGCGGGGCCTCGCCCCTCTGATGCGCCTGCGCGACGCGGTGCGCGACCGTGACCGGAACGACCTCACGCCCATCTCGGACACTGCCGTGCAGAGCGAGCTGCGTCCGCTGGTCGAAGCCCTCAACGCCTATATGGGCCGCGTGGAGGGGCAGATGGCGGCCCAGCGGCGTTTCGTGGCCAATGCGGCGCATCAGTTGCGCACGCCGTTGGCCCTGCTGGCGACGCAGGCCACCTTCGCCCGCCGCTCCGGCAATGGCGTGGAACGGGACCAGGCGCTGGCGGGCGTCGAGGAATCCACCCGTCGCCTCGCCCGCCTCGCGGCGCAACTCCTCACCTTGTCGCGGGCCGAGCCCGGCGGCCGGCGGCCGCGGGACGAGGTGATCGACCTCGCCGATTCCACCCGGCGGGTGATGGAAGGCCTCGCGGATTTTGCCATCGAGCGCGGCATTGATCTCGGGCTCGACGTGCTCTCAGAAGCAACGGCCGCAGGGGACGGCGCCATGCTGCGCGAGGCGATCGTGAACCTCGTGGACAATGCACTGCGCTACACGCCGACGGGAGGCACCGTGACAGTCACCGTCTCGGGCGGCGCCGACGGTGCGGTGCTGGTGGTGGAGGATTCGGGGCCAGGCATCCCGCCGGAAGAGCGGGAGCGGGTATTCGAGCGCTTCTATCGCCTCCCGGGCACGCCCGGGGATGGGTCCGGCATCGGTCTTTCCATCGTGCGAGAGGTGGTGGAGGGGGCAGGCGGCCACCTTGTGCTCGGCACCTCGGTGGCGGGCGGCCTGAGGGTGGAGATGCATCTGCCGGAAGCCGCGCCCCATTGAGCGTGCGGTCTCGCAGACGAAAATGGCCGGGGAGGCCCCCGGCCATGGATGACGCGATACGGGAGAGGGCTTGCCTCAGTTCTGCTCGTGGAACGGAACGGGACGCCACTTCACGAGGCGGTTCTCCACCAGCGTGATGAGGAATTCCATCACCAGCGCCAGCACGGCGAGGATGATCATGGCCGCGAACACGCCATTGGCGTTGAAGGCGCCCTGCGCTGTGGCGATGAGGAGACCGACGCCCTGCTTGGCGCCGAGGAATTCGCCCACCACCGCGCCCACCAAAGCGAAGCCGAAGGAGACGTGCAGAGAGGCGAGGATCCAGCTCATGGCCGAGGGAATGATGACCGTCGTCGTGATCTGGAGCGGCGACGCGCCGAGGATCTGCGCGTTGGCGATCATCGCCCGGTCCGCCTCGCGCACGCCCTGGAAGGCGTTGGCGAAGACCACGAAGAACACCATCACCACGGCGAGTGCCACCTTGGAGGGCATGCCGAGGCCGAGCGCGATGATGAAGATGGAGCCGAGCACCACGCGCGGAATGGAATTGGCGATCTTGATGTAGATGGAGAAGACGTCCGCCAGCAGCTTGTTGCGGCCGAGCAGGATGCCGCACACGACGCCGCCCACGGCGCCGATGATGAAGCCGAGGACGGTTTCCTCCAGCGTCACCACGATCTGCGTCCACAGCGGGCCCTGCGAGGTGCCCTCGGTGATCCAGATCCAGATCTGGTCGGCAATGCCCGAGGGGCTGGCGAAGAAGAAGGGATCGATGAAGCCGGTCTCGGCGCCGATCTCCCAGAAGCCGAGCACGGCCACGAGAATGGCGATGCGCAGGGTGATGACGAGCGTGCGCCGGGCCTTGATGCGGGCGCGGGCCTTGGCCTCGATCTCCGCCTCGGAGGGAATGGCGCGGGGCGCGGGCGCGGCGGTAGCCACGGGCTGGGCGGTCATGGTCATGGAGGGCTCCCGTTCGCTCAGTGGCCGGTCTTGAGGGTGCGCTGCTGGCCGATCTGCACTTCCTCGCGCAGGTCGTTCCAAATGATGCGGCACTTCTCGACGAAGGCGGCGTCGTAGCGGATCTCCTCCATCACGCGCGGCCGGGGCAGGTCGATGTGATAGACGCTCTTCACCGTGGCGGGGCCGGCGGTCAGCACATAGACCTTGTCGGCCAGCGCCACCGCCTCCTCCAGATCGTGGGTCACGAACACCACCGAGGCGCCAGAGCCCGACCACAGGCTCAGAAGTTCGTCCTGCATCAGCGTGCGGGTCTGCACGTCGAGGGCCGAGAAGGGCTCGTCCATGAGCAGGATCTTCGGCTCGTTGATGAAGGTCTGGGCGAGGGCGACGCGCTTGCGCATGCCGCCCGAGAGCTGGTGCGGATAGTGCTTCTCGAAGCGCGCGAGGCCGACGCGGGCGATCCAGTCGCGCGCCTTCTCATAGGCCTGTGCCTTCGGCATGCCGCGATAGATGGGGCCGGCGGCCACATTGTCGAGCACCGAGCGCCAGGGAAAGAGCGCGTCCGCCTGGAAGACGAAGCCGACGTCCTTGTGGATGCCGGTGACCGGGCCGCCCATGACGCGGACTTCGCCCGCGCTCGGCTTGGCAAGGCCGGTGACGAGATTGAGCGTCGTGGACTTGCCGCAGCCGGTGGGCCCGACCACGCAGGCGAACTCGCCGCGATCCACCGTCATGGTGAAATCGTGCAGCGCCGTCATGGACTTGCCGTCCGGCGTCAGGAACCGGCGGGTGACATTCTCAAGCTCTATGGCCGGGCTCAATGCGGCAGCCGGCACGATCGGCGGGCGGGTCGCCTCAAGGGTCTGAAGAGACATGCGTTTCCTCCCCTCGCCGGCGTGACGCACGGCGAGCCTCTGGTTTGGAATTTTCTGGCTGGACGGCGCCGGCGGTCTCTGGCGGAGCGGCCGGCGCCGAGGAGGGCTTAAGGCCTCAGTTGCCGAGGGCCTTGGCCGCGTTGTCCACGAAGCTCGTGGTGTAGGTCTTGGACAGGTCGATCTGCTTGCCCTGCACATTCTTGGCAAAGGCCTGCAGCACCTTCAGCACCGTCTCCGGGCCGTCCTTCGGCATGCGGCCGTCGGGGGTGAACTGCGCCTTCCCCGCGGCGAGACCCTGAATGTAGAGGTCCTTGTCGCCGACGTAATAATCCTTGGGCATCTTGTCGGCGATCTCCGCCGCCGAATGGCTGGCGATGAAGCGCATGGTCTTCACGAAGGCATTGGCGAGTTTTTGCGCCTCGTCCGGATGGGCGTCGAGCCAGGACTGCTGCACGTAGAAGGAGGCCGCCGGATAAGGCCCGCCGAGCGCCGCCGCCGTCATTTCCGGCGTCCGCATGTCGACGAGGATCTTCGCCTGCCCGGTCTTGAGCAACTGACCGATGGTCGGTTCCGTCGTCATGCCGGACTGGATCTGGTCCTGCTTCATGGCGGCAATGAAGGTGTTGCCGGCACCCACCGGCAGCAGCGTGTAATCGCCGGCTTTCAGCCCGCCGCGCGAGGCGAGATAGCGGGTGAGGAAGTCGGTGGAGGAGCCGAGGCCGGTCACGCCCAGCGTCCGGCCCTTGAAGTCCGCCGGAGACTTGATCTCATCGGCATACTTCGTGGAGACGAGCTGCACCTCGCCGGGCGCCTGGCTGAACTGTACGATGGATTTCAGGAACTTGCCCTTGGCCTGAAGGTCGATGGTGTGGTCATAGAAGCCCACCACGCCATGCACGGCGCCCGCGAGCAGCTCATTCTCCGCTTCGACGCCGGCGCGGGAATTGATCAGCTCGACATCGAGCCCTTCATCCTTGAAATAGCCAAGCTCGCGGGTGAGGGCGGCGGGCAGGTAGATCTGCTTCTCCATGCCGCCGACGATGATGGTGAGCTTTTCGGCGAAGGCGCCGGACGAGGCCATAAGGCCCGTGGCGAGAGCGAGGGTGCCGACAAACGCCTTGAGGCGCGATCCCGCCTTGCGGGATGCACGGAATGTGGACATGGCTGGGCCTTCCCTTGGGGGGCGATATTCGCCCGCGTTTCCTCAAATGATCGTGCCTTGCGGCATTCTTCTCTTGGTTCGGCTTTCTGCCGTATGAACCTTTTACGCCAAGGAAGCTTTCAGTCGGCTTTCAGTCGCGGGCCGCAGGTGGAATGAGCAGGGAGTACGGGAGAATGCCGATGGACCTCGATCTGTTGCTGCGCAATGCCCGCCTGTCGGATGGGCGGCGCGTCGTCATCGGCATCGCCGATGGGCGCATCGCGTTGTTCGAGGAAGAGGGCGCTCCCGTCCCTCCGGCGCGGGAGAGCCTCGATCTTGCGAACGCGGTGGTGCTGCCGGGATTCACCGATGGCCATCTGCATCTCGACAAGACGCTGCTCGGCCTGCCCTGGCGGCCCCATGACGCCGCGCCGTCCGTCCGGGCCCGGATCGAGGCGGAGAAGGCGTTCCGGCGCGGCGAGACCTCCACGCTGGCTGAACGCGGCGCCGAGAAGCTGCTGGAACTGGCGCTGCGCCACGGCACTACCTGCCTGCGCACCCATGTGGACATCGACGACGTGACGCGGCTCGATTATCTGGCACAGGTCCTGGAGATCAGGGAGCGCTGGCGCGGGAGGGTGGACATCCAGATCGTCGCCTTTCCCCAGAGCGGCATCCTCTCCTGCCCGCCGGTGGCTGATCTGCTGGAGGAGGCGCTGCGCATGGGCACCGATCTTGTGGGCGGCCTCGACCCGCTGGGCCATGACGGCGATCTCCACGCGCCGCTCGATGTGGTCTTCGGGCTCGCCGAGCGCCACGGACGGGGCATCGACATCCATCTGCATGATGGGGGCGAAGCCGGCCTGTCCGAGATCATGGAGATTGCCCATCGCACGAAGGCGACGGGCCTCGGAGGCACCGTCACCATCAGCCATGCCTTCTCGCTGGCGGATGCCGATGCACGCGCCTTCGACGCGGTGGCGAGCCTGCTGCGGGAGGCGGGCGTTGCCATCCTCTCCAGCATTCCCGGCGGGGACCGCTGTCCGCCGCTCCTGCGGCTGCGGGAGGCTGGCGTCAGCGTCTTCTTCGGCTCGGACAATGTGCGCGACTGCTGGAATCCGGCGAGCGTCATCGGCATGGCCGACCGCATGATGCTTGCCACCTACCGCTTTGGCCTGCGGACGGACGCGGACATCGCCGGCCTCATCGATCACGTCACCCGCATTCCCCATGCCGTGACGGGCCTTGGGCCGGGGACGCTGGCTCCCGGCGCGCCGGCGGACTTGCTCGCCTTCGACGTGGAGACCGTGCCCCAGTTCGTGGTGGAGCGCCGCCTGCCTACGCTGGTGATGAAGGGCGGTGTCCGGCAGGTGTGAGGCCCGCTCACGCCATGGCCACGCACTCGATCTCGATGTCGAAGGGCTGGGACCATGGCTTGATGGCGGCCGAGGTGCGCGCGGGAAAGCCGGAAGCGAAGCGGGCCGCATAGATCCGGTTGACCGGGCCCATCAGAGCCGGGTCGGTGACGAAGACGGTGGCCTTCACCACGCGGTTCAGCGAGGAGCCAGCGTGGGCGAGGGCAAAGGCGAGCGCGTCCAGCGAACATTCCGCCTGAACCTCGATGGGACCGCTTACGATGGCGCCGGTGGCGAGGTCGAGGGGCGGCATGCCGCAGGTGAAGAGGAGGCCGCCCGCGCGCACCAGCGCGGACGTCGGGGCGCCGAGGCGACGGATCGCCTCGGACACCACGGGCACCTCGATGATTTCGGGGGTGGACATGGTTCGTCTCACGCGGCGCGCGCGAGCACGGCCTGAAGCAGCACGTTCACACCAGGCTCAATATCGGCGAGGGTCACATTCTCCAGTTCGTTATGGGAGAGGCCGCCCTCGCAGGGGGTGAAGATCATCGCCGTGGGCAGGTGGTTGGCCACGTGCATGGCGTCGTGACCGGCCTCTGTCAGCATGTCCATGTGCGTATAGCCCAGGGCTTCGGCCGCGCCGCGCACGAGGCCGACGCGGTCCTTGTCGAAGGCCATGCCGCCATAGGACCAGCCCTCATGGATGCGGATCTTGCAGCGGGACTTCGCCTCAAGCTCGGGGAGCCGCGCGATGAAACGCTCCAGCGCCTGCGAGACCACCGCATTGTCCGGATGGCGCATGTCGCAGGTCATCTCCACCCGGTCGGGCAGGATGCCGAGCAGGTTCGGTTCGGCTACGAGCCGCATGGTGGTGGACTTGCCGCCTGTGGGATGAAGCTCCCAGCCGATCTCCTCGATGGCAAGCGTCACATGGGCTGCGCCCACCAGCGCGTTGTGCCGGTCAGGCATGGGCGTGGGGCCGACGTGGCCGGTCTCGCCGATCACCTCCACCACGAAGCCGCGCACCGCGAAGGCGCCGGTGACGACGCCGAGCTGGATCTTCGCCGCATCCAGACGCGGTCCCTGCTCGATATGCAGCTCGAACAGGCTGTCGCATTGGTCCGGCCGCAGGCCGCCGGTGCCGCGGAAGGAGATAGCATCGAGGGCGGCCCCGAGGGTGATGCCGTCCTTGTCGGTGCGCGAGAGCGCGAAATCGAGGCTCTTGTCGCCAGTGAAGATGGCCGAGCCGATCATGGGCGGCTCGAAACGGGCGCCTTCCTCATTGGTCCAGTTCACCACCGCCACGGGCAGGCGGGTCTCGATGCCGTGGTCGTTCAGGGTGCGGATCACTTCGAGGCCGGCCAGAACGCCGAGGATGCCGTCGAAGCGGCCGCCCTTGATCTGGGTGTCGAGATGACTGCCCACCAGCACCACCTTGCCGTCAGCTTCCTGCCCCGGCCGCACCGCGAACATGTTGCCGATGCCATCGACGGTGAGCTGGCAGCCCGCTTCCTCGCACCAGCGCTGAAAGACGCGGCGCACCTCGCCATCCTCGGCCGTGAGTGCGAGGCGGCGCAGCCCGCCGCGCGCTGTCGTGCCGATCTCGGCCGAGCGCGCGAGCGTGGACCAGAGCCGATCCATGTTGGGACGCAGGTTGGCGTGGCGGTGCATCTGTCGGACCTTGCTGCCTGTGAGGGAACGGCGGTGCCGGCCGGCCACGCCGCGATGACATCTGTTCTAGAGCGGCTCTGCGACTGCGGAAAATAGAAACCGGCAATGCAGACCATATCGAATATCGATTGGCGTGCCGCGGCGACTTCAACGACAGTACCCCGCAGGGCCGGCACAACGACCGGCCAAGGTTCCGGTCACATCCGAAGATGCTGGCCACGGCGCGCGCCGTGGTCTCGATGGATGCTGCCCGGTCGGACCCAACAATCACCAGAGGCGGACCCGATGAACGACCATGTCCCCGTGCGCGCCACCGCGGCCCGCGCGCCCCAGCCGCGCAGCATGCGCAAGATTGCCTTCGCAAGCGTCATCGGCACCACCGTCGAGTGGTACGATCTGTTCGTCTTCGGCACGGCATCGGCGCTCGTGTTCAACAAGGTATTCTTTCCGAGCTTCGATCCGCTCGCCGGCACGCTGCTGGCGTTCGGCACCTTCGCTTCGGCCTATCTCGCGCGCATCGTCGGTGCGGCGCTCTTCGGCCACTTCGGCGACAGGCTCGGCCGCAAGTCCATGCTGCTGACCTCATTGCTCATCATGGGTCTCGCCACCTTCGCCATCGGCCTCCTACCGAACTATTCGGTCATCGGCATCTGGGCTCCGATCCTCCTTCTGACGCTCCGGCTCATTCAGGGTCTTGCGCTGGGCGGCGAATGGGGCGGCGCGGTGCTCATGGCGGTGGAACATGCGCCGGACAACCGCCGGGGCCTCTATGGCTCCTGGGTGCAGATCGGCGTGCCCGCCGGCACGCTGCTCGCCAATTTCGCCTTCCTCATCGCCAATGCGCTCATGTCCACGGAGGCGCTCGTCTCCTGGGGCTGGCGCATTCCATTCCTGGTCAGCATCCTGCTGGTGGCGGTCGGGCTTTACGTGCGGCTCAACACGGCCGAGACGCCGTCCTTCCAGAAGGTGAAGACGGCGGGCGCGCAGGCGAGCGTTCCCTTCGTCGCGCTGATGGCGAAGAACTGGAAGCGGGTGGTTCTGGGCGGTGTCGCCACCATGTCCACCGGCACCTCCTTCAATCTCATCGTCGCCTTTGGCCTCACCTATGGCACGCAGACGCTGGGTTTCTCGCGCAATGAGATGCTCTCCATCGCGCTCCTGTCCTGCGGCGCCTGCCTGCTGCTGCTTCCGGCCTTCGGCCTCCTCTCCGACGTGATCGGCCGCAAGCCGGTGATCGTCGGCGGCATCATCGCGGAGGCCATCGTTGCCTTCCCGCTGTTCTGGCTCATGGACACCCAGGTCTTCGGCCTCGCGCTGGTCGGCTATCTGCTGATGATGACGGCGTTCGCCGCCAATTACGGGCCGATCGCCACCTTCCTCGCGGAGCTGTTCGGCACCAAGGTGCGTTATTCGGGCCTGTCCATCAGCTACATGCTCTCCGGCGTGCTGGGCAGCGCGGCGACGCCCATCGTCACCACGGCACTGCTTCAGGCGACCGGCACGGGATCGTCGGTCGCCTGGTACATGATCGGCTCGGCTGCCATCTCGACCATCGCGCTGCTGATGCTGGTGGAGACGCTGAAGGCCGATCTCGCCGAAGCGCACTGACGTGCGGGCGGGAGCGGCCGGCTCCCGCGATCACTCACGGCCCGACCGGTGCCTCTATGTCGGCGTTCGCATCCTTGAACGCCGACATTTCCTCCATGAAGGCCTGCTCCGCGGGACTGTAGCGGAGCGCCGGATTGGACAGGAAATAGACGTCCGCGCCCAGCGCATCGAGGCCGGGGAGGGGGAGGGGCCACAGTGCGCCTTCCGCCACATCCCGCGCCGCCGCTTCCAGCGGTAGCGTGCCGATGCCGACGCCGGCGGTGACGAAGCGCCGGACCTCGAACAGGTCGGGGCTCGTCGCCACCACCCGGCGGGCGATATCGGCGCCGAGGCGCAGGGTCAGCATCGGCTCCAGCGAGTTGGACACCTCGGCGCAGGCGAACGAGACCCAGGGTTCGTTGCGGATGGCGTCGAAGTCGATGGCTTCCACGCCGAACAGGCGATGGCCGCGCCCACAGAAGACGCCGAACCGCTCGCGGAACAGGAACTGGCAAGAGAGCGTGGGAAGGGGTTTGGCCAGAAGGCAGATGCCGAAGGGCGTGAGCTGCTGCGAGACGGCCCGCACGATGCCGTAGCTGCTGGACACTTCCACATTGTAGGAAATGCCGGGGTGCTTGGCGTTGAGCCGCCGCACAACCGCATCAAGCCCGCCATTCACCAGATGGGTCACGATCTCGATCCGCACCAGCCCGGTCAGGCTGCTGGAAGAGGGGGCGATGCCGGGATCGAGAGTGAGGATGGCGCGATAGAGTTCGCGGCACTGCTGGTAGAGCGCCTCGCCCTGCGGCGTGAGACGCATGGGCCGGCAGCCCCGCTCGAAGAGCCGGCACTCGCAGGTCTCTTCCAACCGCTTCAAAGCGGCGCTGACGCTCGGCTGCTGGAGCAGCAGGCGCTCGGCGGCGCGCGTTACGCTCCGCTCTTCGGCGATCACGAGGAACGTGCGCAGCAGGTTCCAGTCGAGCCCGTGCGTCCAGTGGCGGGATGGCGGCATTTTCGGCCCTTGTGATGCCTGTCCACCCTACCCCTGCCGGATGCGTGAGGGCCAGCCCGGTGGCTGGCCCGATCCACTGCGGAAGGGCACCGGTCCTCCGGTGCCCTTTGCCGGTCAGCTGCCCTTGCGGCTGGCAAGCTGGGGAATGAACAGATCGCTCCAGGCCTTCGGCTTGACCTTGATGGAGCCGGCAGCGTGCATGAAGTCTGCGAACTGCATGATGCCGTCCGGCGTCGTGGAGAAGCGCGTATCCTTGTCGTTCAGCATTTCAAGGATCTCCTCCACGGAGGTCTTCACCTTGGCGTTCCGCACGTAGATCTCGGCCGCGGCCTGCTTGTTGCCGGCGATGAAGGCGTCCGCCTCATCCAGCGCGTCGAGGAAGGCCTGCGTGACCTTCGGATTGGCATCCACGAACTTCTTCGGCGCAAACGTCACGTCGAGGGTGATGGGGCCGATGACATCGACGGAATTTGCCACCCGATGCACCTTTGGGTCCTTCAGCTCCAGATAGGAGAAGGGCGGCGAAGTGAAGTGGGCGTTGATCTCGGTCTTGCCGCCGACGAGGGCCGCGAGCGCCTCGGGGTGGGGCAGGCTCACCGTGAGCGGGTCGAGCTTGGCATAGTTCTCGCGGCCGAATTCGTGCGCCGCCATCATCTGTAGCACCACGGCCGAGAGCGAGGTCTTGATGCCGGGAAGGGCGATCTTGTCGCCCGCCTTGAAGTCCTTGAGCGAATTGATGTTCGGGCTGTTGGTGTTCATCCACAGCGCGGTGGCGCTGAGGCCGCTGATGCCGACGACCTCGACGTTGGGGATGCCCTTCGCCTTGGCCCAGAGCGTGATGAAGCCGGGCGCGCCGGTGCCGGCGAAATCGAGCGAGCCGGCCATCATGGCGTCATTGATGACATTGCCGCCATCGAGCATCAGCCACGTGACCTTGAGCGGGCCGAGGCCGGCCTTCTCGGCCTGCTTCTCCAACAGCTTCTGGTCTTCCATGACGATGAGCGGCAGATAGAGGATGCCGTAGCCCTTGGAGATGCGGACTTCCTTCACCTCGGCCCACGCTGCGGGGACGGCGGCAACGAGAGCGGCCGCGGCGAGCGTGAGCGCCCGCAGGGTTTTCAGAATGGTCATGTGGTCTCCTCCCATGTGCCTTGTCGGCTGTTGTTCGCGGCTATGGATCGGGCTCGTGCCTGGCTGTCACGGGCGGCCGGCCGGCACGCCGGCCGCCCACCCGCATTCAGTGCTGCATGCCCCAGCGGCGCACGGTCTTGCGCTCGATGGTGGCGAAGCCGACGTTCTCCACGACGAGGCCGATCAGGATCACCGTCAGGAGGCCGGCGAAGACGTTGGAGGTCTCGAGCTGGTTGCGGTTCTCGAAGATGAACCAGCCGAGGCCCCCGGAGCCGGAGGATACGCCGAACACCAGCTCTGCGGCGATCAGCGTGCGCCAGGCGAAGGCCCAACCCACCTTGAGGCCGGTGAGGATGGCCGGGAAGGCGGCGGGGATCAGGATGAGGCGCACCAGCTTGAGGCCCCGCAACCCGTAATTCATGCCGACCATCCGCATGGTGTTGGAGACCGAGCGGAAGCCGGAATGCGTGTTGAGCGCAATGGCCCACAGCACGGAATGGACGAGCACGAAGATGACGCTGCCCTGACCGAGGCCAAACCAGATGAGCGCCAGCGGGAGCAGCGCGATGGCGGGCAGCGGGTTGAACATGGAGGTCAGCGCCTCCAGAAGGTCGGCACCGAGGCGGGAGCCGATGGCCAGCGTCGTCAGGATGGCGGCGAGCACGATGCCGATGCCGTAGCCGATGAGCAACGTCTGCAACGACACCATCACGCGCTGGGGGATCACCCCGTTGGCGATGTTGTCGATGAGGGCGGTCAGCGTCTCGGTGAAGGTGGGGAACAGCAGGGGATTGCCGAGCCAGCGGCCATAGGCTTCCCAGAGCCCCGCCAGCACCAGCAGGATGAAGGCCTTGCGCACGGCACCGATGCCGTAGATGCGCTCGAACCAGGAGAGGCTCGCCTCCACCTGCACGTCGCCGGCGGTGGTGTCGGGCTTGATGATCTCGGGGCGCAGGAGAAGGGTCTCGCTCATGATCGTCTCCTCAGTGCCCGAACAGCATGTCGTTGATGCGGGTTTCTAGCTGCACCGCCGCCGGCGTGCCCATGGCCTCGGCCGGCACGCTGTTCAGCTCCGCGCGCACACGGCCGGGATGGGGCGACAGCAGGAGGATGCGGGTGCCGATCTTGATGGCCTCCTCGATGGAGTGCGTCACGAACAGCACGGTGAAGCGCGTGTCCTCCCAGAGCTGGAGCAACTCATCCTGCATCTTGCGCCGGGTGAGCGCATCGAGCGCCGCGAACGGCTCGTCCATGAGCAGCACGTCCGGCTCCATGGCCATGCCGCGCGCAATGGCGACACGCTGCTTCATGCCGCCCGAGAGCATGTGCGGATAGCTGTCGATGAACTTGGTGAGGCCCACCTTATCGATATAAGCGGCGGCCCGTTCCTGTGCCTCCGCACCCTTGAGGCGGCCGCTGGCGGTGAGGGCGAAGACCACATTCTCCCGAACGGTCTTCCAGGGCAGGAGCTGGTCGAACTCCTGGAACACCATCATGCGGTCGGGGCCGGGCTCCTTCACCTCGTGGCCCTTGAGGCGGATCTTGCCTTCGGTCGGCCGGATATAGCCGCCAATAGCCTTTAGCAGGGTGGACTTGCCGCAGCCCGACGGCCCGAGCAGCACGAAGCGATCGCTGTCATAGACGTCGAAATCGACACGATAGGTGGCCGTAACCAGCGAGCCCGGCGTCTTGTACTGGAGCGTGACACCTTCGACCGAAAGCAAAGGCGCGCCGATAGATTGCGGCTGATGCGCGTTCATCCGTCCTCCCTGCCGCCACCGGGCTCTGCGCCGTGGCGAATTTTGTTTGGTGCACTCTGGCAGCCTTGGTAAGAACGATACGGGCATTCACTGACACGAAACTGACTCCAGCCGACGAAGAGCCATGCGCATCCTGCTGGTCGAGGACACCGAAGAGATCGGCCGCGCCATCGCGAAGCGGTTCGAGCGCATTGGTTATGCGGTGGACTGGGAGCGCGACGGGCGCACCGCGGCCGAGCTTCTGGAAGTGCAAAGCTATGATCTCGTAGTGCTGGACGTGATGCTGCCTCGGCAGGATGGGTTTAGCGTTCTCAAGGGGTTGCGCGGGCGTGGGGTGCGCACGCCGGTGCTGGTGCTCACCGCCCGGTCCGCCGTCGACGACCGCATCAGCGCCCTCGATCTCGGCGCCGATGACTATCTGATCAAGCCCTTCGATTATCGCGAGCTGGAAGCACGCGCCCGGGCGCTGCTGCGCCGGGCGGCGGGCCAGTCGGACAATCTGTTGCGGCTTGGCCCGTTGACCATCGACCGGGCCGGCCGCACCGCAAGCGTCGAGGGCAAGGCGCTCGACCTGACCCGGCGCGAGCTGACCGTTCTGGAAATCCTCGCGTCCCGCCCCGGCCGGTTCGTGCCGAAGGAAGAATTGGTGGAGCAGCTCTTCAGCTTCGATCAGGACCCGAGCCCCAATGCCGTGGAGCAGTTCGTGGCGCGCCTGCGCCGCAAGCTTGCCGCGACGCCAGTCGAGATCCGGACAGAGCGCGGCCTTGGCTATCAGCTCGCGACTTGAAAGTCTGCGCACCTCGCTGCGCGCGCGCATCCTCGCCCTCGTCGGCATCATGCTGGCGCTGGGCGCGCTGCTGCTGAGCTTCGCGGCGTGGGAATATGCCAAGGTCGCGGCGCGCGATGCCTATGACAAGCTGCTTATCGGCGGCGCGGTGCAGATTGCGGAAAACGTCTACGTGCAGGGTGGCGTTGTGGCGCTGGACCCCCCGGCCGCCGCCTTCTCCACGCTCTCGGCCTATGACCTCGTCTTCTATCGCGTCACCGACCCGCGCGGGGTCGTGGTGGCGGGCTATGACGATCTGGCGAAGGGGGTCGGCGGTGCCGCGCTCCACCGCGGCGTCGTCCTGCGCGACGGCACCTATCAGGGGCAGCCGGTGCGTATCGCGGCCCTCGGCAAGCAACTGGAGGACGCGGGCGGCGGCTGGGCGGAGATCGTGCTTGCCCAGACCATGCGGGCCCGGGAAGCCCTGGCCTGGGATCTGACCACCAAGGCCGTGGCGCTCATCGCCGTGATGAGCCTGCTCGGCCTTCTGGCGACGGCCCTCTCCCTGGGCCTCGCGTTTTCGCCTCTGACGCGGCTTGAGGGCGAGATCGCCGGCCGACGGCCCGATGACCTGCGTCCCATCCAGGTCTCGCCCCCACGGGAGGTGCGGGCGCTGGTGGGCGCCATCGACGGTTTCATGCGCCGGCTGGAGGAGCGGATCGTCATGATGCAGCGCTTCATTGCCGATGCTGCCCACCAGATCCGCACGCCGCTCGCTGCCATCGATGCCGAAGCGGAACTCTTGAGCGACGAACTGGACGATCCGGCACGGATGGACCCGCTGCGGAACCGCATTGCGGATGTGGGGCGCCTCGCCAGCCAGTTGCTCGATCACGCCATGGTGCTGCACCGGATGGAGACGGCGCGGCTGCAGCCGGTGGAACTCAATGCGCTGGCCAAGTCGGTTCTGGCGCAGACGGTGCCCCTGAGCCTTGAGCGGGAGGTGAGCATCACCTTCGTGCCGGCGCCCGGCGAGGTGACGATTGCCGGAGACCCCATCAGCCTGCGGGAGGCCATCGCCAACCTCATCCACAATGCGGTCGTCCACGGGGCGAGAGCTCGGCTCGCAGTCGAGGTTGGCGGAGACGAAGCCCATGCGGTGGTCACGGTAGGTGACGATGGCCCGGGCATTCCCGATGGCGAGCGCGAGCGCCTCTGCGCGCCGTTCCAGCGCGGTGAGGGTTCCCATGGATCGGGTCTCGGGCTCGCCATCGCGGCCGAGGTGGCGCGGGCGCATGGCGGGGGCATCCGCTTTGAGACGCGCGAAGGCCTGTTTCGCGTGAGCCTGGTGCTTGCCGTGGCGCCAGCCCGCGAGGCCTGAGCCAACCGGCCGGGCCGGGTGGCACTGCGGCGCGATCAGGCAGTGAAGGTGACTTCCGCTGCGCCGAGGCTGGAGAAGGATGCGACGCAGGTGTCGCCGGGCTTCAGAAACAGCATGCCCGACCAGCTTCCGGTCGCGACCGACTGACCAGCCTTCACGCCGCCGGCGCTGCGCATCATGTTGACCAGCGCCACCGTGATGCCCAGCGGGTCGTCGGTAGGATGGCCGCCGGTGCGCTGAAGCACCGTCTCGCCATTGATCGTGAGCGTCACGTCGAGGCGGGGCAGGTCCAGGTGCGACCAGTTCTTTGTTTCTGCGCCGAGCACAAGCCCGCCGTTGATCATGCAATCGGCAAGCTGCTCCAGTTCCGGCCGTGTGCGCGGCGAGCGGAAACGGCTGGACAGCACCTCGATGGCGGGCAGAACGGACGTGGCCGCTGCCACCTCTTCGCGCGTATAGGGCGTCTCGCGCGGCGGCAGGTCGCGCAGGAAGCGGAAGGCTACCTCAGCCTCCACGCCGCAGTGCGGAACCTCGACGGCGGGCATGGCCGCCGGGCTTTGGCGCACCATGCCCGCCGGGATCAGGCCGCGCTTCTCCGGCGCGCCCACGGGCGTGGACGCCTTGTAGGCGCCGATTTCGAGTCCGAGCCGCGCGAAAACGGCGTCCTGGATCGCATGGGCCTCGTCCGTGGAGGCGGGCGCCCGCGCCAGGCCGTCGATCTGCGTGTTCGAGCGACGGGCTTCGGCCAGCGCATTCACGCTGGCTTCCAGATGAGACGCGACCATCAGCATTCCTCGGGGGCTATGTGGGCTCTGCTCACGCCGCCCCGGCGAAATGCGGGACGGCGGCGAGCAGGGTGCGGGTGTAATCGCTTTCCGGCGCCTCGAACAGTCGCCGGCTCTCGCCCTGTTCCACCACCCGCCCGTTCTGCAACACAATGGTGCGCGCGCACATCATGCGCACCACGTTGAGATCGTGGCTGACGAACAGGAATGCGAGATCATCCTCCCGCCGCAGCCGCTCCAGCAATTGAAGCGTGACCGCCTGCACCGACACGTCGAGCGCGGCGGTGGGTTCGTCCAGCACCAGCAGGCGCGGGCGCACCGAGATGGCGCGGGCGATGCCGACGCGCGCCTTCTGGCCGCCGGAGAGCTGGTGCGGGAACCGCTCCAGCAGATGCGCCGGCAGCCCTACCTTCTCCGCGCAGTCCAGCACCCGGTCGCGCAGCGCCTTGCCGGATATGTTGTCGAGCCGGCGCAGGGGATGGGCGATGGCGTCAAAAGCGGAGAAGCGCGGGTTGAGGCTGTCGTGCGGATCCTGAAACACGATCTGGATCTGCCGCCGGAATTCCGAGCGGTGGAACTCCCGTGCCGGAATGCCGCCGATGGAACGGCCATCAAAGACGATCTCGCCTTCGGTCTGGTCGATGAGGCGGCAGATCATGCGCGAGATGGTGCTCTTGCCCGAGCCGCTCTCACCCACGAGGCCGACGCTTTCACCCGCCCCGAGGCTGAAGGATACGCCACCCACGGCGGTGATGCCGCCGTCATAACGCTTCACGAGGTTCTGCACCTCCAGCAGCGGCGGGGTGCCGGCCGCCGGCTTCACGCGCACGGGTTCGGCCGGCAGGGGCACATGGTGCTCCGGATCCGCCACCAGATCCTCCACGCGGGAGGTAGGCGTGGGCGAGGCGGCGACGAGGCGGCGGGTGTAGGCGTGCTGCGGCGCGCGGAACAGCATCTCGGGTGGGGCGCGCTCCACGATGCGACCCTGCTCCATCACCACCACGTCCTGGCAATATTGCGCGGCAAGGCCGAGGTCGTGGGTGATCAGGATCACCGCCATCTGCCGCTCGCGGGTGATGCGGGCGATGAGGTCCATCACCGTCTTCTGCGTGGTGACATCAAGGCCAGTGGTGGGCTCGTCGGCGATCAGCAAGGCGGGCTCGCAGGCGATGGCCATGGCGATCATCACCCGCTGGCACATGCCGCCGGAGAGTTCATGCGGATAGGCGTCGAGCCGCTTTTCCGGCTCGCGGATGAGCACGGTCTTCAGCAGCTCCAGCGCCTTTTCTCGGGCCTCCTTGTCCGAGAGGGTGCGATGGGCGCGCAATGCATCGGCGAGCTGGAGACCCACGGTGCGGATGGGATTCAGCGCCGCGCGCGGGTTCTGGAAGATCATCGAAATGGCGGCGCCGTGGATGGCCTGCAGCGTCTTGTGCGAGGCACGGCTGATGTCCTCGCCCCGGAACACCACGCGGCCACGGGTGATGCGGCCGGCGGCGTCCAGTAGCCGCGTCACGGCAAAGGCCGTCACCGACTTGCCCGAGCCGCTCTCGCCCACGATGCCGAGCGTCTGGCCGGGGGCAAGGTCAAGGTCGATACCCTTCACCGCCTCCACTGGCCCGCGCCGGGTGGAGAAGGTGACGGCGAGATCCTCAATGCGCAGGAGGGATTGGGTCATGTGCGCATCCTCGGGTCCAGAATGTCGCGCAGGCCGTCGCCCAGCAGGTTGAAGCACAGCACGCACAGCATCAGCGCGAGGCCGGGAAAGGCGACCAGCCACCACTTGCCGGTGGAGATGAAGCGTGCTCCTTCGGCCACCATGATCCCCCATTCCGGCGTCGGCGGCTTCACGCCGAGGCCGATGAAGGAGAGGCCGGCGGCATTGAGGATCGCCCAGCCGAGGTTGAGCGAGATCTGCACCGCCATGGCCGGCAGGATGTTGGGCAGGAGGAAGCGCAGCACCACGGAGAGATGGCTGTCGCCGCAGGCGCGCGCGGCCTCCACCCAGCCGGCGGTGCGGCGCACATTCACCTCGGCCCGCGCAAAGCGGATGTAGAAGGGCAGGTTGATGATCGCCGTGGCGATGACGATGTTCTCCACCCGGTTGCCCAGCGCGGCTACCATGGCCATGGCGAGCACGAACAGCGGGAAGGCCATCAGCACGTCCACGAAGCGGCCGACGGCTCGGTCGAGCCGCCCGCCCGCATAACCGCAGATGCTGCCGATCACGGCACCGAGCGCGAAGGAGAGCACCACCGCCGAAGCGGCGATGGCGAGATCCAGCCGCGCCGCCACGACGAGGCGGCTGAAGACGTCGCGACCCAATTGGTCCGTGCCCGCCCAGTGGGTGGCGCTCGGCGCCTCAAGCGCATGGGCAACGTCCGAGGCGACGGGATCATAAGGCACCAGCATCGGGCCGAAGAGGGCGACGAGCACGAGCAGGCCCGTCGCGAAGGCGGCGATGGCGGTGAGCGGATTGCCGCGCAGCACGAAGGCGGCATGGCGCAAGGTTGCGGTGCTCATTCGACCGAAATCCGGGGGTCGGCGATGCCGTAGAGAATGTCGATCACCAGGTTCACGAGGACGAAGATGAAGGCCATCAGCAGCACGAAGCCCTGCACCGGCGCATAGTCCGAAGCGAGCAGCGCATCGAGCGCGTAAGAGGCCACGCCCGGCCAGGAGAAGACCTTCTCCACCAGCACATTGGCCCCGAGCATGGTGGAGAAGACGATGCCGGTGATGGTGAGCACGGGCAGGATGGCATTGCGCAGTGCATAGACCACGATGATCCGCCAGCGCGACAGGCCGATGGAGCGGGCCGTGCGCACGAAATCGCTGCCGAGCGAGGAGAGCATGGCGGCACGGGTGATGCGGGCCAGCGGCGCCACCACGAAGAGCGCCATGGTGAAGGCGGGCAGGATGAGCTGGCTCGCGGCGGCCCGCCAGCCCTCGAAATCACCGGCAAGGGCGAAATCGATCAGCAGGAAGCCGGTGGCGCGGGGCGGCAGGCTGGTGAAGATGTCCACCCGTCCGGTCGGGTCCGGTGCATAGCCAAGCAGATAATAGAAGACATAGATCAGCAGCAGGCCCGAGACGAAGGTGGGCACGCAGACGCCGAGCGCGCAGAGCAGGCGCACGCCGTGATCGACCACCGAACCGGGTCGCAGCGCCGCTGCGATGCCGAGCGGCACCGCCGAGAGCAGGGCGATGAAGAGAGCGGCAAACGTCAGTTCCAGCGAGGCCGGCAGACGCTCCTTAAGGTCTGCCGACACTGGCTGGCCGGTTGTGAGCGAACGCCCGAGATTGCCCTGCGCCACATCCACGAGATAGCGCCCGAGCTGCTCCGGCATGGGCTTGTCAAGGCCCATCTGCTTGCGGATGGTCTCGATCTCCTCCTTGCCGGCGGTGGGGCCGGAGGCGAAGAACACCGCCGGATCGCCGGGCAGAACGCGCATCAGAAGGAAGGTGAAGACGAGCACGCCGAGGAGGGCCGGTAGGGACGACAGAAACCGTCGTCCCGCCCGCCGCGCCGTGAGGGCGACCTGGCTCATTTGCGGCTCAGGTCGCGATAGTCCACCTGCCGGTGGAACTGGTAGGTGTACCCCTCGATGGAGGGGGCCATTACCGCATCCTGAGAGGCCTGCCAGATCGGGATCTGCGGCATGATCTCGAAGTTGAGGGTATTGAGCTCGCGGCCCATGGCCTCATACTTCGCCTTGTCCTGCTCGAAGCGCGCGGCCTGCGCGATCTCGGTGATCTGCGGATTGTCCAGAGAGGAGTAATTCCAGCGGATATTGCCGATGTAGAAGTTGCGGTAGAAATAATCCATCGACGGCAGCCAGGCGACGATGTTCTCGGTGAAGAAGGGCAGCTTCTTCTCGTTGATCAGCGTGGACATCTGGGCGTCGGGGAGCTTCTGGATCTCCACCTTGATGCCGATCTTGGCCAGCGACTCCTTCAGCAGCGCCGCCATGGGCTCGGCCACGTTCGCCTGCCCCACATTGAAGGAGAAGGTGGTGGAGAAACCGTCCGGCATTCCGGCGGCGGCGAGATATTCCTTGGCCTTGGCAAGGTCCAGCTTCACCGGCTGGGGAATGGGGAAGCCGCCCGAGGGCGCCTTGCCGTCCGTCCAGGTGGCGCCATAGAGCGGGAAGCCGCGTCCGAACAGGGCGGCCTTGAACATGTCGTCATAGGGCAGCGCATAAGCGATGGCCTTGCGCACGTTCACATTGTCGAACGGCGGGATCTTGTTGTTGAACGAGATGAAGGAGATCGCATTGTACTGCGGGGTGGAGATCACCTTCAGCTTGCCCTTGGCTTCCAGCGCGGCGGCATCCGTGGGCTGAAGGTCGATGACGATGTCGGCGTCGCCGCGCTCCACCAGATTGGCGCGGGTAGAGGCTTCCGGCACGGTCTGCACGATGAGGCGCTTGAACGCGGCCTGGCTGTTGGCGGGGCCGCGGTTCCACGCATCGTTGCGCTTGAGGATCACCTGCTCGGCGGGCTTGAAGGTCTCGATGACGAAGGCGCCGGAGCCGGCGGTATTCTCCTTCAGCCAGTTCTGCGCCCACGGGTCGTCCGCCGTGGCATGGGCTTTGGCGACCTTGGAATTGAAGATCACCGGATAGACGGTGGCAAGGTTCGGCAGCGCCAGCTTGTCAGGCTTGGGCAGCGTCACCTCGAAGGTGTAGGGATCGATCACCTTGAACTGGTCGGGGCTGGTGAGCGAGCCGGTGAGCAACTGCGCCTTGGCGAGCGAATTGGCCGTCACCGCGCGGTCCAGCGACCACTTCACGTCCTCCGCCGTCACCGGCGTGCCGTCCTGGAACTTGGCGTCCTTGCGCAGGTGGAAGGTGATCTTCAGCCCGTCCGGGCTCACGTCATAGCTCTCGGCCAGCTCTCCACGCACGGTGTCGAGATCGAACACCCATTTGCCGTTGAGCTGCTTGCGGCCGAAGGAGACCAGCCGGTCGTAGGTGCTGAGACTCACCGCGAATGCTTCGCGCGTGGAGCCGGGCATGGTTGGGTCGAGCGTGTTCACCACCGCGCCCGTGACATAGCGCAGGGTCTCCGCGCGGCTCTGGGCGTGGGCGGCGGGCGCCGTCAGGCTCACTGCAACGAGGGCCGTTGCGCCCATGAGCCACTGGCGGCGTGTGGGTTTCAGGAACACGTCGATCATCGGCAAGCTCTCCTCGAAGGGGAACACGGGCGGTGCGGCGCTGGAGTACGCCGCCACCGATGTATGCAATTGGTATGCCGTTGGCGTTCAGGCCTCCAGCTGGCGCACCACGGCCTGCGGAACGTCGTAGGCCTGGAAGTCGGCCCAGAACTGGTCGAGGTCGTCCTGGAACAGGTCGCGGGTGATGCCGTGGACCAGCTTCGGAATGGCCGTCGTCATGGCGTTGATGGACGATCCGGAGGCACCAAAGCTCATGGTGGAGGCAATGGAGAAGAGGTGGATGTCGCTCACCCACGGCGTCTCGCCGGCCGTCTTCTCCTCGAAGGCATAATCCTCCGCGAGATATGGGAATTTCGAGAGGCGGGCTTCCTTCTCATGGTCCGGTGGCGTGTAGCGATCGCCCCAGGTGGCGATATTATGGGCAAAGCGCTTCAACTCGGGGCGCGCACCGAAATCCATGCCGATGCCGGTGCAGGCGATCACATAATCCGCCGTGAAAGTCCCGGCCTGCGTGGAGACCACGGCGCGACCGTCCTGCTCGTAAGCGTCGATGAGGCCGGCGCCGGTGGTCAGGTGGAAATTGGCGTGGCGGGCGCAGCGGTCGTAAGTGGCTTGGGGGAAGGCTTCCCGCAGGCGCAGGGCGCGGCTCATGAAGCGCCAGCGCCATTCGTCGGTGAGTTCGCTCAGGTGGCGCATGAAGCCACGGAAGGTGAACCACAGATAGGGCTGCACCAGCTGCGGCTCGAAGCGGCGGCAGAGCTGCATCACCTCGCCGACGCCGGCCTCCAGCGCGGTCGCTGCATTGTCGAAGGCCGAGGCGCCGGCGCCGATCACGATGACCGTCTTGCCCTTCAGCGCCAAGAAGTCGATGATGTCGGAGGAGCGGGCCCGCAGATGCTCCGGCAGGCGCTCCAGCTCGGCGGGGAGAGTCCAGTTGCCCATGCCTTCCTGGCCGGTGGCGAGCACCACCTTGCGGGCGTAGATGGTCTCGACGCCGTCCGGCGTGTTCACGGTGAGGGCCAGCAGGCCATCGGAGGGGCCGATGTCCGTCACCTGGCAGAGATTGCGCACCGGCAGGTCCAGCACGTCGCGGTACCACAGCAGATAATCGGCCCACAGGTCCTTGGGGATGAGCTTCAGCTCAGCCCAGGACTCCTTGCCGTACCGCGCCTCGTGCCAGGCCTGATAGGTCAGGCTGGGAATGTCCATGTCCGGGCCGGTGAAGTCCTTGGGGCTGCGCAGGGTGAGCATGCGCGAATAGGTCCGCCACGGGCCTTCCAGATCGCGCGGCGCCTGATCCAGCACGAGGATGTTGTCCACCTTGGAGCGCTGCAGGCAGAAGGCGGTCCCAAGGCCGCACTGGCCGCCGCCGACGATCACCACGTCATAGGCAGGCTTGCCGCCGGGCCCGCTCCGAGGCTTGACCCAGGGAGCCTTGGGGTGGGCGATCCGCGCCAGATCATCCCGAACCTGCTGTTCCAGCGCCCGCAGGCCAGCCGTGCTTCCGATTGTCGTCGTCATGATGCAAGCCATCCGCCGTCGACCGCGAGGGTCGTACCTGTGATGAAGGAAGAGGCATCGCTCGCCAGATAGAGCGCGGCCTGTGCAATCTCGTCCGCGGTCCCGAACCGGCCGAGCGCGTGGCGTTGGCGGGAGGCCTCGCGCGCGGCGTCTGGGTCCGCCTGCCGGCCGAAGCCACGGGCGAGCATGGGGGTCTCCACCGCGCCGGGCGCGATGGCGTTGACGCGGATGTTGTCCGCGGCGAAATCAAGGGCCATGGTGCGCGTGAGGCTGAGGATGGCACCCTTGGCGGCCACATAGGCGCTGTTGCCGCGCCCGCCGGCCAGCGCCAACTGGGACGAGAAGGTGACGATGGCGCCGCCGCCCCGCTCGCGCATGGACGGGATGACCGCCCGCGCCCAGAGCCACGTGCCGCCCACATTGGCGCGGAACACCGCGTCCCAATCTTCGGGCCTCGTGGTGAGCACCGTGCCGCCCACCGACATGCCGGCCGCCGCGACGAGGATGTCGATGCCGCCATAGGTCCCGCGCACCTGAGCGGCGGCGGCCTCCACCGCCTCCGGAGCGCCCACGTCGCCGGGCAGCACCAGCGCCTGTCCGCCCGCCTGCGTGATCGCGTCGGCGGTGGCGGCAAGCCCCTCCGCGTCCCGGTCCACCAGCGCCACGGCGGCTCCCGCGTCAGCAAGGTGGGCAGCGGTGGCGCGGCCGATCCCGGAAGCGGCGCCGGTGATGACGGCGATGCGGCCTTGAAGCGTCATGCGATGGCCTCGTTCTGGAGCGTGCGCGCCCAATGGGCGAGATGGCTGGCGCTGTCGGCGCAGCCGAAGCGCGCGTTCCAGCCGATGTCGGCGGCAAGGCGATGGACCGCCAGCGGCGGCCGGTCGGTGGCGGAGTGCAGGTCGATTGTCGGCGTCTCGCCCGCCTCCGCGAGACGGCAAGTGAAGCCGGGCATGTGAGCGGCGAGCGCGCGGCCCCAGTCCAGGGCGCTCCAGCGTGTGCCGGTCGAGATGTTGTAGACGGGCGCGGTCCAATGCGGCGCGGTGGCGAGCGCCAGCACTGCCTCCGCAACGTCGGGCGCATAGATCCAGTCTCGCAGGCCGGGGCGGGCGAGCAAGGCGGGCTGCCCGTTGCGTGCCGCATCCAGCATCTGCGCCTGCGGGCTCAGCGTGTCCCGCACGCCCGTCGCCCGCTCCCAGGGGCCGAAGACGGCACTGAGGCGGACGCTGACCGCTTCCAGCCCCCAGAGTTCCGCGAGCCGCGCCGTCACCCGCTCGGAGGCAAACTTAGTGATGCTGTAGAGCCCATTCGGATCGCAGGCGAGGGCCTCATCCATAACGTCCGCCACCGATGCGGCGGCCCCGTAGGCGGCGGCGGAGCTGAGATTGATGATGCGTCGGGCGCCGGCTGCACGCGCGGCGTCCATAAGGCCCGGCAGGGCGCCGAGATTGACGGAGAGAATGGTGTCCGGCTCGCGCGCCTCGCGCTCCACCCCGGCGGTGATGGCGGCGCCAAGGATCAGCAGATCCGTGCCGGCGGGCATGGCGCGGGCCGCCGCCTGCGGGTCGCGCACATCGCCCTGCTCAAAGCGGATGGGGAGGGTGAACAGCGGCGGCGGCGCCGAACGGTCGAACAGAACGACCTCATGGCCGGCGCCATGGAAGGCGGCCGCGATGTTCAAGCCGACGAAGCCGGTTCCGCCCGCCACCACAACCCGCACTGTCTACCCCCCGAGGTCAGCCCGCCCGAAAGGCAAGTCTTCGAGAGGGAGGGTCGGTCAGCGGGACTACTGGGTCAATGACAGGCGATTAATATAATTATTCGCTGCGTTATTATAATCGATATGGATGAAGACGCAGGCACTATTATGGGTCGCAAGCTCGGCTTTGGAGCCTTTTGGAGCAGTTCGTGCTGTCCGGTGCCTGAGATTGATGCAGGATGGGCAGGGCCGATCACCGGTCTTTGAACGGAAACGGCCCTCCCTCAGACGCGAGGGAGGGCCGCTCGAGATTCCGGGATGAGACGTGTCAGACAGCCGTCTGACGCGCAAACGCGATGTAGAGTTCGCGCAGGCGCTTGGTGAGGGGGCCGGGCGTTCCGGTTCCGATGGGCTTGTCGTCAATGGCCACCACGGCCTGCACGAAGCTGGAGGCGGAGGCTATGAAGGCCTCCTTGGCGGCGAGCGCCTCGTCCAGCGTGAACAGGCGCTCTTCCACCGTGATAGTGCCCTCGGCGGCCAGCGCCAGCAGGGCGCGGCGGGTGCATCCGGGCAGGACGGCGGTGGAGTTCGGGCGCGTTACCACCACGTCATTGGCGGTGATGATGAAGGCGGACGAAGAACCACCCTCGGTGATGAAGCCGTCCTCGATCATCCAGGCTTCCTGGCAGCCCGCCTCGGCGGCGGCCTGCTTTGCGAGCACCTGGGCCAGCAGGGCCACGCTCTTGATGTCACGGCGCGCCCAACGCAGGTCCGGCACCGACTTCACGCGGATGCCCGTCTCCGCCGTCTTCGAGGCGAGGATAGTCTTCTCCTGCGTGAACATGAAAAGGGTGGGCTTGGCATCCTTCGGGAAGGTGAAGTCCCGGTCGGCCACGCCGCGCGTCACCTGCATGTAGACGACGCCCTCGGTGAGGGTGTTGCGGCGGACCAGCTCGCGCTCCAGTTCCACCAGTTCCTCAAGGGTCACGGGCAAATCGAGGGCGATCTCGCCCACGGAGCGCTTCAGGCGGGCGAGGTGGCTGTCATTGTCCACCAGCTTGCCGTCGAGCACCGCCGAGACCTCATAGATGCCGTCGGCGAAGAGGAAGCCGCGATCGAGGGGGGAGATGCGGGCCTCGGCGAGGGGCACGAAGTCCCCGTTGACATAGGCGATACGGTCCATGACAGAACTCCAGGGGTAGCGCGCGGCGGGCACAACCCGTCTCGCGAGAGATAAAGCCGAGCTTGTGCCGGCCATGAACGAAGCGGGCGCGCGCGTCAACCCGAAGGCGGCGCGCGGAACTGTCGCCGCAATTCCTCGATGAAGCTATGCACGAGGCGCGAGCGCGGCACGCCCTTGCGCAGCAGCAGCACCACGGAAATCTCACAGGGCGGGCTGAACGGACGCTGGACCAGCTCCGGCGAATGGTGAAATTCCGCCGTATAGGGATCGACGACGGCAATCCCGAGCCCGGCCTGCGCCAGCACGGCGGCCGTTGAGCAGTAACGCACCTCCACCCGTGGATCGTAGGTGGCGTGGTCGCGGTCGAAGGCCGAGCGCAGGATCTGGCCGAGGCGCGATGCCGCTTCCAGCCCCACGAAGCGATGCCCCGCCACGTCGCTGGCGGTGACTTCGGACCGGTTTGCCAGAGCTGAGCCTGCCGGAACAAGCGCCACCATGTGGGTGCGGTGGAGCACCTCCACATTCACGTCGAGGTCCTGGTCGATGGCGAGCGCAATGCCCACATCGGCCGAACCTTCCTTGAGCGCGGCGAGAATGTCCGAGAGGCGGCGCACGTCATAGGAAACGGAGACCTCCGGCCGCTCCTCCAGCAAGGCCCGCAGCGCCCTCGGCGCGGCGGTGTGGCCGATGGGCGGGGTGGCGACGATGCGGATGCGTCCGGATTTGCCCTGCCGGATGTCCCGTGCCCTTAGCGAAAAGCTGCGCAGGACGCCGAACAGGGGCCTGATTTCCTCGTAGAGCGAGAGCGCCTCGGCGGTGGGCTCCAGCCGCCGGTGCGCCCGCTCGAACAGGGTAATGCCCAGTTCCCGCTCCAGCTGGCGCAGGCCGTTGGAGACTGCCGGCTGGGAGATGCCCAACTGCTCGGCCGCCTCCACCGTGGTCTGGCAACGCATCATCGCGCCGAAGATCTCCAGCAGGGACAAGGAGACCTGTGGTTCATCGCCCTCGCGCATCAGCCGCCCACGAGCACCCGGCCGAGGGCCTGCGCCACGGCGGCCTGCGTGGCGTCCACCACTGGAATGCCCAGTGCCTCTTCCAGAATGCCGCGCTGGGGCGACATGCCGGCGCAGCCGAGGATGATGGCGCCAGCGCCCATTTGCTTGAGCTTCGTGCCCGCCTCCCGCAGCAGATCGAAGCTCGCAGCCGGATCGCCGCTTTCGGCCACCGTCAGCGCGCGCGCGGGGGCGACCTCGCCGGCCAGCCGGCTCATGACGCCCATGCGTGCGAGATTGGCAAGGTGGCGCGGAATGGAGCCTTCCGCCACCGCGATGACGCCGAAGCGATCGGCAAGGCCCATGGCCGCCAGGACGCCGGCATCCTGCATGCCGACCACCGGGCGACGGGTCTCCGTGCGCAGCAGGTCGAGGCCGGGCTGCGAGTAGCAGGCAATCACGATGGCAGAGGCATCCAGGCGCGCCTTGGCGAGATCGGCCGTGCGCAGCGCGGCTTCATAGACGTCGCGCTGGGTCATGATGCCCAGCGGGCTCTCGGCGATGGTGAGGCATTCAATGGCCGGCCCGCCGCCGAGCCGGAAGGGCTCGACCGCACGGGACAGGGCCTCGGTGACGGCGACATCGCTGTTGGGATTGATGACGAGGATGGGGCCTTTGGTGGTCATGGCGCGATCCTCCGGCTCAGGGGGCGATGTCCGCGCCGAAATTGCGCGCGGGATCGAGTTCGGGGGCGCGATAGCCGGGACGGCCGGTGAGGTCCACCGTCGCGCGGGCGACGAAGCGGCCGCGACCGCGCGTGGCGACGAGTTCGCGCTCTTCCACCACCACTTCGCCCCGGTTCAGCACCGTGCGCGGCCAGCCGGTGACGGTGAGACCCTCGAAGGGGGTGTAGTCCATATTGTCGTGCTGGTCGTCCAGCGACACCACGCGGGTCTCGTTCGGATCCCAGATGGCGATGTCGGCGTCGAAGCCGGGCGCGATCGAGCCCTTGCGCGTCATGCCGAACACCTTGGCCGCGTTGGTGGACGTGAGCGCGACGAACTGGTTGGCGCTGATGCGGCCCTTCACGACGCCTTCCGAGAACAGCCAGGGCAGCCGCATGGCGATGCCGGGCATGCCGTTGGCGATCTTGGGGTAGGGCACGTCCGCGCCGTTGAAGAGCTTGCCGCTCTCGTCATAGCGATAGGGCGCGTGGTCGGACGACACGCTCATGAAGGTGCCGGCCTGAATGTGCCGCCACAGGGCCTCCTGCGTCCGCGCATCACGCACGGGGGGCGAGCACATGAACTTCGCGCCCTCCATGCCGGGACGGTCGAGATCCTCGCGGGTGAGGGCGAGATACTGCGGGCAGGTCTCGGCGAACAGCTTCACGCCCGCCTGCGTCTCGCGCCGGATGATGGCCGCGCCCGCTTCCGTTGACACGTGCACCACGAACAGCGGCGCATCGACCAGCTTGGCCAGTGTCACGGCGCGGTTGATGGCCTCCTCCTCGGCCAGCTCGGGTCGCGAGATGGCATGATACTTCGGCGCCGTCAGCCCCTTGGCGGCGAGGCGCTTGTTCATCCACTTCACCATGTCGTTGTTCTCGGCATGGACCATGGTGAGCGCGCCATGGGTCTTGGCGACGGTGAGCACGTCCAGCATGCCGCCATCGCCGAGGTTCAGCAGGTCGTAGGTCATGAAGACCTTGAAGGAGGTGATGCCCCGCGCAAAGGCGCGTGGCAGCTGCTCCTCCAGCACCTCCGGCGAGGGGTCTGAGACGATGAGATGGTAGGAATAATCGATGACGGAATTTGGCGCCGCCCGCTCGTCATAGATCGCGACCACATCATCCAGAGACTGGCCGCGATGCTGGGCGGCGAACGGGATGAAGGAGGAATTGCCGCCGAAGGCCGCCGAGACCGAGCCGGTGTAATAATCGTCGGCGGTCATGATCTTGGTGGAGCTTTCCTGTGCGATATGGGCATGGCCCTCAATGCCGCCCGGCATCACCAGCCGGCCCGTGGCATCGATCCGCTTGGTGCCGCCCGCAAGGCTTTCCGCGACGGCGGCGATGCGTCCGTCGCGGATGCCAATGTCCGC
This sequence comes from Azorhizobium sp. AG788, assembly GCF_004364705.1. NCBI lineage: Bacteria > Pseudomonadati > Pseudomonadota > Alphaproteobacteria > Hyphomicrobiales > Xanthobacteraceae > Azorhizobium > Azorhizobium sp. AG788. The sequence goes on from NZ_SOBM01000002.1 coordinate 69,630, forward strand.
CTTGTAGGTGTCGGTGGCGGTGACGATGGTGCCGCCGTGGATGACCGTATCGAACGCGAAATCAGACATGGGAGAAACCTTGGGCAGGGGCGTTGCCGCGAGGGGCGGGACGGAAGGGGCGGTGCGAACTGGACGGTGGGCCGTTCAGCCCGGGCGCGCCTGATGCCAGCCGACCGGGAGGTCCGACGACGGCGGGCTTCCGGCTAGGGGACAGGTCGGCAGCGCTGGAGAGGGTAAGCGGCACGGCGGCAGGGTTCCGAACGCGGTGGCACATCGTAGCCGGCTTTGAACGATCATCCTCATAATGATACGACTTGTATTATAATTTCCGATTATACATTTCCCCGCTCGGGCAAAGGCCTCGCCATTGATCCCAGCCGGCGCCGTCCCGCCGCGCGGACTTCGCTGCTTTCGATCCGGGCGGCGGCGCAATAATCGGCGAAGAGGCCGCCGGTGCGGGCCACGTGGCGGGCCATGAGCATGCGTGTCATCTCCCCGTCGCGCCGGCGGAGCGCGGCGAGGATCTGCCGATGTTCCTCGATGGATTCTTCGACCCGCCCGAGCGACGACAGGCCGATGTTGCGCGCCCGCTGGAGGCGTCCGATGAGCCGGGCGTGCACCTCGGAGAGCGCCGGATTGCCGGAGCCCGCGACGATGAGCAGGTGGATCTTCCGATTGATGCGGATATAGGACACCCGGTCGCCAGCTGCGTGCCGCTCCTCCATCTCGCTCTGGTAGCGGGCGAGGCGGTCGAAATCGGCCTCGGCCATGCGGGTCGCGGCGAGGCTCGCGGCAAAGCTCTCCAATGCCACTTCCACCTCGAACAGGTGCCGCAGTTCGTCCGGATCGAGCGGCGCCACCATGGCGGGGCGGTTGGGCCGGAGCAGGACGAGCCCTTCGGCGGAGAGCTGCTTCAGGGCCTCGCGGATGGGCGTGCGCGAGGCGCCGAGCGCCTCCACCAGACGCCGCTCGCTGAGCACGGCACCGGGCGCGAGATCCAGGAAGACGATCATGTCCCGCAGCCTGTCTACCGCCTGATCGGCCAGCGAGGCGGGTGTGTCGCGGCGGGTAGGTGGCCGGGGGCTCATGACAATCCCTCGCCGGCAGGGCGGCCCGAAGACGCGGGGGACGCGATGACCGAAGGGAATGAAACCGCTACCATGGGGTCTCTTCCTTTACGGTGATGCGGGGTCAAAGGCATGGCGCAAGCGGGCGGAATCTCCATCCATGGGGTCGATATCGCGCAGGGCGTCGCCGCGCGGGGCCTGCATGTGAAGGTCTATGCCCTTGATCCGGAGCGGCGGCTGATCACCGAAGGCGTTCTCGGCGCCAATGGCGTGTTCGACGATCCCATCATCACCGGTGCCGGCATCACGGCGGGCACCTATGAGGTGGAGTTTGCGCTGGGCGCCTGGCTCAAGGCGAATGGCTATGGCGCGCGGGAAGCCGCCTTCCTCGACATCGTGCCGTTCCGCTTCGTCGTCACGCGGGTGGAGGAGCATTACCATCTGCCGTTCAAGTTCACGCCCTGGGGCATCCAGCTGTTTCGCGGCGTCTGATCAGGCAAGGCGCCGCGACAGGCCGGTGAAGCGCTCCATCACCATGATGAGGGCGACGGTGAAGACGATGAGCACGCCGGAGAGGGCGGCGATGGTCACGTCGAGCTTGCCTTCCAGATCCTGCCACATGCGGATGGGCAGCATGTCGGTGGCGGCATCGCGCAGGAACAGCGACACCGGCACATTGTCGAAGGACGACATGAAGGCGATGAACCCGCCGGCGAGGATGCCCGGCCGGATCAGCGGCAGGGTGATGCGGCGGAAGGTATAGACCTTTCCCGCCCCGAGGCTGGAGGAGCATTCCAGCAGTGTCGGATCAAGCTGGGAGAGCGCCGCCACCGTATTGCGCACCACATAGGGCACGCACACCACCGTGTGGCCGATGATGAGGGTGAAGGGCGAGACGGGAAGCCCGAGCGCCGAGAAGAACATCAGCGACGACAGGCCGAAGGCGAGCGCCGGCAGGATGAGGGGCGACATGAACAGCCCGTCCATCAGCTTGGCGGACAGGCGCGTCGAGCGCGAGATGCCAAGCCCCGCAGCAGTGCCGAAGAGGATGGAGAGCCCCGTCGCCCAGGCGGCCACCTTCAGGCTGTTCATGGCGGCGAACTGGAGCTGCCAGGCGTCCCACAGCGCCGCATACCAGCGCAGCGAATAGCCCGGCGGAGGAAAGCGCAGGGAGAAGCCGCTGGTGAAGGAGACGATGAGCACGATCGCCGTCGGGGCCACCAGCAGGATCAGCGCCAGCACCGCGATGAGGCCGATGACGAGGTGGAAGGAGAAGGTTTCCCAGTCGCGCCGCATGGCTGGTCTCCTCAGGCGCTGGCATAGCCGCGCGACAGGCGGCCGAGCAGGTTGAACACCATCACCACCGCCAGAACGGCGACGAGGAAGATGATGGAAATAGCGGCCGCGAACGGCCAGTTCTGGAGCGTGGAGGCCTGCTGATAGATGTACATGGGCATGAACAGCATCTGCCCGCCGCCCACGAGGCTTTGGGTGATGAAGGCGGTGATGGCCGCCGCATAGGTGAGCATGGAGCCGGCGATGATGCCCGGCAGCGAGAGGGGCAGCGTCACCCGCAGGAAGGTGCGCCAGGCGCCGGAGCCCAGCGAGAGCGAGGCGTCCGTGAGGTTCGGGTCGATACGCCCGATGGCCGTGATGAGCGGCAGCACCATGAGCGGCATCTGCACTTGCGCCAGTGCCACCACGAGGCCGAGGTCCGTGTAGATGAGGCGCAGCGGCGTCGAGATGATTCCCATGGACATGAGGGCGGAATTGACGATGCCCTGCCGCCCCAGAATGACGATCCAGGCAAAGGTACGCACCACCACGGAGGTGAGGAGCGGCATCAGCACGATGAGGATGATGAGGCTCTTCAGTCGCGGCCCGACGCGCGTATAGGCATAGGCCACGGGATAGCCCATGAGTAGGCACAGCGCCGTGACCTTGAGGCCCAGCAGCAGCGTGTTGCCCAACACGCCGAGGCTGAAGGCATCGCCGAGGAACTGGCCATACTGGTGGAGGCCATAGGCCGTTCCCTTGGGGTCCGCCTGAAAGCTCAGCACCAGCAGCACCGCCAGCGGCGCGAGGAAGAAGACGGCGAGAAACGCGCCTAAAGGGAAGGCGAGTTTCACGTCATAGGCGGTGGGCGCGGTGGTCGCCATGGCAAGGGGCCTTGGTTGGGCATTGGTCTGGATGTGCCCGCCGGCCAAAGCCGGCGGAGAAAAAGGTGTGCTTATCGTCAGACGGTGCTGATCGTTCGCGCACCCTCTCAGTTCGTCATGGCCGGGTTTGATCCGGCCATCCAAGGCGCTGTGGCGGGCGCGCCGCGGAGATGTGGGCGGACAACACCTGACGTCTCAGGAGCGCGCGGGCGGCGCGGCGTGGATGCCCAGGACGAGCCGGGGCATCACGTGGCACAGGCTCAGATCTTGATTTCGCGGTTGAACCGCTCGATCCAGGCGGAGCGCTGGGTGTTGATGGTCTTCCAGTCCTGGAAGACGAACTTCTTCTTCATCTCGTCCGCATCCTTCGCGAGCACCTTCGCGATCTCGCCGGTCATGGGCACCTTGCTGTTGGTGGGCACCACCAGATAGGGCGCGGCCATGAGCTTGGCCTGCACCTCGGGCGAGAGCGCCGCTTCGATGAGCTTGAAGGCCAGCTCCTGATTGGGCGAGTTCTTCACGATGTGCATGGTGGTCTTGAAGGCGATGGCGCCTTCCTTTGGCGCCACGAATTCCACCGGCACGCCCTGCGCCTTCAGGATCTGGATGGCGTTGAAATTGCCGGGGGAGATGTCCACCTGCCCCTGCTGGAAGAGGCTCGCCAGCGCGCCCGGATTGGCCGCCACCGCCGCCAGATTGGGCTTCAGCTTTTCAAGCGCCGCGAACCCCGGGTCCACATTGGCCTCGGAGCCGCCGTGCATCTTGGCGATTTCCACCAGGAAGCCCGTCCCGAGGGTGGAGTTGAGGTTGGTGATACCGACCCGGCCCTTGAACTCCGGCTTCCAGAGGTCCGCCCAGGAGGTGGGCGGGGTCTTCACCGTCTCGGGATTGTAGGTGAGGCCCACCACCTGGAAGAAGGGGGCGGGGCCGGTGTCCACCTGCGCCTCGGAGATGAGGTCCTTGTAATAGGCGCTCTTGGCCACCGGATAGGGCTCCACCAGCCCCTCGCCGATGGCGATCAGCGCCGGGCCGGGATCGTGCAGCATCACGTCGATGGGCGGGTTGGCGGCGGCCGCCTTCACCTTGGCGATCTGATCCACCGAGAGCATCGGATCGAGCACAATGGGGGCGTTGTCCGTCATCTTGCGGAAGGCGGGCACGAGGACCGCCTTGTGCGCCTCCTCCCAACTGCCGGTGAAGGTCGCGAAGACAAGCGGGCGCGCCTGTGCGTAAGAGATGCCGGGGAAGACCTGCATGGCGCCGAGGGCCAGCGCGGTCTTGAACAGGGAGCGGCGGTTGAGGTCCATCAGGGTCTTCTCCTCGAAAGGCTCAGGCGGCGGGATAAGCGGTGGCAAGGTCGGCGGAGAGGGGGCGCACGCGCACGGGCGTGCCGGTGGCCAGCAGCGCCGTTCCGGCGCGGCGGGGCTCGGACACCTTGATGCCGGCGCCATCCGCACCGCGCACCTCGTGAACAACCGTGGGGCCGAGCGGCAGGCCCATTTCCACCACGGCGGCAAAGCCCGACGGGTCGTCGGCGATTTCCAGATGCTCGGGCCGCAGGCACACGGTGCAGCGCTGTCCGGCGACCAGGGGACTGGAGGGGGTGCGGGCATGGAGTTCCGCGCCCGCATCGAGGCGGATGATGGCGCCGCCCGTCTCGGCGGAGAGAACCTGACCGGCGAGTTGGTTGGCGCTGCCGACGAAGGTGTTCACGAACAGGCTTTCCGGCCGGTCATAGATGTCGGTGGGCGAGGCGAACTGTTCGAGGCGTCCCTGGCTCAGAACCGCCACGCGGTCGGCCATGGAGAGAGCTTCTTCCTGATCGTGCGTAACCATCACCGTGGTGATGCCGGAGAGGCGCTGGAGGCGCTTGATCTCGATCTGCATGTCGAGGCGCAAATTCTTGTCGAGCGCCGCGAAGGGCTCGTCCAGCAGCAGGATACGCGGCTTGATGGCGAGCGCGCGGGCGAGTGCCACGCGCTGCTGCTGCCCGCCGGAGAGCTGGCGCGGCAGGCGGTCGGCGAGATGCCCGAGCTTCACCAGATCGAGCAGGCGTTTCGTCTCCGCCTCGCGCTCGGCCTTGGATACGCCCTGCGCGGCCGGGCCATAGGCGACATTCTCGGCGATCGAGAAGTGGGGAAAGAGGGCATAGTTCTGGAACACGATGCCGATGCGGCGGCGGTTCGGCCCCAGATCATCCACCACCTCGTCGCCGAGGATGATGCGGCCTTCCGTCTGGCGGATGAAGCCGGCGATGATGCGCAGCAAGGTGGTCTTGCCGCAGCCGGAGGGGCCGAGCAGAGCCACCAGCTCGCCGGAGCGGATGTCGAGATTGATGTTCTCCACCGCGGTGCTCGACCCGTAGCGATGGGTGACGCCATCCACCACCAGCGCGCGGCCGCCCTCGGATTGGGTCCCTGTCTGCATCATTCCATCCGGCATCCATCTTGCGTGCTCTCCTCTCAGCAAGTGGTATGCCAAAAGCTGAAAATGTATTTTCAGTCAGGACTTTGTGAATTTCGCTTTGATGCTGACGATGGGGCATGCGCCTTGTGAACAGGCAGATCTGGAGAAGGATGGCGTGAAAAGTATCACTGCGGCCGGACAGAGCCTTCCGACATGGGCGAGCGCCGCGGACCTCGCACGCCGCATCGCGACCCGTGCCTGCACGGCCAGCGCGGCGGTGGAAGAGCATCTGGCGCGGATCGCGGCGCTCGAACCGCACCTGAAGGCCTTCATCACGGTCGATGCGGATGGCGCGCGGCGACGCGCGCGCGAACTTGATGCCAGCCCGCAACGGCAGGGGCCGCTGCATGGCCTGCCGGTCGCCATCAAGGACCTCACGCGTACGAGGGGCCTGCGCACCACGCTCGGCTCGCGCGCCTTTGCCGGCGAGGTGCCCGAGGCCGACGATCCCGTGGTGGCGCGGCTACGGCGGTCAGGCGCCGTCATTATCGGCAAGACGAATACGCCGGAATTCGGCTTCGGCGCCGTCTGCGTCAATGATCTGCAAGGGCCGACCGCAAATCCCTATGACCCCGTGCTCACCTCCGGCGGATCGTCGGGCGGCTCCGCGGTGGCGGTGGCAACGGGTATGTCGGCGCTCGCGCATGGCACGGACTTCGGCGGATCGGTGCGCACGCCCGCGAGCTTCTGCGGCGTGGTGTCGATCCGCCCTGCTATCGGCGTCATCGCCGATCCAGACCGTGAACTGGGCTGGACCGGCCTTGCCACCCATGGCGCCATGGGCCGTTCGGTCGAGGATGCGGCGCTGCTGCTTCAGGCTATGGCCGCGCCCAACGCCTATGATCCGCTCTCGACCGCTCTGGCCGCCGGTCCGGATGCCCCGCCCAGACGGGTCGCCGTGACGCCGGATTTCGCCGTCGCGCCCGTCTGCAAAGCGGTGCGCCGGCGCTTTGCACGTGCGGTGGACGAGATGCGTGCCGTTGTGGGCGAGGTCGTAGAGGCAACGCCCGATTGCGCGGGTGCACCGCTGGCGTTCCGCACCTTGCGGGCGGCGCAGATCGCGCGAACCTATGGTGCATTCGTTGACGGAAACGTGCCGGTGTCACCCACCGTGCGCTGGAATGTGGAGGCGGCCCGCAGCCTCACGGCGCAGGACTATCTGGCGGCGGAAGCCGCGCGGACAGTGCTCTGGCGCCGTTTCACCCGCTTCTTCGAGCAATATGATGTGCTGGTGACGCCGGCCGCCTCTGTCCTGCCCTGGCCGAATGCCGAGGGAGAACGCATGGAGATGGACGGGCGACCGCTGGCCGACATCCTTGATTATCTGACGATCACTTTCATCGTCTCGCTGGTGGGCTTTCCGGTCGTCACGCTTCCGGCGCCCTGCGGGCCCGGAGAGGTTCCCTTCGGCCTCCAGCTCATCGGGCGACCCGGCGCGGAGGCCGGACTCATTGCGTTCGCGGCACGTCTGGAAGGCGAGGCGGGGTTTTGTTGGTCACCCCCGCCATCTGTCAGCATGTTGTAAGTCCTGCGCGGCTGTCCAGGGGGGCGTCACAGGGCGAGGTCGAGCACCTTGCCCTCGAACAGGCGGTCGTAGGAGCCTTGGATGTGGCGCCTCATGGCGTCGCGCGCCTCTTCCGCCTTGTGGTCTCGAATGGCGGCGAAGATGGAGGCGTGCTCCTCGAGGACGGCGGCGAGATCGCCGGACGGGCCGAGCAGGGAGAGGCCATGCAGTTTCATCCCCACCGTGATGTGCTCCTTGAGCGCCTGCATGGAGGAGAGGAAGAAATAATTGTTCGACGCCTCCGCGATGGAGATGTGGAAGGCGTAGTCCGCATCCTCCCGATGGCGGTGGGCATAGGTGGTGTCCCGCAGCAGATCGAGCGCACGCTCGATGGTGTCGAGGGCTGCGCGATTGTTGCGCTGTGCCGCATAGAAGGCGTTCGCCGGTTCGACCTCGAGGCGGAATTCGTAGCAGCGCTGCACATCCGCGATGGTTCCGACGGGCGCATAGGCGAGGGCCTTGCCGCTCTCCGGTTCCGGACCCCGCACGAATGTGCCGGCGCCCTGCCGGGAGAAGACCAGCCCGTCTTCCCGCAGGCGGCGCAGGGCCTCGCGCACCACAGGCCGCGACACGCCGAACAGGGCCGAGAGGTCGTGCTCCCCCGGCAGCCGTGAGTGCGGCGGATATTCGCCGGACGTGATGCGCGCCCGCAATTGGTGATGCACCCGCTGCACCAGCGGGGAAGGGGGCTGAGGTAACGGTTGGGAAGCTGATCCGGCCATGAACTATCCATTACAACTCATGACATGTTCGTCAAGGTGCCTTGTCTTCCTGCTCAACCTGGGTTTGGCGGCTTCGTGTTGTGTCTGGGTTATTACAACATGTTGACATGATCTGTGTCCTGCTGTTCACTTTCCGGAAAGGCCCGACAGAGGCCGTGGGCAGGAGACGTTGAGAGGGTGCCGCAGAATGCGGCGCGTCCGCCGATGTCTCTCGCCCGCCGAGCAACAGACATGGGTGGACAATGCACAAGGTTTGGCTTGACGCTTTGCGTCCCGTGGCCGGGCGCGTGCCCGCACATGGACGGGTCCGATGAGCGGCCCGGTCCTGCGCCTGCGGGCCGATGATCCGGGCGCCGGCGTCCCGCCGTCTCCCGTCTCCCGCGCAAGCCTCGCGACGCCGCTTGCGCTGCAGCGCCCACGGGTGGTCGAGTTCGGTGCCGGAACGGCGCCCATCGCCGGCCGCTGGGCCGCCGCGCAAGGCTTCTCGCGCATACTGGTCGTGGCCGACGCCTTCAACGCCGCCCGCATCTATGTGCTGGAACTGAATGGCGCAGTGACCGTCTTCGGCACGGTGAAGCCGGAACCGGATGTTCCCAATCTTGAAGCCGCCCTTGCCCTCGCCGAGGCGACCAAGCCGGATCTCGTGATCGGCTTCGGCGGCGGCAGTGCCATGGATCTCGCCAAGCTGGTGGCGGTGCTGCCGGGAAGCGGGCAGACGCTGGCCGAGGTCGTGGGTCCGGAGAAGGTGAGAGCCAAGGGCCCGGCGCTCATGCAGGTGCCGACCACCTCCGGCACAGGCAGCGAGGCGGGAACGCGCGCGCTGATCACCGATCCGCAGACGCAGAACAAGCTCGCGGTTCAGAGCCTCCATATGCTGGCGGACATCGCCATCATCGATCCGGCGCTGACCCTGACCGTGCCGCCCGCTGTGACGGCGGCGACGGGTGTGGATGCCCTCGCCCATTGCGTCGAGGCCTACACCAGCCGCAAAGCCAATCCGCTCATCGACATGTATGCGCTCGAGGGCGTGCGGCTTGTTGGCGCCTTTCTCGCTCGCGCCGTGGCGGATGGCAGCGATGTCGAGGCGCGGGCGGGTCTATCTCTCGCCTCGCTCTATGGCGGTTTCTGCCTCGGGCCGGTGAACACGACGGCGGGCCACGCTGTGGCCTATCCGCTGGGCACCCGTCATCACATCGCCCATGGCGCCGCCAATGCGCTGATCTTTCCGCACACGCTGGCCTTCAACGCCCCGGCCATGCCGGAGAAGACTGCCGCCGTCATCGCGGCGCTGGGCCTCGGCGCGGCGTCGCGGCAGGCGGACGTGTTCGAGGCCGCCCATCGCTATTGCGCCGGCCTCGGCTGCGAGATGCGTCTGTCCGCGCTTGATGTGCCACGCGACGACCTGCCTGTCATGGCGAGCGAGGCCCATGCCATTCGCCGCCTGCTCGACAACAACCCGCGCGACATGAGTCGCGAGGACATTCTTGCGATCTATGAGAAGGCTTATTGAGATGGGCAGCCATCCCACCGCCATCGAGCCCGCTGGCCTGACGGAGCGCACCGGAATCCTCCATCCGCGCGAGGGGGATCCGGCGCGCACCGAGGCTTATCTGCCCTCGCCCTGTGTCCAGAACCATGCCGCGAACATCGCTGTGCTCGGCAATGGTGATCTGGCGACCGTCTGGTTTGGCGGGACACAGGAAGGCATTCCCGACATATCGGTCTATTTCTCGCGCCTCGCGAAGGGCTCGGACCGCTGGACGGTGCCGCAGAAGCTCTCGGACGACGGCACGCGTTCCGAGCAGAACCCGATCCTGTTCCCGACGCCAAGCGGCGATCTCTGGCTCATCTGGACGGCGCAGATTTCCGGCAACCAGGACACCTCCATGGTGCGCAAGCGCGTCTCGCGCGACCATGGCGTGACCTGGGGACCCATCGAGACGCTGTTCGAGGCGCCGGAGGGCTTCGGCCTTTTCGTGCGCCAGCCGCCCGTGTTGCTGGATGACGGCGCCTGGGTCATCCCAGTGTTCCATTGCGTGAGCGTGCCGGGCGCCAAGTGGGTGGGTGATCGCGACATCAGCGCCGTGCGGGTCTCTGCGGATCAGGGGCGGACATGGAGCGAGCATGTGGTGCCCCATTCCCTCGGCTGCGTGCATATGAACGTGCTGAAGACGAAGGAGGGCCTCGTGGCGCTCTACCGCAGCCGCTGGGCCGATTTCATCTATCTCAGCCGCTCTGCGGACGGCCGCATCTGGTCCGCGCCCGAGCCGACGGTTCTGCCCAACAACAATTCCTCCATTCAGGCGACCGTGCTGGCGGACGGGCGCATCGCGCTGGTGTTCAACAATTCCAGCCACAAGGACGCCACCGACCGCCGCACCGGGCTTTATGACGACATCGAGGATGACAGCGCGCCGACAGCTTTCGCAGCGTCTTCCGCACCGCCCGAGCCGGCCGGCCGCACCGCCTTCTGGGGGGCGCCGCGGGCGCCGTTGACGCTGGCTCTCTCCGCCGATGGCGGCAGCTCCTGGCCGGTCCTGCGCAACCTTGAGGTTGGCGACGGCTACTGCATGACCAACAATTCCAAGGACGGCCTCAACCGCGAATTCTCCTATCCGTCCATCACGCAGACGCCGGATGGCATGCTGCAGATCGCCTTCACCTACTATCGCCGCGCCATCAAGCACGTCCGCGTTGCGCCCGACTGGGCGCAGGCGGACTGATCGCCGCCAGAACAGAGAAAGGGAGACGCCCATGGCTGCCATCGCGCAAGCCCATCCGATGGATCCCGCCGCCGGCTCGGCGCGCGATCTCATCCGCATCCGCAATCTTGAGAAGACCTATTCGGACGGCGCGGTGCACGCGCTGTCCAATATCAATCTCGATATCAGGGAAGGCGAGTTCGTCTGCGTGGTCGGCCCCTCCGGCTGCGGAAAGTCCACACTGCTGCGCATTCTTGCGGGTCTCGATGATTATGACACCGGCACCGCGGCCCTCGACGGCAAGGCGATCACCGGCCCCTCCCGCGACGTGGGCGTGGTGTTCCAGGCTGCGAACCTGCTGCCGTGGCTGACGGTGCGCGAGAATGTGGCTCTGCCGCTGCGCGTCGGCGGCAGGCAGACCGGCGAGGTGGAGAACATCGACCGCCTGCTCGACGTGGCGGGCCTCAAGGATTTCGGCCACCGCTATCCCTATGAGCTGTCCGGCGGCATGCAGCAGCGGGCCGGCATCTGCCGGGCACTGGTGCGCAGCCCCCGCGTGCTGCTCATGGACGAGCCCTTCGGCGCCCTCGATGCCTTGACGCGCGAGCGCATGAACCTCGAACTCCAGCGCATCTGGCAGGCGAGCCGGAAGACGGTGATGCTCATCACCCACTCCATCTCGGAAGCCATTTTCCTCGCCGACCGTGTGGTGGTCATGTCCGCGCGTCCCGGCCGGGTGATCCGCGAGCTGGAGGTGCCGATCCAGCGTCCGCGCAGCAACGACAGCATCATAAGCCATCCGGCCTATCCGGCTCTCGCCAAGGAGATCCGCGGCCTGCTCAACGCCCAGGGAGACGAGTGATGAGCGAGGCAAAGAGCACCATCGTGCCCACCTCCGTCGGCATCGAGACGGTACAGAGCAATCCGGTCGTGCATCCGGGCGGGCGCAAGAAGAAGGCGAGCCGGGGCGTCAACGGCACCGCCATCATGCTGGTGGGCCTCGTCCTGCTGTTCACCGGCTGGGCGCTGGCGGTGAAATATATGGAGATTCCGTCTTACATCCTGCCCTCGCCGGCGGCGGTGTGGAACGCGCTCTGGTCGGGCCTCGCCGTGAGCCCCGCGAGCCCGCTCGGCTATTATCTGCCGCTCTGGGGCACGCTGAAGAATGCGGCCATCGGCCTCGCCATCGGCTCCGGTCTCGGCCTCCTGCTCGGCTCGCTCATGGCCGAGAGCCGGGTGATCGAAAAGCTGCTCATGCCCTATGCCTTCGCGCTGCAGAGCCTGCCCAAGGTCGCCATCGCCCCTCTGGTGGTGATCTGGTTCGGCTTCGGCGATGGCTCCAAGATTGCCATCTCCGCGCTGCTGGCCTTCTTTCCCATGCTCATCAACAGCTTCACCGGCCTGCGCGCGGTGGAGCCGGAGCGCATCGACCTCATGCGTTCGCTCTCCGCCTCGCGCTTCGAGACCTATCGCATCGTGAAGCTGCCGAATGCGGCGCCCTACATCTTCGCCGGGCTCGACATGGCGGTGGTCTATGCACTGCTCGGCACCATTGTCGCGGAGTTCCTCGGGGCTCAGCAGGGGATGGGCGTGGTCATCACGCAGGCGCAGGCCGTCACCGACGTGGCCGGCGTCTTCGCGGCCCTCGTCATTCTCGGCGCCATGGGCATCCTGCTCCACGGCATCGTGCGCGGCCTCGAGGCGCGCGTGGTGCACTGGGCGGATCGCGGCCGCAAATAACGACAAAAGAAACGATAAATTCCGGGAGAGACGAACATGATCACACGCAGACAGTGGCTCCAGGCGAGCGGGGCGTTTGCCGCGGCGCTGGCGCTCGGCCCGCGCGCCCTCGTGGCGCAGCCGATGAAGACGGTTAAGGTCGGCGTCGGCCTCAAGTCCATCAACGCCAGCGTCATCAACCTGCTGATCGGCGAGGCGCTCGGCTACAATGCCGAGGAGGGCTTCAAGGTTCAGGGCATGGCGCTTGGCGGCAATGCCAACGTGCAGGTGGCCACCAACAAGGGCGACGTCGACGTGGGCATCGGCGTGCCGTCCTATGCCCTGCCTATCCTGGCGAAGGGCGAATGGGGCAACGCGCTCTGGTTCTACCAGTACACCTATCCCTACAAGTGGGACGTGGCGGTGAAGCCGGGCTCGACCATCAAGAGCTACACCGACCTCAAGGGCAAGAATATCGGCGTCTCCGACTTCGGCGGTACGGAATATCCGGTCACCCGCAACGTGCTGAAGCAGCTCGGCATCGATCCGGACAAGGATGTGAAATGGACGGCGGTGGGCGCGGGCGTGCCTGCCGGTGTCGCGCTCCAGAGGGGCGCCATCGACGCGCTGGCTTATTATGACACGGGCTTCGGCATCATCGACGGTGCCGGCATTCCCATGGAGCTGGTGCAGCGGCCGAACAATCTGCCGATGATCGGCGGCCAGTTCCTTATGGGCCTGCGCGAGCGCATCAAGGCCGAGCGCGAACTCTTCGTCGGCTTCGGTCGCTCCACGGCCAAGGCATCCTACTTCATTCTGGAGAATCCGGCGGCAGGGGCGAAGGCCTTCCTGAAGCTCTATCCCGAAACCGCGCCGCGCGGCTCCAGTGAGGAGCAGGCCGTGAAGTCGGTGCTGGAGGCCATCAGCCGCCGCATCAAGCTGTATCTCCCGCCCTATCCGGGAGCCAAGATGGGAAGCATCCGGGAGGATGAGTTCGTCACCGAGGCCAAGATGAACGACCTCGCTATCTCCGACTTCTCGAAGATCTATACCAACGATCTCATCAACGACATCAACAACTTCGACGTGGAGAAGATCCGCGCGCAGGCGCGATCCTACGGCCAATGAGTGCTGTCTCGTCTGAAGGTGGCGGGCGCGTGCCACACGCGCTCGTCACCGGCGTGAGCTCCGGCATCGGCGCGGAGATCGCGAGCCAACTGCTGGCGCTTGGATGGCGTGTGACCGGCTTCAGCCGCGGACAGCCCGGGCAGGAACATCCGGCGCTCACGCATGTCCCGGTGGACATCTCCGAGCGCGGCGCGCTGGCGGAGGCCCTGCTGGATCTGGCGCCGCTCGACGCCCTCATCCATGCCGCCGGCATATTGCGCGTTGGGACGCTGGGAGCGTTGGACCCGGAGAACGGCAAGGCCATGTGGCGCCTCCATGTGGATGCGGCCGAGCAGATGATCGAAGGCACGGTGGCCGCGATGCCCGAGGGCGCGCGCATCGTCCTGATCGGTAGCCGCACGGCGGCCGGCTCGGCCGGGCGGGCTCAGTATGCGGCGACCAAGGCGGCGCTGGTCGGCATGGCTCGCTCGTTCGCCATCGAACTCGCCCCGCGTCGGATCACCGTGAACGTGATCGCGCCCGGTGCCACCGACACGCCCATGCTTCAGGACCCCAGCCGCGCGTCCGTGACGCCGAAGATGCCGCCGATGGGCCGTCTCGTGCAGCCGAAGGAAGTGGCCTCATTGGCAGCCTTCCTGCTTTCGGACGGAGCCGCGAGCATCACCGGCCAGCAGATCGTCGTCTGCGGCGGCGCATCACTCTAAGGACAGGGCGCGAGATTCCGCGTCCTGTCTCTCGGTCGCTGCCGGCTGCCATCGGCGATTGCCTGTCCTTCTGCCGCAGGCACCGCGGGGAGTTGCCGACGCTGGGCTCTCCCGCCGCTCATGTGCAAAGCCTTCGCCGGTGGCAAGGCGCGCGGTCGCACACCCTCCCTCCAGCGCCCGTCGCATCGTCCGTCCGTGCATCAGCGGCCCGGACTTTGTGCGCGATGCGAGGCAGAGATAGTGACCAATAGAATAATAAGGCGCCTCGACATGTCAGTAATAATGCGCTTCGGCTTCGCATTGTCCGATAAATGACGGTATCATAAAACCTCATGAATTGGACTATATTAAAGCCGCATGGCATCCGCGCGGCTGCGTATCGGTGGGGGAGGGCGCAAAACTTGGCCGCATAAAATCATGCGCAATGCGGGTTGAATTAGCCGCAATCCGCAGCCTGGGGCGGAAGATGTCCGCCCCTGATTTATTCTTACCACTTTAGCGAAAAGTGCCGTATTAAGGGGCTGTTCCGGAATCACGCCGCTTGCGGGGCATACGGGGGAGCGCGGCGTCAGACAATCAAACCGACAACGGGAGAGCCTGTTGAGCCTAGACCCCCAGAATAGCGCCACGCTTGAGCTGGTTGCTGATATCGTCACCGCCTATGTGGGCAACAACACTGTCGCACAGAGCGATCTGTCCGACCTGATCGTAAAAGTCCACGCCGCGCTGCGCGGGCTGAGCGGAAATACTGCGGAAGCCGCGCCCGTCGAAGAGCTGAAGCCCGCCGTGCCCGTGAAGAAGTCCGTAACCCCGGACTATATCATCTGTCTGGAAGACGGTCGTCAGTTCAAGTCGCTGAAGCGTCACCTTCAGTCTGCTTACGGCCTCACGCCGGATGCGTATCGCGCCAAGTGGAACCTTCCGCGCGACTATCCGATGGTGGCTCCCAATTATGCGGCGGCTCGCTCCGAACTCGCCCGGAGCCTCGGACTTGGCCGCAAGCCGGCGCCCGAGCCGGCCAAGAAGGCCGCTCCCGCCCGTCGCAAGAAGGCCTGAGTTCGCGCGACGCCGGCGTGCCTCACTTGGAGGCGCGCTCGGCCCGAGCAGCTCTCATGGAATCACCCGGCAGGTCCGCCGACCTGTCGGGTGTTCGCGTTTTGGCGGACAATGGACGCCGCTGATTCGGCTGGCGTGTCCTCTTCGTGTTCAGCCGATGGGGAGGGGCATCGCCTCGCGCTCCGCAACCACATGGCAGGCGACGAGGCTTGCCCCTGCGGGAAGCGCACGCGGCACCTCCGCACGGCAGCGCGCCTCCACCAGCGGACAGCGCGGATGGAACGTGCAGCCCGAGGGGGGCGACATGGGGTTGGGGATTTCGCCCGTCACCGCCTGTCGCGGCCGCCCGAAGGCGGAGAGGTCCGGGATCGCCTCCAGCAACATCCGGCTATAGGGATGGCGGGGCCGGGCAAACAGCTCCCGCGCTGGTGCCGTTTCTCCGAGCCGGCCGAGATAGAGCACGCCCACGTCGTCGGCCATATGCTTCACCACCGCGAGATTGTGGGTGATGAGCAGATAGGTGAGGCCGAACTGATCCTGAAGGTCCCGCATCAGGTTCAGCACCTGCGCCTGCACGGAGACATCGAGTGCCGATGTCGGCTCGTCGCAGATGATGAAGTCGGGATTGGCCGCCAACGCGCGCGCAATGGCGATGCGCTGGCGCTGGCCGCCGGAGAATTCGTGCGGGAATTTCCGGCCCACCGACGGGTCCAGCTTCACCAGCCGCAGCAGCTCAGCAACCCGCCCCTCCACCGTGGCGCGGTCGGTGGCGAGGCCGAAGGCGGTGAGCGGCTCGGCGATGATGGCATCCACGCGGAAGCGCGGGTTGAGGCTCGCATAAGGATCCTGGAACACCATCTGGAAGCGCCGGCGCAGACGCTTCACTTCGGCGGCGTTGGCCGGGTTCGAGATGTCCGTGCCGTCGAACAGGATCTGCCCCCGGCTCGGCGGAATGAGGCCGGCGATCATCCGGGCGATGGTGGACTTGCCCGAACCGCTCTCGCCCACCAGCGCGAAGGTCTCGCCCTTGCGGATGGAGAAGGAGACACCGTCCACCGCCCGCACCAGCCGGCGCGGCTCGCGCTCGATCACCCGGTTGAGCCAGGGTTTGGACACATCGAACACGCGATAGAGATCGCGCACCTCCACCAGTGGAGGAGAGGATGTGGGGGCTCTCATCGCGCCGCCTCCAGCGCTTCGGGCCGGTGTGCCGGGTCGAGCAGGAAGCAGGCAGCGGAGGTCCCGTCGGCGGCATAAAGAGGCGGTCGTTCCGCCGCGCAGCGGGCGAAGGCGTGCGCGCAGCGCGGATGGAAGGCGCAGCCGCCGGGAATGGCAGAAAGCTGCGGCATGGAGCCGGGGATCTGCACGAGGCGCTCCTCCTCCGCGTCGAGCCGGGGAATGGCGCCCATGAGGCCGCGCGTATAGGGATGGCGGGGCGCTGCGATGACATCGCGCACCGGGCCGATCTCGGCGAGTCGCCCGGCATACATCACCGCCACACGGTCGGCGGTCTCGGCGATGACGCCCATGTCGTGGGTGATGAGGATCACCGCCGTGCCCTTCTCGCGGCACAGCCGCTTGATGACGCCGATGATCTGGGCCTGCACGGAGACATCGAGGGCGGTCGTCGGCTCGTCGGCGATGACGATCTCCGGATCGCAGGCGAGCGCGAGTGCGATCACTACGCGCTGGCGCATGCCGCCGGAGAACTGGTGCGGGTAATGGTCGATGCGCTGGCGCGCCGCGGGAATGCCCACCTCTTCGAGAAGGCCGATGGCCCGTTCCCGTGCGCCCTTGGCGTCGAGCGGCAGGTGGGTGCGGATGGTCTCGGTGAGCTGGTCACCAATGCGCAGCAGCGGGTTCAGCGAGGTGAGGGGGTCCTGGAAGATCATGCCGATGCGGCGCCCGCGGATGTGACGCAGGCCCTCCGGCGGCAGGTTATCGATGCGCTCGCCCTTGAGGCGCACCTCGCCGGCCGCGATCCGGCCCGGCGGCGTCAGGAGGCCGATGAGCGCCGAGCCGGTGAGCGACTTGCCGGCGCCGCTCTCGCCCACGAGGCCGAGCACCTCGCCGGGGGCGAGATCGAAGGAGACGTCGTCCACGGCCGTGAGCGTGCCGCGCCGGGTGCGGAACTCGACCCGCAGGTCCTTGACGGAGAGAAGGGGCGTCTCGCTCATCCGCGCAGCCTCGGGTTCAGCGCATCGCGCAGCCAGTCGCCCAGCAGGTTCACCGAGAGGGCGATGGCGAGCAGCGTGATCGCCGGAAAGAACAGGATCCACCATTCACCGGAGGCGATATATTCCTGCCCGATCCGGATCAGCGTGCCGAGCGAGGGCTGGGTCGGCGGCGCGCCGACGCCGAGAAAGGAGAGCGTCGCCTCGGTGATGATGGCGAGCGACAGGCCGAGCGTGGCGATGACCAACACGGGGCCGATGACGTTGGGCAGGATATGCCTGCGCATGATGGTGGCCTGCGGCAGGCCCACCACGCGGGCGGCCGCCACATAGTCCTTGCCACGCTCCACCAGCGTCAGGCCGCGCACGGTGCGGGCATATTGCGGCCATTTCGACACGCCGATGGAGAGGATGAGCACCGGAATGGCGATGCTCTCCTGCGCCGTAACCGGCACTGCTCCGCGCGCCACGCCGAAGATCAGCATGGCGACGAGGATGTCCGGAAAGGTGAGCTGGATGTCCGCCACGCGCATGATGAGGCTGTCCAGCCAGCCGCCGCGATAGCCAGCCAGCAGGCCGAGGCCGACGCCCAGCCCGATGGACACCGCCACCGAGGCGAGCCCCACCAGCAGCGACATCCGCGCGCCATAGAGGATGGCGGAGAAGACATCGCGCCCCTGGTCATCGGTGCCCAGCAAAAATTCGTTGCCAGTGAAGGCGCTGGGCGTCAGCGGCGGGGTCTTGCCGTCCATCAGGTTCAGGGAAGCGGGATCGAACGGGTCCGTGGGCGCGATCCAGGGTGCGAACAGGGCGGCAAGCGCGATCACCAGCACCACGAAAGCAGCCAGCATGGTGACGGGCGAGGTGCGGAAGGAATGACCGATGTCCGAATCCCAGGCGCGGGCGAACCAGTTAGGCGTGCGCTCGGGCGAAGCGGTGGTGAGCGCCATGTCAGTGCCCTCCCGAGCCGCGCAGGCGCGGATCGACGGCGAAATACAGGAGATCGACGATGAGGTTCACCGCCACGAAGAAGCCGGCGACGAACAGCAGATAGGTGGCCATCACCGGAATATCGACCGCCTGCACGGACGAGATGAAGAGCGAGCCGATGCCCGGCCACTGGAACACCGTTTCCGTGATGATGGAGAAGGCGACAATGGAGCCGAGCTGGAGGCCCATCACCGTGATGACCGGCACCAGCGTGTTCTTCAGCGCATGGCGGAAATGGACCGCTCGGTCGGTGAGTCCACGGGCGCGGGCGAAGCGGATGTAATCCTGCCGCAGCACCTCCAGCATCTCTGCGCGCACCAGGCGCATGATGAGCGTCATCTGGAACAGGCCCAGCGTGATGGCCGGAAGGACGAGGGAGGCAAGGCCCGAGCGGGTGAGGAAGCCGGTGGTCCAGCCGCCGATGCGCACCACATCGCCGCGCCCGAAGCTCGGCAGCCACCGCAATTCCACCGCGAAGAGATAGATGAGGCCGATGCCGATCAGGAAGGTCGGCAGCGACACGCCGATGAGCGAGATGGCCATGATGGCGCGTGAGACGAGGCCGGAACGCCGCAGTGCCGTGTAGACGCCGAAGCCGAGACCGAAGGCGAGGGCAAAGAGGCCGGAGACGAAGGCGAGTTCCAGGGTTGCGGGCAGCCGTTCGCCAATGAGGTCGATCACCGGACGGCCGACGCGGAAGGAGACGCCGAAATTGCCCTGCGAGATGTCCTCGATGAAATGGCCGAACTGGATGGGGAAGGGCCGGTCGAGACCGAGGCGTTCGCGCATGGCCTGACGGTCGGCCATGGTGGCATCGGGGCCCATCATATTGGCGACCGGGTCGCCCATGAAGCGGAACATCGAGAAGGCGATGAAGGCGACGACGACCATCACCACCACGGCCTCGAAGATCCGCCGCAGAAGAAACGCGAGCATGCTGTCACGGCTCTGTACGGGAGAGCGGGCCGGCCGCCCTGAGAGCGGCCGGAAGGCAGGCAGGCCGGATCCCACGCGGGCCCGGCATTCGGCGCGGCCGATCAGGAGGTCCTGATCAGCCGCGTTTCCGGTCAGTCGATCTTGACGTACTTCACGAACAGCTGGTTCTCGGGCTGCACCTTCACGTCGATGTTCTTCTTCATGCCCCAGGCCAGAAGCTGGTTGTGGATGGGGATGAAGTAGGCCTCGTCCTTCACCTGCGCGAGAACCTCCGCCAGCAGCGCGTTGCGCTTGGCGGTGTCCACTTCGGTGGCGAGGGCCTCGATCTTCTTGTCGAGCTCTGGATTGACGACGCGGGTGGCGTTATAGGCGCCATAGACCTTGTCGCGGCTGTGGTAGATGCTGTCGAGCGTATAAGCGGCGTCGAACGAGGCAACGCCCCAGCCCAGCATGTAGAAGTCCGTCTCGTCCTTCAGGATGGTGGGCGTGTGCTGGGCCATGGGGCGGGCATCCAGCGTCGCCTTGATGCCGATCTGGCCGAGGAAGCCGACAGTGGCCTGGCAGATCTTCTCGTCATTGATGTAGCGGTTGTTCGGGCAGTTCATCTTCACGGTGAAGCCGTTCGGATAACCCGCTTCCGCCATCAGCGCCTTGGCCTTGGCGATGTCCCACTTCGGATAGGCGTCGAGCGCCTTGGAATAGCCGTTCACGCCGGGCGGGATGAGGGTGCCGGAGGGGGCGGACTGGCCGCCCATCACCACCTTCTGGATCGCCTCGCGGTTGATGGCGATCTCGATGGCCTGGCGCACGCGCTTGTCGGCCAGCGGGTTCTTGCCCTTCACGTCGGAGGAGGGCAGTTCCGGCGAACCGCCGTTGAGGCCGAAGAAGATGGAGCGGACTTCGGCGCCCGTATTCACCTTGAGGCCCGGCGTCTGGGCCACGCGGTCAATGTCCTGCACCGGCATGTCCTGCACGAAGTCCACCTCGCCCGAGAGCAAGGCGGCGACGCGGGTGGGGCCGGAGGCGATGACGCTATAGACGACGTCCGTGGCCTGGAGCGGGAACTGGCCCTTGCCCCAATAGGCGTCGTTCAGCTTCATCACCGTGCGGGAGTCCGGCTCGCGGCTGGTGACGATATAGGGACCGGTGCCGTTCTCGTTGCGGACGGCGAAGGTCTCTTCCTTGTTCTTGAAGTCCTGCGGGCGGGCGACGTTGTTCGCCTCGGCCCACTTCTTGTCCATCATGAAGACATTGGTGATCTGGTTCACCAGCAGCGGCATGGGGGCCGCCGTCTTCACCTCGATGGTGAGGTCGTCCACCTTGGTCACGTCGGTGACGCCGGCGAGCGTGGTGCGCAGGCCCGCCAGCGGGTCCATGGCGCGCTTCAGGGAGAAGACGGCGTCGTCGGCGGTGAACTTGTCGCCATTGTGGAAGGTGACGTTGGGCCGCAGCTTGAACACCCAGACGGTCGGGTCGCTCGGCTTCAGTTCCCAGCTGAGCGCGAGGCACGGCACGAGCTGGCCGGTCTCGTCGCGCTGCACGAGGGGTTCGTAGAACTGGTGCAGCAGGCCGAAGACCTGGTTCGAATTCTCGGTGTGAGGATCGAGGGTGGGTGCGTCCTGGCCGCGCGCCCAGCGGAAGGTCTTGGCATCGGCGGCGGCGCCGAGGCACAGGCCCACCATCACGGTGGCGAGAAGGGTCGAAAAGTGCCGACGCATTCAGCTATTCTCCAGCGGAAGGTTCTGGTTTTATCGTTGGCGCAGGATGCTAGACCGGCTTTCCCTCGGGCTACAATTCCTCCAAGGGTGGTTTTGCGCAATTTTTATTCAGTTGCCCGCCGTGCCCAAGTGTGCGGCAGGATGGCTTGACGGCGCGCGCCCGCTTGGCTTTGGTTGGGCTCTTCCGGCGCTCGTGCGCGCCCCGCGGAGTTCTCCTTCATGCCCGTCGTCAACCGGATCGCCGACCTCGCCGATGAAATCACGGCCTGGCGGCGGGATCTGCATGCCCATCCCGAGCTGCTCTACGATCTGCCCCGCACCTCGGCGCTGGTGGCTGAACGGCTGACGGCGTTCGGCTGCGATGAGGTGGTGCGCGGCATGGGCGGCAGCGGTGTCGTTGGCCTCATCCGGGGCAAGGGGCCCGGTCGCACCATCGCGCTGCGGGCCGACATGGACGCGCTGCCGCTGACCGAGATCACCGGCGCGCCCTATGCCTCTACGACCCCCGGCAAGATGCACGCCTGCGGCCATGACGGACACACCGCCATGCTGCTCGGGGCCGCCAAGATCCTCGCCGAGACGCGCAATTTCTCCGGCACTGTCGCCCTCGTGTTCCAGCCCGCCGAAGAGGGTGGGGCGGGTGCCAAGGCGATGATCGATGATGGCCTTTTCGAGCGCTTCGGCATCGAGGAGATCTACGGCATGCACAACATGCCCGGCATCGCGCTCGGCGCCTTCGGCATGTGCCACGGGCCGATCATGGCCGCCGCCGACGTGATCCATATCGACATCGAGGGGCGCGGTGCCCACGCCGCCCAGCCCCATGACGGCGTGGATCCGGTGCTGGTCGGCAGCCACATCGTGCTCGCCGCCCAGTCGCTGGTTTCCCGCACCATCGATCCGTTGAAGTCGGCGGTGGTGTCCATCACCCAGTTCAATGCCGGCACCACGGACAACATCATTCCGCAGACGGCCTATCTGTGCGGCACCGTGCGCACCTACGATCCGGAGGTGCGCGACCTGATCGAAAGCCGGCTCGCCCAGATCGCGGAGACCACCGCCGCCGTCTTCGGCGCCAAGGCGACGCTGCGCTACGTGCGCGGCTATCCGGCCACCCGCAACCACCCCGCCCAGACGGATTTCGCCGCGCGGGTGGCGTGCGACGTGGCGGGGCCGGCGGCGGTGGACACGGCCATGACGCCGCGTATGGGGGCGGAGGATTTCTCCTTCTTCCTGGAGCAGCGCCCCGGCGCCTTCGTCTTCATCGGCAATGGCGACACGGCCGGCCTGCACAATCCCGCCTATGACTTCGATGACCGGGCCATCGCCAATGGCACCAGCTATTGGGTGCGGCTGGTGGAGATGGGCCTGCCGGCCTGAGGCTCGCCCGGATCGGGCGGTCCCTCACGCGGCATCCGCCCCCAGCGCCCGCCGCAGGATGTCGTCCCGCCCGATGGACGACAGCCAGTGGCGGGCAATGGCATCGCGACGGGCGAACCACACGCCCGGCTTTGACGCCACATGGGCGAGGAAGCGCTCCAGCCCGCCGATGCGCCCCGGCCGGCCGATGATGCGCAGGTGCAGGCCCACCGACATCATGCGCGGCGCGTGGGCGCCTTCCTCATAGAGCCGGTCGAAGGCCTCGATGCAGTAGCGGGCGAAGTCGTCCGCGAAGATGAAGCCGCCGCCCGGCTGGAAACGCATGTCGTTGGTGTCGAAGGCATAAGGCAGGATCAGGCAATCCTCGCCTGCCTCGCGCACCAGATAGGGCACGTCGTCATTGTAGGCGTTGGAATCATAGAGAAAGCCGCCATGCTCCAAGAGCAGCCGGCGGGTGTTGACCGAGGTGGCCGAGCGGGTATGCCAGCCGCGCGGCGGGCTGCCGGCGGTGGCGGTGATGGCGGCAACCGTGCGGGCGATGGCCTCGCGCTCGCGGGCCTCGTCCATCAGCGCATGCCGCTCCCAGCGCCAGCCATGGGCTGCCACCTCATGGCCGTCGGCGACGCCCTCGCGGGCGATCCAGGGAGAGAGTGCCAGCGCCCGGCCGTTGGCATTGAGGGTGGCGGCGACCCCATAGCGGGCGAGCAAAGTGCGGATGCGCGGCCATCCGGCCCGCGGGCCATATTCGAAATGGCTTTCCATGCACAGGTCGCGGGCACCGACGATCTCGTCGATGGTCTCGTAGACGCTTTCGTTGCGCTCGTCGCCGGCGCCGATGGAGAGCTCGGCGCCTTCCTCGACATTCACCACGATGGACAGGGCGAGGCGCGCGCCATTTGGCCAGCGCACCTGCGGCGGGCGGCCGGCATAGCCGCGAAAGTCGCGGTCGCTCGTCACGTTCGCCGGCATCACAGGTCCGCCATCCGGCGCAGGCCCACCATCCGGTCCCCGGCGACGAGGACGAGCATGGCGAGCAGGATGAGGAGGGTGGAGATGGCCGCGATCATCGGATCGGGGCTCTCTTCCACATATTGCAGCATCTGGATGGGCAAGGTCTTGGTCCAGGCGTTCGTGAAGAAGATGGAGATGGGGTAATTGTCCATGGAGGCGAGGAAGGCGAACATGCCGGAGGTGACGAAGGCGGGCGCGAGGCCCGGCACCAGCACCTTGGAGATGGCCTTCGGATAGGACAGGCCGAGGGTTCGCGCGGCGTCGATGAGCGTGAAATCGAACAGGCTCAAGGCGCCATAGACGGTGCGCACCACATAGGGCAGCGTGATCACCACATGAGCGACGAGAAGGCTCGGCCACACCGCCCGCAGGCCGGCAGCGCGAAAACCCTCCAGCATGGCGATGCCGAGCACGAGCCCCGGCAGCATCAGCGGCGAAACGAGGAAGGTGACGACGCTTTCGCGCCCGGGAAAGCGTCCGCGCAGCAGGCCGATGGCCGCCAGCGTGCCGAGCACCAGCGCAATGAGCGTCGAGAGCGCGGCGAGCTGTAGCGAGGTGGCAACCGCGCCCCAGAGATCCCGCGAGCGACCCATGGCCTCGTACCAGCGCAGCGAAAAGGCGGGCGCCGGCAGGGTGAAGACGGCACTGGAGCCGAAGGAGACGGCCACCGTCACCACCAGCGGCGTCAGCAGGAAGATGACGGTGAAGGCCGCGATGACCCAGACGAGGACGGAGGCGATGCGCTCGGTGAGGGTCACGACGCGCCTCCGAACCGGCGGGAGAGCGCCGCGCTCGCCACCACTACGGCGACGGAGAGGATGAGCAGCACGACGGCGGTGGTGGAACCCAGTTGCTCGTTGCGCATGAAGAGGAAGGAGCGGCCGGTCAGGGTTGCCAGCGTCTGAAAGCGGTCGCCGATGAGCAGGCTCGGCACCACATACATGGAGGTCGCCATGGAGAAGACGAAGGCGATGCCCGTGACGATGCCCGGCAGGGAGAGCGGCAGGGCCACGTGGAAGAAGCGATAGAGCGGCGATGCGCCGAGCGTCGCGGCGGCCTCGGTGAGGCGCGGGTCCACCAGCTTCAGCACCGAATAGATGGGCAGGATCATGAAGGGCACGAACACGTTCGCCGCGCCCACCACCAGCCCGGTCTCGGTGAACAGCAGGCGCTGCGGCGCGTCCCACAGTCCAAGGCCAACGAGAAGCTGCGAGATCACCCCGTCCCGCCGCAGCACGATCTGCCACGCGAAGGCCTTCACCACCACACCCACGGAGAGGGGAAGGATGATGGCCACCAGAATGAGCGCCTGCGCCGCCCCTTTGGCGCGGGCGAGCGCCAGCGCGGTCGGGTAGCCGATGAAGAGGCACAGCAGGGTCACGCCGGCCGCCACCCGCAGCGTGTTGCCGATCACCGTCCAACTGAAGGGATCGGACAGGAAGCGGGTGTAGGAGGCGAGGGAGAGCGTGCCCTCCACCATCAGCGAACGGGCCAGCAGGCCGACCAGCGGCAGGCCATAGACGAGGCCGAGATAGGCCACGGCGGGCAGCGCCAGAAGCGTCACGGGATCGAGTTTGCCAAGGCGCGTCATGCCGCCTCCTCGACCGCGTGGTCCAGTTCCGGCGCGGGATAGACCAGCGTGTCCTCCACCGCGAAGGAGAGGGCGCAGGGCACGCCCGGCTCGGCGCCTTCGGGGAGATGTGCGGCTTCCACGAGCACCTGCGACCCGCGGGGAGCCGCGAAATGCAGTTGCACCCGTGCGCCCTGGAACACCGCATCAAGCAGAGGCGCCGCGATCTGGTTCGCGCCGCCCGATCCCAGGCGGATGCGTTCCGGCCGGACGCCCACGAGCACCGGGCTGCCGGGCAGGAAATTGGCCTTGGCCCGCACCGGCCCCAGCGCCGTGTCGACCACCACATGTCCGTCGCCCGCGGAGGCGACACGCCCCTGAAGGCGGGTGGAGAGGCCAACGAAGCCAAAGGCAAAGGCGGTGGCCGGGCGGTGGTAGATCTCCTCGGGCGTGCCCAGTTGCTCGATGCGACCGCCGGACATGACAGCGATGCGGTCGGACATGGCGAGCGCCTCGTCCTGGTCGTGGGTCACGAAGATGGCGGTGGTGCCCACCTCCCGCAGGATGCGCTTGAGATCGATCTGCATCGCCTCGCGCAGCTTGCGGTCGAGCGCGGAGAAGGGCTCGTCCAGCAGGAGGAGCTTCGGCTCCACCACCAGCGCGCGGGCCACCGCCACGCGCTGCTGCTGGCCGCCGGAGAGCGCCTTCACGGAGCGATCGGCAAAGGCGCCCATGCGCACGAGATCGAGCAGCCGCGTGACGGCGGGCGCGATGCCCGCCGCCGGCGCTCCCCGCGCCTTGAGGCCGAAGGCGACGTTCGCCTTCACGTCGAGGTGCGGAAACAGAGCGTAGTTCTGGAACACCACGCCCACGTCCCGCTTGTGCGGCGGGCGCCGGGTGATGTCCTCGCCGTCCAGCACCACCTTGCCGCGATCCGGCGTCATGAGGCCCGCCACGATGCGCAGCAGCGTGGTCTTGCCGCAGCCGGAAGGGCCGAGCAGCGAGATGAACTCGCCGCGCGCGACGGAGAGGTCCACCCCGTCGAGCACGCGCGCCGGGCCGAAGGTCTTCTCCGCCGCCGCAATGTCGAGAAAGCCGGGTGCGCCGGCGGAGAATTCAGCCATGGTTCAGAGCGCCATGTCCCGGTCCCAGCGGGACACCCAGTTGTTGCGCTCGGCGGCGACGTTCGCCCAGTCGATCTGGATCACCTTGAGGTCGGCGGGCAGGCCGGCCGGCTTGGGCGTGAGCTTGTTGGCGCCAAGCGAGGCGGTGGGGCCGACGAGCTTCTCCTGAAGCGGCGCGCTCAGCAGTTCGTTCACATAAGCGAAGGCGAGGTCCTGTTGGGGGGCGCCCTTCACCACCGCGATGCCGGAGGGCATGGCGAACACGCCTTCCTTGGGCGCGATGAGGTCGATGGGGGCGCCGGCCGCCTTGCGCTCGCTCACATAGGAGGACATGGCCGGGCCGATCATCAGCGCCTCGCCCTGTTCCAGCAGGTTAAAGGCCTGCGGCATCTGGGTGTAGATGGTGAGCAGGTTGGGCTTGAGACTGGCGAGCTTCTTGAAGCCGGCATCGGCCTCCTTCTGCGCCGCTTCCAGCGAGGATCCGGTGGCAAGGCTCGCTGCGGCGAAGATGAGCGGCAGGCCTTCCGTATTCTGCGGCGAGGGGATGATGATCCGGCCCTTGTACTTGGGGTCGAACAGGTCGGCCCAGGAGGTGGGCGGGGTCTTCACGGCATTGGTGTTGATGGCGATGCCGAGCCAGGGCTGGAGATAGTTCGCCCACATGCCGTCCATGTGCACGGCGCCCGATACGAGGTCGGCGAGGTTCGGCACCTTGGCGGCGGTCAGTGGATCGAGCAGGCCTTCCTTGACCGCGAGGATCATCACCGGATCGTCCATCTGGACCACGGAGAGATACTGCGAGCCCTTGTTTTTCTGCATCTTCTCCAGGTTCACCAGCGACTTGGTGCCCTCGAAGATGACCTTGCAGTTGTACTTCTTCTCGAAGGCCGGAATGACGATGCCTTCCACCCACGGCTTGTGGCTGGCGGCGCCGCCCACCACCAGTTCCTTGGTCTGCGCCCGCAGCACCGAAGGGGCGGCGACGAGGCCGGCGAGGGCGGCGCCGGCTTGCAGCACGGCGCGGCGGGTGGGGGCGCTCTTGGTCGGGATGGACATGAGGAAGACCTCTCGGGCGACACAGGTGGGCAGGGTTTCCGCATCCCCATCTCGCAACCATCGTGCCAACCGCCTCTGTCCTCCTGTCCAGAGGTGAAGATAGTTTCGTTGTAAGCCTTTCCTCGTTTTCATCCGGCAGGTCAATTGTGGAAAATCGTGCCCGATGGGCTCAAAATTGTGCACAATTGGCGTCATTTTATGCACCGCTTGCTCGTCCGCGCTCTGGACGGCGGCGCCCGCGATCGCCGATGCTGAGGGTGGAAGCGCGCGACGCCGCGCCGGTCATGTTGCGTGTCATGGACGAAGAGACGATCCACGCCATCCTGTCCCGTGTTCTGCTCGCCGGCCGGCTGCCGGGCGGCACGAAGCTCGGCGAGCACCGGCTCGCGGAAATCTTCGATGTGAGCCGCGAGCGCATCCGCAAGGTGCTGCATCGGCTCGGGCATGAACGCCTGATCGAGGTGGTGAAGAATCGCGGCGCCTTCACGCTGGCACCCGATCCCAACGAGATCCGCGTGATCTTCGAGGCCCGGCGCATTCTGGAGGGCGGCATCGTCGCCCATCTCGCTGATACGCTCTCGCCCGATCAGGTGGAGGCGCTGCGCGACCATGTGGAGCGGGAGACCGAGGCGCTGAAGACCGGCGACCGGCAGACGTGGCTCAAGCTCTCCGCCGAGTTCCATTTCCTGCTGGCGTCCATGACCGGCAATCCGCTCATCATCCAGCAGGCACGCGAACTCGTGGGGCGCACCACCATGCTGGTCGCCTTCTATGAGAATTCCGCCGCCGCCCAGTGCGGCTGCGCCGAGCATCGCACCATCTTCCGGGCGCTCGCTTCCGGGGAACGGGCCAAGGCGAGCCGGATGATGACCACCCACCTCGCCATGATCGAGACGCGATTGCGCCCGATGGCCTGCGTGGACGCCGGTCCGACGCTCGAAAGCGTCATCGCGGAATTCATGGGCGATGTGATGGGCGGCGCGACCTTGCGTGCCGCCGCGCCGCAGGTGGCCTGATCAGGCGCGCGCCGGCTTTCCGCGCTTCAGGAGGTGCCAGCCGAGGACGAGCAGCACCGCCAGCAGGGGGATCATGGCGACGGTCAGCGTGCCGTCCGGATAATCGAAGGCCATCAGCACCAGCACGCCGGCGAGGAAGGCCAGCGACAGCCATGTGGTGAAGGGCGCGCCCGGCATGCGGAAGGAGACGGGCTGCGCCTCGCCGCGCTTCACGGCCTGCCGGAGCTTGAGTTGGCACACGAGGATGAAGGCCCAGGTGCTGAGGATGCCGAGCGAGGCCACGTTCAACACGATCTCGAACACGCGCGTCGGCACGAGATAATTCAGCACGACGCCCACCGCATAGAAGCTCACGGTAATCATGATGCCCGCGAAGGGCACCGAATGGCGGTTGAGGCGCGCCAGCAGGGGCGGCGCCGAGCCGCCCATGGAGAGCGAGCGAAGCACGCGCCCGGTGGAATAGAGACCGGAATTGAGGCTCGACAGGGCAGCGGTCAGCACCACGACATTCATGATCGAGCCGTTGCCGGGCGAGCCGATGGCGGTGAAGAAGGTGACGAAGGGGCTCTCCCCGGCGCTGTACACGTTCCATGGGAGCAGGCAGACCAGCAGCACCACCGAGCCCACATAGAAGAGGGCGATGCGCCAGATGACGCCGTTGATCGCCGCCGGCAGCACCTTGCGCGCATCCTTGCACTCGCCCGAGGTGATGCCGACGAGTTCGATGCCCGCATATGCGAAGACGACACCCTGCACCAGCACCAGCGCCGGCAGGACGCCATGGGGGAAGAAGCCGCCGTTCTCGGTGATGAGGTGGAGGCCCGTGGTATGGCCGGCCACCGGATAGCCCATCACCAGCACCACGACGCCGACGACGAGGAAGATCACCAGCGCCGCCACCTTCACCAGCGCGAACCAGAACTCCATCTCGCCGAACCATTTGACGTTGATGAGGTTCAGCGAGGTGACCACGCACAGGGCGCCGAGGGCGAACACCCATTGCGGCACATCCTGGAAGACCATCCAGAACTTGAAGTAGAGCGCGACCGCCGTGATATCAACGATGCCCGTCATCGCCCAGTTGAGGAAATAGAGCCAGCCCGCGACGAAGGAGGCCTTCTCGCCGAGGAATTCGCGCGCATAAGAGACGAAGCTGCCGCTGCTCGGCCGGTGCAGCACCAGTTCCCCGAGCGCCCGCAGGATCAGGAAGGCGAAGACGCCGCACACCAGATAGACGAGGGCGAGCGACGGCCCGGCCGCCTGGAGGCGGGAGCCGGCCCCGAGGAAAAGGCCGGTCCCGATGGCGCCGCCGATGGCGATCATCTGGATGTGGCGGTTGCCGAGGCCCTGATGGTAGCCCTCCTCGTGCGAGGCGAGCCAGGCGGCCTTGTCCTGTGGGGACGGCGCCTCAGTCTGGTTTTCTGAAGTCGCCATCGTCATGCCCGCCACCCAAACGCTGATGCCCTGCGCGGCAACCTAGCCGTAGTCGGTATCAGTGTGCGGGTAACGGGGTATGGGGTGTACTTTTTATCGGCTTCATCACCCTGTCATCGCTGCAGGATCGCCCTCAACGCAGCAGCACCGCCGCCTTCTGGAGGGTGACCCACATGCCCCAGGCAAGCGGTAGACCGACCGCGAGCCACGTGAGCAGGACGAGCCCGCCCGGCCGCGCCGCGCTTGCCTGCACCGTCCGGGCGGGCGGGGGGGCCGCTGCATCCGACTGGGGCGTCAGCGTCACGGCGCGCATATAGAGTCGCTCCGCCACGGGGCGGACCAGCAGGTTGCACAGGAGCCCCAGCGCCAGAAGGCCGGCAAGGATGTACATGGTCTGGTCATAGGCGGCGGACTGAGGGATGCCGGCGGCGATCTGATATTCCCGCAGATAGTTGATGAGCACCGGCCCCAGGATGCCGGCCGCCGCCCAGGCAGTGAGCAGCCGGCCGTGGATCGCCCCCACCATGCGGGTGCCGAAGATGTCCGCGAGATAGGCCGGAATGGTGGCAAAGCCGCCGCCATACATGGACAGGATCACGCAGAAGATCAGCACGAACAGCACGCTCGATCCCTGATGGGCCGACCACGGCACGGCCGCATACAGCACGATGCCGAGCAGGAAGAAGATGGCGAAGGTCATCTTGCGGCCCAGCCGGTCGGAGGCGGACGCCCAGAAGAAGCGGCCGAGGATGTTGCAGAGGCTGAGGAGGCCGGTGAAGCCCGCCGCAATGGCGGCGATCTGGCCCTTCTGCGCGGCGGAGAGATCGGCGAAGCTGACATCGATGCCGATCAGCCGCCCGCCGAACACCTCCTGCAGCATGGGCGAGGCCATGCCGAGGACGCCGATCCCCGCCGAGACATTGAGGCACAGCACCGCCCACAGCAGCCAGAACTGCGGGGTCTTCCAGGCGATGTCGAGATGCACGTCATGGGGGGTGACCATGCGGTTGCGGCTCACCGTCGGGCCGCGCCAGCCGGCCGGTTTCCAGCCCTCGGCGGGCACGCGATAGCCGAGCGCACCGCAGACCATGAAGACGAAATAGATGCCCGCCATGGCCAGAAACGTCTGCCACACGCCCACCGAGCCGGGGCCGGCGAAGGTGCGCATGAGGATGTCCGCCAGCGGCGCGCCGATCATGGCGCCGCCGCCAAAGCCCATGATGGCCATGCCGGTCGCCATGCCGCGCCGGTCCGGGAACCATTTGATGAGGGTGGAGACCGGCGAGATATAGCCGAGCCCGAGGCCGATGCCTCCGACGACGCCTGAGCCCAGCCACAGCATCCAGATCTGGTGCAGATAGACGCCGAGCGCCGAGATCACGAGCCCGCCGCACCAGCAGGCGGCGGAGACGAGCCCGGCCTTGCGCGGACCCGCATGCTCCAGCCAGCCGCCGAAGAGCGCCGCCGAACAGCCCAGCAGCACGAAAAAGAGCGTGTACATCCAGCCGAGCAGGCTGATGGGCCAGTCGCACTGGGTGGCGACGAGGCGGGCCGCAAAGCCCATGTCCGCCGGGCAGGCGAGGGGCTGCGTGATGCCCACGGCGCGCGAGAGCGGCAGCCAGAAGACACTGAAGCCGTAGGCCATGCCGATGCACAGATGGATCGCCAGCGCCGCCGGCGGCACCAGCCAGCGGTTGAAGTCGGGACCGGCGATGGTCCGCTCCCGGCTGAGGAACGGGGCGGCGGCGGGAGTGGCGGTGGCGACGGACATGATGTCTTGGCCTATCGAAGAATGCGGCAGGAACGGCGGAGAGCCCGCTGAGCGGGGGACCCGGTGACCGGGGCCAGCATCCGTCTGGGCCACCGCGTCACGCATTCGTGAGCCCCGCCGGACGATGCGGCCTCTAGCCGCTCCCGCCCGCATCGCCAAGCGCGCCCCACGCAATGCTGCCATTCGCTCGCACGGAGCCGGCGAATGGCCGATTGACGCTCGCGATTTCCGCCCTAGCGTCGGCGCCTAACAACAGCGCGGCCCCGACAACGGCAACGGCCGCGACGCAAGGGAGACGATGATGAGGATCTGCCCGCCGGCGGCCCACCCGCATGTTGAACGCAAGGCCCGTCTGGATCTGGCGCAGGGAGCGGTCTGACATGGCCTTCCCCGCAGATGTGCGCATTGTCGAGGTTGGCCCGCGCGACGGGCTGCAGAATGAAGCCACGCTGGTTCCCGAGGCGGTGAAGGTCGACCTCATCGCCCGCCTTGCGGCGGCGGGCCTCAGGACCATCGAGGCCGGCAGCTTCGTGGCGCCCAAATGGGTGCCGCAGATGGCCGGAAGCGCCGAGGTCCTGAAAGCCGCGCCGCGGCGGCCGGGCGTCTCCTATCCAGTGCTGGTGCCGAACATGAAGGGATTCGAGGCGGCGCTGGCGGCGGGCGCGCAGGAGGTGGCGGTTTTCGCCGCGGCCTCCGAGGCCTTCTCGCAGAAGAACATCAACTGCTCCATCACCGAGAGCCTGGCGCGCTTTGCGCCGGTGATGGAGGCCGCGCGCGCCGCCGGAGTGCGGGTGCGGGGCTATGTGTCCTGCGTGCTCGGATGCCCCTATCAGGGGGAGGTGCCGCTGGCCGCGGTGGTGGACGTGGCGGAGCGCCTCTCTCAGATGGGCTGCTACGAAATCTCGCTTGGCGACACCATCGGCGTCGGCACGCCGCGGAAGGCCGTCGCGATGCTCGATGCGGTGCTGGGAGCGCTGCCGGTGGAGCAGGTGGCCCTACATTTCCACGACACCTACGGGCAGGCGCTCGCCAACATCTATGCCTGCCTCGATCGTGGGGTGGCCGTGCTCGATGCCTCCGTGGGCGGGCTCGGCGGGTGCCCCTATGCGGCGGGAGCGAGCGGCAATGTGGCCACGGAGGATCTCGTCTACATGCTGGAAGGCATGGGCATCCGTACCGGGGTCGATCTCGAGGCGCTGGTGGAAACCGCCGCCTTCATCTCGGCGGCCATCGGCCGCGCGCCCGCCTCCCATCTCGCCAAGGCTCGCGGCTATTAGCCGGCGGGGCCTGACGTTGCTGTGCACCGGGAGGATTGTTTATAAAGAGGATCAAGTCTGGCGTGATCGGCGGTAATAATTTCCCGTCAGAAACAATCCGCCGGACGCCCTCCTCGGAGCCTCTGCATGGATCAGCTTGCCGCGATGCGGTGCTTCATCGGCGTGGTGGAGGCCGGCACCTTCAGCCGCGCGTCCACCGTGCTTCGGGTGCCTAAGGCGACCCTCACCAAGAATGTGCAGGCGCTCGAAGCCCATCTGCGCACCAAGCTCCTGCACCGCACCACCCGCCGCGTGACCGTAACGCCGGATGGCGAGGCCTATTACGAGCGCGCGGTGCGTCTGCTGGCGGACCTAGAAGACCTGGACAGCACGATGGCGGTGTCGCAGGCCAATCCGCAGGGGCGCCTGCGCGTCGATATCTCCGCCGCCCTTGCCACAATGCTGTTGATCCCCGCGCTGCCGGAGTTTCACGCCCGCTATCCCGATATCCAGATCGACCTCGGGGTGACGGACGATGTCGTGGACCTGCTGGGCGAGAATGTGGACTGCGTGATCCGGGCCGGCCAGCTCGCCGATCAGTCTCTGGTGGCCCGCCGAATCGGCGAGATGCACTCGGTTCTGGTCGCCGCGCCCGGCTATCTCGAGGCCCATGGCACGCCTGCCCATCCGCTGGACCTTGAGACCTCCCACCGGGCGGTCGGCTATTTCAAGCCCCGCATGGGGCGCTCCCTCTCGCTCACCCTGAGCAAGGATGCCGACGAGGCCGTCGAGGTGAACGGGCGCTATATGCTCGCGGTGAGCGACAGCAACGCCTACATCACCGCCGCCATGGCGGGGATCGGGATTGCCATGATGCCGGTGTTTATGGCGCGGCCGCATATCGAGAGCGGGGCGCTGGTGCCGGTTCTTAGCGAGTGGCGGGCGCCGGCAAAGCCCATCTACGCGGTCTTCCCGCCCTCCCGGCACCTGAGCAACCGGCTCCGCGTGTTCGTGGACTGGGTCGCGGCGCTCGTGGCGCGCACCGATTTCGGCATGCGGGATGCTCCCGCCAAGCCGCGCGAGGCGGCGGTGACGTCGCCCCGCATCTCGGTCGTGAAATAAGGGACGCTCAGGCCGCGCGGTTGCCGAGGCCGAGGCGCATCACCGTGCGCCGCAGCGGCCCCACGCGGTCGAGCAGATAAAGGCCGAAGCCGCGCACGCTCTGCACCGGCACGAGGTCGGAGAGGAGCGAGCGGTTGAGCATGTCCACCGCCGTCATGCGGCCGTGGATGTCGCGGTCGCGGGCGCCCGCATAGCGCTTCAGCATCTCCGCTCCGCCGAGGTCGAGGCCGGGCTCCGCCGCGAGATCCACCAGCGCAACCGCGTCCCGGAGCCCAAGGTTCAGGCCCTGCGCCCCGATGGGCGGCATCACATGGGCCGCTTCCGCCATCAGGGCGACGCGGGGCGCCGTGATCTCGCGGGCGGTTTCGGCCACCAGCGGGAAGGCCGCGCGGCCTTCCTCGACCTCGAACGGCCCCAGGATGGAATGGGCCCGCCGCTCGAATTCCCGCGCCAGTGCCGGCAGGTCGAGGCCGAGGAGGCGCACCGCCTCGCGGTCATCCACCACGCAGACGATGCTGGAACGGTCGCCGGGCAGGGGCACCAGGGTAAAGGGACCGGTTTCGGTGTGGAATTCGGTGGAGATGTCCCAGTGGGGACGGGTGTGGCGTACCGTGGCGGTGACCGCCACCTGCGGATATTCGCGCCGCTTCACGCCGATGCCGCAGGCCTCGCGGACGCGGGAGTTGCGCCCGTCCGCCGCCGCCACGAGGGCGGCGCGCACAGAGCGACCGTCATCGAGGCTGAGCGTCACTCCGTCCGCGTCCGTGCGCAGATCGGTGAGGGAGGCGCGGGCGAGACTGAGGCCGTTCGTCTCCTCGGCGGCGGCCCCCAACTCCCGGCGCAGGGGCTCGTTCTCGATATTGTAGCCGAAGGCTTCGAGGCCGATCTCGCTGGCCTTGAAGGTCACTTCCGGCGCGCGGACGAGGCGGCGCGTGCCGTCCACGATGCGCATGTCCCGCAGCGGCGCGGTGTGAGGGGCGATGCGGTTCCAGACGCCGAACCGCTCGAGGATCGGGATCGAGGTGCCGAGCAGGGCGGTGGTGCGGTGGTCGATCCCGCGTTCCGGACCGGTGATGAGCACGGTGGTCCGGCCCGATGCCGCAAAGCCGATGGCGGTCGCGAGGCCGGCCGGCCCGGCACCGACCACCGCCACTTCGGCTTCGATCCCCGGTGCATTGCTGACGGGCTGCGACATGGACGCCTCCTTCGGACAAACGATGGAGGCGGTACGCCTCCGGAAATTGCGCGGATCATATCGGCAACGCGCGAGGGCGTCTTGCGGGCGCATCGTCTCAGCACGTCGCCTGTGCACAGGGCTTTGGCAGGCGCCTTGCCCGGAACTTCAACGCCCCTATGATCGCGGGCGTTTCAAGCGCGGGAGGCGGAAATGGTCGGGGCGATCCGAATTCATCACACGGGCGGGCCGGAGGTGATGAAGTTCGAGCAGGTGGACCTGCCGCCGCCCGGTCCCGGCGAGGTGCGCATCCGCCACACCGCCATCGGCCTCAATTACATCGACACCTATTTCCGCTCCGGCCTCTACAAGGCGCCGGCGCTGCCCTTCACCCCCGGCAATGAGGGGGCGGGCGAGGTCGAGGCGGTGGGGCCGCACGTCGAGGGTTTCCACGCCGGGGACCGCGTTGCCTATGCGACGTCGCTCGGCTCCTATGCGGAAGCGCGCAACGTGCCCGCCAACGTTCTCGTGCATGTGCCCGCCGCCATCGACGACCGCACCGCCGCCGCCATGATGCTGAAGGGTATGACGGCGCAATATCTGGTGAAGCACACCCATGCGGTGAAGCCGGGGGATGTCATCCTCGTGCAGGCGGCGGCCGGCGGCGTCGGGCTTTTGCTCTGCCAGTGGGCCCATGCGCTGGGTGCCACCGTGATCGGCACCGTCGGATCGAAGGCGAAGGCGGAACTCGCCCTCGCCAATGGCGCGGACCATGTAATCCTCTACAAGGACGAGGATTTCGTGCACCGGGTGAAGGAGATCACCTCCGGCAAGATGTGCGACGTGGTCTATGACGGCGTCGGGCAGGCAACCTATCCTGCGTCGCTCGACTGCCTGAAGCCCTTCGGCCTGTGGGTGAGCTTCGGCAACGCCTCGGGCGCGATCACCAATTTCGATTTGCTGAGCCTGTCCCAGAAGGGCTCGCTCTATGCCACGCGGCCGACCCTCTTCACCCACACCAGCACCCGCGAGAAGCTCGTGGCAACGGCCAACGATCTCTTCGAGGCGGTCCTGACCGGCGCGCTCAAGATTCCCGTGCATCAGACCTATGCGCTGAAGGATGCCGCCAAGGCCCACAAGGACCTCGAAAGCCGCGCCACCACGGGCTCAACACTTCTTCTACCCTGATTGCAGGTGGTGCGAGGCATTCGCAAAAAAGTCATCTGCGACTTGCGCCAAGGTGGCGCCTGCATGATATGAGCCGGGCTTGACTAATCACGGCGGCCCGCCCGGGTCCGCCCGTGCTGCGACGGACCGTGCCGGCCATGATGCGCCAATACGAGCTGGTCGAGCGCGTTCGACGGTACAATCCCCAGACCGACGAGGCGCTTCTCGACCGCGCCTATGTCTATGCCATGCGCGCCCACGGCGCGCAGGTGCGCGCGTCCGGCGACCCGTACTTCTCGCATCCGCTCGAAGTGGCCGCCATCCTCACCGACCTGAAGCTGGACGACGCCACCATCGTGGCGGCGCTGCTCCACGACACGATCGAGGATACTGACGCCACCAAGGCGGAGATCGAACGCCTGTTCGGCAAGCAGATCGCCGATCTGGTGGAGGGGCTCACCAAGATCAAGAAGCTGGACCTCGTGTCCAAGCAGGCCAAGCAGGCGGAAAACCTGCGCAAGCTGCTGCTGGCCATCGCCGACGACGTGCGCGTGCTGCTGGTCAAGCTCGCCGACCGCCTCCACAACATGCGCACGCTGAAATACGTGCCGCCGGAGAAGCGGGACCGTGTCGCGCAGGAAACCCTCGACATCTACGCGCCGCTCGCTGCCCGCATGGGCATGCACGACATGCGCGAGGAGCTGGAGGATCTCGCCTTCCGCCAGCTCATGCCGGAGGCCTATGAGAGCATCACCTCCCGCGTTGAGGAATTGCGGGAGCGCAACGGCCCGCTCGTGCAGGAGATCGAGCGCGAGCTGAAGGAGGAGCTGGAGCGGCGGGGCATGAAGGCCGAGGTGAAGGGCCGCGAGAAGAAGCCGCACTCCATCTGGGGCAAGATGGAACGCAAGGCCATCGCCTTCGAGCAGCTTTCCGACCTCTATGGCTTCCGCGTCATCGTGGACGGGGTGGAAGACTGCTACCGCACGCTGGGCATCGTCCACACCAAGTGGCCGCTCGTGCCGGGCCGCTTCAAGGACTACATCTCGACGCCGAAGCCGAACGACTATCGTTCGCTGCACACAACGGTCATCGGCCCGCGCCGCCAGCGCGTGGAGCTTCAGGTCCGCACCCGCGACATG
This sequence comes from Azorhizobium sp. AG788, assembly GCF_004364705.1. NCBI lineage: Bacteria > Pseudomonadati > Pseudomonadota > Alphaproteobacteria > Hyphomicrobiales > Xanthobacteraceae > Azorhizobium > Azorhizobium sp. AG788. Next base: position 106,955 of record NZ_SOBM01000002.1, read on the forward strand.
GACGAGATCGCCGAATACGGCATCGCGGCCCATGCGCTCTACAAGGATGCCAGCGGCGCGCCGGGGGCCATGCTCTCCACCGAGAGCAGCGCCTATGCCTGGCTGCGCAAGACCATCGAGAACCTGTCGCAGGGCCTGTCGCCGGAGGAGTTCCTGGAGCACACGAAGCTCGAGCTCTTCCACGATCAGGTCTTCTGCTTCACCCCCAAGGGCAGGCTCATTGCCCTGCCGCGCAAGGCGACGCCCATCGATTTCGCCTATGCGGTCCACACCGATGTCGGCAATACGGCGGTGGGCTGCAAGATCAACGGCAATATCGCCCCGCTGGTCTCCGAGCTGAAGAATGGCGACGAGGTGGAGATCATCACCTCCAAGGCCCAGACGCCCCCCGGCGCCTGGGAGACCATCGCCGTTACCGGCAAGGCGCGCGCCGCCGTGCGCCGCGCCACGCGGGCAGCGGTGCGGGCGCAATATGCCGGCCTCGGCCGCAAGATCGCCGAGCGGGCCTTCGCCCGCGCCGGCAAGGCCTTCTCCGACGAGGTGGTGACCAAGGGCATGTCGCGCCTTGCCCGCACAGCGGTGGAAGACGTGTTCGCGGCGGTCGGGCGCGGCGAGATCAAAACCGACGATCTCATCCGCGCCGTCTATCCGGACTGGACCGCCCCGCGCCCCGAGGACCGGCTCGCCGCCAACCGCGCTCCGCAGGGCGAGGGCTGGTTCGAGCTCAAGAAGGGGCACAACCTCAAGTTCAAGATCCCCGAGGGGGGCGAGGAGGCTTTCGTGGCCGCCCTGCCCATCCGGGGCATCAATTCCGATTTGCCCGTGCGCTTCTCGCCGCAGGGCGGCGCGGTGCCGGGCGACCGCATCGTGGGCATCCTCACCCCGGGCGAGGGCATCACCATCTATCCCATCCAGTCGAAGGCGCTCCAGCACTTCGAGGACGCGCCCGAGCGCTGGCTCGACGTGCGCTGGGACGTGGATGAGCTCAGCACCGGCCGCTTCCCCGCCCGCATCCGTGTGACCGCCATCAATGAGCCGGGCACGCTCGGGCAGGTGGCGACCATCATCGGCGAGCGCAACGGCAATATCGAGGGACTGGAGATGCGCTCGCGCTCGCCAGACTTCACCGAGATGCTGATCGATCTCGACGTGTTCGACCTCCGGCACCTGAACGGCATCCTCACCGATCTGCGCGGGCGCCCCGTTGTGTCGAGCGCCGAGCGCGTCAATGGGTGACGGCCCGGCCCCGAGGCCTTAAATCCTCCGGCCGGTGTTCTCCGGCATCATCCTTCAGGAGCTGACACGATGACCGCCCCCATCCGGCTCGGATTGAACGTGGACCACGTGGCCACCGTGCGGAACGCCCGCGGTGGCCTCAATCCTGACCCGGTGCGTGCGGCCCTGCTTGCCGCCGAGGCGGGCGTCGACGGCATCACGGCGCACCTGCGCGAGGATCGCCGCCACATCCGCGACGCGGACATCGCCCGCATCCGCTCCGAAGTCGCGCTGCCGCTGAACTTCGAGATGGCGGCCACCGACGAGATGATCGCCATCGCCCTCTCCGTCAAGCCGCATGCCTGCTGCCTCGTGCCGGAGCGCCGCGAGGAGCGCACCACCGAGGGCGGACTGGATGTTGCCGGGCAGGCGGCGGACCTCAGGCCCAGGATAGCGGCCTTGAACGCCGCCGGCATCCGCGTGTCTCTCTTCATCGCTGCCGATCCGGTGCAGATCGCCGCTGCCCGTGCGCTTCAGGCCTCCGTCATCGAACTGCATACGGGCGCATGGTGCGAGGCGCTGGCGGCCGGGCATCTGGCCGAGGCGTCCGCCGAGTTCGAGCGCCTGCGCACCGGCGCCCGCGAGGCGGCAGCGCTGGGCCTTGAGGTCCACGCCGGCCATGGGCTCGATTATGAAACCGCCGAGCAGATCGCCGCGTTGCCTGAGATCGCGGAACTGAACATCGGTCATTTCATGATTGGCGAAGCCATTTTCGAGGGTCTGCCAGGGGTGGTCAGCCTCATGCGGGAAGCCATGGCCCGCGGCCAAGACCGCCGGGAGCTTGCCGCATGATTCTCGGCATCGGCTCCGATTTCTGCGACGCCCGACGTATCGAGAAGTCCATCGAGCGGTTCGGCGCCCGCTTCACCGAGCGCGTCTTCACGCCGCTGGAAAGGGCGAAGGCCGAACGCCGGCCGCGTCCTGCCGAGACCTATGCGAAGCGCTTCGCCGCCAAGGAGGCCTGCGCCAAGGCGCTCGGCACTGGCATCGCCCGCGGCGTATTCTGGCGCGACATGGGCGTCGTCAACCTGCCATCGGGCCAGCCGACGCTGGAACTGACCGGCGGCGCGGCGGCGCGGCTGAAGGAAATGGTGCCAGAGGGCTATGAGCCCCGGATCGCCCTCTCCCTCACCGACGAGGGGCCGCTGTCGGCGGCTTATGTCATCATCAGCGCGGAGCTGATCGGCACGCCGCGCTGAGGCTCCGAGGGCTTCTTCCCGAGAGGCAGCACACGCAAATGCGTCCGGACTGGAACGGCCCGGCACGGCGCCGCGTTGCCGCCTGAGCGCGAAACGGTTATAGCAGCCAAATCCGTGCGTGCGCATGGCATTGCCGCTGGGTCAAGACTTTCGACCCGTTTTCGGCACAGTTTGCTGCACACTGGCGCGGACTTTATTGCACCGGATCCTCAATGACTGCGACCAGTGATTCCAAGAAGGACGGCGGATTTCTCGAGACCGTCCGCGTCATCGTCCATGCGCTCCTGATCGCATTGGTGATCCGCACCCTGCTGTTCCAGCCCTTCAACATCCCTTCGGGGTCCATGAAGGATACGCTGCTGATTGGCGACTATCTGTTCGTCTCCAAGTACAGCTACGGCTATTCGCGCTTCTCCCTGCCGCTCTCCCCGCCGCTCTTCACCGGCCGCATCTGGGGCAAGGAGCCGACCCGCGGCGACGTGGTGGTGTTCAAGTTGCCGAAGGACGGCGAGACGGACTATATCAAGCGCCTCGTCGGCATGCCGGGCGACGACATCCAGATGATCGACGGCGTGCTGCACATCAATGGCGTGCCGGTGAAGCGCGAGCGCCTGTCCGACGTGATGGAGGATGACGGCACCGGCCGTCAGGCGCCGGTGAAGCGCTGGCGCGAAACGCTGCCGAACGGCGTCTCCTACGAGACGCTCGATATCGTGGACAACGGCTTCTACGACAACACGCCCGTCTATCACGTGCCGGCCGGCCATTTCTTCATGATGGGCGATAACCGGGACAATTCCGCCGACAGCCGCGTGCTGAGCCAGGTGGGCTATGTGCCGTTCGAGAATCTGGTGGGGAAGGCGCAGATGATCTTCTTCTCCATCGACGAGCACACCCCGGCCTGGCAAGTGTGGAACTGGCCCTGGACCGTGCGTTGGACCCGCATCTTCAGCATGGTGCGATGAGCGAGACGCAGGATTTTGCCGCGCTGGAGGCGCGGCTGGGGCACAGCTTCACCGATCGCAGCCATCTCGCGCTCGCGCTGACCCACATCAGCTCCGTCAAGGGGCAGTCGGTGCGCGTGCGCTCCTACCAGCGGCTGGAATTCCTCGGCGACCACGTGCTTGGCAGCGTGGTTTCGCATATGCTTTACGCTGCGTTCCCGAAAGCGGAGGAGGGCGAACTCTCCCGCCGCCTCGCGGAACTGGTGCGCGAGGAAGCCTGTGCCGAGGTGGCGCAGGACATGGGCCTTGGTCCCTATCTGCGGCTCGGTCCCGGCGAGGCCCAATCCGGCGCCCGCCAGCGCCGCGCCATCCTCGCGGATGTGGCCGAGGCGGTGGTGGCGGCGGTCTATCTGGACGGCGGCTATGAGGCTGCCAACGCGCTGGTGGAGCGCTTCTGGCGCGGCCGGCTCGAGGCGCCCCGGCGCCCCCTGCGCGACCCGAAGACGGTGTTGCAGGAATGGGCACAGGGCCGCGGCCTGCCGCCGCCGGTCTATCGGGACGTGGAGCGCTCCGGCCCCGACCATGCGCCGCGCTTCCGTGTGGCTGTGGACCTGCCGGGGCTTGATCCCGCGGAGGCCGAGGGCGGATCGAAACAGACAGCGCAGAAGGCTGCGGCCTCTGCATTTCTTGCCCGTGAGGGCGTCGTGACGGAGAGTGGTGAATGAACGGATTGGACCGGGCGGAAGCGGAGGGCGCGGAGCCGACGCGGTGCGGTTTCGTGGCCTTGCTGGGCGCCCCCAATGCGGGCAAGTCCACCCTCACCAACCAGTTGGTCGGTACCAAGGTCTCCATCGTCTCGCACAAGGTGCAGACGACGCGCGCGATCGTGCGCGGCATCGCGCTGGAAGGCCCGTCTCAGGTCATTCTCGTGGACACCCCCGGCATCTTTTCGCCCAAGCGGCGGCTGGAGCGGGCCATGGTGAACACCGCCTGGACCAGCGCCTCCGACGCCGACGTGGTGGCCCTGCTCGTGGATGCCAACCGGGGCATCGACGAGAATGTGGAATCGATCCTGAAGCCGCTGGCCGAGGTGAAGCGCCCGCGCGCGCTCATCCTCAACAAGATCGACATGATCCGCCGGGACACGCTGCTGGAACTGGCGCAGAAGCTCACCGAGCGCCTGTCCTTCGAACGCGTGTTCATGGTCTCCGCCCTCAAGGGCGATGGCGTGGACGATGTGCGCACGTGGTTTGCGGAGAAGGTGCCTTTCGGCCCCTGGCTCTATCCCGAGGACCAGATCTCGGATGCGCCCATGCGCATGCTGGCGGCGGAGATCACCCGCGAGAAGCTGTTCCTGCGCCTGCACGACGAACTCCCCTACCGCTCCACGGTCGAGACCGAATCGTGGAAGGAATTGCGCGACAAGTCTGTGCGTATCGAGCAGACCATCTTCGTGGAGCGGGAAAGCCAGCGGAAGATCGTGCTCGGCAAGGCGGGGGCGACCATCAAGGCCATCTCGTCCGAATCGCGGGCGGAGATTTCCGAAATCATTGAGGCCCCGGTGCATCTCTTCCTGTTCGTGAAGGTGCGGGAGAACTGGGCCGATGATCCGGAGCGCTATCGCGAGATGGGGCTCGAATTCCCGCACGGAGACTGACGCCGCCGTGGAATGGACCGACGCGGGCATCGTTCTTAGCGTGCGTCGCCACGGGGAAACGAGTGCCATCGTCGATCTGATGACGCGGGAGCGGGGCCGTCACGCCGGCCTCGTGCGCGGCGGGGGCTCCCGCCGCCTCGCCGCCTTGCTCCAGCCGGGCAATACGCTCCACGCCACATGGCGGGCCCGCCTTGAAGGCCAACTCGGCCTCATGACCGTGGAGCCGCTGACGCTGCGCTCCGATGCGATCATGCGCAGCGCCCACGGCAGCTTTGGCGTGACCCATCTCGTGAGCCTGATGCGCCTGTTGCCCGAGCGCGATCCGCATCCCGGCCTTTTCGCCAGCCTCGACGCCATTCTGGACGCCTTCGACGAGCCCGCCCATGCGGGTGAGCTTCTGGCGCGCTTCGAGATGGCATTGCTGGGGGAATTGGGCTTTGGACTCGATCTCGCCACCTGCGCGGCCACCGGCGGCAACAACGATCTCGCCTATGTCTCACCGCGCAGCGGCCGCGCTGTGTCCCGCAGCGCAGGCGAGCCCTATGCGGACAAGCTGTTCGGCCTGCCCACCTTCCTCATCGGCGGCATCGTGCCGCCGAGCCTGCCGGACATGGAGGAAGCCCTGCGCATGACGGGCTTCTTCCTCTCGACCCGCGTTCTGGAGCCGCGCGGCCTCGCGCTGGGCGAGGCGCGCGCCTCATTTCTCGCGGCACTGCGCCGCGCGCTTCACCAGCCCCGGCCGTAGCCATAGCCCCAGGCGGGCGGGGGAGGCGGGGGCGGGGCACCGTAGAAGCCGGGACGGGGGCCATAGCCGCCACCGCCCCAACCGCCGCCGCCCCAGCCGCGATCGACCCACACCTGCCGGCAACGCTCCACATAAGTGGGACGGCCGTAATACCAGCGGGGCACGGACCGGCAGACGGTGCGCCATCCGACGTTCTCCACCGGCGCGGCCGATTCGCCCTGGGCGAGGCCCAGTGGCGCAGCATTCGTGAGCGGCATCGCGTTAGCCCCGGAGGAGAACGCCGTCAGCCCAAGCAACGCTGCGCCGCACACGCCAAGAAGAATCCGTTTCATCTGAACGTCTCCTTTGAACGTCTTCGTGCGTATTTGCACTGTCCTCAAAGGATAGTGATCACGATGTCGCTATTATGTTGGGCGGAGGCGGGGCGGGTTAAATTTGTTTAACGCGCGGCGGTAATTAAATAGGGTCGAACTAAACCCCTGTTCACCTAGCTGAACGCCTTGGCCTCGGCCGTTCATTCTTGGGACGGGCCGGAGGCAGCGTCACGACAAAGCTGTGCGGATATGTGTCCGGCTTGTTTCGCGCGGGCGGGCGCGCTAGTCGGAAGCCATGGCCACAAAAACCTTGCCCCCCGGCGGCGGCTCCGTCGAGCCGGTCGATCTGAAAGCAGCGCTCGAGGAGCGCTATCTGGCCTATGCCCTCTCGACCATCATGCACCGGGCGCTGCCCGATGCGCGGGACGGGCTGAAGCCGGTGCACCGCCGCATCCTCCACGCCATGCGGCAGCTCAAGCTCGATCCGGGGTCCGGCTTCAAGAAATGCGCCCGCGTGGTGGGCGACGTCATCGGTAAGTTCCATCCGCACGGCGATCAGGCGGTCTATGACGCCTTGGTGCGTCTCGCGCAGGATTTCGCGCAGCGCTACCCGCTGGTGGACGGGCAGGGCAATTTCGGCAATGTGGACGGCGATAACGCCGCCGCCATGCGATACACCGAAGCCCGCCTCACCGAGACGGCGCGCCTGCTGCTGGACGGCATCGACGATGATGCGGTGGACTTCCGGCCGACCTATGACGGCTCCGAGGAGGAGCCGGTGGTGCTTCCCGCCGCCTTCCCGAACCTGCTGGCCAACGGCTCGCAGGGCATCGCGGTGGGCATGGCGACGTCCATCCCGCCGCACAACGCCGCCGAACTGCTGGACGCCTCGCTTCATTTGCTGGAGCACCCGAACGCGCCGGCCTCCGACCTGCTTCAGTTCGTGCCCGGCCCCGATTTCCCCACCGGCGGCATCCTTGTGGAAGACCCGGTCGGCACGGCGGAAGCCTATGCCACGGGGCGCGGCGCTTTCCGCGTGCGTGCCCGCTGGCACAAGGAAGAGACCGGGCGCGGCACCTATGTGGTGGTGGTGACGGAGATCCCCTACGGCGTGCCGAAGTCGCGCCTCGTGGAGAAGATCGCCGAGCTCCTCACCGACAAGAAGCTGCCGCTGCTGGCGGACGTGCGTGACGAGAGCGCCGAGGACATCCGCCTCGTTCTGGAGCCCCGCGCCCGCACGGTGGATGCTGAAGTGCTCATGGAGAGCCTGTTCAAGCTCACCGAGCTTGAGTCCCGCGTCTCCCTGAACATGAACGTGCTGGTGCGCGGTCAGGTGCCCAAGGTGCTCTCGCTGGCCGATGCGCTGCGCGAGTGGCTGGACCACCGCCGCGAGGTGCTGCTGCGCCGCTCGCGCAACCGGCTCAGCCAGATCGCTCACCGGCTGGAAGTGCTGGGCGGCTATCTGATCGCCTATCTCAACCTTGACGAGGTGATCCGCATCATCCGCGAGGAGGACGAGCCGAAGGTCGAGCTGATGCGGACCTTCGAGCTGACCGACCTTCAGGCCGAATCCATCCTCAACATGCGCCTGCGGTCCTTGCGGCGCCTCGAGGAAATGGAGCTGCGCAAGGAGCATGCGGGGCTCACCAAGGAGCAGGAACAGCTGAACAAGCTGGTCGCTTCCGAGGCCGCCCAGTGGAAGGCCATCGGCAAGGAGATCCGCGAGACCCGCAAGACCTACGGGCCGGACACCGAGATCGGCCGCCGCCGTACCGATTTCGCCGTGCCTCCGGATGTGCACGAGAGCGCCTTCACCGAGGCGCTGGTGGAGCGCGAGCCCATCACCATCGTCATGTCCGCCAAGGGCTGGATCCGCGCCCTGAAGGGCCATGTGGCGGACGTGACCGGCGTGCCCTTCAAGGGCGACGACACGCTCGCCCACGCCTTCTATGCGGAGACCACCTCCAAGATCATGGTGCTCTCCTCCAACGGACGCTTCTTCACGCTGGATGCGGCCAAGCTCCCCGGCGGGCGCGGCCATGGCGAGCCCGTGCGCCTGATGATCGAGCTGGAGCAGGAAGCGGAGATTGTCTCCGTCTTCGCGCACCGGCCGGGCGGCAAGCTCATTGTCGCCTCCAGGGAGGGACGTGGCTTCGTGGTGGCGGAGGACGACTGCCTCGCCAACACCCGCAAGGGCAAGCAGGTGCTGGGCGTGGACGCGCCCGATGCCGCCGTGCTGGCGGTGCCGGCGGATGGCGATACGGTTGCCGTGATCGGCGACAACCGCAAGCTGCTCCTCTTCCCCATCGCGCAGGTGCCGGAAATGACCCGCGGCCGCGGTGTCCGTCTCCAGCGCTACAAGGAAGGCGGCCTCTCGGACCTCAAGGTGTTCAACCGCGCGGACGGCCTCACCTGGGAGGATTCCTCCGGGCGCACCTGGACGGTGACGGAGCTGCTGGACTGGCAGGGCGAGCGGGCCTCCTCCGGCCGCCTGCCGCCCAAGGGGTTCCCGCGCAACAACAAGTTCGCCTGACCCCATGAGCGCGGGCGTCGAGGCGACGGGGACCGAGGCCGCCTCGACGCGCGGCTTCGCCCAGCGCCTGCGGACGCTGGCGCGTGGGCGCGAGACCTCGCTGGTGGTGCTCGCCGCCCTGATCGGCGTTCTCGCCGGCCTGTCCGTCACTCTCATCAGCCGGGGGGCGGAACTGCTGCACAGCGTGCTGTTCGGCGCCGCCCGCATCAGCTCCATTCCCCGGCTGCCCCTCCATGTGCTGCTCTGGCCGGCGATCGGCGGCCTCATCATGGGCGGCGTCATCCTGGCGATGAAGCGCTGGCGGCCCCATTCCATCGTGGATCCCATCGAGGCGAATGCGCTGCATGGCGGACGCATGTCGCTGCCTGACAGCATCATCCTGTCCCTCCAGACCATGCTGGCGAACGGCTTCGGCGCGTCGGTGGGCATGGAGGCGGGCTATACGCAGTCGGGGTCGGGCCTTGCGTCCGTCATTGGCCAGTGGCTGCGCCTGCGTCGCATGGACCTGCGCATTCTGGTCGGCTGCGGCGCTGCGGGCGGCATTGCGGCGGCCTTCCAGGCGCCGCTGACGGGGGCTTTCTACGGCTTCGAGCTCATCATCGGCGTCTATGCCATTCCCGCCGCCGCGCCGGTGATGACCTCGGCCCTCATCGCCTATCTTACCGCCCGGCAGCTCGGGGCGGCCTCGACGCCCATCTATGTGCCCGAGATCGGCCCGCTCGAACCTTCCGCCTATCTGCCATTCCTGCTGCTTGGGCTGATCGCCGGGGGCGTCGCCATCGGCATCATGCGGCTGGTGACGCTGGTGGAGCGTGGCTTTGCGCGCAGCGGCCTGCCGCTCTGGTTGCGGCCCGCGGTCGGCGGCCTCGGCGTTGGCGCTCTCGCCTATGTCTCGCCGCAGGTGCTCTCCAGCGGCGAGGGGGCATTGCGCATCCAGGTGGGGACAGGGATCACCAGTGCCGTGGCGCTGATCCTTCTGCTGAAGGTCTGCGCCTCATCGCTGTCGCTGGGCTCCGGTTTTCGCGGGGGGCTGTTCTTCTCCTCGCTCTTCATGGGCTCGCTGCTCGGCAAGCTCTTCGCGGGTCTTGCCGGGAGCGTGGTGCCGTGGCTCGCGCTCGATCCGGTCATCGCCGCCGTGGTGGGCATGAGCGCGCTGGCGGTGGGCGTGGTCGGCGGCCCCTTCACCATGACCTTCCTGACGCTGGAGATCACCGGCGACCTGCATATTGCGGGCCTCGTGCTCACCGCCTCCATCGGCTGCTCGCTGCTGGTGCGCGAGACCTTCGGCTACTCCTTCTCCACCTGGCGCATGCATCTGCGGGGGGAAACCATCCGCAGCGCGCTGGATGTGGGGTGGCTCAGGGCGCTCACCGTGGAGCGGATGATGCGTACCGACGTCTCCGTGTTCGGTGCCGGCGCGGATCTTGCCGCCTTCCGTGCGGCCTTCCCTCTGGGCTCGGTGAAGACCGTGGCGCTGCAGGACGGGGAGGGGCGCTATGTGGGCCTCGTGCCCGTGGCGGTCGCCCATTCGGACGCCCATCCCCCGACGGAGCGGATCGAGGCACTGGCCTGCAACGGCGACGACATCCTGCTGGCGGACATGAATGTGAAGCAGGCCGCCGCCGTGTTCGACCGTGCCCAGATCGACGAACTGGTGGTCGTGGATCATGCCGAGGGCCGGCGTATCATCGGCCTGCTCAGCGAGGCCTTCCTGCTGCGCCGCTATGCGGACGAACTGGACAAGGCGCGCCGGGGGGTGGCCGGCGACGCCTGACGACCAGTTCGATCGCCCCTCAGGTGCGGTAGGCGGGCTCTTCGCGGTCGAGGATGCGCTTCATGCTTTCGAGGTGCAGGCGGGCGGATTCCGCATCTCCCTCGCGCATCTGCCTGGCCGCGGCTTCGGCAATTTCGGTCTTCACCGGCAGAACGGGGCGGCCGGTGGCCATGGCGAGGCACTGCACCTCGCAGGCCCGTTCCAGATAATAGAGATCGTCCCACGCCTCCGCGATGGTGCGGCCGAGCACCATGACGCCATGGTGCTTCATGAAGACGATGTCCGCATCCCCGACGGAGGCAGCGATGCGGTCGCCTTCCGTGCTGTCGAGGGCGAGGCCGTTATAATCGTGGTCCACCACCGTGCGGCCGTAGAACTTCAACGCCGTCTGGCCGGCGAAGACGAGCGGCTCGCCCTCCACCATGGAGAGCGCGGTGGCATAGGGCATGTGGGTGTGGAAGGCGACGCGGGCGCGCGGCACGTTGAGGTGCATGCGGGCATGGATGAAGAAGGCAGTCGCTTCCGGCACGCCGCTGCCCGAAAGCACGTTGCCGTGGAAATCGCACACCAGCAGATGGGACGCGGTGATCTCGCTGAACGCGTAGCCGTAGGGATTGACCAGGAAGAGGTCATCATGGCCCGGCACGACGGCGGAGAAGTGGTTGCAGATGCCCTCGTGCATGCCGAGACGGGCGGCGAAGCGGAAACAGGCGGCGAGCTCCACGCGGGCGTTCCACACCTCCTCCCTATCGAGCGCCGGGCGGTTGGACGCGGCCGCTCCGGCTTGCGGAGCGGTTTCGCGGGTGAAGGCATGGGCCATGGACTTCTCTCCTGCATCGGAGCCGGAGCGATGCTCGATCGCGGTCGGCTTCCTGAAAGACCGGCGTCCGAAGGGCTCGGGCACCACGACATGCACGGGCTGATCGCGCAATCATTCCGGGGCCGGATGCGGCCTCTGGAGAGACTACAAGGCGTCGGATGCCGGAAACAATCCCACGATGCCGATGGTGGACTGCGAGCCCCCAGATTGATGCCGGGCGCGCGCACGGGCGCCCGAAATGTTATGGATTACCCATGGGATGCCGTTCATGCCCCGGCGGCGGGACAGGTGTGAGGAGCTGGACATGTTTCGCGTATTTGATGCCGCGCAGATCCATGCGGCGCTGGAGTATCGGGCGCTGATCGAGGCCCTGCGCGCGGCCTTTGCCGAGGCGGCGACAGAGACGCCGGTGCGCCAGAGCTACGAGGTCGGCCTGCCGGGCGCCCCCGCCCACCTCCTGACCATGCCCGCATGGCGGCGCGGCAACGTGCTGGGCGTGAAGCTGGTGAACGTGTTTCCCGGCAACTCGGCCCTCGGCCTCGGGGCGGTGAATGGCCTCTATGTGCTGTTCGACGGCGCGACGGGCGTGCCGAAGGCCATCATGGACAGTGACGCATTGACCAACCGGCGCACCGCCGCAGCCTCTGCGCTCGCCTCCGGCTTCCTCTCGCGGCCGGACAGCCGCACGCTGCTGGTGGTAGGCACAGGGCACCTCTCCGCGCATCTGGCCGCCGCCCACTGTGCCGTGCGGCCCATCTCGCGCGTGCTGGTCTGGGGCCGGTCGCCGGACAAGGCGGAGAAGGCGGCCGCCAAGCTCACGGCACAGGGCCAGCCGGCCGAGCCCGTCACCGATCTTGCGGCAGCGACCGCCGAGGCGGACATCATCACCAGCGCCACCACCTCAACCGTGCCGCTGATCGCCGGCCGGAACGTGCGGCCGGGTACCCATGTGGACCTTGTGGGCGCCTTCACCCCCGCCATGCGCGAGAGCGATGATGACCTGATCGCCGGCGCCAGCGTCTATGTGGACACGCGCGCGGGTGCGCTCGCCGAGGCCGGTGACCTGTTGCAGCCCGTCGCCGCCGGCGTGTTTGCGAAGGATCGGGTGAAGGGGGATCTCTACGAATTGTGCGGCGGTCGGGCCGCCGGGCGCAGCTCGGACAGCGAGATCACCGTGTTCAAGTCCGTGGGCGCAGCCATCGAGGATCTGGTGGCGGCGCAGATGGTGTCTGGCCAAGGCTGACGCCATTGGAAGAACGGCTGATCCGGCGGCGCGCCGGATCAGCCTGTCACGTTAATGCGATGCGGCCGTCAGCGGATTTTCGGCATCCGGGCGGTCATTCAGGTGGCAGGCGGCCCAGTGCTCGTTGTCACCGAGCCGCAGTTCCGGCTCTTCCTTTGCGCAGCGCTCGAAGGCATAGGGGCAGCGGGTATGGAAGCGGCAGCCCTTGGGCGGGTTCACCGGGCTCGGCACGTCGCCTTTCAGGATGATGCGTTCCCGCTTGGCGCCGGGCTCGGGCTGCGGTACGGCGGAGAGCAGGGCCTGCGTATAGGGATGGCGCGGGCGGCCGAACAATTCCCGCTTGGGCGCCACCTCCACCAGCTTGCCCAGATACATCACCGCCACGCGGTGGGTCATGTGCTCCACCACCGCCAGATCGTGGCTGATGAACAGAAGCGCCAGCCCGAGCTCGCGCTGGATGTCCTGCAAGAGATTGACGATCTGTGCCTTGACCGAGACGTCGAGGGCCGAGACCGCCTCGTCGCAGACGATGAGTTCAGGCTCAGCGGCGAGCGCGCGGGCGATGCAGATGCGCTGGCGCTGGCCGCCAGAGAATTCGTGCGGGAAGCGCTTCACCGCCTCGCGGGGCAGGCCCACGAGATCCATCAGCTTGCCCACCCGCGCATCCACATCGGCGGAGGACGAGGCGAGGCCGAAGTTGTGGATGGGCTCTGCGAGGATGTCCCTCACCTTCATGCGTGGATTGAGGCTGGAGAAGGGGTCCTGGAACACCACCTGCACCCGGCGGCGGAAGGCGCGCAGGGCGTCCTTGGAGGCATCGTCCATGCGCTGGCCGTCCAGCACCACCTGGCCGGACGTGATGTCGAACAGGCGCAGCACCGCGCGCCCCACCGTGGATTTGCCGCAGCCGCTCTCGCCCACCAGAGAGAGCGTCTCGCCACGATCCACAGTGAAGGAGACGCCATCCACCGCATAGACGAAGGAGGGCTTGCCGCCGAACAGTCCGCCCGCGATGCGGTAATGCTTCTTGAGGTCGTTCACCTCCAAAAGAGGGGGCTTCATGCGGCGGCAGCCTCCTTCGGGGCATAGTGGCAGGCGGCGGCGTGGCGCGGGGCCTTCCATTCCAGAGCCGGCGCCCATGTGCGGCACACGTCCGTAGCGATGGCGCAGCGGCCGGCGAAGACGCAGCCCTGAATGGGCTTGGTGAGGCTCGGCACCTGACCGGGGATTTCCGCAAGGCGCGAGGTCTCGCCCTGAAGCGAGGAGCCGAGCTTCGGCACAGCGCCCAAAAGGCCGCGCGTATAGGGATGGCGCGGATTGGCGAAGAGCTCGCGCACCGGCGCCTCTTCCACCTTGCGGCCCGCATACATGACCATGACCCGCTCGGCCACCTCGGCCACCACGCCGAGATCATGGGTGATGAGCACGATGGCCGCGCCGACGCGGGACTTGAGATCCCGCATCAGATCGAGGATCTGCGCCTGAATGGTCACGTCGAGCGCGGTCGTGGGCTCGTCCGCGATCAGCAGGCGCGGATTGCAGGCCAGCGCGATGGCGATCATCACCCGCTGGCGCATCCCGCCCGAGAGCTGGTGGGGATATTCCTTCACCCGCCGCTCGGGCGCGGGAATGCCCACGAGACTCAGCATCTCCACCGCCTTGGCCTCGGCGGCAGCGGCGTCGAGCCCCTGATGCAGGCGCAGCGTCTCGCCGATCTGGCGGCCCACGGTGAGCACCGGATTAAGGCTCGTCATGGGCTCCTGGAAGATCATGGAGATCTCGTTGCCCCGGATAGCCCGCATCTCCTTGTCGGAGAGCTTCAGCAGGTCGCGGCCGGCGAAGCGCACGGCCCCCGCAATCTTGCCCGGCGGCTCGGGAATGAGCCGCAGCATGGACATGGAGGTGACGGACTTGCCGCAGCCGCTTTCGCCCACGATGGCCAGCGTCTCGCCTTCCTCCACATGGAAGGACACGCCATTGACCGCGCGATTGACGCCGCCCGGCGTGCGGAAATGGACCTGGAGGTTCTCGACTTCGAGCAGGGCCATGGTCACACCCCCTTCGCCTGACGTGGGTCGAGCATGTCGCGCAGGCCGTCGCCCATCAGATTCACGGCAAGCACGGTCACGGACAGGAACGCGGCGGGGAAGAAGACGATGAACGGCTTCACCTGCCACAGCGCCCGGCCCTCGGCCATGATGTTGCCCCAGGAGGGGATGTTGGGCGGCGTGCCGGCGCCGATGAAGGAGAGGATGGCCTCCACGATCATGGCGCTGCCGCAGATATAGGTGGCCTGCACGGTCATGGGCGCCAGCGTGTTGGGCAGGATGTGGCGCAGGATGATCATGGGCGTGCGCGTGCCCGAGGCAATGGCTCCGTCCACATAAGGCTGCTCGCGGAGCGAGAGCACGACGCCGCGCACGAGGCGCGACACGCGCGGGATTTCCGCCACCGTGATGGCGAGAATGACGTTGCCCACGCTGCCGCGCGTGATGGCCATGAGCGAGACGGCCAGCAGGATGGGCGGAATGGACATGAGGCTGTCCATCACCCGCATCACGAGGCTGTCCAGCCAGCGCACATAGCCGGCGATGAGGCCGATGGCGAGCCCCCCGAGCGAGGCGAAGAAGGCCACCGCGAAGCCGACGATCAGCGAGACGCGGGTGCCGTAGAGGACGCGGGAATAGATGTCGCGCCCCAGCATGTCGGTGCCGAACCAGTATTGCGCGGATGGCGCGCGGGTGCGGCGGGCGGGCGAGAGCGCACTCGGGTCCACCGTGCCGAGATAGGGCGCGAAGATCGCGATGAGGATAAGCAGCAGCAGCAGCGCGCCGCCGATGGCGATGGTGGGATGGCGGCGCAGGAAGCCGATGAACCCCGTGCGCGGCTTGCGCGCCTTGAGGATGTCCGGCAGTTCGGTGGCGATGGCGAGCCCTTCCGGCGGGGCCGCGCCCGGATGATCATTGGCGAGGGTCAATAGCGGATCCTCGGATCAAGGAAGGTGTAGAGGATGTCGATGATCAGGTTCACGAGGACGTAGACGAAGCTGAACAGCAGCACGACGCCCTGGATGACCGGATAATCGCGGCGCAGGATGGCATCCACCGTGAGGCGCCCGAGGCCCGGGATGGCGAAGACGCTCTCCGTCACCACCGCGCCGCCGATGAGGAGCGCGATGCCGATGCCGATGACGGTGACGATGGGCACCGCCGCATTCTTGAGCGCGTGGATGAATAGCACGCCGCCCTGTCCGAGGCCCTTGGCTTTGGCCGTGCGCACATAATCCTGCGCCAGAACCTCCAGCATGGAGGCGCGGGTGATGCGGGCGATGAGGGCGATATAGACACAGCCGAGCGAGATGGCCGGCAGCACCAGATTGGAGAGCCACGGCCCGATGCCCTCCGCGATGGGCGTGTAGCCCTGCACGGGAAACCAGTCGAGCTGGAGCGCGAAGGTGTAGGCCAGCACATAGCCGATGACGAAGACGGGCACGGAGAAGCCGAGCACCGCAAAGGTCATGATCGCCCGGTCCACCCACGTGCCCGCCTTCCAAGCCGCCACGACCCCCATGGGGACGGCGATGATGATGGCGAAGATGAGCGTCACCAGCATCAGCGAGACCGTGGGCTCGATGCGCTGGCCGATCATCTGCGTGACAGGCAGGTTGGTGAAGATGGAGGTTCCGAGGTCCGCATGCAGCGTGCGCCACGCCCATTCGCCGAACTGCACGAGGAAGGGCCGGTCGAGACCGAGGTTGGCGCGGATGCGGGCGATGTCCGCCGGCGACGCCTGGTCGCCGGCGATCACCGCGGCGGGATCGCCGGGTGCGATGTAGAGCAGGCTGAACACGAACAGCCCGACCATCGCCATGACGGGGATGGTCGAGAGCGTGCGCCGCAGGATGTAACCGAGCATGCGTTCCCTTACCCGTCAGGCGGACTTTGCGACGCCCCAGAAGGTCGGGATCGGGCCCTTGGTCACGCCCGTTACCTTCTTGTTCCACGCCGTGTAGGTGAGAAAGAAGCCGGTGGGCGCATAGGTCACGTTTTCCAGCGCGGCCTTGTTCAGGCGGCCGATGGCGGCCTTCTCCTCATTGAGGTCCTTGGCGTCGAACCACGACACCACCTCGGCCTCCACCGCCGGGCTTTCCGGCCAGCCGAACCACGCCTTGTCGCCATTGGCGCGGATGGCGGGATAGGCGGCGGGGTTCACGCAGTCCGAGCCCGCATGCCAGGTGTGGAACATGCTCCAGCCGCCCTGCGTCGGCGGGGTCTTGAGCGCGCGGCGGGAGCCGACCGTGCCCCAGTCGGTGGCGACGAAGTCCACATTCATGCCGAGCTTCTTCAGAAGATCGACGGTCACGTCGCCCTGCGCCTTGGTGATGGGCTGGTCCTGCGCCACCACGCACACCACCGGCTCGCCCTTGTAGCCGCTCTCGGCCAGCAGCTTCTTGGCGGCGTCGAGGTCGCGCTTGCCCTTCAGGATCTCGCCGCCTTCCTCCGTGTAGAGGGGCGTGCCGGGGGTGAAGAAGCCGGGCAGGGTCTTCCACAGCGCCTCATCGTCGCCGACGACCGCGCGCATGTAGTCTTCCTGGCTCAAGGCCATGAGCACGGCGCGGCGCACCTTCGGATTATCGAAGGGCGGCTGGATGTGGTTCATGCGGAACGAGCCGACATTGCCCAGCGGGTCGCCGATGTCGACGTTGAGGTTCTTGTTCTTCTTGAGAAGCGGGACGAGGTCGGAGAGCGGCTGCTCCCACCAGTCCACCTCGCCGTTCTGAAGGGCGGCGGCGGCGGTCGCCGGGTCGGGCATCACCACCCACTCGATGCGGTCCACCAGCATCTTCTTGCCGCCGGAAATCCACGAGGCGGGCTCATTGCGCGGCACATAATCGGCGAAGCGCTCGAACACCGCCTTGGCGCCCGGCACCCATTCGTTCTTCAGGAACTTGGTGGGCCCGGAGCCCACATATTCGGTGATCTGCTTGAAGGGGTCGGTCTGCGCGATCCGCTCCGGCATGATGAAGGCAATGGGGGCGTTGGTCTTGCCGAGCGCCAGCAGCATCTTCGGGTAGGGCTTGGAAAGCACCCAGCGGAAGGTGTTGTCGTCGACCGCCACCAGTTCCTTCTGGATATTCTTGAGCATGATGCCCATGGGATCGCGCGCGGACCAGCGGGTGAGGCTCGCCACCACGTCCTTGGCCAGCACCTTCTCGCCGTCATGGAACTTCAGGCCGGGGCGCAGCTTGAAGGTCCAAGTCAGGCCGTCGGCGGAGACTTCCTCGCTCTCCACCATCTGGCGTTGGGGCTTCTGGTTGGCATCGAGGCCGTAAAGCGTGTCCCACACCAGCACGGAGGCGTTGCGCACCACATATTGCGTGCCCCAGATGGGGTCGAAATTGGCAAGGTTCGCCTGCGGCACGAAGCGCAGCGTCTTGGCGGCGCCCTGGGCGAGCGCGGGCATTGCGAACCCGCCGCTCATCGCCAGCGAACCGGCACCGGCGGCGCCCTTCAAGAATGTCCTGCGGTCCATGTCATTCCCCTCGGTTGCCTGTTGTTTCAGCAGTTCTGGTGATGCCGCCGGCGGCGCTGGAAGGTGACGGCCGGCGGAGACAAAGGCGGGATGGCGCTACGGCAGGGACTGGCCGCGGCCTTGCGGCTCATCTGGCAAGCCCCGTGCCACGCGGGCGGCCGGCGAGCCGGCCGCCGCTCAGGAGGCGACCTGCTTCTTGAAGCGCTGCGAGCGCTTGGGGTGCCACCACTTGCCGGCGAGGACGACGCCTTCGGAGGCGATCTTCCTGTCGCCGATCAGGTGCTCGCCCACCACGTCCACATAATCGAACCGACCCTCGCGCACCTTCAGGATGGTGGCATCGCCCGCGCTGCCGGCCTTCAGCGAGCCGAGTTCCGGCCGCTTCAGCGCCATTGCGGCGTTGACGGTGGAGCGGGCGATGACCTCCTGAAGCGGCATGCCCAGCATCAGGAACTTCGACATGGTGGTGACCTGGTCGAACGCCGGCCCCTCGATGCACAGAGCATGCACGTCGGAGGAGATGGTGTCTGGCGGGAAGCCGTTGGCCAGCATCGCGCGGGCGGTCTTGAAGGCGAAGGAGCCCTTGCCGTGGCCGATGTCGAAGATGACGCCGCGCTCGCGGGCGCGCAGCACGCAGGGCTTCACCGTGCCCTGCGCGGTGGCCGGGGAATTGGGGAAGGGGCGGAAGCAGTGGGTGAGCACGTCGCCACCGCGCAGGCGCTCCACCACCTCCTCATAGCTCGGCGGCGGGTGGTCGATGTGGGCCATGAGCGGCAGCCCGGTCTCTTCCGCCACCTGAAGCGCGATGTCGAGGGGCGCGATGCCCGAAGTGCCGGAGGCGTGGGCGCCGACGCGCACCTTGATGCCCACGATCACGTCGCGGTTGGCATCGGCCACCTTCACCGCGTCGATGGGGTTCATGAGACGCATCTCCTCGCTTTCGCCCACCATCACGCGCTGGGAGAAACCGTAGATGCCGGCATGCGAGACGTGCAGATAGGCGAGGATGCGTACCTGGCTCGGCTCGATCACATGCTTGCGGAAGCCGGCGAAGTTGCCGGGGCCCGCGCTGCCCGTATCGACCGCCGTGGTGACGCCGGAGAGGCGGCAGAACTCTTCCGCATCGATGCCGAGCGACGTACCGCCCCAATAGACATGGGTATGCAGGTCAATGAGGCCCGGCGAGACGATATAGCCGGAAACGTCGCGCACGTCCGTGGTGGCCGTGGCCTTCAGGTTCTTGCCGACCTTCGCCACCTTGCCGTCGGTGAAGGCCACATCCATCACCGCGTCGATATTCTGCGAGGGGTCGATCACATGGCCGCCGCGCAGGATCAGATCAAAAGCCATCTACCAGTCTCCAGACGGAAAATTCAAAGGGCAGCGGACGCTCATTCGGGCGCGATGGCGCCCGTCTGCTCGACGATCAGCCGATAGGCCTCCGGCTGCCGGTGCTTGGCGAAATTGAAGGTGGTCTCCTTGTAGGAGGCGCACATGTCGAGGTCGCAGCGGGCGAGCACCAGTTCATCGTCCTGCGTTAGCGCCTGCGCCACGATCTGGCCGGACGGGGCAATGATCGAGGAGGCGCCGATCATCTCGCAGCCTTCCTCCACGCCGCATTTGGCCGCGCCCACCACCCACGTGCCGTTCTGATAGGCGCCGGCCTGCATGGAGAGCTGGTTGTGAAACTCGGAGAGCCGGTCGTGGTCGGGGGCGGGCGGATTGTGGCGCGGCGTGTTGTAGCCGATGAGCACCATCTCAACGCCCTTGAGGCCCATCACGCGATAGGTCTCGGGCCAGCGCCGGTCGTTGCAGATGGCCATGCCGAGCACGCCGCCCATGATGCGGCGGACCGGCCAATTCAGATTCCCAACCTCGAAATAGCGCTTCTCCAGATGCTGGAAGGCGCGCCAAGGTTCGTGGTCGGCATGGCCGGGCAGATGAATCTTGCGATACTTGAGAACGATCTCGCCCGACTTGTCGACGATGACCGAGGTGTTGAAGCGTCGCAGCCGGCCGCCTTCCTCCACCAGTTCCGCATAGCCGAGGCAGAAGCCCACCTTCAGCGCACCGGCGAGCGCAAAGAGGGGAGCCGTCTCGGCCGAAGGAAGTGCCGTTTCGAAGAAGGCGTCGATCTCGGTCTGGTCTTCCGTATACCAGCGCGGAAAGAAGGTGGTGAGCGCAAGTTCCGGGAAGACCACGAGATCGCAGCCATGCCCGGCGGCCTGCCGCAGCAGGTCGCAGAGGCGCCGCACGACGGAAGCGCGCGTATCCGCACGCTGGATAGGACCCAACTGGGCGGCAGCGACGGTCAGGATACGGGACACGGGCCAGCCTTAGGCAAGTGAGCGACGTGCAAAGGAACTCCCCGCGTCTTCGACTTCGTGAGGAAGCCATCCTGCTCACGCTTCGCAAGAGGCGTGCCACATGGTCGGATCTGTGTGCCGCTGGTATGCCACTTGAAGCGCAAGCACTGTTCCTCTCATGCGGGGACGCCGGGGATGCCGCAGGAAGGGGCGTTTGAACAATATATGGGCAAAACATCGGGTCAACAAAGACTGATCCGATGATGCCAAGTCTAATTGTCGCGCAGCTCTGTGCAGTTGCGGAATTATCCGTGTGCACCTGCGTGAATACTTGTGCGATGCACTTGTTCGCGCGAGCCGACACGCGCCGTGACCGTTTCGAGCCGACTAATGCCGCCCGATGCCAGAAGGACGGCCGCTGTTTCCAAATCCTGGGCGCGTGCTCAACGTCTGGCGGAGGGGACGCTTGCCCGCGGAGATGGGCCATCTGTCCGCGTGACCTTCACGTCACCTTCGCGTCCGCCGACGTCCCACGATGCTGATGGCGCTGGGGTGGCGGCCACGACGACGTTGCTTGCGCGCATGGTTGCGTCATGCTACCGCAAGACCTGCATCAAGAGTCGGGCCGGCGCCCGGCACCAACCTGCTCCCGGGCAAGGTGGTGCCTCCGTCACAGGAGGGATGTGGCCTGACCGGCAACAAACGGGAAAAGCCACGCGCGTCGTTCCGTCTTGGTGACAGGCCAGGATCAGAGAGGAAGACCCGCCGTGAGCCAGGACCGCCAGAGCGTCGAGCAGCAGCAAAGCCAGCCCCAGCAATTCGCCAGCGACAATTATGCCGGCATCTGTCCGGAGGCGTGGGCGGCCATGGCCGAGGCCAATGAGGGGTCCGCCGTCGCCTATGGCGACGACGACTGGACCCATCGCGCATCCGATGCCTTCCGAGCCCTGTTCCAGACCAATTGCGAGGTGTTCTTCGCCTTCAACGGCACAGCGGCCAATTCGCTGGCGCTGGCCTCGCTCTGTCAGTCGTATCACAGTGTCATCTGCGCGGCCTCGGCCCATGTGGAGACGGACGAATGCGGCGCGCCCGAATTCTTCTCCAACGGCTCCAAGCTGCTGGTGGCGACCACCGACGGTGGCAAGCTGACGCCGGATGCGGTGCGTGCGCTCGCCACGGGCCGCTCGGACATCCATTATCCAAAGCCCCGCGCCGTCACCATCACCCAGCCCACCGAGACTGGCCAAGTCTATACGCTGGATGAGATCGCGGCCCTTTCCGCCGTCTGCCGCGACCTCGGCCTGCGTCTGCACATGGACGGTGCGCGGTTTGCCAATGCCTGCGCCGCGCTCGGCTGCTCGCCGGCGGAGATGACCTGGAAGGTGGGCGTTGACGTGCTGTGCTTCGGTGGCACCAAGAATGGCATGGCGGTGGGCGAGGCGATCCTGTTCTTCGATCGCGCGCTGGCCCTCGATTTCGACTATCGCTGCAAGCAGGCGGGCCAGCTCGCCTCCAAGATGCGCTTCCTCTCCGCCCCCTGGGTCGGCGTTCTGGAGAGCGGGGCGTGGCTGCGCAATGCCGCCCACGGCAATGCCTGCGCCCGGCGTCTCGCCGCCGCCATCGCGGATGTGTCCGGTGTCGAGCCCATGTTCCCGGTGGAGGCGAATGCCGTCTTCCTGCGCGCGCCGGAGGCGGTGCTCGCGGCACTTCGGGAGAAGGGATGGCGCTTCTATACCTTCATCGGCGGCGGCGCGCGCTTCATGTTCGCCTGGGACGCGGATCTCGCGCGGGTCGATCAACTGGCCGCCGACATCCGGGCGATCGCGGCCTGAGACATTGTGGGCGGGCGGGAGGCTCAGGCCTCCCGCAGCGCCATCTGCCGCAACTGCTGATAGAGGTCCGGCGATTCCGCCGTGCAAACACAGACGATGCGGGCCGGATCCTCGCCCGCGTTGAGATAAGCGTGGCCCATGGAACTGTCGATATAGAGGCTGTCGCCGGTCTCCAGGATCTCGGGCGCATAATATTCCGTATGCACCTCCACCCGGCCGGCGGTCACATAGACATATTCCTCGCCCGGATGGCGGATGAGCGGGCCGAATTCCGCCAGCGTGCGGGCGCGCAGTTCTCCGGTGATGGGCACCATCGCCTTCGACATGAGGTCGGTGCATTTATAGGCATAGGAATAGGTGCGCGTGTCGATGACGTCGCCGTCCTTCGCGCGGCTGATGCTGCGGCGCGCGGTCACCATCTGGGCTGCGGGCGGGCCCCTGTCTGCCGCCGAGTGAAACAGCTCAGCGATGGCGATGCCGAGCCCGTTGGTCAGTTGCAACAGCTTGTCATAGGTGAGCGACATCTGGTGGTTCTCGACCTTTGAGAGGGTCGAAAGGGAGAGCCCCGTCCGCTCCGCCACCTGCTTCAGCGTGAGCTTGCGCGCCTGCCGCGCCGCCTTGAGACACTCGCCGAGCTGGGTCGAGACCGTGTCCGCCCCGTTCTGTCGCCCGGTCATAGGTCCTCCTTCATTCCGCGTCCGCGAGTTGTGCCGCAGCTTCCGTCCCTATTTAGGTGGGCGGTCCTCGCACGCGCAATATGCGGTTGGCTGAAGATTTCATCATCATCTGCACGCAGATTAAGCGGCGCATGATTTGCCGATTTAGAAAAAATTCGTACGATACGAAAAATCACCATCGGACCGCCGCGATGACCGAACTCTGCGACCTGACCGCCCTCGAACTGCGCGACGCCATTGCTTACCGGCGCCTCTCGCCGGTGGAGGTTCTGGAGGCCTGTCTCGACCGCATCGAAGCGGTCAATCCCGCCGTCAACGCCATGGTCACGCTGGACGTGGACGGCGCGCGCAAGGCGGCGGTCGAGGCCGAGGCGGCGGTGATGCGCGGCGATGCGCTGGGTCCGCTCCACGGGCTTCCGCTGGCGGTGAAGGACACGCAGGATGTGGGCGGGATGCGCACCACTTACGGCAGTCCGCTCTTCGCCGAGCACGTTCCGGCGGCGGATGCGGGCAGCGTGGCGCGCCTGCGGGCGGCCGGCGCCATCATCGTCGGCAAGACCAACACGCCGGAATGGGCGGCCGGGGCCAATACCCGCAATCCCGTCTATGGCGCCACCGGCAACCCGTTCGATCGGCTCAAATCCTGCGCCGGCTCGTCCGGCGGCGCGGCGGTGGCGCTCGCCTGTGGCATGACCCCCCTCGCCACCGGCTCCGACACCGGCGGCAGCCTGCGCAATCCGGCGGGCTTTTGCGGCATTGTCGGCATGCGCCCGTCCTATGGTCTCGTGGCCAGCGAACGGCGCCTGCACGGCTGGTCGAGCCTGTCCACTGACGGCCCGATGGCCCGCAACGTCTCCGACACCGCGCTGATGCTCTCGGTCATGGCGAGCGACGATGGCCGCGACCCGCTGGCCTATACGCTGCCGGGAGAACCCGTGCGAGGACGGCCGGAGCGCTGGTCAGTGCCTGAGGTCGACCTGCAGGGCCTACGGCTCGCCTTCACGGAGGACTTCGGCTTCGCGCCGACGGAGCAGCAGATCCGCCGCGTCTTCCGTTCGCGGGTCGCTGCTTTGGCGCCGCATTTTGCCACCGCTGAAGAGGCAGGGCCCGACTGTACGGGCGCCGACGACGCCTTCGCGGTGCTGCGGGCCTCCATGTTCCTCTCCATGTTCGAGAAGATCCATGTCGAAAAGCCCCACATGCTGGGGCCGAATGTGACGGCGAACGTGAAGGAGGGCCTCGCCTACAGCCTCTCCGATTATGCCCGCGCCGCCGCCACGCAGACGCGGATCTACCGCGCCTATCAGAGCTTCTTCGCCACCCACGACGTGCTCATTTCCCCGACCATCACGCTGAGCCCGCGCCCGTGGTCGGAACCTCATCCGGCCGACATCGACGGCGTGCCGACCCGCTCCTATTTCCATTGGCTCGCGCTGGCCTATGCGGTGACGCTCGCCGGCCATCCGGCCATCAGCCTGCCGCTGGGCGTGGACGAGGCGGGCATGCCGTTCGGCCTCCAGATCGTCGGTCCCCGCGGGGGCGATGCGCTGGTGCTCGGCGTCGCGAAGGCGCTCGAGACGGTCTGCGCGAGCGAAGCCGGGCTTTGCCGTCCGGTGCCGGACCTCGCCGCCCTTAAGGGGGCCCGTCCGCTGCGCGAGACCCCAGGCTTCATGACCTGGGAATGATCCGGGCGCGGATCTGACACCCATCAAGCAGACGCCGCAAAGGCGCGCTCAAGAGCCATAACAAACCTTCCGAGGCTTCCATGTTGAAAAAGATTGCCGGCAACAAGGCCGCCATCGTCGGCTTCGCGCTGCTCTATCTGGCATTCTGCATCTCCTATATCGACCGGGCGGCCATGTCGCTGGCGCTGACCCATGTGGGCAAGGAGTTCAGTCTCAAGCCCGACGAACTCGGCGCCGTGCTGAGCATCTTCTTCCTGGGCTATGCCATCATGCAGATTCCCGGCGGCTGGCTGGCCGACCGGTTCGGGTCGAAATATGTGGTGATCGTTACGATCGCGGCATGGTCGGTCTTCACCATCCTCACCAGCCAGGCCTGGTCGCTGGTGTCGCTGCTGGCGATCCGCTTCATCTTCGGTCTTGCGGAAGGTGGCTTCCCGGCGGCCAGCATCAAGGGCGTGTCGGAACTGGTGAAGAAGGGCAACCGGCCGAAGTTCACCGCGCTGCTCACCTCCTCCAATTATCTCGGCAGCATGGTGGCGCCGCTCATCATGGCGCCGCTCATCATCTCCTTCGGCTGGCGCCACGCCTTCGAGATCGTCGGCATTGCCGGCGTGGTCTTCGCGGTGGCCTATTTCCTGGCCGTGCCCTATCGCCGTCCGGCGCCGCGCGCGGCGTCCGTGAACGGCAAGGCCCGCACACCGGTGCGCGACCTCATGAAGAACCCGCTCATGTGGCAACTGCTCGTGGTGTGGTTCGGCCTCTCGTGCGTGAACAAGGGCCTCGATTCCTGGATGCCGACCTACCTGCTCCAGCAGCGCGGCCTTGACCTCAAGGCGGTGGGCCTGCTCACCCCCGTGCCCTTCCTCATGGCCACCATCTCCACCGCCATGGGCGGCTGGGTGATGACGCGCTTCTTCGCCCAGCGGGAGAAGTATCTGCTCATGGCCAGCGCGACCCTGACCGGCATCTTTCTCTATGCCATGTACAAGGCGGAGACGGTGGCGGGCGTCATCTTCTTCCAGTCGCTGGTCTATTTCTTCAAATCCTTCGTGCTGGCGACGGTCATCGCCCTGCCCACGAAAGTGCTGGCGGACGATCAGATCGGCACCGGCATCGGCATCGTGAATGTGGGCGGGCAGGGCGCCGGCTCGGTCGCGCCCTATGTGATGGGCGTGCTGGTGGCGAGCTTCGGTGTCTATGACGCTGCCTTCAACTTCCTGCTGGTGATGACCGCCATGTCGGTCGTGGTCGCGGCCACCATTCGCACGCCCGCGCCGGAAGCAGCCGCGCAGGCGGCCTGAGCCGTTCTTTTCCTTGTCAGAGGTGATCCATGTCCAAGCCCGCTCTGCCGTTCTCCCCCTGCCGCGAAGTCGGCGACATGCTCTATCTGTCGGGCGAGGTGCCGTTCGCCGATGACGGAACGATCCCGGAGGGAATCGAGGCGCAGACCGATCTGGTGCTGGCGCGCATCTCCCGTACGCTGGCCACCAAGGGCCTGACGCTGGATGACGTTGTTTCGGCAACCGTCTATCTGACCGACAAGTCCGACTTCGGCCCCTTCAACATCGCCTATGCCAGGCACTTTTCCGATCCGCTGCCGGTGCGCACCACGCTGATTGCCGATCTGGTCATCCCGGCCCGGCTGGAAATCACCGTCATCGCCAAGCTGCGGAACTGAGGACAGGACATGAAGACCGTCATCGTTCTTGGCGGCGGCATGGTGGGTGTCTCCACCGCGCTGCATCTGCGCCGCCGCAACTGGGATGTGGTTCTGGTGGACCGCCGCGCGCCGGGGCTCGAGACGAGCTACGGCAATGCCGGCATCATCCAGAGCGAGGCGGTCGAGCCCTTCGCCATGCCGCGCGATCTGCGGTCGCTGTTCGACATCGCGACGGGCCGGACCAACGACGTGCATTTCCATTGGGGCTCGCTGCCCCAGCACGTCGGTCCCCTCCTGCGGTACTGGTGGAATTCGGAAGGCGGACGCCACCGGCGCATTGCGGCCGGCTGGGCCGCCCTCATCGCGCAGGCGACCGCCTCCCATCAGGGCTTCATCGGAGAAATCGGCGCCGAGGCCGACGCGCTGGTCCGCCGGCAAGGCTACCGCACCTTCTACCGCAACCCGGCCGCCTTTGCCGACGCGGTCGCAACGGCCGAGCGCCTGCGCGCGGAATATGGGGTGACGTTCGCGGCCATGACGCCAGCGCAACTGGCGTCTGCCGAACCGGCGCTCCGGCAGACGGGCGCCGGCGCGATCCATTGGCTGGCGCCGTGGAGCGTGCGCGATCCCGGTGCCCTCGTCAGCGCGTATGCCAAGCTGTTCAGCCCGAATGGCGGCGCCTGCCGCGTGGGTTCGGCGGAGACGCTTGCCCGCACCGCGCAGGGCTGGCGGGTCGAGACGGCCGACGGTCCGCTGGAGGCGGAGCATGTGGTGCTGGCGCTGGGGCCCTGGTCGCCCGCGCTGCTCGCACGCTACGGCCTCACGTTCCCCATGGTCCGCAAGCGCGGCTACCACCGGCACTATGAGGGCGCGGCCCTCGACCTGCCGCTGATGGATACGGACAACGGCTATGTCATGGCCCCCATGGCCAAGGGCCTGCGCATCACCACGGGCGCAGAACTCACGGCGCCGGACGCGCCGCTGACGCCCGTGCAGCTCGGCCGCGCCGAGACGGCGGCGCGCGGGCTCATGGACTTCGGACAGGGCGTGGAGGACGAGCCTTGGACGGGCGTGCGCCCCTGCATGCCGGACATGCTGCCGGTGATAGGGGCGGCTCCCGGCCAGAAGGGGCTGTGGCTGAATTTCGGGCACGGCCACCAGGGCTTCACTCTCGGGCCCGTGAGCGGCCAGTTGCTGGCGCAGATGATGTCCGGCGAGGCCACCTGCGCCGATCCGGCACCGTTCAGCCCGAGCCGCTGGACCGGCGCCCGCGCGGCGGCCTGATGCCGGCGGGCTGCCCTCAGAACTCGGCCACCTTGCCCCAGGCCCCCTTGCTGAAGCGGGCCGGGCTATAGGGCCTGGGGTCGACGATGGGAGCGGTCCCCGTGACGAGATCGGCGATCAGGTGCCCGGCGCCGGTGCCGATGCCGAATCCGTGCCCGCTGAAGCCCGCGGCAAGGATGAAGCCGGGCAGGCTGTCCACCTCGCCAATGGCCGGGACGCCGTCCGGCGTGCTGTCGATATAGCTCGCCCATTGGGCGGTCACCGGCCGGTTGCGCAGGGCCGGCAGCAGATGAACGGCGCGGGCGTGGGTTTCGCTGATCTGGCGCGCGTTCGGCACCGGGTCGAGGATACGGCAGGCTTCCATGGGCGTCGGCGCATCGAGGCGCCAGCGGGCCAGCGTCTCGTGGCCCGAGCGCCAGCCTTCGAGCCCGCCCGGCGCGAGGCTGCGCCAGCGCTTGGCGAACATCGGCAGGAATTCCCGCCAGTAGCGGAACTGCTGCGGCGTCGGGTCGAGCCGGGCGCCGCCACTGATGGCGAGCGTATACCTGCCGTCGCTCCGCCGGGTCACCGAGACGGCCTTGGTGTGAAGTGCGGCCGGCAGCTCTTCGGGGCCGGGGCCGACGGAGAGGATCGAGGCCCGGATCGAAGCCTGGGGAAAGCTGATGCCATACTGCCGGCAGAAGGACGAGGCCCACGCTCCGCCCGCCAGAACGACCGTCCTGGTGCGGATGGTGCCCTTCTCCGTCACCACGGCGCTGACGCGGCCGCCCTGCGTCTCCAGCCCGCGCGCCGCGCACATCTGATGAACGCTGCCGCCCGCCGCCAGGATGCCGCGGGCGGCGATGGGCACGGCCCGCCCGGGGTCGGCCGTCCCGTCGGTCGGCGAAAAGACGCCGCCCTTCCATGACCGGCCGCTCGCCGCGCCCCGTGCCGTCGCTTCGCGGGCATCCAGCATGTGGGTGGTCACGCCGACGCTGCGGGCGAATTCGCCCCATTTCGCCCAGCCGGCGATCTCCACCTCATCGTTGGAGAGATAGAGCAGGCCGCAGCGGCGGAAGCCGGCATCCTCGCCGGTCTCGGCCGCAAGGCGCTCCCACAGATCAAGACTTTTGGTGGCCAGCGGCAGTTCGCGGGCGTCCCGGTTCTGCTGGCGGCACCAGCCCCAGTTCCGGCTGGACTGTTCGGCGGCGATCCGGCCTTTCTCCACCAGCGCCACCTTCACCCCGCGCCGGGCGAGATAATAGGCGCTGAACACGCCCACCACTCCGCCCCCGATGACCACCACATCGGCCTCTGTCGGCAGTTCGGGGCTGGTTTCGATCGAGAGAAGCTGAATGGGCATGCGGCGGACCGTTCCGTGAATCGTCCTGCCGATGTTAGCGGGCGGCACCAGCGGGCCGGCACCGCAAACGGCCCGCACGCAGCATTTCCTTCTGCGGGGCCCGACGCGTGCCGCATGTTCGCCCGACCGCGCCGTCTGTCAGTCGGTCGGGCGGAACAGGCTTGTGAGGGGCATGTGGGTCTTCACGATCGGCGACTTCAGCACCACGAAGCTGAAGTATTTGTCGATCCCGATATCCTGATCGATCAGGCGTTCCATGGTTTCCTGATAATCGGCGATGCCGCGCGTCACGAATTTCACGAGGTAGTCATAGCCGCCGGAGATCAGGTGGCACTCCATCACACTGTCGAGCTTGTCCACGGCCGCCACGAAGCGGGCGAAATCGATCTGCCTGTGGTTCTTCAAGGTGACTTCCGTAAAGACGGTGAGAGTCTGCCCGAGCTTGCCCACGTTGATGCGGGCCGAATAGCCGGTGATGTAGCCCTCGGACTGGAGCTTCTTCATCCGCATCAGGCAGGGACTGGGAGACAGGTTGACCAGCCCGGCCAGCTCCACATTGGTGATGCGGCCGTTCTTCTGCAGCTCGGAGAGGATCTTGACGTCGATCTGGTCGAGTTTCATGTGCTGACCATGCCCGCCGCTCTGGCCCAAGGCAACGCCCGCGCTCCCGCCGGCCTCATCGCTTCGACAGCGCCGCCACGAGCGCGGGATCGCGCTCCAGGCCATCGAGCCAGCGCGGGTCGAGCTTGGGCACCGAGGAGAACAGGAGACGCGTGTAGGGGTGATGCTCGACGGTGCCGATGCGGGACCGGGGCATCTCTTCGATCTTCTCGCCCGCATACATCACGGCCACGTCGTCACAGATGGCCTCCACCGTGGGCAGGTCGTGGCTGATGAAGATGTAGCTCAACCCGAGTTCCGCCTGAAGTTCACGCAGCAGGTCGAGGATCGCTGCCGCCACCACGGTATCGAGGGCAGACGTGATCTCGTCGCACAGGATGAGGCGTGGTTCGGCGGCGAGCGCACGGGCGAGGTTGACGCGTTGCTTCTGGCCGCCGGAGAGTTCCGGCGGACGGCGATGCTTCAGCGCGCGCGGCAGGTGGACCATGTCCAGCAGGCGGTCGATCCGCGCCTCGCGCTCCTGAGCCTTCATTGCGAAATAGAAGACCAGCGGCCGGGCGAGAATCTCCCCCACCGACTTGGCAGGATTGAGGGCCGTATCGGCGGACTGGAACACGATCTGGATCTTGCGCAGCTCTTCGCGGGAGCGTTTTTTCGCCGAGCGGGAGAGCTGACGATCCTCGAACACGATGTCGCCGCCCGCCGGGGGCAGGATGCCGGCGATGGCGCGGGCGAGCGTGGACTTGCCGCAGCCGGACTCTCCGATGATGCCGAGGTTGCGGCCGGCCTCCAGTTTCAGGCTGACGGATTTCACCACCTGGATGGCGGGCAGGCCCGACCCGAGAATGGGGCCGTAGCCCGCCACGATGTTGCTGAGTTCGAGCAGGGGCTTGGGGGTCTCGTCCGCCTTCGTCCGCGGAAAGGGGTCGGCCCCCACCGGCCGGAAGGCCGCCAGAAGCTCGCGGGTGTAAGGATGCTGCGGCGTCGACAGGATCGCGTCGGTCATCCCGATTTCCTGCACCTCGCCGCCGCGCAGGACGACGATGCGCTGGGCGATCTGGGCGACCACGGCGAGATCGTGGGACACATAGACGCCCGCAATGTTCCGCTTCTGCATCACCGCCTTGAAGGCGCGCAGCACCTCGATCTGCGTGGTCACATCGAGGGCGGTGGTGGGCTCGTCGAAGATAACCAGTTCGGGATCGCCGATGAGCGCCATGGCTGCGGACAGGCGCTGCAACTGGCCGCCTGAAACCTGATGAGGGTAACGGTCGCCGATGTTATCCGGATCGGGCAGGGAGAGTGCGCGGAAGAGGGCGACGGCGCGCGTGCGCGCCTCCGCATCGCTCATCAGGTGGTGGATGCGCGCCACCTCGATCACCTGATCCATGATGCGCTGCGCCGGATTGAACGCTGCCGCCGCACTCTGCGGCACATAGGCGACCTTGGTCCCGCGGATGGCGGCCCGCTCGCGCTCGGAGAGCCGCGTCATGTCGGTGCCGCAGACGCGCACGCTGCCGCCGGTGATCCGGCAGCCGGCGCGGGCATAGCCCATGAGGGTGAGCGCGATGGTGGTCTTGCCTGAGCCGCTTTCTCCGATGAGCGCGACGATCTCGCCGGGCGCGATCTCGAAGCTCACCCCCTTGATGATCTCGACGCGGCGGCCCGCATCGGTTGTGGCCTCGACTTTCAGATCGCGGATTTCGACAAGGTTCGTCATCACGCGCTCCGGTCCCGGATCTTGCGGGGCAGGTTGTCGATCAGCAGGTTGACGCTGATGGTGAGGCTGGCGATGGCGAGCGAGGGGAAGATCACGGCCGGGGCGCCGAAGGCGAGGCCCGAGATGTTCTCGCGGACCAGCGCACCCCAGTCCGCATTGGGTGGCTGCACGCCGAGGCCGAGGAAGGAAAGGCCGGAGAGCAGCAGCACGATGAAGACGAAGCGCAGGCCCACGTCCGCAAACACCGGCCCCACGATGTTGGGCAGGATTTCCGAGCCGATGAGGTAGGCAACGCCCTCGCCGCGGGTGCGGGCGACGGTGACGAAATCCATCGTGTTGATGTTCACGGCCAGCGCACGCGCGAAGCGGTAGGAGCCGGGCGTGTAGATGATGGCCAGTGTCCCGATCAGCACCGGGATGGATGAGCCGATGCCTGCGACAACCACGAGCCCGAAGAGCTTGCTTGGAATGGAGCTCAAGGCGTCCAAGAAGCGGCTCAGAATGCTGTCGAACCAGCCGCCGATCACGGCGGCGGTCATGCCGAGCGTCACGCCGGTGCAGCAGGCGATGGCGACTGCCGCAAGCGACAGGCCGACCGTATAGCGCGACCCTGCGATGATGCGGGAGAACATGTCGCGCCCGAGATAATCCGTGCCCATCCAGAATTTGGCGCTGACCGGGCCGAAATAGTCGAAATCGACGATATCGCCGATGGCGTACGGCGTCAGGCGGGGGGCGAAGATGGCCACCACCAGCCAGAACAGGATCACAAGGAATGCGCCGATACCGACGGGGCTGATCTGGTAGCCCACGCGGGGCAGGGTGAGGAGGCGCGTGCTCATCGGCGCAGCCTCGGGTTGGACAGGATGGCGATCATGTCCGCGAGGGTGATCAGGGCGAGATAGACCACGCAGAAGATCATCGCACAGCTCTGGATCAGAGGCAGGTCGCGGGTGGAGACGGCGTCCACCATCAGCTTGGCGATGCCCGGATAGTTGAAGATGGTCTCCACGATGATGACACCGCCCAGCAGATAGGAGAGGGAGAGGGCTACGGCATTGGCGATGGGCCCGATGGCGTTGGGCAAGGCGTGGCGCAGCACCATGCGGGGGCGAGAGGCACCCTTCAGCAGCGCCATCTCCACATAGGGCGTGTTCAGCGTCTCGATCACCGCCGCGCGCGTCATGCGGATCATCTGCGCGGAGATCACGCAGCTCAGGGTGATGATGGGCATGGCGAGGGCCCGGAGCAGCTGGAGAAACGTCAGGCTGTCGCTAGTGAAGGACAGGGCCGGCAGCCATTTCAGATAGACGGCGAAGATCAGGACGGCGGATGTCGCCACCATGAACTCCGGGACGGAAATGACGGCGATGGTGAGGACCGTCACCGTGCGGTCGAACAGCGAGCCGCGCCACATGGCCGAGAGGATGCCGAGCGTCAGCGCCACCGGCACGGAGAACAGCGTGGTGGCGCCGGCGAGCTTCAGGGAGCTGAGCAGGCGCGTGCCGATCAGGTCCTTTACGGGCATGTTGTTGGCGTAGGATCGGCCAAGATCGCCCGTCAGCAGGCCCGCGAGCCAGTGGAGAAAGCGCAGGATCGCCGGGTCATTGAGATGCATGGCAGCGCGCAGGCCCGCTACGGCTTCCGGCGTCGCCGACTGCCCGAGCAGCACCTCCGCCACGTCGCCGGGCAGAACCTCCGTGGCCGCGAACACCGTGAAGGCCACGATGAGGAGCGTGACCGCGGCGATCAGCAGGCGGCCGCCCAGAAGGGACAGGACATAGCTGTTCATTGGCGCTCCCGCGCGAGGATGACGGATCACCGGGCGGCACCGGCGAGGCCGGAAGCGGCCTGTCGGCATTGCGGTCAGGAGGCGAGCCAGACGTACTCGGCGAAGGCGTAGCCCATCATGCCACCCAGCGGATTGGGCTCGAGGCCCTTCAGCTTGGAGGAATGGGCGTCCACATTGGAGATGAAGACCGGGATGGCCGTGCCCGCCTCCTCCGCAATCATCACCTGCATTTCGCCATAGATCTGCTTGCGCCTGGCCTGATCGAGCGAGCCGCGCGCCTCAAGCAGCAGCCGGTCGAACTTCTCCGACTTGTACTGGCTCTCGTTCCACGGGGCGCTTGAGGCATAGAGCAGCGAGAAGAGGATGTCGGGCGTGGGGCGCGGATTGATGTTGCCGAAGTGCATGGGCGCCTTCAGCCAGTAGTTGGACCAGTAGCCGTCCGACGGCACGCGCTTGATGTCGAAATTCATGCCGATGCCCTGGCCGGCCTGCTGCAGCACCATGGCCATGTCGATGGCCGAGTTCGCCGCTTCGGACGTCACCACGGGAATGGGCTGGCCGAGCACGCCGGCCTTCTGGAACAGCGCCTTCGCCTTCTGCGGATCGAAGGGCTTCGGTTTCAGTTCGGCATTGTAATACATGTTGGAGGGGGGGATCGGCTGGTCGTTGGCGATTTCCGCCAGGCCCCGCAGGGCGGACTTCTGGATCTGCTCGCGATTGAGCAGATATTTCACGCCCTCCACGAAGTCCTTCTTGTCGCCGGGCGACATGTCGAGGCGCATATTGAGGTCGGTGTAGTTGCCGGACGTGGTGCGCGACAGCAGCACGCCGGGCTGGCTTTCCACCAGGCGCATGGAGCGCGGATTGATCGCGGCGGCGAGCTGGATGTCGCCGGACAGCAGCGCATTCACGCGCGCGGCATCGTCCGAAATGGCAAAGAACTCGAAGGAATCGAGGTGCGGATAGCCGCTCTTCCAGTAGTTCCTGTTCTTCAGTCCGATGGAGCGCACGCCGGGCTCGAAGGTCTCGCAGACGAAGGCGCCGGTGCCGTTGGCCTTGGCGAAGGTGGTGGTGCCGTCGGCAATGATCATGAAATGATGCATGCCGAGGATGGTGGGCAGGTCGCCATTGGGATTGGCGAGGGTGATCTCCACCGTGGACGGGTCCACGGCCTTGATCTCGCTCATCTGCTTGGCGATGGAATTCACCTTCGAGCCGACCGCCGGATCGAGGTGGCGCTTCAGTGAATAGACCACGTCGGCCGAGGTCAGCGTCTTGCCGTCGTGGAACGTGACGCCCTTGCGCAGCTTGACGGTCCAGACCTTGGCGTCGCCGCTCTCGACGCTCTCGGCCAGTTCCATGCGCACGGCGCCGCCTTTGTCGATGAAGGTCAGGCGGTTGTAGAAGGCGCAGCAGCGCACATAGTCGGTCGACAGCGAGGCTTTCGCCGGATCGAGCGTGTCGGCCGTGGAGGCGGACCAGCCGGCAGCCTTGAGATTGCCGCCGGAGACCGGCGTCTGCGCCACGGCATCCGTGGCACGGGCAATGAGGCCAGAGCCGAAAGCGGTGGAGGCGATGCCGCCGGCCAGCAGCATGCGCATGAGATCGCGGCGCGAAGCGCCCCGGCGGATGGCGCTCTCAACCATGGCGTCGTCGGCACGGGTCCAGTTGGAAACGGTCTTGTCGGTCACGAGGATCCCCTTTTTTGTCTCTCGTTGACAGGCCCGGCGGGGAGGGAAGGTCAGCTCCCCGGCCGTCTTCTCGAACGCACCCGTTACGCTGCGTGCCGCGCCTCCACCGCGTCCGCGAGTTCGGCCATGGACGTGAAGTGGTAGTCCGGCGTGGTGAATTGCGACGGCGCGATGGTGCCGCCATAGCCCGGCTGGGCGTGGCGGCGCTGGATCCAGCAATTGGTCAGGCCAAGCTGCCGGGAGACACCGATGTCGTGATACTGGCTCTGGGCCACGTGAAGGATGTCGTCCTTCGCGCCGCCATCGGCTTCCACGAACGAGAACACCTGTTCGAAGAAGGCCGGGTCAGGCTTTTCCGTCCCCGTGTCGTCCGTCGTGAAGGCGGAATAGAACGGGTTGCCCAGTGCGTTGGAAAAATGCTCGTAGGCCCAGCGCTGCGCATTGGTCATCGCAATCAGCTTATAGCGCTTTGCGAGCCGCGCCAGCGCTTCCGCGCTATCGGGAAAGGCCGTCCAGCCCGGTACGGCGGCGCGCAGGCGGGCGCCGTAGGGCGCATCCGACGGCAGGCCGAGCTTCGGCGCGATCACGCCATAGACGCGCGTCAGGTCGTCCGGGAAGCGCAGCGCGTCGGGCATGTAGCGGGCTTCCCGGTAGAGCGCGAGCGCTGCTTCCGGATCGAAGGGCACGCCATGCTCCGCGGCGATGGCCGCCAACGGCGCCGTAAGGCCGGCCTCGAAGTCGATCAGCGTGCCGACCACGTCGAA
This sequence comes from Azorhizobium sp. AG788, assembly GCF_004364705.1. NCBI lineage: Bacteria > Pseudomonadati > Pseudomonadota > Alphaproteobacteria > Hyphomicrobiales > Xanthobacteraceae > Azorhizobium > Azorhizobium sp. AG788. The sequence continues at coordinate 142,365 of NZ_SOBM01000002.1, forward strand.
GGTGAGATATTTGAAGGTGGATAAGCTCCTGGCCACAGACCTGTCCCCTCTGGGCGCCCGCCGGCGCATTGACGATGTCGCGGCCGAGGCCGGTTCCGAACGGTGCCGAGGCTGCTTTCGCCTCGTGGATGGGTGTCAGCCTTCAGTGTTGCCAAGTGTGCAGCGCGGGATCGGCTGAAACGCGGGCGGCGGGCGGCAGAATCTTCTGAAATCAGCCGCCCGCCGGAATGTGGGTCCCCGCTCAGGCCATGGCGGCGCGGACGTCCGGGTCTTCCAGGGTCTGGTCCAGCGTCATGCGGGTGCGCTCGATGATGCCGTCGATGTCGGCGTCGGTGCAGCAGAGCGGCGGCGCATAACCGAGGATGCCGGTGGCGAAGGCACGGATGACAAGGCCATTGTCCCACGCGCGGTCGAAGATGCGGTGAGAGGGGTCGGCGGCCGCCGGCAGCGGTGTCTTGCGGGCCTTGTCGGTGACGAGCTCGATGGCGGCCAGCATGCCGCGCCCGCGCACGTCGCCCACCAGCGGATGGTCGGAGAGGCTCCGGAGCCCGGCCATCAGTCGCGCGCCGGCCCTGCGGCCGTTCTCCAGCAGCCCCGCCTCGTAGAGCCGCAGCACCTCGAGACCGACCGCCGCGCTGACCGGATGGGCGGAATAGGTGTAGCCGTGGCCGACGGCTGCCTCCCCAGCGCCGTCGGCGATGGTGTTGTAGACGTGATCGGACAGGAACACCGCGCCCATGGGCACATAACCCGAGGTGAGCCCCTTGGCGGTGGTCATGAGGTCGGGAACGATCCCCTCGTCCGTGCAGGCGAACAGGGGGCCGGTGCGCCCGAAGCCGGTGATGACCTCGTCGGCCACGAATAGAATGTCGAGTTCGCGGCAGACCTCCCGCATGGCCTTCATCCAGCCGTCCGGGGGCACGAGAACACCGCCGGAGCCCTGGATGGGCTCGGCATAGAAGGCGGCGACGCGATCCGGCCCGATCTCCTCCACCTTCGCTCGAAGCGCGGCCACTGAAGCGGCGATGATCGCTGCGGGGTCGCTCCCTACCGGATTACGATAGGCATAGTGGGACGGAATTTTATGCTGCCAGTCGAAGGGCAGGCCGAAGCCGGCGTGGAACAGCGGCAGAGCGGTGAGGCCGGCGCCTACGGTCGAGGAGCCGTGATAGCCGCTCGCCAGCGACATGAACTGGTCCTTCTGCGGCGTGCCGCGCGCGTGCTGATAATAGCGGATGAAGCGGACGGTGGAATCCACGGCGTCCGAGCCGCCGAGCGTGAAATAGACGTGGTTGAGATCGCCCGGCGCGCGGTCCGCCAGTTCCGCCGCGAGGCGAATGGCACTTTCCGATCCGAGGCTGAAATAGCCGGTGGCATAGGGCAGCTCACGCATCTGCTTGGCCGCCGCCTCGACAATGCTCTCGATGCCGTAGCCCGCATTCACGCACCACAGACCGGCGAAGCCGTCGATCATGCTGTGGCCGGTGGCGTCGGTGACGGTCGCGCCCTTGGCGGATTTGAGCACCCGGACGCCCGCCCGCTCGTGGCCGCGATACGAGGCGACCGGATGCACCAGATGGGCGCGGTCGAGTTCAACGAGGGAATTGCTGGTCATCAGGCTTCTCCTTCAGCCAAGGGCCTGGCTGGCGAGGGCAAACGTGCGGGCGCCATCGTCCGGCGCCGCCGAGCGGGCATTGCGGATCATCGGCGTGCCGCCGCCGACACGGGCCAGGCCATGGCGAGCGAGAAAGGCGCCGATGCCCTCCACATCCGGGGTATCCACCCGCAGGAAGCGACCCGGTCGGGTGGCCATGAGGAAGGCGATCAACTGTTCGGCCTCGGTGCGGCTCGGCGCCACGACCGGGCCGGCCACATCGCCCCAGCCGAAGGGGCGGAGGACGGCAAAGCCACGCGGCCCATCGGCACCGCGCAGCACGGCGACTTCGCCGATCGCGGCAAGGGCATGGAGGAGTTGCGTCCGGTCCATTCCGCAGGCGGCGCGGTCGAGCGCGATCAGGGCATCGATCTCGTCCGGGCTGGCCCAGGTCACGGCCGCGGGCGCGGGCGGCAGGCGATCGGCAAGAACCCCCTGGTGCTGGGCGATCTCACCGACGGCCCGGAAGCCGAGCTTCTCATAAAGCGGCAGGCCCTCCAGCGTCGCCACAAGCCGGCACTCGCGCGCTCCGGCGCTATCGAGCGCGGCATCCATGAGCCGCCGCCCGAGGCCGCGCCCCCGCATGCGGGCGGAGACGATCACCATGTTGATGGTCGCCGCGTCCGCGCCATAGGGCGTCATCAGGGCCGTGCCGACGAGATCACCATCTTCGACCGCCGCAAAGCCACGGCTGAGCGCGAGCATGAAGGCCCAGTCTTCCCGCCGGTGCGGCCAGGCGGTCTCGCGGGAGAGGGCGGTGGCGCCATCGAGGTGCGCGGGTGACAGGTTGGTGAGGGCAAGGGTCGATGAAGCCATGTCTGGTCCGGGAATGGGGTTCCGGTGTCCCCAGAGCCTAGCGCGCCCAGTTCAGGCGGTTCCGCTCCACTGATGCCGATGGGCGACACGATCCGCCGTCGCTCGCCATGCCCGCCGCATCTTATGCCGCGGCCGGCGAGGAGGGGCTGGGAGATGGGGCGCCGGCCGGCCCTCCTGCGCCCCGGTCGCGCAACTCTCTACCGGGCACCCGGCGAGATACGGAACATTCTGCTTCGCCGGCTTGCGGATTGCGGTGAAGCGGCTGGCGGGGCGCTCCTATGCTGGCTGTGTCTTCAGCCCACCGGGCACCTTTCAAGGACGAAACCGGCATGACCCGCTTCCGGCCCAAATACGTGACCTTCGACTGCTACGGCACTCTCACCCACTTCCAGATGGCCGAGGCCGCGCGGGACATCTACGGGGCGCAGCTCGACGAGCCGCGCATGGCGCAGTTCGTAAAGAATTTCGCGGCCTACCGGCTCGATGAGATCCTCGGCGACTGGAAGCCCTATGATGAGGTGATCCATAATTCAGTGGAGCGCACCTGCAAGAAGAACGGCGTCGCGTTCCGGCCCGAGGATGCGCTGGCGATCTACAACCGGGTGCCCTCCTGGGGCCCGCATCCGGATGTACCCGAGGGGCTGGCCAAGGTGGCGAAGGAGATCCCGCTCGTCATCCTCTCCAATGCCATGGATGTGCAGATCCCTTCCAACGTGGCCAAGCTCGGCGCGCCTTTCCACGCGGTCTATACGGCGCAGCAGGCCAAGGCCTACAAGCCCCGCTTCCAGGCCTTCGAATATATGTTCGACATGCTGGGCTGCGGGCCGGAGGATGTGCTGCATTGCTCCTCCTCCTTCCGCTATGACCTCATGTCCGCCTATGATCTCGGCATCAAGAACAAGGTGTGGGTGAACCGCGGCCACGAGCCGGCCAACCCCTATTATGAATATACCGAGATCAAGGATATCCGCGGCTTGCCCGGCGTCCTGGGCCTCTGAGAAACGGCGGCCCGTCATGCGCTTCACATCCTATTGGGCCGACACCGCGCCGGCCTTCACGGGCGGGACGCCCGGCTCCGTTGAAGGCGCCTATGACGTCGCCATCGTGGGCGGCGGCTTCACCGGCCTTGAAGCCGCCCGCACGCTCGCCAAGGCAGGCGCCAGAGTGGTGGTGCTGGAGGGCGGGAGCATCGGCTCCGGCGCCTCCGGCCGCAACGGGGGGCACCTGAACAACGGGCTTGCGCATTCCTATCTCGCGGCGAAATCGCACCTCGGAGCGGAGCGGGCGGCCACGCTCTACCGGGCCTTCGACGCCGCGGTGGATCACATCGAGCGGACCGTCGCCGAAGAGCAGATCCAGTGCAGTTTCAAGCGCGTGGGCAAGCTGAAGCTGGCCTCGAAGCCCGCTCATTACGAGGGGCTGGCCCGCAATTTCGAGGCTCTGCATCGCGAGGTTGATCCAGATACGGCCATGCTCGACCGGTCGGCCATCGCGGAGGAGTTGCGGTCGCAGGCGTTCCACGGCGGCATGCTGTCGCGCAAGAGCGCGGTGATGCACATGGGGCGCTACGCGGCAGGTCTCGCGGATGCCGCCGTGCGCCACGGGGCGACCATCTTCGAGAATGCGGCGGTGACGGCGCGCTGTCGGGAGGGCGCTCTCCATGTGCTCGAAACCACGCGGGGGCAGGTCTCGGCGCGGGAGGTTCTGGTGGCCACCGGCGCCTATACGTCAGGCCCCTTCTCGTGGTTCCGACGGCGGATCGTGGCCGTCGGCAGCTTCATCGTTGCCACACGCCCGCTCAGCAGAGCGGAGATCGCCTCCGTCATCGTGCGCGAGCGCACCTTCGTGACCTCGCTGAACATCGGCAACTATTTCCGTCTGTCGCCCGACGACCGCCTGATCTTCGGAGGCCGCGCCCGCTTTTCCGCGGTCTCGGATCAGCGCTCCGATGCCAGGAGCGGCGAGATCCTGAAGGCGAACCTCGTCGGGCTCTTCCCGCAAATGTCCGGCGTGCCGCTCGATTATTGCTGGGGCGGTCTCGTGGACATGACGCAGGACCGCTATCCCCGCGCCGGGCGAACAGAAGACGGCCTGTGGTACGCCATGGGCTATTCCGGCCACGGGGCCCAGATGTCCAACCTGATGGGGCGCGTGATGGCCGAAGCCATGCTCGGCCGGGAGGACCGCAATCCGGTGAAGGGCCTCGACTGGCCGGCTGTACCCGGCCATCTCGGCACGCCCTGGTTCCTGCCGCTGGTCGGCTTCTATTACAAGATGCTCGATCGTTTCCAGTAAGCTTCCGACACACGCATGGGACAGGGCGGGCCTCGAGACCCGCCCTTTCTACGTCAGGCCAGCCCGCCGATGTGGAAGCTCTTCGTCTCCAGATATTCCTCGATGCCGACTTGCGCGCCCTCGCGGCCGAGGCCGGACTGCTTCACGCCGCCGAACGGCGCGACCTCGGTGGAGATGGTGCCGGTGTTGAGGCCCACCATGCCGAACTCCAGGGCCTCGGCCACCCGCCAGGAGCGCTTCAGGCTCTCGGTGAAGAAATAGGCCGCAAGGCCGAATGGAGTCCCGTTGGCAATGGCGATGGCCTCCTGCTCCGTATCGAAGCGGAAAAGGGGTGCGACGGGCCCGAACGTCTCCTCGCTCGCGAGCAGCATGTCGGTCGTGGCCTCGCCGAGCACGAGTGGCGCCGTGAACTGGCGTCCCGCCGGCAGTGCCGGCCGCCGCGAGAGCAGGCGGGCACCCTTGGCCATCGCGTCCTCGACGTGCCGCTCGATCTTCTCGATGGCGGCGTGGTTAATCATGGGGCCGATCTGGACGCCCTCGACCGTACCGGGGCCAACCTTCATGGCCGAGACGCGGGCGGACAGCTTCTCCGCAAAGGCGTCATAGATATCAGCCTGCACCAGGATGCGGTTCGCGCAAACGCAGGTCTGGCCGCCATTGCGGAACTTGGAGGCGATGGCGGCCTCCACCGCGAGATCGATGTCCGCATCGTCAAAGATGATGAAGGGAGCATTCCCGCCGAGTTCGAGGCTGAGCCGCTTCACGCTGTCGGAGGCCTGCCGCATCAACAGCGCGCCGACGCGGGTGGAGCCGGTGAAGGAAATCTTGCGGACCGTCAGGTTGGACGTGAGCTCCGTTCCGATGGCCGTGGGCATCCCGGTGACGATATTGATGACGCCGGCAGGAATGCCCGCCCGCTCGGCCAGAACGCCGAGCGCGAGGGCGGAGAAGGGCGTGAGCTCCGATGGCTTGATGACCACGGTGCAGCCGGCGGCAAGGGCGGGGGCCACCTTGCGGGTGATCATCGCATTGGGGAAATTCCAGGGCGTGACGATGCCGCAGACGCCCACCGGCTCCTTCAGCACGACGATGCGGCGGTCTGGCGTCGGCGAGGGGATCGTCGCGCCGCCGACGCGGCGGGCCTCTTCCGCGAACCACTTCACGAACGAGGACCCATAGCGGATCTCCGCCCGCGCCTCGGCCAGCGGCTTGCCCTGCTCCTTGGTGAGCAGTTGAGCGAGGTCCTCAAGATGCGCGATCATGAGGTCGTACCAGGATTCCAGAAGCTGGGCGCGCTCGGCATGGGTGCGTGCGCGCCACGGCATGAAGGCACGGGCGGCGGCATCGATGGCGGCGCGTGTCTCGGCCGCGCCGCAGTCGGGCACGATGCCGATCACGGCGCCCGTGGCCGGGTCAGTCACCTCGATCTGACCGCCGTCGGCGGCGTCCTGCCATTGACCGTCGATGAGGCATTGCTGGCGCAAGAGGCCCTGGGTGTCGAGCATGGGTGTTCCTCGCCTGAGTTTGGAAGAGGGGCGTGCCGGCGTCAGAGGCCGATCAGCACGCTTTTCGCCTTGCGGTTGGCCATGAAGGCCTCCCGGCCGAGATCCTTGCCGATGCCGGAGCCCTTGTAGCCACCGGTGGGCAGGATGTGGTCGCGGGAACGGCCGTAGCGGTTCACCCAGATGGTGCCGGCCTGCAACTGCCGGGTGACCCGCACCGCCCGCGAAAGGTCCCGTGTGTAGAGGCCGGCACAGAGGCCGTAGCTCGGATGGTCTGCGAGCGCGACCGCTTCCGCTTCGTCGCTGAAGGTCTGGGTCGTGAGCACGGGACCGAAGATCTCCTCGATCACGGCCGGCGAGCCGGGCGCCACGTGATCGAGGATGGTGGGCGCGTAGAAGAAACCGGGCCGCTCCAGCCGCCGCCCTCCGGCCCGAACCTGTGCGCCCGCCGACAAAGCGGCACCGACCAGGCTTTCGATGCGCCCGATCTGCCGCTCGGAAATGATGGGCGCATAGGCGGTTTCCGTCTCCCATGTGGGCCCCGGCCGGATACAGGCGAGGCGCGCCGCAATCTTTTCCAGCAGCGGCTCGGCGATCTCGCGGGCGACGATGAGGCGGGTTCCGGCAACGCAGGCCTGTCCTGCATTGGCCAGAATGCTGGTGGCGATGCAGCTTGCCGCGAGGCCGAGATCGGCGTCGGCAAACACCACCTGCGGGCTCTTGCCTCCCAGTTCCAGCGCCATGGGCTTGATGCCGGTGCGGGCGATATTGGCCATGATGGCCGCGCCCGCCGCCGTCGATCCCGTGAAGCTCACCTTCGATACGTGCGGATGGCCCGTGAGGGCGTTGCCCGTGATGGCCCCGTCGCCCAGCACGATATTGATGAGGCCGGCGGGGATGCCCGCTTCCACCGACAGTTCCGCCATGCGCAGCGTCGCGAAGGGCGTCATCTCGGAGGGTTTCAGCACCACCGCATTGCCGGCCGCAAGCGCGGGCGCCAGCTTCCACGCAGCCATGGAGAGGGGGAAGTTCCAGGGCGTGATGGCGCCGACGACCCCATAGGGCTCGGTCATGATGAGGCCGAGGCTGTCGTCGGCGGTGGGAACGAGATCGCCGCCCTCCTTGTCCGCGAATTCCGCGAAGAAGCGGATCTGCTCGATGGTGACGGGCAGGTCGCCCGCCATCAGGTCGCGGATCGGCCGCGTTGATGCCACCGCCTCCAGCCGTCCCAGTTCTTCCGCATGGGCCTCCATCAGATCCGCCCAGCGGTGCAGCGCCCGCACCCGGTCGCGCGGGCGAGTGCCGCCCCAGCCGCTGTCCTTCAGCGCCTTGCGAGCGCTCTCGACCGCCGCATCCACCATGTCCGGGCCGGCAATGGGGCAGGCGGCGAAGGCGACACCGTCCGAGGGGCGATGGAGGTCGATCTCCCCCGCAGCCGGCACCAGCCGGCCACCGATGAAATGGCCGCAGGGCAGGGTGACGGAGGCTGGATCGAAGCCGAGGCCCATGGCGTCAGCCCACCACCACGTAAATCTTGCGCACCGTCTCGATGGTGCGCCAGACGCCCACATAGCCGGGCTTCATCACGAAGCTGTCGCCGGCCCTGTAGATGACCGGCGTGCCGCCCTCCTCGGTGAGTTCAACGACGCCTTCGAGGATGTAGCAGAACTCGAACGTGTCGCCCTTGATGGAACGGGACGTGCCGGGCGTCGCCTCCCAGATGCCGGTGCGCACCGGCTCACTGCGTGAGGAGTCCTGCGCCCAGGTGCGAAAGACGGGATCGCCGGCGATCAGGCGGTCCGCATCGGGCTTCTTCTCCACGGGTTCGAAGCTGGGAGCAGTGTCGATGGTCTTGAGCAGGGACATGGATGGGCCCTTCTGGTTCGAGAGGGATCAGTAGCCGCGCGCGCGGTCCACGAGGCCGATGGGATCGAGCCCCGCCTCGTGGCGGCGGATATTCTCCAGCACCACTTCGGCGGCCGTGTCCGGCCGCGTCACGCTGGCGATGTGGGGGGTAATCATCACGTTCGGATGGGCCCAGAGCGGCGAGGTTGCCGGCAGGGGCTCGGGATCGGTGACATCGAGAACGGCCCCGGACACATGCCCGTCCTCGAGTGCGGCAAGCAAGGCCGCGCCGTCGAGCTGCGGCCCGCGCCCCACATGCACGAGGCCCGCTCCCGGCCGCAGGCGGCGGAGGCGCTCGCCGTTGAGGAAGCCGCGCGTTTCTTGAGTCAACGGCAGAAGGCAGACGAGGATGTCCGTGCGGGCGAGAAAGGCATCGAGCCCATCCGGCCCATGGCCGTGAAAGCAGGTGACGCCGGGCAGGTCGTGGGTGGAGCGGCTCCAGCCCGCGAGCGGAAAGCCGAATGGCGCAAGACGTTCAAGCACAGCCTTGCCGAGCATGCCGAGGCCGAGCACGCCGACGCTTCGCTCGTGCGCCCGCACGACCGCACGCGGCGTCCATTCGGCGCGGGCCTGCTGCGCGCGATAACCGAATATGTCGCGGTGCAGGGTAAGAACGCCGAGCGTCACATATTCCTGCATCATGCGCACGATGCCGTCTTCCATCATGCGCACCACCTTTACGTGCGGCGGCAAGGTATCGATGGGCATGTGGTCAACACCCGCGCCGACGCAGTACAGCACCTCCAACCGCGTATAGGCGGCAAGGTTCTGCGGGACGGTCCAGGAGATGATGTAGCGCACCCGTGCCGGATCGGCCTCCGCGGGCGAAAGGAAGAAGGGGATGTCCGGGCGGGCGCTGGCGAAGGCCGCCTTGAAGATGCGCCCGCGCCCGGCATCGGAATTGAACAGGAAGGCCAAGGCATGCTCCGGAGCCCGACGATGGACCCGCCGAGGGTGCCCGGCTGATTGCCGCAGATTCCATCAAAGGGCGGCGGGCGGACGATACATCCCGCCGAAAATCCGGCCCGCGGCAGTAAGGCCGGTCGGCGGAGGTCGGTCGATTACAATTCAGTCGAATGTGCTGCAAGGAGCGTGGCGCACAGGCGGATTCTGTTGTCGTCCGGCGTTACAACCGAAAGTGGGAGAGAAGCGCCGGGACAGGACGGGCAACCATGAACAGGGCAGATAGCCGGCTAGCGCTTCAATCGTTTGATACGCGCCTCACGGACATCAATGACGTCGACGTGGCGCATCTCCATGCCTTGTCGATCTCCGTCCGCTGGCCGCACAGGGCCGAAGACTGGGAGATGCTGCGCCAGTATGGCCATGGCGTTGCCGCCCTTGACGAGATCGGACGGGTGCTCGCGACCGCGATGTGGTTTCCCCATGATGCGGACTTCGCTACCGTGGGCATGATGATCACGGCCCCCCGCCTCCAGACGTACGGCGCCGGGCGCTGGACGCTGGAGCATGTGATCGGGCAGACGCACCCGCGCTTCCTTGGACTCAATGCCACGCGGGCGGGGCGGCGCCTCTATGCGTCGCTGGGTTTCGTTGCCGAGCGCACGGTCTTCCAGTGCCAAGGCGAGGCCGTGTTCATCGCAGACGATACGGATGGCGGTGAGGCGCGCGTCTTAAGAGCAGATGACCTGCCGCAGATCCTCGCCCTCGACCGGGCCGCCTTCGGTGCGGACCGCTCGAGGCTCTACGAGGCGCTGCTGTCCACGGCCCGCGCCGTGGTGCTCGAACGCGCCGGGCGGATCGTGGCGCATGGCCTCTGCCGTCGCTTCGGCCGGGGCCATGTGATCGGGCCGGTGGTCGCGTCCGATCCGCGCGACGCCATCGCGGTCTGCCTGCCGCACGTGCGCGACCATGCGGGGCAGTTCCTGCGCGTTGACACGCGCGAGGCGGAGGGCGTCTTTCCGGAATTCCTCATGCGTGCGGGGCTGGGGGTGTTCGACACGGTGACGACCATGTCGCTTGGTCGCCCCTTCCTGCCGCGCATCCCGGCGGACGGCCCGCGGGTCTTCGCCCTCGCGAGCCACGCGCTCGGCTGAGAGGCGCCGCGCCGTGGCGCGACACCGTGGGATCAGGCGAACTCGACCGCGATCCGGTCGGCGACCATGGCAAAGGCGGCTTCGGCGCCTGCAACGGCGCGGGCTTCATCCGCCTCCGAGAGGGGAACGGCGTCGAGCGCCGCCGTGAAAGTGCGCCAGTGCAGGCCGCGGCCCGCGGGATGGCCGGCGAGATGCCGCGCCCCGAAATCCTCATTGAGATTGAGCTTGGCGGCCGCCTTCAGCAGAAAGGCGGCGCCGAGGTTCGAGCCCTCCACCACATAGAGCCAGCCGAGAGCGGAGGCGACATCGGCCGGGGCGTCCGACGCTGCCGGCAGCTCGGGGAGGCTGACGCCGAGGTCGGCGGCGTCCTGTTCCACGAGGTCCAGCCGTCGGCGGCCCGCCAGATCCGGGATAAGCGCGGCGAGGGCCGGGCTGCGGAACAGCGGGTCGACAGCGTGGTGAATGCGGTACTGCAGGCGGACGAAGCGGCCGAAATTCTCGCGCGAGGCGAAGGGATCAGCGGCCATGATCTGGCGGTCGATCCGTTCGTGGGCCGCCTGGGTGGCCGCTTTCATGCGCTTCGCGCGGCTTTCCTCGCGCAACGGCGCGCGTTCCAGCTCAAGAACGTCCATGAAACCCGCTCCTTCAACTTAAAATGCTTCCAATTCCTATGTACTCATTTCCGGTTAATGGCTGAAAATGGGTACCTGAACTGACCATATAACGTCTTTCTCCGCGCTGAGAACTGTCCCGTTTGCCTCTGTCATACGAAAAATGCGGCTTGGCTCCATTCCGGGAGGTGCTGCGCGGGTCCTCGAAGGTCACAACCCATCAGGCCGGAAGGAGTTCGTTTTCCTCTTCCGGTTTGGCTACGGCGAAGCGGCGCGGCCCGAGTTCACGGAACATGGCGTGCATCTCCGCGATGAATTCCGTGAGGAAGCGCGGTTTGCGATCGCCATAGGGGTCGATCACGATCAGGTTCGGCGGCGGCAGGGGATCGGCGATGGGGCGGCGGCAGAGATCGGGCGTGTCCGCCGCGACCCGGGTCATGGGGCGCAGGTTCAGGATGGTGAGGCCGAAACCCGCCTCCACCGCCGCGCGCACGGTGTCATAGGATCGGGTGCGGAAGCTGATGCGCCGCCCCAGGCCCGACATGTCCACGATGGAGGTGAGATAGGCGCCGGTCTGCGGCAAATCGAGCAGGATGTGCGGGCGCTCCGCAAGAGCTGCCAGCGGCACCGCGTCGAGCCGCGCCAGCGGATCGTCCGCGCGCATCAGCACATGCGCCGGCACCTTGCAGATCCGCGTGATCTCGCCGGCAAAGGGCGGCCCCATCTCGTATGTGACGGCGGCATCGATATGACCGGTGTCGAGCCAGTCGCGCAGTTGCAGTTGGTCGGCTTCCATCACGCTGATGTCGATGGAGCCCGTGCGGGCCACCAGGCGGCGTAGCACCTCCGGCATGAACAGCGGCCCAAAGGGCAGGAAGCAACCGATGCGGATCAGGCGGGGCGGGCGATCCGCCAGCGAGCCGATCTCCCGCACGAACTCCGTTTCCGCGGCCAGCAGGCCCCGCGCTGCGGCGATGAAACGTTCGCCAGCCGGCGTGGTGCGCATGCCCTGGGACGGGCGTCGCATGAACATGCGCGCTCCGATGTCGGCCTCCGCGAGATCGATGGCGGCGAGGATGGAGGACTGCGAAATGGAGAGTTCGCGGGATGCCGCCTGGATGGAGCCGAGGCGCGCGACTTCGACCACATAGCGCACCTGTCGGAGGGAGAGGCTCATCCAATCATCCAGAAAATAAAAGAATGTTCTCCGAATAATACATTTTGTGGGAGGCCTCGGGAAGGTCATTCTGCCTTTCAAAGGTGCAGCGGAAATTTTGCTGCATTTGCGAGCAGGGGTTGCGTATGGCCGGGCTTTCTTCGTTTCTCGCCAAGGATGAAGGACCGCAGGTGGCGGCCCTCACGCAGGCTTTTGCGCGCCGCACACTGTCGCCCGTGGAAGTGACGGAGGCCGCCCTCGCGCGCGCCGAAGAGATCAGCCCGGCGCTCAATGCGTTCCTGTCCATCGATCATGAGCGCGCGCTTGCCGCTGCGCGGGCGGCGGAAGCGCGCTGGGCCAACGGGACGGCGCTCTCGCCCATCGACGGCATTCCGACGACCCTCAAGGACATCGTGTGGGTGAAGGACTGGTCGGTCCGCTACGGCAGCGGCACGACGCCCGCCCAGCCCTATGCCGAGGATGCGCCCTCCGTTCGGCGCCTGCGCAGCGCCGGCGCGGTCTTCATCGGCCTTACCACCTCGCCTGAGTTCGGCTGGAAGGCGGTGACGGATAGCCCCGCCTTCGGCATCACGCGCAATCCCCATGATCCCAGCCGCACGCCGGGCGGGTCCTCCGGCGGTGCGGCGGTCGCGGCCGCTGCGGGAGCGGGCGTGCTCCATCTCGGCACCGACGGAGGCGGCTCGATCCGTGTTCCCTCGGCCTTTTCAGGCATCGCCGGCTTGAAGCCGACCTTCGGCCGCGTTCCCGCTTTCCCGGCGAGCGCCTTTGGCACGGTGGCCCATATCGGTCCCATGGCTCGCCACGCCGCAGACCTCGCCCCCATGCTGGCGGCAATGTCGGGCCGTGATCTTGCAGACTGGGCGCAGGGAGCGGGCGCGCTGGCGCCGCTGGGCATGCGCCTTCATCCGGATTTTCCGAAGGGAGCGCGCATCGGCGTCTGGTCCACGCCGCCATGCGGCGCCGTCGAAGCCCCGGTGGCCGTGGCCTTCCAGGCCGCGCTGAAGGTGCTGGAGGCGCAGGGGGCGATTCTGGAGCCCATCGACCTGCCGCGGGCCGATCGGGTGACCGGCGTGTTCGAGGCCCATTGGTACGGCGGGGCCGCGGCCCGCCTTGCGGCCATTCCAGAGGACGATCGTAGCGGCATCGACCCCGGATTCCTGGAGATCGCGGCGGAGGGCGCGCGTCAGTCGGCGATCGATCTGATGCGGGCACAGGCGGAGCGCGGGGCCTTCGGTGCCGCCATGGATGCCCTGCTCGAGTCCTACGACTTCATCGTCTCGCCGGGCGTCGCGGTGCTTCCGTTCACCGCCGGGGCGCTGGTGCCGGAGGGAAGCGGATTGAAGCGCTGGCATCTCTGGGCCGGCTTCAGCTTCCCCATCAATCTCAGCCAGCAGCCGGCCGCGGTCGTGCCGCTGGCGTCCACGGCGGAGGGACTTCCGCGTTCCTTCCAGATCGTTGGCGCCCGTGGCGCGGACGGAGCGGTGCTGGCTGCAGCCGAGGCGCTGGAGCCGCTGCTCAAGGATGCCGGGCGATGAGCGGCCTCAGCCTTTCGATTCTTCGCTCTCGCGGGCGGCAAGGAGCTTGACCACATGCGCGCGCGCCACACCGACATGATGGTCGATGGCCGCGCACCAGCGCTCGCCGTCGCGCGAGAGAAGCGCGTCGAGCACGGGATCGTGGGTGCGGGCGATCACGTCCGCATCGTCGTAGAGATGGCCGATGACCGTGATGCCGAAACGCATCTCGTCGGTGAGTTCGTCATAGACACGCAGCAGCCGGGCATTGCCGGAGAGCGCGCAGATCAGGCGGTGGAAGGCGAAGTCCTCTTCTACCTGCCGGCCGGGATCGCTGCGGGTTTCGTGGATGCGCGCGGCCTGCGTCCTGAGGGCCGCCGCCATTTCGGGGGTGAGCGTCGCGCAGACCGCACGTCCCGCATGGCGTTCAAGGCACAGGCGCAGGTCGTAGGCATCATCGAGCGCGGCGGCGGTGAGATCGCGCACGAAGAAGCCCCGGCGCGGCTGGGAAACCACCAGCCCGCGGTTTTCCAGCAGGCGCGCCGCCTCGCGCAGCGGCGCACGGGAGACGCCGATTTCGGCGGCCAGATGCACCTCGTTGAGCCGGGCGCCGGGGGCAAAGCGCCCGCCGATGATGGCTTCGGACAGGGCCGTAGCGATGCGGCTGACCAGATCCTCGGGAGCCAGCGCACCGAGCGCTCCGCTCTCCACCTCATGCTTTGCGCGCGGCACGTTCACCCTCGTTTGGTCGCAGGCAGAGCCTGCTTAAATTTTCCACACCGTCGATTGTCGACAGTTTCAAATCTATGTGCCTACGATGAAGCCCGTCAAATGTCGCGTGGCGCGGCACCGATGCGCAAGGGAGGGTGAGATGGGCGCTCATGTGAGCCTGGGTTCGGAACAGTTGGCAGCCAGCGCGCGGACGGATCTCGCGGCCGCCTACCGGTTGCTCGCCCATTTCAAGATGGACGACAGCATCTTCACCCACATCTCCGCCAAGGCCGGCGTGGGTGAGCAGTTTCTCATCAACTCCTACGGTACGCGCTTCGACGAGGTGAAGGCATCCGAGCTCGTCACCATCGACATTGACGGCACCGTGCTCGACGATCCGCGCGGCCACGGCATCAATGCTGCGGGCTTCGTCATCCACTCCGCCATCCATGGCGCCCGGCCGGAGATCGGCTGCGTGCTGCACACGCATACTGTGGCCGGTGTGGCCGTTGCGTGCATGGAGGAGGGGCTTCTGCCCATGAACCAGTGGTCGCTCCAGTTCCACGACCGCATCGCCTACCATGATTTCGAGGGCATCGCCGTCAATCTGGAGGAACGCGCGCGTCTGGTGGCGGACCTTGGGACGCACAAGGCGATGATCCTGCGCAACCACGGCCTTCTCACCTGCGGCCGGACCGTAGGCGAAGCCTTTGTCCTCATGCACAATCTGGAGCGCGCCTGCCAGGCGCAGGTGGCGGCGCTGGGCACCGGCCGGCCGATCCGGCTGCCGCCGCGCGAGATCGCCGATCTCACCGCCCGCCAGTATGAGACCTGGGACGACCTGCACGCCGCCTCCGGCGCGGTCGATCCCGAGTGGGCCGCCTTCCTGCGGCTCACCCGCGCCGTGGCGCCCGATTTCGAACACTGAAGGCTCAATCAACAATCCTTCCAGGGGAACAAGCCGTCATGAAAGCGAAATTGCTCGGTACACTTGCGGCGTCCGTCGCGCTTTCCGTCCTCGCCGCGGGCGGCGCATTCGCCCAGCAGGGCACGCCCAAGGAGGGCGGCCGCGCCAATGTGGTGATCCAGCCGGAGCCGCCGGGGCTCATGGTCGGCATCCTTCAGAATGCCCCGACCCAGATGGTGGCCGGCAACATCTACGAGGGCCTGCTGCGCTATGACGAGAAGCTGCAGCCGAAGCCCCAGCTTGCCAAGTCCTGGACCATTTCCGAGGACGGGAAGACTTACACCTTCAAGCTCCAGCCCGGCGTGAAGTGGCATGACGGCAAGCCCTTCACGGCGGCCGACGTGGTGTTCTCCGCCGACGTCTTCCTGCGCAAGACCAATCCGCGCACGCGCGCCTCGCTCGCTTATGTGGAGAGCATTACCGCGCCGGACGACGAGACGGTGGTGTTCCAGCTGAAGCAGCCCTTCGGCCCCTTCATCCGTATGTTCGAGGTCGGCACCATGCCCATGGTGCCCAAGCACATCTATGAGGGCACCGACTTCCTCACCAATCCGGCGAACAATACGCCCATCGGCACCGGTCCCTTCAAGTTCGGAGAATGGGTGAAGGGCTCCTATATCAAGCTCGTCAAGAACCCGGACTATTACGAGAAGGGCAAGCCCCATCTCGACGAGATCTACTGGCACATCATCCCGGATGCCGCGGCCCGCGCGGTCGCCTTCGAGACCGGCAAGGTGGACATCCTGCCTGGCGGGTCGGTGGAGAATTTCGACATTCCCCGCCTCGCCAAGACGAAGAATGCCTGCATCACCGACAAGGGCTGGGAGTTCTTCGCGCCACAGTCCTGGCTCTGGTTCAACCATCGCGGCGGTCTGACGGCGGACCCTCGCTTCCGCAAGGCGGTGTCCTACGCCATCGACCGCAACTTCGCGCTCGACGTGCTGTGGAACGGTATGGGCGCGGTATCCGACGGTCCCTTCGCCCAGTCCACGTCCTTCCGCGATGACAAGGCGGTGGTGAAGTATCCCTACGATCCCGCCAAGGCCAAGGCACTGCTCAAGGAGATGGGCTACAAGGGCGAGCCGGTGCGCTTCACGCCCATGCCCTATGGCGAGACCTGGCTGCGCTGGGCCGAGGCCATCAAGCAAAATCTGGAAGATGTCGGCATCAAGGTCGAGATGGTGAACACCGACGTCGCGGGCTGGAACAAGAAGCTCGGCGACTGGGATTTCGATATCTCCATCACCTTCCTCTACCAGTATGGCGACCCGGCGCTGGGCGTTTCCCGCGCCTATATCTCCTCTAACATTGCCAAGGGCTCGCCCTTCAACAATGTGGGCGGCTATTCCAACCCCGAGGTGGACAAGCTGTTTGCCGAGGGCGCCGTCGGCTTCCCCGACAGCGAGCGCCAGAAGGCCTATTCCGCCGTCCAGAAGAAGCTGACGGAGGATGCGGTCTATGACTGGCTCATCGACCTCAAGTTCCCGACGCTGACCCATTGCAACGTCAAGAACCTCATCACCACCGGCATCGGTGTGAATGACGGCTTCAAGGACGCCTGGATCGAGTGATCCGCCAGCCCCGAAACGGGCTTCGCGCAGCGCACCCGGGCGGCGGTTCCCCCGCCGCCGCCCCGTCGTTTCCGCCGACGAGATCCGCCCTACATGCAGACCCTGCAGTTTCTCCTTTGGCGGCTGGCCAAGGGCATCCTTGTGGTGCTCGCCATCGTCATTCTTGATTTCTTTCTCATCCACATGGCGCCGGGCGATCCGGCTTCCGTGATGGCCGGCGAGTCCGGCGCCACCGACGAGGCCTTCGTCCAGCAATTGCGGGTGAAGTTCGGGCTGGATCAGCCGCTCACCACGCAGCTCGGCCTCTATCTGTGGGGCGTCGTGCGGCTTGATCTCGGCTTCTCGCACCGCCAGCAGATGCCGGTGCTGGATCTGGTGCTCGACCGCCTGCCGGCGACCCTGCTGCTCACCGGCGCGGCCTTCGTCTTCTCGCTCACGCTCGGCGTCGTCCTCGGCGCGTGGGCGGCGGCCCACAAGGGGCGTCCCCTGGATCGCATCATCACCACCGTTTCGCTGGTGTTCTATGCCGCGCCGCTATTCTGGATGGCGCTCATGGCCGTGCTCATCTTCTCCGTCTGGCTCGACTGGCTGCCGGCCTTCGGCATCCGTGATGTGGGTGGCGACGCCGGCCTGCTCGACCGGACGCTCGACGTGGCGCGCCATCTGGTGCTGCCGGCGGTGACGCTCGGCCTCTTCTTCACTGCGGTCTATGTGCGCATAACGCGGGCCTCCATGATCGAGGTGGCGCGGCAGGATTTCGTGAAGACCTGCCGGGCCAAGGGCCTGCCTGAGCGCGTGATCCTGCGCCGGCACGTGCTGCGCAATGCGGTGCTCCCCGTCGTCACCCTCGCCGGTCTTCAGGCCGGACAGATGGTGGGCGGCGCGGTGATGACAGAGACGGTGTTCGCCTGGCCGGGCATCGGCCGCCTCATGTACGAGGCGCTGATCCAGCGCGACTACAACCTGCTGCTCGGCGTCTTCGTGGTCTCCGCCGCCATGGTGGTGGTGTTCAACATCCTGACCGATCTCGTCTACCGCATGGTGGACCCGCGCATCGAGGTGTCGCGATGAAGGGCTTCTGGTCCCGCTTCTGCCGGCACAAGGCTGCCGTCGCCGGGCTTGTCGTGGTGGTGCTGCTGGTCGCCGTCGCGCTCGCCGCGCCCTATCTCTATCCCGCTTCGCCCTGGAAGATGGTCCAGCGGCCCTTCCTCGCGCCCTTCGTGAATGCCGCCGTGCCCCTGGGCACGGATACGCTCGGCCGCAATGTGGCGAGCGGCCTCGTGCATGGGGCGCGCGTCTCGCTGCTCATCGGCACGGTCTCGACGCTGGTGGCCCTCGTGATCGGCGTGCCGATCGGCGCCATCGCCGGCTATTTCGGCGGGATCGTGGATGACCTGCTGATGCGCGTCACCGAATTCTTCCAGACGGTGCCGAGCTTTGCGCTGGCCATCGTCCTTGTGGCGATCTTCCAGCCGAGCCTCGTTTCCATCGTCACTGCCATCGGCATCGTCGGCTGGCCGCCGGTGGCGCGGCTGGTGCGCGGCGAGGTGCTGGCCCAGCGCAAGCGCGAATATGTGGAAGCGGCCATCCTCTGCGGACAGTCGCATTTCACCATCATCACCCGCCAGATCCTGCCCAACGTGGTGTCGCCCATCGTGGTGCTGGCCTCGCTGATGGTGGCGACCGCGATCCTGCTGGAAAGCTCGCTCTCCTTCCTCGGCCTCGGCGACCCGTCCGTCATGTCGTGGGGTTACATGGTGGGCGCGGCGCGCACGGTGGTGCGGCAGGCCTGGTGGCTCTCCGTCCTGCCGGGCCTCGCCATCGTGATCGCCGTGCTCGCTATCAATCTGGTGGGCGAGGGGCTGTCGGAAGCGCTCGACCCGCGCTCGGCCCGCGACCATGCGTGAGGAGCGTGCCATGAGCGAACAGCCCATCCTCTCCGTCTCCGGCCTTGCCATCCAGTTGCCGGCGGGCGCCGACCGGCTCTACGCGGTGGAGCATGTCAGCTTCGACATCCATCGCGGCGAGACGCTCGCCATCGTGGGTGAAAGCGGCTCGGGCAAATCCATGTCCGCCAATGCGGTGATGGGCCTGCTGCCGCCCGGCACCCGCGTGGCGCAGGGGCAGGCGCTGCTCGAGGGCGAGGATGTGCTTCGCCTCGATCCGGCCGCCATGCGGGCCATCCGGGGCCGGCGCATCGGCATGATCTTCCAGGAGCCGATGACTGCCCTTGATCCGCTCATGCGCGTGGGCGAGCAGATCGCCGAAGTGTTCGAGGCCCACGGTCTCTATTCGACGGCGGAGCGGCGGGCGCGGGCGCTCGCGCTGCTCACCGAGGTGGGCATTCCCGAGCCCGAGCGGGCGATCCACGCCTATCCCTTCCAGCTCTCCGGCGGCCAGCGCCAGCGCGTCATGATCGCCATGGCGCTGGCGCTCGATCCGGTGCTGCTGATCGCCGACGAGCCGACCACGGCGCTGGACGTGACGACGCAGGCGCAGATCCTGAAGCTGATCCGCGAACTGCAGGAGAAGCATGGGACCGCGGTGATGTTCATCACCCACGACTTCGGCGTGGTGGCGGACATTGCCGACCGTGTGGTGGTGATGCGGCAGGGGCGCGTGGTCGAAACCGGCACGGCAGTGGACGTGCTCGGCAACCCTCAGCACGAGTACACGCAGGCGCTCATTGCCGCCATTCCGACCGGGCGCGCGACCGGTGCGCCGGCAGCAAAGGCCGAGCGTCAGGTGGTGCTGGAGGTGAAGGGCCTCACCAAGACCTATACGAGCCCCACCGGCTTCCTGAAGCCGCCCCGCGTGGTCCATGCGGTGCGCGATGTGAGCTTCACCCTTGCGCGCGGCGAGACGCTGGGCGTCGTGGGCGAGAGCGGCTCGGGCAAGTCCTCGCTTGGCCGCTGCCTCGTGCGGCTGATCGAGCCGGACGGCGGTTCGATCAGGGTGGATGGGCAGGAGACCATGGGCCAGTCGGCGGGCGAGATGCGCCTGTGGCGCCGGCGCATGCAGATGGTGTTTCAGGATCCCTACGGCTCGCTCAATCCGCGCACCCGTGTGGGCCGGATCATCGCTGAAGGGCCCATCGCCGCCGGCGTGCCGGTGAAGGAGGCGCTTCAGAAGGCGGGCGATCTCCTGAAGCTGGTGGGCCTCGATCCCTCCGCCCTCGATCGTTTCCCGCATGAGTTTTCCGGCGGGCAGCGCCAGCGCATCGGCATTGCCCGCGCGCTGGCGCTTGATCCCGAGATCATCATTGCCGACGAGGCGGTGTCGGCCCTCGACGTGTCCATTCAGGCGCAGGTGCTGCGCCTTCTGGCGGACCTGAAGGTCCGGCTCAACCTCGCGCTCGTCTTCATCACCCATGATCTCAGGGTGGCCGCCACCATCTGCGACACGGTGGCGGTGATGCGCAAGGGCGAGGTGGTGGAGATGGGCCCGGCCGCCGATATCTTCGGCGCGCCGAAGCACGAATATACCCGCCGCCTCATCGAGGCGATCCCGGGCCGCAGCGAGGGCGATGCCTTCGCGGGCCGGGCGGCGGTCTGACCTGCGTTCCCGCGCGCCACGGCGGCGGGCGGGAGCCTTGCGCACGGTGGCAGAGTTCGCCCCGTGCGGTGAGAGCACGAGGACTGTGATGAAGTTCATTTTCGATCCGCGCCAGCTGCTGCATGACCCGGAACTCTATTTCCGCCGTGGCGCCTTCATTCCCCATCCCGAACAGCCCCAGCGCGCCATTCTCGTGCGCGATGCGCTGCTTGCGGCCGGCCATGAGATGGAGGCGCCGCGCGACCACGGCATCGCACCGGTGAAGGCGGTGCATGACGAGGGCTATGTGGACTTCCTGCTCACCGGCTGGCCGGAATGGGTGAAGGCCACCGGCACCACCGTGCCCGCCGTGCCGAACTATCACACGGACCGGCGCACCTGGCGCGTGCCGAAGGGCGTCATCGGAAAGCTCGGTTATTATTCGACCGACACGTCCTGCCCGCTCGTGGAGGGCACGGCCACGGCCATCTACTGGTCGGCGCAGACGGCCATCGAGGCGGCCGAGCGGGTGCGCACGGGCGCGACGGACCACATCTATGCCCTGTGCCGTCCGCCCGGCCACCATGCGGTGCAGGACGCGAGCTGGGGCTTCTGCTTCTTCAACAATGCGGCGGTGGCGGCCCAGCATCTGCGCGGGCGCTTCGGCAAGGTGGCGATCCTCGACGTGGATACGCACGCCGGCAACGGCACGCAGGACATCTTCTATGAGCGTGGCGACGTGCTCTATGTCTCCATTCACACTGATCCCAGCGACTATACCCCCTTCTTCCTCGGCTATGAGGATGAGACCGGGCGCGGGGAGGGCGCGGGCGCGACCCGCAATCTCGTGCTCCCGGTTGGGGCGGGCGTGGAGGACATTCTCGCGCGCTATGACGCGGCGGTGGAGATCATCCGCGCGTCCGGCGCCGAGGCGCTGGTGCTCTCCCTCGGCCTTGACATGTCGAAGGACGATCCGCTCTCCCTCGTGGGCATGACCACGGAGGGCTTCCGCATCGGCGCGACGAAGCTCGCAGCGCTCGGCCTGCCGACGGTTATCGTCCAGGAGGGCGGCTATCTCGGGCCGTCCCTGTCGGACAATGCCGTCGCCTTCCTCGGCGCCTTCGAGGCGGCGCGGACGTAGCGGTCGATGAAAGCTCCCCGACGCAAGTTTGGCGCGCCGGGGAGTCGAACGTCAGCCGCGCGCGGCACCGCGCAGGGTGGGCAGGCCGATGCCGGCCGCCTCGAAGCCGCCATCCACCGCCAGAACCTGGCCCGTGATGTAGCTCGACTTGTCCGAGCACAGGAAATAGATGGCTTCCGCCAGCTCTTCCTCGCGGCCGTAGCGGTTGAGCGGTATGGCGTCATGATAGTCGGCGCGGATCGCCGGCGAATGCACCGCTTTCGCCATGGCCGTGTCCACGGGGCCGGGCGCCACCGCATTGACGCGGATCCCCATTTCACCCAGCTCCACCGCCAGTTGCTTCGTCAGGTGCGCGAGGCCGGCCTTGCTGGTGCCGTAGGCGCTGCGCAGGGTGGACGCCCGAAGGCCCGAGATGGAGGTGATGTTCACGATCGCCCCGCCGCCCTCGCGGGCCATGATGGGCGCGGCCGCCGTCGTGCAGAGGAAGGGGCCGGTGAGGTTCACGGCCAGCACCCGCTCCCATTCGTCGTCCGCCGTTTCCAGGAGCGGCTTGAAGACCGCAACGCCGGCATTGTTCACCAGCGCGTCGATGCGACCGAACTTGGCGACCAGTTCCTCCATGGCCGCGGCCACGCCGGCGCGGCCGGAGACGTCGCATTCGATGGCGAGCGTGCGGTGATCCTCCCCCAGTTCGGTCACCACGGCGCGGAGCGCGGGACCATCGATGTCCAGGAGGCCGACGCGCCAGCCTTCGTCGAGGAAGCGGCGGGCGGCGGCAAGGCCGATGCCACGCGCGGCGCCCGTCACGAGGGCGACTTTATCGATGGAAGCGTTCATGTTCTTATCCATTGTTGGCGTTGCATATTTCCTAGTCCGCGCGCGAGGGCGAGGAAAGCAATAAAGCTTCCATCCGCACCGGGAATTTCTTCGGTTCCATGATGCGGACCTGGATGCGATCTCTGGTGGTTGCCCGTGTCTCACGGGGTGATCTGTGGTGGTGTGATGGAGCGTCTGACCTGTGACCGCATGTTCGTGGCCGTGCTGGACACCGGCAGCTTCTCCGCGGCTGCCGAAAGGCTCGGAACCAGCAGCGGGCAGGCCTCCAAGCTTGTCTCGCGTCTGGAGACGGAGCTTGGCGTGCAACTGCTCAAGCGCACCACGCGGGCGCTCTCCCCCACGGAAGTGGGGCAGGCTTATTATGAGCGCATCAAGCCGCTGCTCGATGAATTCGACGCCCTCGATGCCTCGGTACGCAATGCCTCCGGCGCGCCGGCGGGGCGGCTGCGTCTCAGCGCGCCCATGTCGTTCGGGCACATCCAGCTCATGCCGCTGCTGCTCGATTTTGCCCGTGCCTTTCCGCAGATCCAGCTCGACGTGAGCTTTTCCGACCGGCTGGTGAACGTGGTGGATGAAGGTTTTGACGCCGCCATCCGTATCGGATCACCGAGGGATTCGAGCCTGATCGCGCGCAAGCTGTGCGACTCGCAGATCATGTGGCTGGCCTCGCCCGCGTATCTCGCCGCCCATGGAACACCGCAGACACCGCAGGACCTGGTCCGGCACGCCTGCATCATCGACGACAATTTCCCCGAGCCGCTGGTCTGGCGGTTCCAGACACCCGATGGCGCCGGCGATGCGGTCACGGTCTCCGGCCGCATGCGCTTTTCCAGCGGCGAAGCGTGCCTCGCCGCAGCCGAGGCCGGGCTCGGCATCGCCCGCATGCCCACCTTCATCGCCGGGCCGAAGCTCAAGGCCGGGACGGTGGTGCCGCTCTTTCGCGATTTGATGCCACCGGCGCGGGGCGTCTATGCGCTCTATCCGCCGGGGCGCCATCTCGCCGTGAAGGTGCGCGCGCTCGTCGATTTCCTCGCCAATTGCTATCGGGGCCAGCCCGAGTGGGACCGTGGCTGGTAGGTCGATCTCTTCCATTATGGAAGGAAACTGTCCCGTCTCGCCCGCTTAATCGCTCCGCTTCGGAAGAGGATAGTCCTCTCATCTTCACTTCCAGCGGATTTCATCCATGTCCGACAGCCGTACCGCCCCTTACGCCGCCTTGCTTCTGCGCCTCGCGCTCGGCATCCTGTTTCTCGCCCATGCGGGCCTGAAGATCTTCGTCTTCACCCCCGCGGGCACTGCCGCCTTCTTCGGCTCCCTGGGCCTGCCCGGCTGGTTTGCCTATGTGACCATCTGCTGGGAAGTCCTGGGCGCCGCCGCGCTCATCCTCGGCATCTTCCCCCGGCTCGTCGCCATTCTCATGATCCCGGTGCTGGCGGGCGCCATTGCGACCGTGCATGGTCCGGCCGGCTTCTTCTTCACGAACCCCAAGGGCGGCTGGGAATTTCTGGCGCTGTGGATCGCAGGCCTTCTGGCTCTGGCGCTCATCGGTGACGGTGCCTTTGCCCTGAAGTCCACGCCGGTCGGCGCGCGCCGGTGAGGCGCAACAGGAGGACGGACCATGACCGCAACCCTCGCCCCCTCTGCTCACGCGCCTGCAAGCGGCTTGTCGCTCGCCATGGGCCGGGTGGTGCTGACCGTGCACGACCTCGCCGGCGTCGCCGCCTTCTATGAGCGTGCGGTCGGCCTTCACCGGCTGCGGGGGGATGGGGAACATGTCGAACTCGGCGTGCGCGGTACCGTCCTCCTGGAACTGCGGCGGGACGCGGCTGCGCGCCGCTCCACCGCCCGCGAGGCGGGCCTGTTCCATACGGCCTTCCTGCTGCCCAGCCGGGTGGATCTTGCCCGCTGGACGCATCACGCCATGGCCGACCGGGTGCCGGTGGTCGGCGCCTCCGATCATGCGGTGAGCGAAGCCATCTATCTCACCGACCCGGAAGGCAACGGCGTGGAGATCTATGCCGACCGCCCCGCCAGCGCGTGGCGCTGGGACAATGGCTCGATCCATATGGTCACAGAGGCCCTGCGCTTCGACACGCTCATGGCCGAGCCCGGCGCCGACACGCCCTGGCAGGGTTTTCCGGAAGGCGCGGTGGTCGGTCACGTGCATCTGCAGGTGGGCGCGGTGCCGACCGCGGAGGCCTTCTATGCCGGCGTGCTGGGCTTCGACATCACGACCCATTATCCCGGCGCGGCCTTCTATGCCGCCAATGGCTATCATCACCATCTGGCGACAAACATCTGGAACAGCCGGGGCGCGGCGGTTCGCACCTATCCGTCCACGGGCCTTTCGGAATTCGCGCTTGTGGCGGGGCCGGACCGGATGGAGGGCATCCGGGCCCGTACGGGGGAAACGGGGCCGGCCTTCACGGTGACCGATCCCTGGGGGACAGTCGTGCGGATGATCGAGGACGGCGGCGCGCACTGACCGCGCAGCGGCACGAAAGGGCGAGGGACCGAACATGCTCGTGGATGGAAAATGGACCGCCGACTGGCAGCCGGTTCAAGCGACCGACGCCAAGGGCGGTTTTGTCCGGCAGGTTTCCGGCTTCCGCAGCTTCGTCACGCCGGATGGTGCGCCCGGACCGACGGGCGAGGGCGGCTTTCCCGCCGAGGCGGGCCGCTACCACCTCTATGTGGCCCTCATCTGTCCTTGGGCCTCGCGCACCCTCATCGCTCGCAAGCTCAAGGGGCTGGAGGATGCGATCTCGGTCAGCGTGGTGGAGCCGGCGCTGACGGAGGAAGGGTGGCGCTTCGGCGATTATCCGGGTGCCGATCGCGACACGCTGAACGGAGCCACCTTCCTGCACGAGCTCTATTCCCGCGCCGATGCCCATTATACGGGTCGGGCGACCGTGCCGGTGCTGTGGGACAAGGTACGCGGCACCATCGTCAACAATGAGTCCGCCGACATCCTGCGGATGCTCAATTCCGGCTTCGGTGCGCTCGCCCGGTCCGACCTCGACCTTTATCCCGCCGACTTGAGGGAGAGGATCGACGAACTGAACGCGCGCATCTATCCGCGCCTCAACAACGGCGTTTATCGCGCGGGTTTTGCGACCACGCAGGGCGCCTATGAGGAGGCGTTCGCGGACGTCTTCGGAATGCTCGACGAGCTGGATGTGCGCCTTGCGGCTGGCGGCCCCTATCTCTTCGCGGATCGCTTCACCGAGGCGGACATCCGTCTCTTCGTGACGCTGGTGCGTTTCGACGCCGCCTATCACGGCCTCTTCAAGTGCAACCAGCGCATGCTGAAGGACTATCCCGCGCTCTCGGACTATCTGCGTCGGGTGCTCGACCTGCCCGGGGTACGGGAGACGGTGAACATCGACCATATCAAGCGCGGCTATTATTCGATCCGCGCCCTCAACCCCACGGGCATCGTACCCGTCGGGCCGGACCTCTCGGCGCTGGGACTGTGAGAGTCTGAGCGATCAGGCGCTGCGGCCGATACGCAGCACTGGAAGCAGCGCCGTGAGGGCTGCCTGAGCCACCCGCAGGTCCCCATCCGCATGTGCGGCGGTGATGGTGCCAAGTCTGGCCGCTGCACCATCGGGGTCACGCCGCAGGTCCGCCAGTGCTTCGAGGGCGTCCGTCAGCGCGGCCTGTTCCGGGGCGGCGGCTGACGCGAGTCTCAGGCGCAGGCGGGCGATGGTCTCGCCGAGCGCGAGGGCCGAGAGCAGGCTCCAGCGCCGTTCCGCGCCCCGGCGCGAGCCCCGTTCCAGATGGATGCTGAGCCGCATCATGCCCCGCCGCACCTGTTCCGCATCGCTGGTGCCACGCGTCTCCGGGCGGGCAAGGCGGGCGAGATCATCGGCGAGCGCTTGCGCCAGCCGCCGCGCCGTTCCGATCCGATTGCGTGGCAAAAGGCGCACGACGGTGGTCGCCAGACCTGCGGCCAGGATGAGGGCAAAGCCGCCGCTCAGGATGTCGCGCGCATCCGTCACCGCAGGCAGCACGGCCTGACTCGCCAGCAGGAAGCACATGTTGGCATCAATGGCGGGAATGGCGGTGCGTCGGCTCAGCCGGGCGAAGGCGCCGAGCATCAGGAACGGGGCGAGTGACAGCACCAGTTCCAACGGCGTTGCGATGTGCGGCTGGATGCCGAAACGGTAGAGCGTGGCAATCGCCACGCCTGCGAGCACGCCGCAGAACATCAGCGGCGCCATGCGGCGCGGCGCCGGCAGCACGCCCATCACCATGCCGAAGATGCAGACGCCGAGCGCCAGAAGCTCGCCCGCATTCGACGCCAACAGGAAGGCGATGGTGGCCGCAAGGGTTGTTGAAATGCCGGTGAAGATCCCGAGTAGCAGCGCCTTGCGCCGGTCGGCCAGCGGAGAGAACAGGACCGTGCGCAACGTGCTGTGGCCTTCCCCCGCCGCCTCGGCTTCGGCGCCGAGCGCCGCATGGCTTTCCATCATCCGCCGGAGCGCGGCGCGCACATCGGTGTCCTGCACCCGGTCCGTCGCGGGTGCGAGGGCGTCGAGGCGGCCATCTTGCAACACCCGCTGGGCCACGGCGCGGGCGCTCGCTTCCTCAAGGGCGGGATGCCCGCTCGGCGCGGCGAAGGCGTGCCGCTGCAACTGGGCGAGAAGGCCGAGGGTCGCGACGATGAAGGCATCGATCCGGCGCAGCCGGCGGTAGCCACTCATGGAGCCGGCAGTGACCTGGGCGGCGGCGGCCTGGAGATCGGCGATCTCCTTCAGCAGCCGCCGTTCGTCGGAGCCGCGCAGCGGGGCCTGCATGGTCAGGGCTGTGACCAGCACGTCCTCGGCCAGGGCGGCGAGCCGGGTCCGGAACTCCTCGACGGACGAGCGTGGCGTCCACAAGGCCGTGACGAGCGTGACCACCAGCACGCCGATCAGCGTGCATTCCACGCGGGCGAGGGCGAGAGCCGGGCCGTGAGCGGGATGGAGGAGCGAGGGCAGCAGCACCACGGCGGCCGTCATGCCCGCGAGCATGGCGCCATAGCTGTGAACGCCACGCATGAGGTGCAGGACGGCGGTCCAGCCGGCGATCCAGAGGCCGAGGCAGGCGAGGACGACGGCGGGACCGGGATCGAGCCACATAAGCGCGAAGCCGAAGGCGGCCCCCACCAGCGTGCCCACCACGCGGAAGACGGCACGTCCGATCAGCAGGCCCCGCGCCGGCTGCGACACCACCCAGACGGGCATCACCGCCCAATAGGCGCTCTCGATATGCAGGAAGGTCGCGATGGCGAAGGCGAGCCAGGCGGCGCAACCGACGCGCACCGCCTCCCAGAAGGTGCGCCGATCCAGCCCCAGCGTCCGGCCGAGCGTTTGAAACATCCCCATTCCCCCGTGCCGGCCGGAGACCTGAGGTCCGGCGGCGGTTCCATCCGGCGCGGCGGTGGTGCCGCCGCGCCGGGCCGGCTCACTTCAGTTCGGTGGCGTAATCGGCCAGCGGCAGCTCCTTGGTGATGAGCTTGCTGTCCAGCATGAACTTGGCGAAGGCCGTGTAGCGCGCGGCATCCAGCGGCCGGGGATCGCGGGCGAAAAAGGGCAGGGTGTCCTTCCAGGCCGTCTTGTTCAGCGAATTGTTGAGGTCCGGATAGGTCTTGGCGAAGGCAGTCCAGGTCTCGTCCGGGTGGGCGAGCAGATAGTCCGTGCCCTTCTTCAGCGCCGCCAGGAACTTGGCGATCTTCGGATCGTTCGCCTTGTCCTTGCGGGCGAGGACGATCAGTTCGTCATACATGGGCACGCCGTGGTCCTCGACATTGAAGATCAGCGGCTTGCCGCCGACTTCGCGGATCTCGGTAGCCTCGAAGTTGCGGAAGCCGCCCACCACGCCGTCCACCTGGCCGGACATGAGCGCGCTGACGAGCTGGAAGTTCACGTTGATGAGCGTCACGTCGTCAATCGAGACGCCGGCGGTCTTCAGCATGGCGGTCAGGGTCGCCGTCTCGACGCCGCTCACGGAATAGCCGATCTTCTTGCCCTTGAAGTCCTTCAGGCTCTTGATGCCCTTGCCCTCCAGCGCCGCGAGGGTGTTCAGCGGCTTGTCGATGAGTGTGCCGACGCGCACCACCGGCAGGTTCTCCTCCGCCAGCAGATAGAGCTGCGGCTGGTAGGAGAGGGCGATGTCCGCCTGTCCCGCCGCCAGCAGGCGGGGCGGCATGGAGGGATCGGCGGGCGGCACGATCTCAACCTCAAGCCCGGCCTCCTTGAAGGCGCCGATGGAGTCGGCGACCAGGATCGGGGCGTGGTCGGGATTGACGAACCAGTCCAGCAGCACCGTCACCTTGTCCGCCGCAAAGGCGGGGCTGAGGCCGAACAGGGCGAGCGCCGCGCCGAGAACCATCTTCCTGAGCATTCCACGTCCTTTCAGTCGGGGCCGCGTCTGGCGGCGGCCGCATCGGGTACCCAGTACAGGATGCGCCGGAGAAGCACATCGACCAATTGCCACAAGGCCACGGCCATCACCGCGAGGATGAAAAGGGCGGCGAAGCAGAGGGCCGTCTGCATGCGGGCGTTGGCGTTCAGCATCACATAGCCGAGTCCCCCCGCCGCCCCCACCCATTCGCCGATGACCGCCCCGATGGGCGCGACCGCCGCTGCGACCCGCAGCCCGGAGCCGAGCGCCGGCAGCGCCGCCATCAGGCGGATGTGGCGCAATTCGGCCGCGCGGCTGGCCCGCATGGTGCGGGCAAGGTCCAGCCAGCCGGGCTCCGTTCGCCGCAGCCCGTCATGGAAGGTGGCGGCGACGGGAAAGAAGATGATGAGCACCGCCATCATGACCTTGGATGCGAGCCCGAAACCCAGCCACAGCACGAGGATGGGCGCCAGCGCAAAGACCGGGATGGCCTGGCTCACGACGATGAGCGGCGTCAGCCACCGCTGCACGACGGGCGAGGCCGCCATGGCGAGGGCGACCGATGCCCCCATGAGCACGCCGAAGAACAGGCCGAGGCCGATCTCGAGTGCCGTCGTCGCCGCGTGGCCGGCGAGATAGAAGCGCCCGTTCCAGAGCGCCTGAGCCACAAGCGGGGGCGTCGGTAGGATGTAGGGCGGCAGCGCGAAGGCGACCGCGATGAGCCACCACAGGCCGATCAGACCGACTGTCGTCAGGAGGCCGCGCCCCCATCCCGCGAACCGGCGTGTCATGCGGCCTCCGCTATGAGGCGGCGCAGGAGGGCACCCTGGGCTTCCAGCACGGCCGCAGCGTCCGCGGGACGGGGGACGGCGCCCGGCACGGTCATCGGAGAGCCGAGCCGGGCCGGCAGGCCCGAAAGCACACGCATCTCGTGCCCCAGCCGGCAGGCTTCCAGCGGATCGTGCGTGATGAGCAGCACCGTGCGGCCAGCCAGCAGTTCGGCGGCGAGGTCCTGGATCCGGGCGCGGGTGATAGCGTCCAGGGCGGAGAAGGGCTCGTCCATGAGGACGAAGGGCTGGCGCTCATAGAGCGTGCGGGCGATGGCGGCCCGCTGCCGCATGCCGCCGGAAAGGGTCCGGGGCAGGGCCTTGGCGACATCCGCCAGACCTACGCGATTCAGCAGGTCGTGGGCGAAGTCCCGGTCCGCGACCTCCCCACGCAGCCGCGCGCCGAGGGTCACGTTGTCGAGCACGCAGAGCCAGGGCAGCAGGAGATCCTGTTGCGCCATATAGGCCACCCGGTCCGTCACCGGCCGCCCGTCCGAGGCCGTGATCCGGCCCGCATGCGCCGGCACCAGCCCGGCGATGGCCTTCAGCAGGCTGCTCTTGCCCACCCCGCTTGGGCCGAGAAGCGCGGTGGTGCGCCCGCCCGGCAACGTCACGGAGAGGTCGGCGCAGAGGACCTGCGTACCGTACCGTAGGGACAGTCGCTCTATGATGAGGTCCGGCGGTTCGTCCGGCAGGGTGGGGGAAGGCGGGGTCATGAGAACTCGCTCGGGTTCATCGAGGGCGCCCTTCGCACATACACGCGCCATGACGCCGCCGACGGAATGCTCTCGCTCTCATATCCCGTTGAAACATCATAGCGCGAGAGGCGCGGCGCGGTTCCCGACGGCCCGCCGATGCCCTAAATGTGCCGTAGGGGAATACGGCGTGCCATCTTTGCGCAAGCCTCGGCGCGCATACCGTTGAGCAATATATAGGCACGATGAAACCGTTAGGATTGAGTCCCGGTCGGGCGCCGCCCATGAGGAACGAAGGCATGCAACAGGAGGCGGTCGTTCGTCCATCCATCACTTTCAGGCTGCCGACCGACGCGGATTTTCCGGTTCTCGCGGAGATCCGCCGCGACTCGCACATGCAGGCCATGCTGATGGCCATTCCCGACCGTACCGATGACGCCGCCGTGCGGCAGTGGATCGAGCGCCGTGTCAGTGAGCCGAACGGCCTCTTCCGGGTCATCTGTGAAACGCAGGCGCAGGAAGCGCTGGGTTTCATCCAGATCAGCCAGGTCAATACCCGCGATCTTCATGGCTATGGCGCCGTTGCCTTGTCCCGCCGCTGCACCTTTCCCGGTGCGGCCCTGCTGGCCATGCGCGAGCTGATGCGGGCGGCCCGCGCCGATCTCGGCCTGCGCAAGCTCATGGCTGAGATCCGCAGCGACAATGTGGACGCCATCCGCATGAACGAGCTGTGCGGCTACAAGGTCGTCGGCACGCTGGAAAGCCACTTTGCCGATGCCGACAACAAGAGGCACGATGTCCTGCTGCTGCAACGGGTTCTCGTCAGCCAGCGGACGAACTGAACATTGATGCGGTGATTGCGAGGCCGCGCGGGGGGAAAGATGGACATTCAGGAAAAGGTTTTCGCCTCGTTCAAGGAAGCGTTCGATGTGGACGACACCATCGACCGTACGCTCCTTGTCTATCGCGAGCTGCCCGAGTGGAACTCGATCGGCCATATGACCCTCGTCGCAGCGCTCGAAACCGAGTTCGATGCGATGCTGGAGGCGGACGACATCCTCGCCATGAGCAGCTTCGACAAGGCGGTCGAGATCATGTCCAAATATCATTCCCATTGATCTGCCATGCGCATTGAGCTGACAGGGCGCGTCGCCCTCGTGACCGGCGCCTCCCGTGGCATCGGACTTGCCATCGCGCGCCGTCTGGCCGATGCGGGCGCCACCGTCGTGGTCAATGCGCGCCAGTTGGATGAGAGGTTGCTTGAGGGGTGGCCGCAGGATGTGCGGGAGCGCATCATCCTGGAGGCGGGAGACGTGAGCGACCCGGAGGTCGCCCGGCGTATCGTCCGTGGCCTGTTCTCGCGCTTCAAGCGGCTCGACATTCTGGTCAACAACGCCGGCATCATGCGCGCCGCCATGATCGGCATGATCCCGGACGCGGACGTGCGTGCCACGCTCGACGTCAATCTCGGCAGCGCGATCCACATGACGCAGGCCGCTGCACGGCTGATGGCGCGCAGCGGCGGTGCCATCGTGAACGTGGCCTCCATCGTCGGGCTTGAGGGCGCCTCCGGCCAGTTGGCCTATGCGGCGTCCAAGGCCGGCGTTGTGGGCGCCACACGCGCCGCCGCCAAGGAACTGGCCCCGAAGGGCGTGAGGGTCAATGCGGTGGCACCGGGCTATATCGAAACGGACATGACCGCCAACCTCGGCGCGGAGGTGAAGGCGCAGACCCTGAAGACCATCGGTCTCGGCCGCACCGGCACGCCGGAGGATGTGGCCGATGTGGTGCTGTTCCTGTGCTCGGACCTCTCCCGCTACGTGACGGGACAGGTGCTGCGCGTGGACGGC
The DNA here is from genome assembly GCF_004364705.1 of Azorhizobium sp. AG788. Lineage (NCBI taxonomy): Bacteria > Pseudomonadati > Pseudomonadota > Alphaproteobacteria > Hyphomicrobiales > Xanthobacteraceae > Azorhizobium > Azorhizobium sp. AG788. The sequence goes on from NZ_SOBM01000002.1 coordinate 174,419, forward strand.
GGCATGGTCATCTGATCGCGGGGCTCAGTCATGACGGATCCCACATGCGCCGGACTGTTTCCCGAGCCGGACGGCACGTCGGATCGCCCGCTGGTGTGGGACGACCGCAGTGGCGTGTGGCGGACTGCCGATGACATCCGCGGCCTCAGCCTGCGCCTTGCCCAGCGGATTGAACGGCCGGGCAAGCAACTCGTCTTTCTCCTCGCCACCAATGCGCCGGAGACGCTGGTCGGACTGCTGGCAGCGGCAGCGGCCGGGCATGCGGTCGCCCTGATCGACCCCACCCTGTCGCCCGACAGGCTGGACGATCTGGTGCGGGACTATCGGCCGGAACTGGTGATCGGCACCGGAGCGGGTGCGCTCTGTCAGCCGGGAAATTGGAATGTCGCGCCGTCCGATGGGGTCTTCCCGGAGATCGCCGCGCGGATCGGGGCTACAGGCCCATCGGACATCCAGCCGGATCTCGGGCTTCTGCTGCTAACCTCCGGCACCACGGGAAGCTCCAAATTCGTGCGCCTGTCCTGGGCTGCGATGACGGCCAATGCCCGGCAGATTGCCGCGAGCCTTGCGATCACTCGCGAGAGCGTCGCGATCGCCCATCTGCCGTTCCATTACTCCTACGGCCTCTCCGTCATCACGTCCCATCTCGCTATGGGCGCGCGCATCGCCTTCATCGACGACGCGCTCACCTCCCCGACCTTCTGGGACAAGGTGGCGGACTGCGGCGGCAGCCATTTTCCGGGTGTGCCGTTCCATTATCGCGTCCTGACCCGGCTCGGCCTTGATCGCGCGCCGTCCTGCGTCACCTGCTTCACGCAGGCGGGCGGTCATCTCGAAGCGCTGACCCAGACGGCGATGATCGCTGCCTGTGAGAAGCGCGGGGCCCGTTTCTACGTGATGTACGGCCAGACGGAGGCGTCCCCGCGCATGTCCTGCGTGCCCAGTGACCGGCTGCTGGAGAAGCTCGGCTCCGTCGGGCTGGCAATGCCGGGGGGGCGTCTCAGCATCATCGATGGCGAGGGACGCCCACTGCCGGCGGGCGAGACCGGCGGCGTTGTCTATGAGGGCCCCAATGTGATGATGGGCTATGCCACCTGCCGCACGGATCTTTCCCTTGGCGATACCACGGGCGGACGCATCGAGACGGGTGACCTCGGTCGTCTGGACGCGGAGGGCTTCCTGTTCCTGTCCGGACGGGCGGCGCGCTTCGCCAAGATCGCCGGATTGCGCCTCAGTCTCGATGACATGGAGCGGCAACTGGCCGCGCTCGGCACGGTCGCCTGCCTTGATCTCGGGGAGCGGATCGCGGTGGTGTTCGAGGGCGATGTCCCGGAGGGCGCCAAGGAGCAGGCAAGAACCCTCGCGCTGGCCTGCAAGATTCCCGCAGCGACCTTCCAGCTCCGGGCCTTGCCCGAGATCCCGCGCAAGACGAGCGGGAAGATGGATTATGCCCGTGCGAAGGAGGCGCTGAATGTTTGAGCCGCTCCTTCAGGCGTCGCCCTATTCGCTGCGGCAGGCGGAGAAGGAGGCGCGGCTGCTGCCAGGCCTCAATGAGCTGACGCGCTTCCACTATGAGCACTGCGCCCCCTATGCCCACATCATCGATGCGGCCTGGGGCGGGCTCAAGGAGGCGCGGAGCATTGCCGACGTTCCGTTCCTGCCCGTGCAGATCTTCAAGCAGCACGAACTGTCCTCCACGGCGGCTCCCACGATTACGCTGCAATCGAGCGGCACGAGCGGGCAGACGCCGAGCCGCATCGTGGTGGACGCGGAAACGGCGGACCGGCAGTCGCGCGCGCTGGTGGCCACCTTCCGGCCCATTCTGGGGGACAGCCGGCTGCCCTTCCTCGCCATCGACACCAAGGACGTCATCAAGCCGAACAATCTGACGGCGCGGGGCGCTGGCGTGCTCGGCATGATGAAGTTCGGCGCCAAGGCGACCTTCGCGCTCGCGCCCGATCTCGAAGTGGACGACGCCGTCATCCGCCGCTTCGTGGAGGCGAACCGGGGGCGTCCGTTCCTGATCTTCGGCTTTACTTTCCTCGTGTGGACGAAGCTGTTCGACCATTATGCCGACGGTGAACTGGATCTCTCCGATGCCATTCTCGTCCATTCCGGCGGCTGGAAGAAACTCGAGGAAAAGAGGGTCTCCAACGCCGTCTTCCGTGCGTCTCTGAAGCGGCGTTTCAACGTCGAAAAGATCTACAATTTCTATGGTTTCGTGGAGCAGATCGGCTCCATGTTCGTGGAAGGCCCCGGTGGGCTGCTCTACCCGCCCAACTTCACCGATGCGATCGTCCGCCGTCCCGGCAGTTGGGATGTGGCGCCGGAGGGGGAGGAGGGCGTTCTCCAGGTGGTGTCGCTTCTGCCCAAATCCTATCCCGGCCACAGCGTGTTGACCGAGGATCGGGGAATGGTGGTCGCCACCGATGCCGGGCAGGATGGCCACTACGGCAAGGCGATCGTGGTGGCCGGCCGTGTTGCCAAGGCCGAGCTGCGCGGATGCAGCGACATCATCGCGGCCGAGGCGCGCTAGGCCATGGACAGGGCACAGAAGATCATTACGCAGTTCGGCCCCAACGGGCGCCGGTCCACGCTGGATGCGCAGGAACTCTGTGCGCGCCTCGACGCTGCGCGCCAGACGCTGCCGCATCCCTTCGAGGCGGAGCGGGTCCGGATCGTGGCTTCCGTGGCCGACGCGATCAGCCGGCACAAGGGCGAGCTGTCACCTGCCATCCGGTATCTCGGTTTCTGGACACGGGCGGCGGCGCTGAAGCAGCTGGAGCGCAGCTTCGCGGCCACCATCCCGCCCCACACGCTGCGCCGGCCGCGGGGAATGACTTTCCACCTGCCGCCGCGCAACGTCGAGACCATCTTCCTTTATTCGTGGATCCTGTCCTTCCTCGCCGGAAACGCCAACATCGTGCGCCTGCCGCAGGAGGTGAGCGGCACGGTCGGATGGGTTCTGGACCTGTTCCTTGCGGCGCTCGATGCGTCCAGCGAGCGGTCGCAGCTCTTCGTGCATTATCCGCTCGATACGGACCTCAGCGCGCTCATCTCCGCCCATAGCGATGCCAGGATGGTCTGGGGCGGTGATGCCAAGGTGGGGGCCTTCGAGCGCCTGCCGCTTAGGAACGGCGGCAAGTCGCTGTGGTTCGGCGACCGCTCGTCGCTCTGTCTTCTGGACGGCGCGGCGGTGGGTGCGCTTGGTCCAGCGGAGCGCGAGGCGCTGGCGCAGAAATTCTTCAACGACGTTTTCGTTTTCGACCAGATGGCCTGCTCCTCCCCGCAGGCGCTTTATGTGGTCGGCACGCCGACGGCGCATCTGGAAGGCGTCCGCGACCTGCTGGCGGCCATCGGCCACGTCGCGGCGGCCAAGGGCGCCATCGGCGCGGCCGGGCACCAGATCGCCAAGATGACGGCGGCCTTTTCGGCTGCGGCGTCCGGGGACGTGATCGACTTGTCCTGGCGGGGTACGGAGCTCACCACCGTCGTCTCCGGCGTGGCCGAGCGTGTGGACCGGCGGATCGGCGGCGGCTTCCTCTCCGTGGTGTTCCTCCCCGATCTCGATGCCCTCAACGGCGTGCTGCGGGAGCGGGACCAGACCATCACGCATTTCGGTTTCTCGGAAGACGCCATCCGTCTGGCGGCCGAGCGCAATCTCGGCCCTGGCGTGTCGCGCTGGACGCCCGTGGGCTCAGCGCTTGATTTCGACAGCGTGTGGGACGGGTACGACATCCTGTCCGAACTGACCCGCGCCTGCCGTGTCGGTTGAGGTCGCGAGGAACGAGTCCCTGCGCAGGACGGACGGTCTCTCAAACGGCTTCGCGTTTCGTGCGTGGCCTCGAACGGAGTTGTGATATCAGCATTAAAATCCGCTGTTTCGTGCAGTGAATGCGCGGAAATGCGGATGATCCTGCCGTAAACTCTGCACTGCAAAACGGCGCGGATGATGCCATGAACGATTATCGGGCGAAAACCATGCTTGCGGATGGCGGCTGTGGTGTCCTCACCATCGATCTCGGTGCCCTCGCGCGCAATTATCGCAAGCTGAAGGAGACTGCCGCGCCTGCAGCCGTCGCTGCCGTGGTGAAGGCCGATGCCTACGGGCTTGGGGCTGGGCTCGTCAGCGAGCGCCTCTATGCGGAAGGCTGCCGGCACTTCTTCGTCGCCCATTTCGTCGAGGCTGTGCGCCTGCGCCCGACCCTGCCGGTGGAAGCGACCCTTCTCGTCCTTAACGGCCTGATGCCGGGCGAGGAGGAGCACGCGGCGGACCTGGGCGTGACGCCGGTCATCAATTGCCTTGAGCAGGCGGTCGCCTGGGCGACAGAGGCGAAGGTCCGTGGAACACGCCTCAAGGCCGCGATCCAGATTGATACCGGCATGTCTCGCCTCGGTCTGTCGGAGGCGGATGTCGCGTACTTGCGGGCAGACAGCCTGTTCGCCGAAGCGGTCGAGCCCATCCTTCTCATGAGCCATCTCGCCTGTGCCGACACGCCGGCCGCTCCGGCGAGCGACGGCCAGCTGGCCGTCATGCAGCGTGTTGCAGCACACTTCCCCGGGCTGCCGGTGTCGCTCGCCAATTCCGGCGGCGTCTTCCTTGGCGGCGCCTTCCATTTCGCCCTCGCGCGGCCGGGCATTGCCGTTTATGGCGGCGCGCCCGTGAGCGACGTTGCCAATCCCATGGAGCCGGTGGTCCGCATCGACATCCCGGTCATCCAGGCGCGAACCGTGCCGGCGGGCACGGCGGTGGGCTATGGCGGCACCTTCGTCACCACCGGCAAGACGCGGCTCGCGACGCTGAGCGGCGGCTATGCGGACGGCATTCCACGTCATCTCAGCTCCAGGGGCGCCCTCTACTATCAGGGCGTGCGATTGCCCATCGCCGGGCGCGTCTCCATGGACAGCCTCACGGTGGATGCCTCGGCGCTGCCGGAAGGGGCCCTCCGGCTCGGCACCATGGTCGAATTCGTCGGCCCCAGCCAATCGCTGGAACAGGTGGCCGCCGACGCCTGCACCATCTCCTACGAGATCCTGACCCGCCTCGGCCGTCGCTATCGCCGGGTCTACATCTGACTATTCCAACAAGAACAAGACCATACAGAGGGTGACATGCGGATCATCGTTCTGGGCGCCGGCGTCATCGGCGTTACCTCCGCCTATTTCCTGGCGAAGGCCGGCCATGAGGTGACGGTGCTCGACCGGCAGGCAGGACCGGCGCTGGAAACGAGCTATGCCAATGCCGGCGAAGTGTCGCCGGGCTATTCCTCGCCCTGGGCAGCGCCAGGAATTCCCATGAAGGCCGCCAAGTGGCTGTTCATGAAGCACGCCCCGCTCATCGTCCGCCCGACGCTCGATCCGGTGACCTGGCGCTGGATGCTCCAGATGCTCGCCAACTGCACCTCGGCCCGCTATGCGGTGAACAAGGGCCGCATGGTGCGCATCGCCGAATACAGCCGCGATGTGCTCATGCAACTGCGGGCCGATACGGGCATCCGCTATGACGAGCGCATGCAGGGCACGCTGGAAGTGTTCCGCAGCCAGAAGCAGCTCGACGGCATCGCCAAGGACATCGCCGTCCTGAAGGCGGACGGCGTGCCGTTCGAGGTTCTGGACCGCGAAGGCTGCGTGCAGGTGGAGCCGGGCCTCAAGCCCGCCGCCCACAAGATCGTCGGCGGCCTGCGCCTGCCGGGCGACGAGACCGGCGACTGCTTCCTCTTCACCAATGCCTTGGCCAAGCTCGCTGAGGGCCTGGGCGTGCGCTTCGTCTACAATGTGGACCTGAAGCGCCTGCGCCGGGATGGCGACCGCATCGCGGCCGTCGAGACCGCGCAGGGCGATTACATCGCAGACAGCTATGTGGCGGCGCTCGGCAGCTACATGCCGGGCTTCCTCGCCCCGCTCGGCCTCGACCTGCCCATCTATCCCGTGAAGGGCTATTCCATCACCGTGCCGATCCTCGACGAGGCCAAGGCCCCCGTCTCCACCGTGATGGACGAATATTACAAGATCGCCATCACCCGCCTCGGCTCGCGCATCCGCGTCGGCGGCATGGCGGAGATCGCCCGCTTCAACAAGGATCTGCCGCCCGCCCGCCAGGCGACGCTCACCCTCTCGGTGGAAGACCTGTTCGGCGGCGCCGGCGACCAGAAGAAGGCGGAGTTCTGGTGCGGCCTGCGCCCCATGACGCCGGATGGCACGCCCATCATCGGCAAGACGAAGTTCGGCAACCTGTTCCTGAACGGTGGCCACGGCACGCTCGGCTGGACCATGTCCTGCGGGTCCGCCCGTCTCCTGTCCGACATCATCTCCGGTGCCAAACCCGAAATCTCCACCGAAGGGCTGGATCTCTCCCGCTATCGCTGAGCCGACGCCCGGGGGGCGTTTTCCGCGCGCCGCGGTTTGGCGTAAGAGGCAGGGCCGGCATTGTCCGGCCCTGTCCTGTTCTGACGATGCGACACGGCTGAAGCCCATGCACGAGATTGACGCGATCGACCGGAAGATCATCCGCCAGCTGCGGCTCGATGCCCGCATCTCCAATGTGGATCTCGGCAAGGTGGTGGGGCTGTCCCCGTCCGCCTGTCACCGCCGCATTGCGCTGATGGAGAAGGCCGGCATCATCACCGGCTATACGGCGCTCACCGACATGACAGCCGGCGCCCCGTCCATCGCCGTCATCATCCAGATCACGCTGGAGCGGCAGACGGAGGAATATCTGAACCGCTTCGAGCTTGCGGTGCGCAAGTTTCCTGAAATCCGCGAATGCCTGCTGATGACCGGCCTCTCGGACTATGTGCTGCGGGTGGACGTGGAGAATGCGCTGGAGTTCGAGCGCATTCACAAGGAAATCCTGTCTGTTCTTCCCGGTGTGCTGCGCATCAATTCCAACTTCGCCATCCGCAACGTGCTCGCCGACCGGCGGGTTGCGGCGCGGCCGGAGGATTAGCCCCGGCGTTCCAGCGCGAGGCGCAGGCCGAAGGCCACCAGCACGCATCCGGTGACGGCGTCGAGCGCCCGGCGTACGGTGGGGCTCTGGAGCACGCGGGCGAAGGGACGTGTTGCGCCGACCAGCAGCGCGAACCAGCTCATGCCCATCGCCACATGGATGGCAGCGAGGCCAAAGCTGAAGGCCACCACCGGCATGTCCGGCGGCACGAACTGGGGCAGGAACGTCACGTAGAAGAGGCCGACCTTCGGGTTCAGCAGATTGGTCATCAGGCCGCGCCAGAACCAGTTGCCGGCTGAGGCGTTACGGGGTGCGACCACCGTCGCTCTGGCACCACCGCCGGGGCGCAGTGCTGCCAGAAGCATGCGGCCGCCGAGCCACAGCAGATACAGGCTGCCGACGACCTTGAGCACCATATAGGCGGTTTCCGACACCGCCAGCAGCGCCCCGAGGCCCAGCGAGGCGATCAGCCCCCAGAGCAGCACGCCTGCCGAGACGCCCGCACCCGCCTGCAAGGCCGGGCGCGGCCCTTCCACGGCAGCGGTGCGGAGCACGAGCGCCGTGTCGAGGCCGGGCGTGATGACCAGCAGTGCGGCCGCGAGGGAAAAGGCGATCACCGCCGAAACCGGGTCCATGGCGCCTCCGCGCGGGGCGACGCGAAGACCTCCGGCCGCCCCCTGTTCCTCCGGCCGCTTCGGGCCATTCGGATCTGAATAGCCGCCGGGCACGTGGATCGCCAGTGGGCTCAGCGCTCCAGCGCGTCCTGCAGGCGATACCAGGAGATGGCCGCCGAGGCGTAGAGTGGATGCAGGTCATGCACCGGCATGGGCCGGATGGGCGAGACGGTGAGCGGAAGGGGAGAGGTCTCGTCCAGCAGGTGGGCGCCGATGGCGGTGCCGAGGGCACTCGCCATGGCGACGCCTCGCCCGTTGTAGCCGAGCGCCGCGATGAGGCTAGGTGCGGGTTTGTGGACATGGGGCAGATGGTCCGGCGTCATGGCCACGCGCCCGGTCCAGTGGAAGTCGAGCGTCATGGTGCGCGTCTGCGGGAAGAAGTGATGGAGGGCCCCGATGATGCGGTGATAGTCGCCCGGCCCCGTCGGTTCGCGGAAGGTGCCGCGCCCACCCATCATCAGCCGGTTGCCGGGGCCGATGCGGAAATAATTGCCGATGCGCCGGGTATCGGAGACCACAGGTCCGTCCGGCAGGATGCGGGCCAGCATCTCGGGCGGCAGCGGCGCGGTGGCCACCTGGAAGCTGCTTGCGGGCACCATCGTCGCCCGGAGGCCGGGCCAGAGCCGATCCGTATAGCCGTTGGTGGCGAGCAGCACCGTCTGCGCCGCGACCGTCGCGCCATTGGCCGTGGTCGCCTGCCACTGCGTGCCATTGCGCGCAAGGCGGGTCACGGGGCTCTCGCCATGGACGCGAACGCCAGCGGCCAAGGCGGCGCGGGCCAGCCCGAGGGCGTAGTTGAGAGGGTGCAGCGCGCCAGCGCGCCGGTCGATCCAGCCGCCGGCGAAGCCCTCACTGCCGATGGCGCGGGCCATGGCGGGCGCATCGAGCCACTGGACCGGCGCGCCGCGCTTCGCCCATTGGCCCATGCGCTTTTCGATCGCCGGCAGGTGGCTGGTCTTCACGCTGGCCTGGATCCAGCCAGAGCGCCGGGCCTCGCAGGCGATCGCGTATTTTTCGATTAGCGCGAAGACCTGATCGGCGGCCTTGCCCACGAAATCCGTGGTCGCCTCGCCGAACAGGGTGTCGAGCGTATCGGGATCGTATTTCAGGCCGGGAATGATCTGCCCGCCATTGCGCCCGCTGGCGCCAAAACCGGGCGCCACCGCATCGAGCACCACCACCGAGGCGCCGCCTTCCGCGAGCCGCAAGGCGGCGGAGAGGCCGGTGAAGCCCGCGCCCACCACCAGCACGTCGCAGCGCGCCGCGCCCGTGAGGGGCGGCGTATCCGGTGCAGGGGCGGCGGTGGCGGCCCAGATGGAGGCGGCAGAGGTTGTCATGGGCATATGTCCGAAGCGGCCGGGTCAGACCGGATGGGTGACGCGGCGCAGGAAATCCTGCGTGCGCTCGTGGCGGGGGTGGTGCAGCACCTCGCGGGCGGGGCCTTCCTCGACGATGCGGCCGCCATCGAGGAACAGCACCCGGTCCGCCACCTCGCGGGCGAACTGAATCTCGTGCGTGACCACCAGCATGGTCATGTGCTCCTCGGCAAGTGCGCGCATGACCTGGAGCACCTCGCCCACCATCTCGGGATCGAGCGCCGAGGTGGGCTCGTCGAACAGGATGGCCTGCGGGCGCATAGCGAGCGCACGGGCGATGGCCACGCGCTGCTGCTGGCCGCCGGACAAAGAGGCGGGATAGGCATCGGTCTTGGCGCTGAGGCCCACACGGGCGAGCAATCCCTCGGCCCGCTCACGCACCTCCCGCTTATCCTCGCCCAGAACGAAGACGGGACCTTCCATCACGTTTTCCAGCGCGGTGCGGTTGGGAAACAGGTTGAAGCGCTGGAACACCATGGACACGCGGGTGCGGATGGCATGGATGCTGGAGGCGCGGGCATGCACCACCGTCGTGTCGACGGTGATGCGGCCCTTCTGATAGGTCTCGAGCCCGTTCACGCAGCGCAGCAGGGTGGATTTGCCGGAGCCTGACGGACCGATGAGGCAGACCACCTGCCCCTTGCCCACCTCCGCATCGATGCCCTTCAGAACCTCATGGTTCCCGAAGGACTTGTGCACGTCCTCGAAGCGGATCATCGGGCTTTCCCCAGGCGCAGTTCGAGCTGGCGCATCACGATGTTCAGCGGCACCGTGAGGCACAGATAGAGCAGGGCCACAAGCGTGAAGATGGTCATGTTGTTGAAGGTGGAGGACGCCAGCATCTTGCCCTGCATGGTCAGCTCGGCCACCGAGATCACCGAGACCTGCGAGGAATCCTTCAGCAGCATGACGATGTTGTTGCCATAGGGCGGCAGCACGATCTTGAAGGCCTGCGGCAGGATCACCCGGCGCATCATGAGCGGGCGCTTCATGCCGATGGACTTGGCCGCTTCCACTTGCCCCCGGTCCACCGCCTCGATGCCCGCGCGGAAGGTTTCGCCGATGTAGCAGGAATAGGTGAGGGCGAGACCGATGACGCCGGCCTGGAAGGCGGAAAGATCGATGCCGAAGTCCGGCATGACGAAATAGATGTAGAACAGGATCACGAGGATCGGTACGCCGCGCACCAGTTCCACGAACACCCGCGTGGGGGCGGCAAGCATCGGCACGCCGGAGGTGCGCAGCAGCGCCCAGACGAGACCGAGGGCGGTGGACAGGCACAGCGCCAGCGCCGTGACGGCGATGGTCAGCCACAGCCCCTTGATGAGGATGGGCAGATATTCAGAGGATTGGGCGAGAAAGGCGGACATGCGTGCCCCATGGCGGGCCAACGGATGCGACGGCGGGCCGTCGCGGCACCTGTGCTTGCCGGCGTGGTGGGCCGGGGACGGACGGCGCGGCGCGCCGCCCGCGTTGTCGATCAGAGGCCGTAGGCGGCGAAGATCTTGTCCAGCTCGCCGCTCGCCTTGAGCTTGAGGATGGCGGCATTGACCTTGGTCAGCAGGGCCGGATTGTCCTTGGCGATGGCGAGGGCGACCTGACCTTCCTTGAGCGGCTTGTAGCCCTTCACGAGCCGCACGCCGAGGCCGGGGTTCTTGGCGATCTGGTAGGCGATGATCGGCTGATCGCCAAAGCCCGCCTTGATGCGGCCGAGCTTCACGTCGCGCATGATGTCGGCAATGCTCTCGTAGAGCTTCACTTCGCTGAAGATGTTCAGGGCCTTCAGGCTGTCGGCGAAGGTGGTGCCCACCTGCGCGCCCACCACCTGGCCCTTGAGGTCGTCGAGCGTGACATCCTTGGCGTCGGCGGCCACGAACATGGCGTCGCCATAGGTATAGACCGGTTCGCTGAAATCCACGACCTTGCGGCGCTCGTCGGTGGCGAGCATGCCGGCGGAGATGACGTCGATCTTGTGGGTGCTGAGCGAGGGCACCAGCGCCGAGAAGGCGGTCAGCTCGAAGGTGGGCTTCAGGCCGACTTCGGTCGCGATCGCCTTGGCGAGGTCCACCATGGCGCCGGTGGGCTGCTGGGTGGTGGTGTCCACGAAGGTGAAGGGAACGCCCGTGGTGGTGACGCCCACCTTGAAGCTCTCCTGCGCCATCACGGGTGCGGAGAAGCCCACTGCGATGCCGACCGCCAGAGCGGCGAGAGATTTCAGAAACATGCTGTCTCCTGTTCCGCGCTCTGGCATCCGGGCGCGCGCAAGCGCTCGCCGTCCGGCGCGTGTTGGTTCCGCCTCGAAGGATCGGCAGCGCGGGATGGCTGCCTTGGCCGGCCCGCTTCGGCACCGGCGCATCCACTATAAGCCAACGATGCACCTCGGCAATGCCCGTGACGCGCAAAATTTCACTTTTATGAAAATGGGAACTGTGCGACGTCTTTCGTAATTCGATGAACTCTGTGATGGGCCATCGGAAATCGTTTCATTCAGGGATCGTTTTCACGATGGTGAAGGGGCGGGCCGAAGTGGCGTCAACCGAGGACGAGGCGGCGAGCGAGCATGATCGTGCCTTCGGGTCCAGCATCCGCGAGGCGCGGCTCGCGCGCGGGCTGTCGCTCCAGCGCGTGGCGGATGCGGCCGGTCTGTCGGTGGGGTTGCTCAGCCAGGTGGAGCGCGGGATTTCCTCGCCCTCCGTGCGCGTGCTGCGGGCGATCTGCGGTGCCCTTGGAGTCACCGTGCAATCGCTGTTCGGGGAGGACGGGGCTCCGCTTTCGGAAAGCCGTCATGTGATGCGGCCCTACCAGCGTCGAAGGCTCGATCTCGGGGCCAAGGGCATCGTGAAGGAGTTCCTCAGCCGGAGCGACCTCAGCACGCTGCAGATCATGGAAATCATCCTCGCGCCCGGCGGCAGCTCCGGCGAGGAGGCCTATAACCACATCGGCGAGGAAGGCGGCGTGGTGGTGGAAGGCGCGATGGAACTCGTCATTGACGGCACCGTGCACCGCCTCATGCAGGGGGATTCCTTCGCCTTCGAGAGCGCCCTGCCGCACAAGTTCCGCAACCTCTCGGAGGGCGTCACACGCGTGCTCTGGATCACCACGCCGCCGGTGTGGTGAGGCCGGCGGCGCCCGCTCAGGACAGGCGGGCCATCAGGCCAGCGATGAGGCGGCCCCGCTCGGCCAAGGTGTCGATGCGGATGTGCTCGTTGAGCGTGTGATAGTCGCCGCCGCAGGGCCCGAGGCTGTCCAGCGTCGGGATGCCGAGCGCGCCGGTGAAATTGCCGTCCGAGCCGCCGGGCGAGGAGCGGTGGGGCAGATCGAAGCCGAGTTCTCCGGCGATGGATTTCGCAAGCGCGTGGAGCGCCAGGGAGCCCGCGTTCGGCTCCCACACGGGGCGCACCACGCTGGTCTTCACCTCAAAGCCCGTACCGTCCTCCCGCCGCTCGTTGAGCGCTAGGATGCGGGTGGTGCCGTGGTCGAGGTCTTCCTGCCGCTTGGCCATGCTCAGCGCTTCTCCGCTGCAGGTCGTGGCAACGCAGTTCACCCACTGCCCGCCATGGACGACGCCGACCGAAAAGGTGCAGTCGTCCGAGGTCATATCCTCGATCTCGGGAATGCGTCGCGCCATCTCCCGGATGGCGGAACGCCCTTCCTTCAGCGTCGCGCCGGCATGGCTCGCCCGGCCGTAAGCGGTGAGCTTGTATCGGGCGATGGCATAGCGTCCCGTGGTCACGCCCTTGTCGGCAAGGCCGGGCTCGGGCACCAGCACATATTTGTGCGTCTTCGCTTCCTCTTCGATGAGGGCGCGGGTGCCGGGGCTGCCGATCTCCTCGTCGCTGGTGAAGAGGAAGGTGATGGGCAGCGGCGTCTCGATGCCCGCGCGGGTGAGCTGGATCAGCGCTTCCAGCGCCGTGAAGGTGCCGCCCTTCATGTCCAGCAGGCCCGGCCCCCAGCACAGGTTGCCCTCCTGCCGGAAGGGGAGCTTTTCCAGCGTGCCGATGGGATGCACGGTGTCGAAATGGCCCATCACAAGGATGCCGGGCGTACCGGCATCCTTGTGCGGAAAGCGTATGCGGGCGCAGTCCCCGAGCCCGTCCGGCCCGGGGATATGGTCGACCTGTCCGCCTGCCGCCGCCGCGTCGCGCGCGGCCAGCGCCACGGCGCGCGAGACGGCCGCCGGGTCATAGGTCGGGCTCTCGCACTCGATCCAGGGGCGCAGGCGCGCCAGCATGGACGTCGTGTCGAACGGCAGGGCAGAGAGGTCCATGGCGTGCCTCAGGCCGCCGCGAGGCGGTCGGTGGCCACCGTCGCCAGCAGGCTGGAGCCGATGGGCAGGATGGCCTCGTCCAGGACGAAGCCGGGATTGTGCACCGGAACGTCGCCGCCGTGGCCGACCCAGAAATAGGCGCCGGGGACAGCCCGCAGCATGTCGGCGAAGTCCTCGCTGCCCATGATCGGGACCATATCGGTGAGGACGTGCTCGGCACCCACAATCTTGGCGATGCTCTTGGCGGCGGCGTCGCTCTGGGCCTCGTGATTCACCAGCACGTCGAAGATGGAGCGGATCTCCACGTCGATCTCCATCTCGAAGGTGGCGGCGATGCCGGCGGCGACGGTGCGCATGCGCTGACGCATGAGTTCGCCGGTGGCCGCATCGAAGAAGCGGGTGGTGCCGCCGAGCGTCGCTTCCTGCGGAATGACGTTATAGGCCGAACCGGAATGGATCTTGGTCACCGACAGCACGGCGGCGTGCTGGGGATCGGCATTGCGGCTGACGATGGATTGCAGCGCCTGCACCAAAGCGGTCGCGGCGATCACCGGGTCGCGGGAGACCTCCGGGCGCGCGCCATGGGAGCCGCGGCCCGTGATCTTGATGTCGAAGAAGTCGGCCCCGGCCTGGGCCGGGCCGGCGAAGATGCGCACCTTGCCGGCCTCGATGTTCGGCGCATTGTGCAGGCCATAGACTTCATCACAGGGGAAGCGCTCGAACAGCTTGTCCGCCAGCATGGCGCGGGCGCCGCCGAGCCCTTCCTCGGCCGGCTGGAAGATGAAATGGACAGTGCCGGCAAAGTCGTTGTTGCTGGCGAGATAGCGGGCTGCGCCCAGCAGCATGGTGGTGTGGCCGTCATGGCCGCAGCCGTGGAACTTGCCGGGATATTTGGAGGAGAAGGACAGGTTGGTCGCCTCGTCCATGGGCAAAGCGTCCATGTCGGCGCGCAGGCCGATGCGACGGCCGGGGCCCTTGGCGCCGTGAAGCACGCCGACGACGCCGGTCTTGCCGATGCCGCGATGCACCTCGACGCCCCAGGAGGCAAGCTTCTCGGCCACCAGCGCGGAGGTGCGCACTTCCTCGAAGCCGATTTCCGGATGGGCATGGATGTCGCGGCGGATGGCGACGAGATCGTCAGCGAAGGCTTCGATTTCGGGCAATGCAGGCATGGGTCCGTCTCAGGTCAGCTTTGGGGGGAGAAGGTCAGGCGAAGGCCGGGCCGTTGGGTTCGAGCCGCACGCCGGGGCGCAGATGCTTCCATGGCAGGCTGGCGGGGGAAAGGGGCATGGCACCGGGCGCGGTGCAGACCAGAATGGTTTCCGCAATCGGCGTGAAATCGGCCCGGAAATGCACGGAGCTCTTGTTCACGAGGATCGCCTGCTCGGTCGGCTCGATGCCCACGTAGCGGAACATGGCCTGATCGGCGAGCTGCGCCTTGCGCGAGGCGACCACCACCCGCACGCCGCCGATGCGCAGGCAGGCAGAGCGACCGAGGAACATCGGCCCCTTGCCGAAATACGGGCCGGTGGCATTGAAGGTGCCATCGGAGAGCGCGTCCACGGTGAAGGTGCCCTCGAACGGGGCATCCCCCGGAAGGCCGGACTTACCGCCGAGCGCGAGCGTCACTTGCGCCCCCACGCCCGCCGTATGGGCTGCGTCTGCCGCCTGCGGGTCCACCATCAGGCCGAGCGCCGCCCGCTCGGCACCGCAGGCGAGCAGCGCGCGCAGCATGCCCGTGGTGTCGGAGGTGCCACCGGCGCCGGGATTGTCCTGCGTGTCGGAGATCACCACCGGCTTTTTCGCCGTGGCGGCGATGGCCATCGCTTCCCGCACGCCCGCCTCGGGGGAGAAGGCGCTGCCGGCGAAGGCGTCCTCCTGCGCGAGTATGAGGGCGGTCATCGCGTCCGCGCCCGCATCGGCCTTCGCCTGCGTGTCCGCATAGGCGACCACGCTGCCGCCGCAGTCCGGAAAATCGGCCGCCGGGAAGCCGGGCAGGAAGGAGAGGTGGACGAGCCCCATCTCACGCTCGATCTGTGCCAGCTGCTGATAGAGCGTGCGGCAGGGCTCCATCTCCGTGCACTGCCAGGCGATGGGCATGAGGAAGGGGATCTGCCGGAAGGCCTTGGCGAAGGGCTTGCCCGCCATGCGGGCGGCCAGCACATCCGCCGCGCGCCGGCCGGTGTCGGCCATATCCACGTGCGGATAGGTGCGATAGGCCACCAGCGCATCAGCCTCGTCCACCATGCGGCGCGAGACATTGCCGTGCAGGTCGAGGCTCACCACCAGTGGCACGTCGGGACCGATGAGGTCGCGCACGCGGGCCTCCGTCTCGCCCTCGCCGTCGTCGTAATGGGTGGTCACCATGGCGCCGTGGAGGTCGAGATAGACGCCGTCCACAGGGCCGAAGGCGGCCAGACGCTCCAGCATCTCGGCCATGATGCGCTCAAAGGCGTCCTCGGTCACATGGGCGGAGGGGGCAGCGGCGCACCAGAGCGTCGGCAGCACCTCCCAGCCCTTTTCGGCCGCGGCGGCGATGAAGCCGGAGAGGCCGGTGTTCTTCCCCGGCATCCGCTCGAAGATTTCCGCGCCCCGGCTGATGGGCGGGAAGCCGCCGCCATGCTCGAAGGCGGCGTAGGGCGCCTGTGCGGGCGCAAAGGTGTTCGTCTCGTGCATGAAGCCGCCGACGGCGATGCGGGTCATGGATCTGTCCTTGCTTATCTCACGCGCCGGCGGTGGCGGGCTCCAGCGGCCGGAAATTGGCGAAGTCCCAATGGCGGCCGGGGGCGGCGGCCAGGAGGTCGCGGGTGTAGTCCGCCTTCGGGGTGGCGAGAACTTCCTCGGCCGTACCGTATTCCACAATGCGGCCCTTGTGCATCACCACCACATCGTCGCAGATCTGGGCTGCCACCCGCAGGTCGTGGGTGATGAACAGGATGGCGATCCCGAGTCGGGTCTGGAGGTCGGCCAGAAGGTCCAGCACCTGCGCCTGCACGGACACATCGAGGGCGGAGACGGCCTCGTCCGCCACCAGCACGTCCGGCTCCATGGCGAGCGCCCGCGCGATGGCGATGCGCTGGCGCTGGCCGCCCGAGAACTGGTGCGGAAACCGCTCCACCGCATCCTCCGGCAGGCCGACGAGCGGCATCAGCTCGCGGGCGCGCTTCAGCGCCACGGCGGCGGGCACGCCGAAATTGCGCGGGCCTTCGGCAATGCTCTCGCCCACGGTGATGCGGGGATTGAGAGAGCGGTAGGGATCCTGAAAGATCATCTGGATGCGCTTGCGATAGGGGCGCAACACGCTGGGCGAGAGGTCAGAGACTTCCTGCGCGCCGAGGCGGATCGAGCCCGAAGTCGGGTCGATGAGGCGCATCACGCAGCGCGCCACCGTGGACTTGCCCGAGCCGCTCTCGCCCACGATGCCGAGCGTGCGGCCGCGCTGAAGGCGGAAGGAGACGTCCTTGGCCGCCACCGTCTCGCGCGGCGCACGGAAGAGAGCGCGAGCGGCGTAGGTCTTTTCCAGTTCGCTCACCGAGAGCACGGTCTCCGGCGAGGTTTCCGGACGCGGCGGGCGGGGCGTGAGGCTCGGCACCGCGCCCAGCAGGCGACGGGTGTAGTCCTCCTGCGGCGCGCGCAGGATGGTGTCGATGGGGCCAGTTTCCACCACCTTGCCGTGGTGCATCACGCATACCCGGTCCGCAATGTCCGCCACCACGCCCATGTCATGGGTGATGAACAGGACGGACGTGCCCATTCGTCCCTGCAGCTCCTTGATGAGCTTCAGGATCTGCTTCTGGGTGGTGACGTCCAGCGCCGTGGTGGGCTCATCCGCGATCAGCAGCTTGGGATCGAGGATCAGCGCCATGGCGATCATGATGCGCTGGCGCTGGCCGCCGGAGAGTTGGTGCGGATAGGAGGCATAGACGCGCTCGATATTGGGCAGGTGCACCTGCTCCATCATCGCCAGCACCTTCTCCCGACGCTCGCGACCGGAGAGATGCAGGTGGGTCTTCAGAACCTCCTCGATCTGGCGGCCCACCGGGATCACCGGATTGAGCGCCGTCATCGGCTCCTGGAAAATCATGGCCATGCGGCTGGCCCGAAGCGCCCGCAGGCGGGCATCGCTTGCGCCCACCAGTTCCTCGCCCTCAAGCTTGATGCTGCCGCCTGAGAGGCCGAGCACCTTCTTGGGCAGCAGGCCCATGGTGGCGAGCGAGGTGACGGATTTGCCCGAACCGCTCTCACCCACGAGACACAGGGTCTCGCCGGGCGCGATGGAGAGGGAGATGCCGTCAAGAACCCGCCGCTTGAGCGCGACGATGTCGACACACAGATTGTCGATGGTCAGGATGGGGGAAGGGGTGCCGCTCATGCGCCGGTCCTCTTCTTGAGCCGCGGGTCGAGCACGTCTCGGGCGGCATCGCCGATCAGGTTCACGGACAGGATGCACAGCGAGAGCAGCAGGCCCGGCCAGAAGATGAGCATGGGCTTCAGCTGGAAGTACATGCGCCCCTCCGAGATCATGTTGCCCCAGGAGGGAGTCTCGGTGCCGATGCCGGCGCCGAGGAAGGAAAGGATGGCTTCCGTCACGATGGCCGAGGCGCAGATATAGGTGCCCTGCACGATCAGCGGCGCATAGGTGTTGGGCATCAGGTGCCGATAGAGCAGGGCCGGCAGGCGCGTGCCCATGGCGATGGCCGCCTCCACATAAGGCTCGTTGCGCGCGGAAAGCACCACCGAGCGTACGAGGCGCACCACGCGGGGCACCTCGGGAATGGTGATGGCGATCATCACCGTTGTCAGCGACGAGCCGGAGAGCGACACCACGGCGATGGCGAGCAGTACGCTCGGAATGGCCATGAGGCCGTCCATCACCCGCATGAGGATGGCATCCAGCGTGCGGAAATAGCCCGACAGCAGGCCGAGCGGCAGGCCGATGGCGATGGAGATAACCATCACGCCGAGCCCGACGATGAGCGAAACCCGCGCGCCATAGATGAGCCGCGAGAGCAGGTCGCGACCGTAGGAATCCGTGCCGAGCAGATACATGGGGCTCGGCGGCTTCAGCCGCTGGGTCGGCAGCATGGTGATGGGATCATGCGGCGCCAGCAGCGGCGCGAGGAGCGCCATGGCGGCGATCAGCACAAGGCAGATGGCGGCGATGGTCGGCGCGAAGCGCAGCCGCGACAGGTTCGGCAGATAGCGCGGCCGGCTGACGGGCAGGGCGCCCGCATCACTGGGAGAGGAGGCGGCCATCAGTAGCGGATCCTCGGGTCCAGCAGGGAATAAGAGAGATCGACCATCAGGTTGATGAACACATAGATGCCGGAGGTGAGAAGGATCAGCCCCTGTATGACCGGATAGTCGCGGGCCAGAACCGCATCGACAATGAGCCGTCCGAGGCCGGGAATGTTGAACACGCTCTCGGTCACCACCACGCCCGAGATGAGCAGGGCAAAGCCGGTGCCGATGACGGTGAGGATGGGCACGGCGCTGTTGCGCAAAGCGTGGCGGAACAGGACGATGCGTTCACCCACCCCCTTCGCGCGGGCGGTCCGGATGTAGTCTTCCCCCAGCACGTCCAGCAGGCTCGCCCGCGTCATGCGGGCGATCAGCGCCACATAGATGGAGGCGAGCGTGAAGGCGGGCAGGGTGGCGCGCTGGGCGAAGGGGCCGATGCCGTTGGCGATCGTGCTGAAGCCCTGAACCGGGAACCAGCGCAGGTTGATGGCGAACACCTGGATCAGCACATAGCCGATGACGAAGACCGGCACGGAGAAGCCAAGCACGCATAGCGCCATCACGAGATTGTCGATGAGCGTGCCGTGCTTCCAGGCCGCCAGCACTCCCATGGGCACGGCGATGAGGATCGAAAGCACCATGGTGACGAGCGCGAGGTTGAGCGTCGGCCCGAGGCGCTGGCCGATCAGCGTCGTCACCGGCGTCTTGGAGATGAGCGAGGTGCCGAGATCGCCATGCGCGAGCTGGCTGATCCAGGTGAGGAACTGGACGGGTATGGGCTTGTCGAGCCCGAGGCTGGTGCG
The DNA here is from genome assembly GCF_004364705.1 of Azorhizobium sp. AG788. Classification (NCBI taxonomy): domain Bacteria; kingdom Pseudomonadati; phylum Pseudomonadota; class Alphaproteobacteria; order Hyphomicrobiales; family Xanthobacteraceae; genus Azorhizobium; species Azorhizobium sp. AG788. The sequence continues at coordinate 193,726 of NZ_SOBM01000002.1, forward strand.
GATGGCCTCCAGCTGTGCCGGTGTCGCCGTGTCGCCGGCGATGATGGCGGCGGGGTCGCCGGGCGTGAGGCGCAGCAGCAGGAAGACGAACAGCGCGACCACGCCCATGACGGGGATGGCGGCGAGCACGCGCCGGAGAACATAAGCGAGCATGGATCGCCCTCGCTGGGAAACGGGGCTGCGCCCGGCCGGTGCGGGCCGGGCGCAGCGGCGTCAGTTGGCTTTCTTGATGTTCCAGAACAGCGGCGCCGGTCCCTGGATCAGCCCGGAAAGCGAGGTGCGGTAGAGGGCCGGAATGTAGTAGCTGCCGAGCGGCACATAAGCGGCATCGTCATAGGCGCGCTGCTGGATCTTCGCGGCGAGCGCCTTCTGCTCGTCGAGCGTCTTGGCCCCCGCGAACTCGTCGCGCATCTTGATGATTTCCGGATCGTCCAGCCAGCCGAAGAAGCCGCCCTTCTTGCCACGCGTGTTGAGCATGGGGTTGACGAGGGGCGTCCAGACTTCGGCGCCGATCCAGTTGGTGAAGAACAGGCTCCATCCGCCTTCGGCCAGCGGGGCCTGGCTGGCGCGTCGGGTCACCAGGGTCTGCCAGTCCATGGGCTGGAGCGTGACCTTGAAGCCAGCATTGCGCAGGGCCTGAGCCGCCACCACCGGCTGGGGAGCGACCGTGATGACGTCGGTGGGCTGGAGGATGACGACGGGGGTGCCGTCATAGCCCGCCTCCTTCAGCAGCGCCTGCGCGGCCTTGATGTCGCCCGTGGCGAAGGTCTTGGGAGCGCCCGCATCGGTGGAGAGCGGGACGCCGCAGCCATACATGGACGGGCAGGCCGCGAAATATTCGGGATTGCCGATGAGGGCGGCGAGCACGTCGTTCTGCCCGAGCGCCAGCATAGCGGCGCGGCGGATCTTCACATTGTCGAAGGGCGGATAAAGGACGTTCATCTGCCCCATGGTCTGGGTATTGAGGGGCGTCCAGCGGAATTTCTTGATGTCCGGGTTGGCTTCCGCGAGCGGCAGGAGGTCCACCGGCGGGGCCTCCATATAATCGATCTCGCCATTGTTGATGGCGTTCAGCGCCGTCTGCGCGTCGGGCATGTTCACCCATTCTACGCGGTCCACATAGGCGACCTTGCCGCCGGCGGTCCAGCTCGGGGGCTCCTTGCGGGGCACGTATTTGTCGAACTTCTCGTAGACCACTTTCACGCCGGGCTGGAACTCCGCCTTCACGAACTTGAAGGGGCCGGAGCCGATCTGGTCGGTGATGCTCTCGCTGGCGGGGGTCTCCGCGATGCGCTTCGGCATCATGAAGGGCACGACCGACGAGGGCTTGGCCAGCATCTCGAGCGTCGGGCCGAAGGGCTTCTTGAGCTTCAGAACAATGGTCTTGGCATCGGCGGCGGTGAGGCTCTCGGCGTAGTCCATGAGCATCTGGCCGCCGGTATCGCGCTGCGCCCAGCGCTTCAGGGAGGCGACGCAATCCTCGGCGGTCACCGGCGTGCCGTCGTGCCACAGCAGGCCGTCGCGCAGGGTGAGCGTGTAGGTCAGGCCGTCGTCGGAGACCTTGTACTCCGCCATCTGCGGCTGCGGCTTGTAATTGGCATCCATGGACAGCAGCGTGTCATAGATCATGTAGCCGTGATTGCGGGTGATGTGCGCGGTGGTGATGATCGGGTCCAGCACGCGCAGGCCCGAGTGCATCACCGCCCGGATGGTGGTGCCGGCCGCGTGGGCGGCGGGGGCGAGGGAGGACAGGCCAAGGGCAAGCACGGACGCCATGGTGAGCGTCTTCAGGGCCTTGCGCCGCGGGCCGGACACCTCGGTCTTGAACCAATTCATGCAACAGTCCCCTCGGATCGGAATGGTCGGATGGTCAGGAAGGTGAGAGCGCCGGTCTTGTGTCTTGTCTGGCCTCTTGCCGTGCGACGTGTGCCCGCCACGGGGCGGCGCGGTGGCCGGCCCGTGCGATAAAGGTCGCCCCGTCCGTTCTGGGCCTGAGAGATTCACCGCTCACGCGGCTTGCTCCTTCGGCGGACCGGCAGGGCCGGTCACTCTCCGGACGTCTTCTGGCAGGCACCGGTCCTTCTACCTGAGAGTTTCCGGGGCGGTTGCTCCTTCGGTGCCGGATCGATCCGGTCTCTCCCGGTGCTGCCATTCACGTGAAGGAGCCTAGCGCTCTCAACGAAATGCACAATAACTACGCGTGGTGAAAAAATAGCCGGTATACCGCAGGCCGACCGCTCCCCCGCCCAATGCGCAGGCAAACGGGCATCCTGCCATCATTCGGTGTGGTTGGGTGGGGCGCAATTTGAAGATGTTTTGCCGTTCAAATGCGAGGCGAGCGAGGGCTTCACCGGTGCGACATTTCCGGCGCGGCGGCCGGTCGTTTGTTGGGATAGGCCGATGAGGGGATGCCTCCCCTTTGGGCGGGAGCGGGGCGTGGGGAAGCCGTCACGCCAGCGTCATCACGCCGCGCGCGACCACATAGATGCCGACCATCGCGACGATCAGGGCGAACAACCGCGACAACTGCCCCTTGCGCCCCGCAAGATGGCGCGCCAACCGCTGTCCAAGGAGGCCGCCGATGACGCCTCCGCCGATGAACACAGCCACCATTCGCCAGTCGATGAAGCCTGAAACGGCGTAGCTCACCGCCGTCGTCACGCCGAAGGCGGTGACGGCCACCAGAGAAGAGCCGATGGCGAAGATGAGCGGCATGCGCGTCGCTGCCAAAAGGCCGGGCACCACGAGGAAGCCGCCACCGATGCCGAAAAAGCCTGAGAGAGTCCCGACCGCGATGCCCATGCCGACCAGACGGGGCAACAACACGGGGGCGGACGTGCTCGATAACCGCACGGCAGGATCTTCACCGGCGCCGGTGCGGCGGAACATGGCCAGTGCAATGGCGATCATCAGGGCGCCGAAAAGCAGGAGAAGTTTCTGTCCATCCATCGCCTTGCCGAGCGTGGAGCCGAAGGTCGCGCCGAGAACGCCAGCGAACGTGAAGACAATGGCACATGGCCATTTCACGTGCCCCGCCCTTGCGTGCCCGGCAAGATTCGCAGCCGCACTGACGGCCACCGCCACCGCGCTTGTCCCGATGGCGAGGTGGGGGGAGGAGACGCCGACGAGATAGACCAGAAGGGGGACTGCCAGCACGGAGCCGCCGCCCCCGATGAGACCGAGAACCAGCCCGACGAGGGTCCCCGAAAAGAGCGTCAGGCCATCGGTGAGGAGGGAGGCGGGCACGGCGGGCTCCAGCCGGAACGGAGAAAAGCCGCCCCGATCGCGCAGGGGCTACACGGATCGGCGCAGTGGGGTCACAGGCCGTTGATCGGCACCTTGAGGAACCGCTTTCCCGTCTCGTCGGGCGGGGGTAGTTCGCCGGCGCGGATGTTTACCTGGATGGAGGGGATGATGAGGCGCGGCATGTCGAGGGTTGCGTCGCGGGCTGTGCGCATGGCGACGAACTCCTCTTCGCTCACCCCGTCGCGCACGTGGATGTTGTGCGCCCGTTCATCGGCCACCGTGGTCTCCCAGCGGATGTCGCGGCCGTTGGGGCCGTAGTCGTGACACATGAACAGGCGGGTCTCGGGCGGCAGGGCCAAAACGCGCTTGATCGAACGGTAGAGCACGTGCGCGTCGCCGCCCGGAAAGTCGGCCCGCGCCGTGCCGCCGTCAGGCATGAACAGCGTGTCGCCGACAAAGGCGGCATCGCCGATCACGTGGGTCATGCAGGCGGGCGTATGGCCGGGCGTGTGCATGGCGAAGGCCGTCATGCTGCCGATCCGGTAGGTATCGCCGTCCTTGAACAGCCGGTCGAACTGGCTGCCGTCGCGCTGGAATTCCGTGCCTTCGTTGAAGATCTTGCCGAAGGTCTCCTGAACGATGGTGATGTTTTCACCGATACCCATCTGTCCGCCGAGGGTCCGCTGGATATAGGGCGCGGCGGAAAGATGATCGGCATGCGCGTGGGTCTCGATGAGCCATTCCAGCCGAAGTCCGTGGTCCTGGATGAACGCGATGATCGCGTCTGCGGACTGGAAGGCGATGCGGCCGGCCGCGTAATCGATGTCCATGACGCTGTCGATGACGGCACAGGCGTTCGACTGCGGGTCCTTCACCACATAGCTCACCGTGTTGGTGGGGGCGTCGAAGAAGGCGGTCACCTCCGGTTTGACGGACAGATCAACGGCGTGCGGGATCGGGAGCATGGAGGCGTCTCCGTTTGATTCAGGGGCGGGTCTTCAGGGCATCGGTGCCCTGGGCCGTGGAGGGATGGCTCCGCCCGGCGAGCCAGCGGGCGAGGGCCATGCCGGCGAACATGGCGGGCACGAAGACGAGAACGCCCGGTGCCCCCAGTGTCAGGCTGGTCAGCGCCGGCCCGGGGCAGATACCCGACAGGCCCCAGCCGATGCCGAAGATGGCCGGACCGAAAATGACGCGGGCATCGATCTGCCGCGCCGTGGGCATATGGAAACGCGGCGCCACCCAGGGGTGGGGCTGACGGAGAGCCCGCCGGAAGCCGATGGTGGCGACGATGACAGCGCCGCCCATGACGAAGGCAAGGCTCGGGTCCCATGTCCCGGCGACGTCCAGGAAATTGAGCACCTTCGCCGGATCGGCCATACCAGAGACCACAAGGCCGAGGCCGAAGAGGAGGCCCGACAGGAGGGGGAGGAGCAGGGCCATGTCAGCCTCCGAAACCGTGGCGGACGAGGAACACTGTCAGTCCGGCCGTCGCCATGAAGGTGAGGGTCGCGACCAGGGAGCGCAGCGAGAAGCGGGAAAGTCCGCATACGCCGTGGCCGCTGGTGCAGCCATGGCCCCAGACGGAGCCGAAGCCCACGAGGAGCCCTGCCCCCGCCATGAGCAGCAGGTTGCCCGAGACCGTTTGCGCGATGGGGCGGCCGGTCACGAGGATCATGGCCACCGGCGCGGCCACGAGGCCCGCGATGAAGGCGAGGCGCCAGTCGAGGCCGTCGTCCTCATAAGGTGGCAGGAGGCGGGAGGCGATGCCGCTGATGCCGGCGATGCGCCCTGACGCTGCCATGAGCAGCACGGCTGCGAGCCCGATGAGGGCGCCACCCGCCAGAGAGGTCCATGGGGTGAAGGTGGTGGTCATGGGGTGTCGGCCGTGTCACTTCTTCGGCTGCGCCAGCGGGCAGGTGCGCAGGCCGACCAGCATATAGGCCGGGCAGAAGCCGAGAATGCCGGTCGCGATGAGGACGAGGCCCGCTGCCGCGGCCACCCAGAGCCACGGTCCGAGGCTCGCCAGCGACGCCGCGGGAATGAACGGGAGGACGAGGAGTGCGATGCCGACTGCCACGCGGATGGCGCGATCCAGGGAACCGACGTTGACCATGGGACTCTCCATGTGTAAATTAGAAAATACGAATATTAGGTTATTCTAAAATGTCAACGAGCAAAAATGCCGCGCCGTCGACTCCGGGCGTCGTGGCGCTGGAAGCCAAAGCGGAGGAAGTGGCGGCGCTGCTGTCCTCCATGGCCAATGCCAAGCGTCTGCTGGTGCTGTGCCAGCTTGTGGAGGGCGAGCGTTCGGTGGGCGACCTTGCCGAGGTGGTGGGTCTCAGCCAGTCGGCGCTCTCGCAGCATCTCGCGAAGATGCGCCTGCAAGGGCTCGTGGAGACCCGGCGGGAAGCGCAGACGGTCTATTACCGGCTGGCCAGCGGCGAGGTGCGGCAACTCCTCGAAACGCTCCACGGCATTTTTTGCGGCGACCTTGCGCCCGCTTGAACCGCCATGGGGCGGCTGGCCGGCATGGCCCTTTGGCGGGGGTTGCGCTCGCGCGAAAAAAGGTGAATTAAGCTGACCTAATCGCCGCAGTATTCTGTCAGCTAACGCAACGTTAGGCAGCGGATCACTCGCTCACGTTGCGTCGCCTCACAGTTATTCCCTGCTGCCGGTCGGTATTCCGGGTGCGTGTTTTCACCGCGTCGCTGTTGGGCGGCCGGTGCGGCAGCAGCGCCCCAACGGGGCCGCAGACGCCTCGGGATCAGCGGGAGCGAAGGGTGCCGGACGGGCGTCACGCCCGTGCGGCCGCGTGGCTTGAAGGCATGCGAACCCAGGATCTCCCGGACGATATCTGGCGCGAGGGAGACGATATGAAACGTCGTACCGATGAAGACTTCCGCCCCGTCGGGGATGGGTATGACACCAAGGACACGGTGCGCCGTGTCAAGGCGATCCTGGTCGGATCGACCGGCAACCTGATCGAGTGGTACGACGTCTACGTCTTCGCCGCTTTCCAGCTTTACTTTGCTCCGTCCTTCTTTGCTGACCAGTCTCCGGCCCGTCAGCAGATCTTTGCTTCCATCGTCTTCGCGCTCGGCTTTCTCGCGCGCCCGTTCGGCAGCCTCCTGTTCGGCGCCATCGCGGACCGCTACGGCCGCCGCATCTCGCTTACCGCGTCCGTGCTGCTGATGTGCTTCGGCTCGCTCATCATCGCCTGCACGCCCTCTGCGACCCAGATCGGCATCGCCGCGCCCATCCTGCTCACGGTCGCCCGCCTCCTGCAGGGCCTGAGCCAGGGCGGCGAATACGGCGCCAGCGCCACCTATCTCTCGGAGATGTCGCACCCCAACCGCCGCGGCTTCTATTCCGGCGTCTGGTACGTGACGCTGATCGGCGGCCAGCTGATGGCGGTGTTCACCCTGCTCATCATGCAGAAGCTGTTCCTCTCGGAGGACCAGATCCGGGCCTGGGGCTGGCGCATTCCCTTCTTCATCGGCGCGGCGCTGGCGGTTTATTCCTTTACCATGCGGCGGGACATGCCGGAGACCGACCTGTTCAATAAGGCGAAGTCGGTCGCCAAGGAGCGCGCGCCCCTCGCCGATCTCATGCGGCACTGGAAGTCGCTGCTGCTCGTGGTGGGCGTGACCATCGGCGGCACCTCCGCCTTCTACACCTACACCACCTACATGCAGAAGTTCCTGAAGCAGTCGGTGGGCCTCACGGCGGACCAGACCACCATGGTCACGGTCGGCACGCTCATCGTCGCTTTGATCATGCAGCCCCTCTACGGCTCGATCTCCGACAAGATCGGCCGCAAGCCGCTTCTGATCTACTTCGGCGTGATGGGTACGCTGTTCACCTATCCGCTGCTGAACACCATCCAGACCACCAAGGACCCTTGGATGGCCTTCCTGCTGATCTGCGGCGGCTGGGCCATCGTCAGCGGCTATACGTCCATCACGGCCATCATCAAGGCGGAGCTGTTCCCCACCTCCGTGCGTGCCATGGGCGTGGGCTTCCCCTATGCCGTCACGGTCGCCGTGTTTGGCGGCACGGTGGACAGCGTGGCCCAGATCTTCAAGTTCGAGCTCCATTGGGAGCAGGGCTTCTACTGGTACGCCACCGCCTGCATCTTCGTGTCGCTGCTGGTCTATATCGGCCTCAAGGACACGAAGAAGACCTCGCGGATGGACGAGGCCCACTGATCGGGCGCTCTTCCGCCTTCACCTGAAAGAAAGCCGCGCGGCGCTCATCGCTCCGCGCGGCTTTTTCATGTCGGGACGAGCGTCAGGCGCCGAGCAGGGCGCGGGCGTCCGCCACAAGCTTCAGCGCCATTTCGTCGGCCGGAAGACGAGGCGCGAGCCGGGCGGCCTGGCCCGACCAGAGATTGGTGAAATCGTCTCGCCCGTCGGCCTCGGCGCGGGCTTTGAGTGGCGCCAGCGCAGCGCCCGCAAGCGGAAAGGCGGGGGCATCGGGCGAGAGCGGGCCGATCTCGCGCATGATGCGGTTCATGACCCCGCGTGCCGGCCGACCGGTGAAGAGGTTGGTGAGCGCCGTTGTGTTGTCCTCCGCGCGCTCCAGCGCGGCGCGGTGGAGCGGTGCCACGCCTGCTTCTGGCGAAAACAGGAAGGCCGTCCCCACCTGAACCGCATCGGCGCCGAGCGCAAAGGCAGCGGCGACGCCGCGGCCGTCCGAAATGCCACCCGCGGCAATTACCGGCACAGAGACGGCATCGCGCACCTGAGGCACCAGTGCGAAAGTGCCCACCTGCCGTGACATGTCGAGATCGAGGAAGGCGCCGCGATGCCCGCCTGCCTCAAGCCCCATGGCGATGATGGCATCGCAGCCCTTTTCTTCGAGCCATCTTGCCTCGGCAACCGTCGTCGCCGACGAGATCACCTTGGCTCCCGTGGCTTTCACGCGCTCCAGCAGAGAGGGCTCCGGCAGGCCGAAGTGGAAGCTCACCACCTCCGGCCGGCGGGTTTCGACGAGCACACAGAACTTCTCGTCGAAGGGCGCCCGGCCGCCGCCGGATGGCACCGTGGCCGGATCGATGCCGGCTTCGGCGAAATAGGGAGCAAGTCGCGCGCGCCAGTTCGCCTCGCGCGCGGCATCCGGCACCGGCGGTGTATGGGCAAAGAAATTCAGATTGAGCGGTCGGCCGGGCAGTGCCTCCCGCACTTCAGCGATGACGGCATCAAGCTGCTCGGGCGTGTATTGCGCGGCGGGGAGGGCGGCCAGACCTCCGGCCGCGCCGACGGCGATGGCGAGCTTCGGTGTTCCGGACCCTGCCATGGGCGCCAGCAGCAGCGGTAGATCGATGCGGAAGAGGTCAAGGATGCGGCGGTTCGGCCAGGCTTGGGACATGGGACACACTCGCGTCTGCGCACCGGGCCGGTGCGCAGCTATTATGCATGGGCGCGCGCGAGCGGATATGCGAGGTGGGAATGGCTGTCCATCAGGCGATGCGGTCGGCCAGGGTGTCCGCAAGGGCCGCGGTCTGGCGCCGGATGTCCGGGACGGCGACGATTTCCCAGAACTGCCCCTTGCTCACAGGTCCGATGCCGAAGAGGCGCGAATGTGCGGTGCCATCCGCCGCGATGATGGCATGGTGGGGCGTGATGTCGAGCCCCTGCCCGAGCGGGTCGGGACGCGCCACACCCTCGCGCAGGAGCGATGCCACGAGCGGATCCTGCACCCGGCGATAATCCGATTGGGGTCCGGAGCAGTTGATGAGGTAGGTCGCCTCCCGCCACTCCAGCCGGCTTGAACCGCGGGGCCGGACGCCGAGGGCAAGGCCAGCGTCGCGGGCATCCAGCCGCACGCCACGCGCCGCCTCCACCACGAGGCGTCCGCTGGCGAGATGGTGCGCAATGCGCGCGGCGATCTCCGGCGACATGCGATGGCGGTGAATGTCCCACCAGGGCCGGACATGACGCAGGAAGCGCCGCCGCTCGACAGCATCGAAGCCCTGCCAGATGGCCTGCGTCGCCGGGCGCAGCGCATCGATCACGTCCCGCCAGCCGGCGCCGCTCGCCTCGGCGCGCTCCACTTCGGACCGCACCCGCCGCATCAGGGCTGCCACGGTTGGCGGGGGCGCCTCCGGATCGATGAAGGACGGCCAGGGCGCCGTTTCCCGGTGCTGCTGCGGAATGAGGCCGCGCCGGGAGACGACACGGATCGGCCCACGGTGGCCGCGCGCATCGAGCCGGATCACAAGATCCACCATCGTCAGGCCGGACCCGAGGATGATGACCGGCGCATCGGGCGCTATGCGGGCAAGCGCCGCCTCGTCCCAGGGATTGCGGATGATGAGTGAGGCGTCGCAGGCCGCGCAGCCCTCCGTGACCGGCAGTTCCGGCGGGAAGTTTCCGACCGCGAGCGCCGCCGCGTCCACATCCAGAGGGGCGGCGCCGGCGGGATGGAGGCACACGCGCTCCGCATGGATCTCGAGGGACCGGATGTCGAGCGGCAGGCGCCGGACAGTGCGGCCGGGCGCTGCCTGCGCCTCGACCGCAGCCAGCGTCTCGCTCAGATAACGCCCGTAAAGGCCGCGCGGCGCAAAGGCGTGGCCGGAGGCCGGGACGGTGGCTCCGAGGCCCTGATTCGCAGCATGTGCCTGGAGCCAGCGCACGAAATGGCCCGGATCGTCAGCCAGCGCCGACATGTTGGAGGCACGGACATTCAGCAGATGGTTGGGGTCGCCCGAACTGTAGGCGAGGCCCGGCCCGAACAGCCCGCTGCGCTCCAGCAGCAGGACTTCGACTCCAACCGGACCTCGCCGGAGCAGTTCGATGGTCAGCGAAGTACCGGAAAAGCCGGCCCCGACGATGGCGATGCGCATGAACGAATTAGCGCTGTGGAATGCGACCGGATCAAGAAGTCCGGTCTGAGCGCGTGAAATCCCCCACAGGAAAGGCCGAAACGTAAGGTTTTCGCCCTGGCCGTCGACCCATCAGTCGCCAGATGCCACCACGAGCCGACAGCCGGCCTCCGCCATACGGGTCGCGAGACGGTCGGGGGGGGCGGCATCGGTGATGAGGGTCGAGACGGCCTCAAACTCGGCCACCCGCACGACGGCGGAGCGGGCAAACTTCGTGGCGTCGGCCACCAGAAGGGTTCGCCGGGCGCGGGCGATCATGGCCTTCTTGGTGGCCACCTTGAGCGGATCGAAATCCATGATGGCGCCGTCCTCGTCATCGAAGCCGGAGCAGCCGATCACCGCGAAGTCCGTGCGCAGGCCGTTCAACGTCGCAATCGCCTGCTCGCCCACAAGCGAGCCGTCCGCGCCGCGCATCAGGCCGCCCGTCACCACAACGTCGCCCACCGGCGCGCCCGCGAGGATCGCAGCGGCACCGACGCTGGTCGTGACCACATGCAGGCTGCGATGGTCCAGAAGCGCGCGCGCGACCGCTTCCACCGTCGTGCCCACATCGAGACAGACGGAGGCGCCGTCTGGGATCATCCGCGCGCACGCCTCGGCAATGGCGCGCTTGGCATCTGTGGAGATGGTGCGCTTCTGGCTGTAGGCGGGGCGGGCGGTGTTCTCCCGCTGGCCCGCGCCGCCATGGAAGCGCTGGATGAGGCCGGCTTCATCGAGACGAATGATGTCGCGCCGCACCGTCTGGGTGGAGACGTCGAACAGTCGGGCGAGGGTCTCGATGGTGACATAGCCCTGCTCTCGTACCCGTTCCACGATCGCCTGCTGGCGGCCGGAGACATCGGGAGATGCGGCGTCCGCGCCGGAGACGATAGGCGCGGCGGCAGGGGAGGGGGCTTCGGTCTCGGGCGCAGCGCGTCGGGGCATGGGAACTCGATCAGGGATGGCGCTTGGCGTTTTTCGTCGGCTATGTAAGAAAACTTACATCGCATTAGCGTATGCCAATGCGGAACGTCCGTCGAGCCGTGTTCAGGAGCCGCCCGCCATGTCTTCCCTCGCTCCCGCTTCCATCCCCTCTCTGCTCTGGTCCGAAGGCGGCGTCCTGCTGCGGGACGGCGCCCGCTTCGATCCCTGGGCGCTCACCTGGGTCGCCCTGGACGAGTCGGTGAAGGGGGAGGCGCATGGGGTCACGCCGTGCGAGGCGCTGACGCGGCTGAACGCCGAGGGGCAGATGCGCAAGGTGCCGGTCGGCATCATCGGTCCGAAGAATGCCAATCCGGAGCAGGAGACGGTGGCAGAGGCGCTGGGGCGGGCATTCGCCAAGCTCGGCCTGACATTACTCACGGGCGGGCGCATGGGGGTAATGCAGGCCGCGAGCCGCGGCGCTTTTTCCGCCGGCGGGCTCACCATCGGCATCATTCCGGATGGGGAATGGGACACCGCCAATCCCTATGTGACGGTCCCCCTTGCCACCGGCCTCGGGCCAGCGCGCAATGCGATCGTGGCCCGCGCCTGCGAGGCGCTGGTGGCGGTCGGCGGCGAATATGGAACGCTAAGCGAAATGGCCTTCGGCATGCATTTCGACCGGCTGGTGCTGTCCATGCTCAACGCTCCCGTGGTGAATGGCGTGGTGGCCTGCGCCACCATTGAGGAGGTGACCGAGCGGGTGGCGCTGCGCGTCCTGCGGCTGGATCGTCCGCTCGGTGGTTGATCGAAATCTTCCACGTATGTCATAAAAGTATCATCGGATCGGGCGCAGAAGATGCCCGACCATATGGGGGAAGACCGGCGCCGTGCTCGCCACCTGTCTCTATCTGCTGTTCCTGTTCGCGCCCATCGCCTTGCTGGTGATGGGATCGCTCGGGGAAAGCTGGACCAACACCCTGCTGCCGAGCGGCCTTACCGGCCGCTGGTATGCGGAGCTCGCCGCCGATCCGAGCTTCCAGCGCGCCTTCCTCACCAGCCTCAAGGTGGTGACTGCGACCTGCATCCTCGACATGCTGATCGCCGTGCCTCTGGCCTATGCGCTGCATTCCACCGCGCGGCGAGGCGTTCAGGCGGCGGCGCGGGTGGTGACGCTGCTGCCCATCGCCACGCCCGAACTGGTGCTGGGCTTCGGCTTCATCCTCGTCTTCTCCTCCGATGCCTTGCCGTTCATCGGCAGCATCTGGCTGCTCATTGCCGCCCATGTGGTGGTGACGCTGCCCTATCTCCTCAACATCCTTCTGTCGGACATGACCCAGCTCAAGCTCGGCGACCTGGAGCGGGTGGCGGCTACCCTCGGCGCTCCCTTCATGAGCCGCTTCTTCGATATCGTGCTGCCGCTGGTGCGTCACAGCCTGTTCGCCGGCCTGATCACCGTCTCCGCCATCTCCATTGGCGAGTTCCAGATTTCGAACCTCATCGCCGGCTTCCTCACACGCACCTATCCCATCACGCTGTTGCAGGCCTTCTACGGCGCCACGGGTTTTGCCTGCGCCGCGACCGTCGTCCTGCTGGTGCTGGCGGTGACGGCCTCCGCGGCCGGTGCGCTGACGGCCCGCGCCGCACGGACGGGTTGAACCATGAGCGTGCGTTTCGAGAACGTCTCCTTCCGCTATCCCGGCACGACCACCGGCGTCTTCGACATCGATCTGGAGATCGCGACCGGCGAGCTTCTGGCGGTGATCGGGCCGTCCGGCTCCGGCAAGAGCACGCTGCTGAAGCTGCTGTCCGGCTTTGCCGTGCCTGACACGGGCCGCATCCTCGTGGACGGCAAGGACGTGACGCATCTGCCGCCCCACGAGCGGGCGTTGGGCGTCGTCTTCCAGTCCTATGCGCTGTTCCCGCACATGAGCCTCTGGCGCAATGTCGCCTATCCGCTGAAGGTGCGGGGCATCCCGAAGACCGAGCGCCAGGAGCGGGCGCGCGACGCGCTCGCCCGCGTCGGCCTCGGCGATTTTGCCGAGCGGGCACCGACAAGCCTGTCGGGCGGGCAGCAGCAGCGCGTGGCGCTGGCCCGTGCGCTCGTCTTCTCGCCTCGTGCACTCCTGCTGGACGAACCGCTCTCGGCGCTGGACGCGGCGCTGCGCCATGGCATGCGGGATGAGATCATGCGGGTGCAACGCAAGGCGGGCATCGCCACGCTGCATGTGACGCATGACCAGGAAGAGGCGCTCTCCATGGGCGACCGGGTGGCGGTGATGTCCGCCGGCCGGCTCGAACAGGTGGCGACGCCCCGCGACCTCTATGACCGGCCCGCCAGTCGGAGGGTCGCCGCCTTCGTCGGTCACGCCAATCTGTGGGAAGGCATGGTTGTTGCGCCCGGCCTCGTCTCCACGCGGCTCGGGGAAGTGGTGTGCGACACCGCCGGCTTCGCCACCGGCGCGGACGTGATCGCGCTGGTGCGTCCCGAGCACGTGGTGCCGCTGCTGGAACTGCCCTCCGGCCCGCGCCCCAATGTCTTCTTCGGCCATATGGCCGAGGACCGCTTCCTCGGTGCGGTGCGCCGCTGCGACCTTGAGGTCGGCGGCGGCACGGTGCGCATCGAGACCAGCATCCGCGCCGCCATCGCGGCGGTCGCGGTGCCGCCGGACGCGATCCGGCTGCTGCCTCCCGAGAGCCCGTCCCCAACCCGGCCTGCCCACACAGGAAACCCGTCATGACGCATTGGCTGATCAAGGCCGCCACCGCGGTCGCTCTGGCGCTGCCCGCCGCAGCGCTGCCCACCCTCGCCATGGCCCTCGACGGGCCGGAGCTATTCCCCGGCGAGGCCGCGCTCTATGAGGCGGCGAAGAAGGAGGGGATGGTCGTCTCCTTCGACACCGGCCCCACCTGGGCCAATTGGGGCGAGCAGTTCAAGGCGTTCCAGAAGCGCTATCCGGGTGTCGAGATCGTCTATAATGACATCGGCTCAGCCCAGACGGTGGTGGCGCTCGACAAGTCGCGCAATCGCCCTCAGGCGGACACCGCCTATTATTTCGCGGGCTCCGCGCTGGACGCCGCCGCGAAGGACGTGGTGGCGCCGTTCCAGCCGGTGAACTTCGACAAGCTGGTGCCGGAGTTCAAGCAGGCGGATGGCAAGTGGTTCACCATCCACACGCTGAGCCCTGCCTTCCTCGTGAACAAGAACCTCGTGAAGACACCACCCAAGAGCTGGGCCGATCTCCTGAAGGCCGATTACAAGAACACGGTGGTCTATCTCGACCCCCGGTCCACCGGGCAGGGGCAGGTGGTGGCGATTGCCGCTGCTTATGCCAATGGCGGCAGCATCGACAATGTGAAGCCGGGCATCGACTATCTCGAAAAGCTGCATAAGGCCGGCAACGTGCTGCGCACGGTCGGCACCACGCCTTACGCGCAGTTCCTCAAGGGCGAGATCCCGATCCTCATCGGCTATGAGAACGATGGCCTGAAGGCCAAGTACAAGGACGGCATGGGTGATGCCGTGGAGGTGGTGATCCCCTCCGAGGGCACCGTTGCCGCGCCTTATGCCATCAGCCTCGTGAAAGGCGGGCCGAACCCCAACGCCGGCAAGCTGTGGCTGAATTTCATCATGAGCGCCGACGGTCAGGCCCGTTTTGCGGAAGGCTATGTGCGTCCCGCCGTGCCCGGTATCGAACTGCCGGCCTCGGTGGCCGCCCAGATGCCCGCCATCAAGGCGACGCCGCTCGATGTGGCCAAGGCCAGCGCCAAGAAGGCCGAGATCGACCAGCTCTGGGCCAAGCAGGTGCTCGGCCAGTGAGGTGAGCCGAAGGGCCGGCGTCGCGCCGGCCCTTCTCCCGTTTTCGACAGATGGCGCCGCACGAAGGCACGAGATCCATGGCACAGCGCGCAAAACCCGGCCGCTCCATTCCCATCGCCGGGCGGGGCGTGCGGCTGGCCTTCGCGCTGCCGGGTTTTCTGGTGCTGGCGCTGTTCTTCGTCCTGCCGCTCGGCAGCATTGCGCGCGAGGCCTTCAGCGAGGGCGGATCGGCCTTCGCTCGTGTGCTGGCTGATCCGGTCTTCTGGGGTGGCGTGCGCGGCTCGCTCATCCTCGGCACGCTGGCGCCGGGCTTCTCGGTGGTGGTGGGCTTCCTCGTGGCGCTGCATCTCGCCACCTTGTCCGAACGGACGCGGGGTCTGGCCCTGTTCGCCATTTCCCTGCCGCTGACCTTCTCCGGCCTCGTGATCGCCTATGGCTTCATTCTGGTGTTCGGACGCTCGGGTTTCGTGACCCTGCTGCTGGCGCGGCTCGGCGCCGATCCGGCCGTTGTGGGCGGCTTCATCTTCACGCCGGTGGGGCTGGGCCTTGCCTATTCCTATTATCTAATCCCACGCGTGGTGCTGGTGATGCTGCCGGTGCTGACGAATTTCGACCGCAGCCAGATCGCCGCCGCCCGCTCGCTGGGGGCCACCGGCTTCACCGCGCATCTGGACATTCTGGTGCCGCAGGTGATGCCGGCGCTGATCACGGCCTTCTGCCTCACCTCCGCGGTCGCCATCGGAGCCTATGGCACGGCGCTGGCGCTGGTGGGCACGCAGGTGAACATCCTGCCGCTGGTGCTCTACAGCAAGGTCTCGGACGCTGGTTCGGACTTCCCGGCGGCGGCCGCCATCTCGCTGCTGCTCATGGGCCTTTGCTGCGCGGTCATCGGCCTCGCCGAACTGGTTCGCCGCGCCCGTCCCGCCTCCTGAACGCTTCCCACCCAAAAGGAAAGGCCGGGCATCTCGCGACGCCCGGCCTTCTTCATGTACCCCCCGGGTCGGCTCAGAATTTGACCGTCAGCGCGCCGTTGAGGCCGTTGGCGGTCGCTGTACCGGAATACTGTCCGGTGTAGTTCACCGACAGCAGCGTGTTCGTGGTCACCCGATAGTCGAGCCCCGCGCCGAGCAGCGCAGCGTCGCGGGCGAGAGGCGTGCCCGTCACCTGGAAGGGCACGAGCGCGCCGGCGAAGGTCTGGGTGGCGGTCGGGCTCACGTCGCCGAAGGCGTGCAGCCAGGCCACCGTGGCGGTGGGGGTGACAACGGCGCCGGGCGCCAGCGTCAGGTCGGCCCGCAGGCGGGCGCCGAGGGTGGAAAAGAGCGTGTCTTCGTTGGACGTGTTGCCGGCGAGCGCCGAGGTGCTGCCGTTTTCCGTATAGCCGTCGGTGGAGAGGTGCACGTAGGCGAGGCCGGCGTAGGGCGAGATCACCGCCGGGGACAGCGCCACGTCATAGGACACCTCGCCGAACAGCTGCGTCGTGCCCGCATTGAAGCCGGCACTGTTGCCGCCGACATAGCCGGGGAAGACGACCGAGCGGCTCATGGAGCCGTCGTGCCAGGTGTAGGTGAGACCGCCGCGCAGGCCGATGGCGCCATACTGGCCGCCCGCATAGAGGCCGAGGTCGTAATTGTCGATGCTGCCGGAGGAATTGCGGGCATCCACCTGGAAGGTGGACTGGCTGTAGCCGCCCACGAGACCCACGCGCCAGTTGTCGCTCACCGCCACGTCGGCACCGGCGAAGACGCCGCCGATGTCGCTGCTCACGCTGGCGGTGTTGAGGTTGCCGCTGTTGTTGCCCCAGGAGCCGAAGCCCTGCAGCCACAGCGTGGGGGTGAGGCCGGGGGCGAGCGCCGCCGTGGCCGGGCCGCCGGGGGCGGTGCCGGTCGCCTGACGCAGGCGGCTGCCCACCGCGTCCCGCAGGAAGATGGACTGTTCCTGCATCACCGTATTGGCGGAGGCATAGGCCTCGCCCGAGAGGGCGTCGAAGCCGGGGGCGAGAACCGCGCCCGTCTGCGAGCTGGCGAGCAGCGCATAGACCGGGTTCGACCAGCCCGCCTGATCAAGGCCCGTGGCGGTGGCCGTCTCATTGGCGGTGATCGCCTGACTGGCGAAGGCGACGCCGTTGCGCTGCAACTGCATCGTCCCGCCGGTGCCCGAGAAGGTGAGCGAGGGCGACAGGAAGAGGAAGTTGGAGCTGGCGTTGGCGAAGCTGCCGCTGACGCCGCCGCCGGCCGTGAAGATGCTGTAGGTGGTGGTGGGCGAGTAGGTGCCGCTCGCCGCGATCACCTGCAGGTTGGCGCCGTTCACAGCGATGGCGCCGGTGGCGGCCACGCGGTCGGACTGGCCGGCGGAGTTGATCTCCACCTGATAGGTCGAGCCCGATTGGAAGGTGGCGTTGCCCGCCACATTCAGCGTGCCGATGGAATTGCCGGGGGCGACGGTGCCGCCGCGCTGGGCGGTGAAGCCGCCGACCGTGCCGTTGCCGCCCAGGAGGCCGCCGGAGCCGACGGTCACGGCGCCGGTGATGGTGCCGTTGGCATAGAGCGCGCCGGTGTTGCCGACGGTCACGTCGCGGGTGAGGCGATCGCTGGTGGCCATCTTCAGCGTGCCGGTGACATTGTCGAAATAGCCGACCGCCGAATAGAGGTCGATGCGGGTCCAGTAGCTGAGCGTCGTGCCGTAGAAGGCCGCCAGCGCCTGACCCTCGGTGTTCACGAGGATCTGGTTGATCGTGCCGGTGGCGAGATTGCCGTAGATGCCGCCGTTGGGGGCGAGCGTCTGGGCGGCGCTGGTGCTGCCGCCATAGACGGTGGCGAGCAGGATGGAGGCATCCGCCGCGCCGGCCGGAGCCTGCTCGCGCGGGGCCTGATCATAGCTCAGCGTCGGCAGGCCGTAGGTCAGGCGCGACTGGTAGAAGGCCTGATTGGCGGCGGAGGGCACATAGGGATCGTTCGCGGTGTTGGCCGTGCTGGTGGCGCAGGTGGCGACCGAGGCGCCGCACTGAGCGGAGAGGTAGCCTTGCATCTGCGCGTAGGCCGCCGTGAACAGGCTCGGCATGTTGAGCGCCGAGCCGGTCATGGTGGCGTTGTTGAGGTAGGCCGGATTGCTCAGCGCCTGCGCGAGGTCATAGCTCGCCAGCGCACGGCCGCCGATGATGTCGAGCGGATAGTGCACGCCGAGCACGATGCGGCTGTCCCCATACTCCGCCGCCCGCACCATCATGCTCTGGTAGAGCTGCGGGGCGAGCATGCCGAGCAGGATGGAGTCCGTGAAGGCATAGGTGGTGTGCCCGCTCGGGAAGGACGGGTTGGTGGCGATGCCGTTGAGCGAGGTCGGGTCGAACTGGTTGATGCGGCCGGGCGCCACCTGCACCGGGCGCGAGCTGCCATAGACGTCCTGCCCCGGCTGCGTGCTCTTAACACCATAGGCGAGGTCATAGACGCTGTCCGTGGTGTTCGGCAGGCCGTTATAGGCCGGCACGGAGAAGCCAGCGGGCGCGACGGCCGGCACCGCCACATAGTTGGCCGGCGTGGTGGAGGGGTTGGTGGCGGCGCCGTTGGCAAAATAGTTCTTGGCCACGCCGAGGTCGCTGCCGGTGTAGGAATAGGCCGTGCCCAGCAGGGTCACAACGCTGCCCAGCGCCCCGCTGGTGCCCCCGGCAACGCCGGTCTGGTAGATGGGGCCGAGGACGGACCCATAGCCGCCGACCGGCTGCTGCGGCGTGATGCCGTTGATCGGCGTCTGGGCCGGCAGGCCGCCCGCGAGGTTTGCTGCAATGCCATAGGTGCCGAGGCCGACGGACGACAGGTTGTTGGAGACCGAGCCCAGCAGGTTCTTGTCGCTGATGGCGAGCGACTGGCGTGCGGTGTTGGCGCCGTTGTTGAGAACCACCACCTGATTGAGATTGCTGGTCAGTGTCTGCTGGCCGACCGCCGTGGCGTTCAGGCTCAGGAACGGCGACAGCAGATTGAGGATTGTGGCGCTGGAGCCGGAGATGTTGGCGGTCTGCGCGAGTGCAGTGCCGGAACTGACGGAGGCGACGAGAATTGCAAGCGTCGAGACGCTGGCCAGGTTGCGCATGATCCCACCCCTATACGCATGTTAGCCCTGGGTCGGGACGCTAATGCCTCACCTGTTCGGCTGCATTGTCATAGTGTGTCACAAAAGAGATCGTGGAACATTGTTGCGGAAAATCATCACATCTGATTTTTTGTAAATACTCACGACGTTACGTTAGATGAAACGACGTATGGTTATTTGCCGAACGCAACTTTTTTTATTTATCGCATCTTCGATGCCGATGCTCGGAGGTCGCCGCGCCGTCCGGCGCCAGCCGCAAACGAAAACGGCTCCGGCAAGGTGCCGGAGCCGCAGGTTGCAAGCGTCAGAAGGGATGAGACTCAGCCGCCGCCCATCTCGAGGCGCTTGTTGAGGCGAAGGGCCAGCAACGTGCACACACAACCCGAGAGCAGGTAGGCACCGGCAGCGACGAGACCGAAGTGGCTCGAAAGCAGCAGGGCCGCGAGCGGCGCGAAGCCGGCACCGAACAGCCAGGCGAAGTCGTTCGTGATGGCGGATGCCGTGTAGCGGTAGCGGTTGGCGAAGCGGGACGCCACCGCACCCGACGACTGGCCGAACGAAATGCCGAGCAACGCGAAGCCGAGCACCATGAAGGTGAGCTCACCGGCAATGCCGCCATTCAGCAGTTGCGGTGCAAAACCGCTGAAGACGGCGATGGCGGCGGCGGAAGCACCGAGCAGCGTACGGCGGCCCACCTTGTCCGCGATTCGCCCCGAGGCCACGATGGCGATGATGCCCACCATGGCGCCGATGGTCTCCACCACGAGGAAGCGCGTCGCGCCCTCCGAGGTGAAGAGATAGACCCAGGAGAGGGGGAACACGGTCACCATGTGGAACAGGGCGAAGGTCGCGAGCGGGGCAAAGGTGCCGACTGCGATGCCCGAGCCTTCCTCCCGCACCGTTTCAAGCACGGGCGCCGGCTGGAGGTCGCCGCGCTCGAAGAGCTGCTCATACTCCGGCGTCACCGCCATGCGCAGCCGGGCGAAGAGGGCGACCACGTTGATGGCGAAGGCCACGAAGAAGGGATAGCGCCACCCCCAAGAGTAGAAGTCCTCCGTCGAGAGGCTTCCGGCGAAATAAGCGAACAGGATGCTCGCCACGATAAGGCCGAGCGGCGCCCCGAGCTGGGGCAGCATGGCGTACCAGCCGCGGCGGCCCTCCGGCGCGTTCATGGCCAGCAGCGGCGCCAGCCCGTCCCACGCGCCGCCCCAAGCCAGGCCCTGGGCGATGCGGGCCGAGGCCAGAAGCCAGACCGCCGAGACGCCGATCACGTCCCGCGCGGGCAGGAAGGCGATGGCGACCGTGCTGGTGCCGAGCAGGAAGAGGGCGATGGTGAGCTTGGCGCCACGGCCCCAGGTGCGGTCCACGGCGAGGAAGAGGGCCGTGCCGAAGGGGCGGGCGATGAAGGCGAGGGCGAAGAGGCCGAAGGAGTAGAGCGTGCCGGTGAGCGGATCGGCTTCGGGAAAGAGCAGGCGGGGAAAGACGATGACGGACGCGATCGCATAGACGAAGAAGTCGAAGAACTCCGACGTCCGGCCGATGATGACCCCGATCGCGATATCTCCTGGGTCGACCCGTCCCCCGTGGCTGTGAAGGACGACGGCGTCGTGCTCCATGGTCGATGCGGTAAGCGCCATGACACAAACCCTCCTGCAACGAGAGTTTCAACCCTAAGGGAACCTCACTGTTCCGGTTCTGGCGCCGATCAAGTGACGTTCCCTATCAGGAGATTACGGACGGCTTGGGCAAATTGTCCAATGTCCCTTGTGCTGCACCGCAGCTAACCGGTCTGGCACCATGCGATCTTTCTAGGCAGGTGCTCCCGTGAGCCGGTTCCGTCTCCTTGCCGTCATGCCGCTTCTGGCGGTCCTGTGCGGCTGCAACTTCGTCGTTCTGGACCCCTCCGGCGATATCGCCGTCCAGCAGCGTGACCTCATCCTGATCTCCACCGGGCTGATGCTCCTCATCATCATTCCGGTGATGGTGCTGACGGCGCTGTTCGCCTGGCGCTACCGGCAGTCGAACACGGCGGCCAAATATGATCCGGAATGGCATCATTCGACCAAGCTGGAGCTGGTGATCTGGTCGGCGCCGCTGGCCATCATCATCTGCCTCGGCGCCATCACCTGGATGGCGACCCATCTGCTCGATCCCTACCGTCCGCTCTCGCGCATCGCGTCGGACCGCCCGCTGCCGGCGAACGTCAAGCCGCTCGAGGTCCAGGTCGTGGCGCTCGACTGGAAGTGGCTGTTCATCTACCCGGAATTCGGGATCGCCACCGTGAACGAGATGGCTGCGCCGGTTGATCGCCCGGTGACGTTCAGCCTCACCTCGTCCTCGGTGATGAACTCCTTCTTCGTCCCCGCGCTGGCCGGCCAGATCTACACGATGCCTGGCATGGAGACGAAGCTGCACGCCGTCATCAATGCCCCCGGCAACTTCCGCGGCTTCTCGGCCAATTACAGCGGCGCCGGCTTCACCTACATGCAGTTCGCCTTCAAGGGCCTCTCCCACGACGACTTCGACAAGTGGGTCGCCGGCGTGAAGGCGGGCAAGGACGGCGAACTCAGCCGCGCGGCCTATCTCGAACTGGAGCGTCCGAGCGAGAAGGTGCCGGTCCGCTACTATCCGAGCGTCGATCCCAAGCTCTTCAACGCCATCGTCAACATGTGCGTCGAGGCCAACAAGATGTGCATGGCCGACATGATGGCCATCGACGCCAAGGGCGGCCAGGGCCTCGAAAGCGCGCGCGCCGTGCTCCCGAGCTACGACAAGTATGCCCGCCGCGGCACCGTTCTCGGCGGCGAGGCCACCTACGTGGTTGGCGTGTGCTCGCCCGAGGATCTCTCCGCTCAGGCCGGTTCCGACCGCGCTCCGGTGGCCGTCGGCCAGCGCCGCGTGATCGGCGGCCCCTCCGCTCCCGTATTCACCCCCATCAGCGCACCCTCGGCGGTTCCCCTGCCGAGCCTGCGCACCCTTTCCAATTCCTGACGCGAGGCGTCATGTCTGCAGCCATCTCAACCCCCGTAAATCCCATCTTCGGGCGGCTCACGCTGGAGAGCCTCCCGCTGCATGAGCCGATCGTCGTCATGACGTTCTGCGTCGTGGCGCTGGGCGGCATCGCCGTCCTCGGTGCCCTGACGTACTTCCGCCTCTGGGGCTATCTCTGGAAGGAGTGGTTCACGAGCGTGGACCACAAGAAGATCGGCATCATGTACATGGTGCTCGGCATCATCATGCTGCTGCGCGGTTTTGCCGACGCCATCATGATGCGCCTCCAGCAGGCCATCGCCTTCGGCGGGTCCGAGGGCTATCTGCCGGCGCACCATTACGACCAGGTCTTCACGGCCCATGGCGTGATCATGATCTTCTTCGTGGCCATGCCGCTGGTCACGGGCTTCATGAACTTTGTGGTGCCGCTGCAGATCGGCGCCCGCGACGTGTCCTTCCCCTTCCTGAACAACTTCAGCTTCTGGATGACGGTGGGCGGCGCGGTGCTGATCATGGCCTCGCTGTTCATCGGCGAGTTCGCCAAGACCGGCTGGCTGGCCTATCCCCCGCTCTCGGGCATCGGATACAGTCCGGATGTCGGTGTCGATTATTATATCTGGGGCCTACAGGTCGCAGGTGTCGGCACAACATTGTCAGGCGTCAACCTGATCTGCACCATCATCAAGATGCGTGCCCCGGGCATGAGCCTGATGAAGATGCCGGTCTTCACCTGGACCGCCCTCTGCACCAACGTGCTGATTGTCGCCAGCTTCCCGGTCCTGACTGCCTGCCTCGCGCTGCTGTCGCTGGACCGCTATGTCGGCACGAACTTCTTCACCAACGACTTCGGCGGCAGCCCGATGCTGTACGTGAACCTGATCTGGATCTGGGGTCACCCCGAGGTCTACATCCTGGTTCTCCCGGTGTTCGGCATCTTCTCGGAGGTCACCTCGACCTTCGCGGGCAAGCGCCTGTTCGGCTACACCTCGATGGTCTACGCCACGGTGGCGATCACCATCCTGTCCTACCTCGTGTGGCTGCACCACTTCTTCACCATGGGCTCGGGCGCCAGCGTGAACTCGTTCTTCGGGATCACGACCATGATCATCTCCATCCCCACGGGAGCGAAGATGTTCAACTGGCTCTTCACCATGTACCGCGGCCGCATCCGCTTTGAAGTCCCGATGATGTACACGGTGGCTTTCATGCTCACCTTCGTCATCGGCGGCATGACGGGCGTGATGCTCGCCGTGCCCCCGGCGGACTTCGTGCTGCACAACAGCCTGTTCCTCATCGCCCACTTCCACAACGTCATCATCGGCGGCGTGGTGTTCGGCATCTTCGCCGGCATCGCCTTCTGGTTCCCGAAGGCCTTCGGCTTCAAGCTTGATCCCTTCTGGGGCAAGTGCTCGTTCTGGTTCTGGGTGGTGGGCTTCTACTTTGCCTTCATGCCGCTCTACGTGCTGGGCTTCATGGGTGTCACCCGCCGCATGCGCGTGTTCGAGGACCCGTCCCTCCAGATCTGGTTCGTCGTCGCTGCCTTCGGTGCCGCGCTCATCGCGCTCGGCATCCTGTGCTTCCTCATCCAGCTCGGCGTCAGCATCCTGCGCCGCGACAAGCTGCGGGACACCACGGGTGACCCGTGGAACGCCCGCACGCTGGAGTGGGCGACGTCTTCTCCGCCGCCCGCCTACAACTTCGCCTTCACCCCCGTCGTGCACGACCATGATGCCTGGTACGACATGAAGGCGCGCGGCTACGAGCGTCCGCTCACCGGCTTCAAGCCGATCCACATGCCGCAGAACACCGGCGCCGGCGTGCTCCTCGCCGCCTGCAGCACGGCTATGGGCTTCGGTCTCATCTGGTACATGTGGTGGCTGGTTGCGGCGAGCTTCATCGCTCTCCTCGCCATCGCCATCGGCCACACCTTCAACTACCACCGCGACTTCTACATCTCCGCCGAGGAGGTGACGCGGACCGAGGATGAGCGGACCCGCCTCATCGCTGCGCAGGTGAAAGCATGAGCTCTGCCGCCACCCCCCAGACCGGCGCGCCCGTCTTCTACGAAGTAGACGAGCACGCGCACCCCGAGGGCCACAGCACGGCCCTCGGCTTCTGGATCTACCTGATGAGCGACTGCCTCATCTTCGCGATGCTGTTCGCCACGTTCGGCGTGTTGGGCGGCAATTACGCGGCGGGTCCGGGACCGAAGGATCTGTTCGACCTCAAGCTCGTGGCGGTGAATACCGCCATGCTTCTGTTCTCCTCCATCACCTATGGCTTCGCCATGCTGGCGATGGAGAAGGGCCGCCAGTCGCAGGTCCAGCTCTGGCTGGCGATCACCGCCCTGTTCGGTCTCGCCTTCCTCTCGATCGAACTCTACGAGTTCCATCACATGATCCACGAAGGCGCCGGCCCGCAGCGCAGCGCCTTCCTGTCGGCCTTCTTCACGCTGGTCGGCACCCACGGCGTCCACGTCACCTTCGGCCTCATCTGGCTGGTGACGATGATGGTTCAGGTCGGCCGCTTCGGCCTCATCACCGCCAACCGTCGCCGCCTGATGTGCCTGTCCATGTTCTGGCACTTCCTGGACGTGATCTGGATCGGCGTCTTCACCTTCGTCTATCTCATGGGAATGCTGCGATGAGCGCTAACGGCCACGCACACTCGGGCGCCGCCCACGGCCATGACGCGCACGGCGCTCATGGCGAAGATCACGGCCACGGTTCTTTCAAGAGCTACATGACCGGCTTCATCCTGTCGGTCATCCTCACCGCCATCCCGTTCTGGCTGGTGATGACGAATGCGCTCGGCAACAACCAGCTGACGGCCATCGTCATCATGGCCTTCGCCGTGGTGCAGATCGTCGTGCACATGATTTACTTCCTGCACATGACCGGTAAGGTCGAAGGCGGCTGGAGCATGCTGGCGCTCATCTTCACCGTCATTGTGGTGGTGATCGCGCTGAGCGGCTCTCTGTGGGTCATGTACCATCTGAACGCCAACATGATGCCGTCCCACGACATGCGGATCGCTCCGTGAGTGAGGACCGGCCGGAGGCCGCGGGCTCTGCCAGCGGCACCGACAATCCGACGGACGGGGCCAAAAGCCCCGTCCGTGCTGTTTGGGCCATCGGTTTCCTGCTGGTCCTTGCGGTCGTCTTCTTCTCGCTCGGCACGTGGCAGGTCTATCGGCGGGCCTGGAAACTCGATCTGATCCAGCGGGTGGAGACCCGCATCCATGCCGCCCCTTCGGCGCCACCAGGCCCCAACGCCTGGCCGGGTGTGACAGCAGCCTCTGATGAATATCGCCACGTGACTGTGACCGGCCGCTTCATTCCGGACCGGGAAGCCCTGTCGCTGGCCGTGACCGAGCTCGGCGGCGGGTTCTGGGTCATGGCGCCGTTCCGGACCGATGCGGGCTATGTGGTGCTCGTGAACCGGGGCTATGTCCCGCCGGAGAAGAAGGACCCCGCCAGCCGCGGCGCGGCGCTGACCGAGGCGGAAACCCGTGTCACCGGCCTTCTGCGCATCAGCGAACCCAAGGGCGGCTTCCTGCGCTCGAATGATCCTGCCGCCGGTCGCTGGTATTCCCGCGACGTGGCCGAGATGGCGAAGACCTTCGGCCTGTCCGACGTCGCGCCCTATTTCATCGACGCCGAAGCGGGCGCGCCGAACACCTATCCCGTCGGCGGCCTCACCGTGGTGCGCTTCCCGAACAGCCATCTGGTCTATGCGCTGACGTGGTTTTCCCTTTGCGCTATGGCTCTGGGTGCGGCGGTTCTGGTGTGGAGGCGCCGCGTTCGATAGGAGCGCGCCGCCATGCCCGTCGCCCAGCAAGACACCAGCGGGAACAAGAACCTCTTCCTGCTGATCCAGCTCCGCTGGCTGGCCGTGGCGGGGCAGGTCTTCACCATCCTCGTGGTGGATGTCTGGCTTCACATCCGCCTGCCGCTCCAGGAGATGATCTCCGTCCTGCTGCTGCTGGTCGGCCTCAATCTCGTGGCTCTCTGGCGCCACCGCAGCGAGGCGGAGGTCACCAATGTCGAGCTGCTCGGCGAACTGATCCTCGACGTCGCGGCGCTGACGGCCCAGCTCTATCTCAGCGGCGGCGCCACAAACCCTTTCATCTCGCTCTATCTGCTCCAGGTGGGGCTGGGAGCGGTGCTGCTCCAGCCCTGGTCGGCCTGGGTGCTGGTGGTGCTGACCAGCGCCTGCTTCGTCTGGCTGATCGGTCAGTTTCGCCCGCTGCCGCTGCCCCACGACGACCATTCCACGCTGTTCAACCTGCATATCGGGGGCATGTTCGTCTGCTTCCTGCTGGCGGCGAGCCTGCTGGTGCAGTTCATCAGCCGCATCAGCGCGAACGTCCATGAGCGGGAGCAGAGGCTGGCGGAACTGCGTCGCAAGTCGGCGGAGGAGGACCTCATCGTCCGCATGGGCCTGCTCGCCTCGGGCGCGGCTCATGAACTTGGAACGCCGCTCGCGACGCTCTCGGTGATCCTCAACGACTGGCAGCACATGGAGGCGGTGGAGGAGGACCCCGAACTGATGGAGGACCTCTACGAGATGCAGGCGCAGGTCGCGCGCTGCAAGATGATCGTTTCTGGCATCCTGATGTCGTCGGGGCAGGCGCGCGGGGAGGGGACGCTGCGCACCACGGCCGACGTCTTCTTCGACGAACTGGTGGACGAGTGGCAGGAGAGCCGCTCGCCGGCTGCGCTCGAATTCGTGAACGACCTGCCGCCGGATCTGCCCATCATCTCCGACGTCGCTCTGAAACAGGTGATTTTGAACGTCTTCGATAATGCGCTAGAAGCCTCTCCGGCGTGGGTCGCCGTCAGCGTCACCCGTGCCGCAGACGCCATTGTGCTCGAGGTCCGCGACCATGGTCCGGGATTCGCCCCGGACATCCTTGCCGAGTTCGGCAAGCCCTACGGCTCCACTAAGGGGCGGCCGGGTGGCGGACTTGGTCTCTTCCTCGTGGTCAATGTGGTCCGCAAGCTTGGAGGCACCGTAACAGCGCAGAACGAGGCTGACGGAGCGTCCGTCATCCTGGATTTGCCGCTGCATGCTCTCTCACCCGATGTCGATGACGGAGACCACCACACCCCGCCTGCTGATCGTCGAGGATGACGCGTCCTTCGCGCGCGCCCTGCGCCGCTCCTTCGAACGGCGCGGCTACGAAGTCCGGCTGACCAGCAGTCTCGAAGGCGTGCAGTCCGTGCTCTCCGAAGTGACGCCGGCCTATGCGGTAGTGGACCTGAAGCTCGCTGGCGGTTCCGGCCTTGAGTGCGTGAAGGAACTGCATGGCCGCGACGGCGACATGCGCATTGTCGTCCTCACCGGTTTTGCCAGCATCGCGACCGCCGTGGAGGCCATCAAGCTCGGCGCTTGCCACTATCTCGCCAAGCCGGCGAACACGGATGACATCGAGGCAGCCTTCGGCAAGGGGGGCGGCGACCCGACCATCGCGGTCACGGCCCGTCCCACGTCGCTGAAAACGCTGGAGTGGGAACGCATCCACGAAACGCTGCTGGAAACCGACTTCAACATTTCCGAGACCGCCCGCCGTCTCGGCATGCATCGCCGCACGCTCGCCCGCAAGCTCGAGAAGAAGCGGGTTCCCTGAGGCCGTCCTGTCCCGGCGGAGCCGTCAGGCGACGGCGGCGCCCGCCGCCGCTCCGGCAAGGCGTCCCAGCACCACGGCGGTGAGCAGGCCATTCCCTGACAGATAGCCGGACGCCTGCGAACCCGAGACGCCGCATGCTGCCCCGCCCGCGGCGTAGAGGTTGGGCAGGGATGTGCCGTCGGGCCGCAGCACACGCGCGTGCTCGTCCACCACGAGGCCGCCCTGGGTGTGGAACAGCGCGCCGGTCACACGCACCGCATGGAATGGCGCCGAGAGCTGCTGGTCGGCACGGAAGGCGCGGCCGAAGGTATCGGTGGCGCCGTCCAACTTCAGCCGCTCCACGTCGGACAGGGTCGAGATGAGCGCCTCCGCCGGCAGACCGGTGCGCGCGGCGAGCGCCTGCGGCGTGTCGGCCGTAACGATTGCGCCTATGGCCTCGGCCTGCCGGAAATCCTCGAATTGCCGGGCGATGCCGGCGATGCGGGCGTCGAAGATTGTCCAGGCCATCCGGTTCGGCTGTCGCAACACCTCGGCGGCCTGCTCGGAATAGCCATGCATCTCATTGCTGAAGCGCCGCCCTTCCGCATTCACCTGCACGCCGCCTTCCGTGATGGTGGCCCAGGTGATGAGGATGCCGGCGGGATGCGCCACCGAGCCGTGGCCCTGATGGCCGGACAGATGCCGGGTGGCCGCGCCCAGCGCCTCGCCCCACAGCAGGGCATCGCCCTGATTGCCCGTGTGGCCGAAATAGAGCGCGTCGGCGAGCGTCGGGATGTGGGCGCGCACCAGATCGGCATTGCCGCCATAGCCGTTGCAGGCGAGCACGAGCTGGCAGAGGGCAACCTCCTCCGTCGAGCCGTCCGGCCGCTCCAGCGTGACGCCCAGCAGGCGGTCATTTTCGTCGGCATGAAGCCGCGTGACGCGGGCGTCGCAGAGGATCTCGATGCCGCGAGCCTCGGCGGCGCCGCGCAGGGCGTCCACCAGTTCCTCGCCGGAGCGCGACGGCAGGCCGTGCATCCGCCGGGCGCTGTGGCCGGGATAGCTGAAGTCGGAGATCACCGAAAAGGGCAGGCCGTGGGTGTCGGCCAGCCACTCCACGGCCGGGCCGGCTTCCGCCGCGATGCGTGCCACGAGGGTAGCGTCCGGCTCGCCATGGGCCTTGGCCATGATGTCGGCGGCGAACTGCGCGGCCGAATCGGCGATGCCCGCCTCCGTCTGCCAGCGTGTGCCGGCGGCAGGGATGAGACCGGCGGACAGCGCCGTCGAGCCGCGCGGCACCGGATCGCGCTCCAGCACCAGCACCTCGGCCCCTGCCTCCTGCGCCGCCAGTGCCGCCACGAGGCCCGCTGCCCCGGCGCCGATGATGACCACGGGCACATGGAAGCCGAAGGTTTTTCCGGACTGGCGGACAATGGGGCTCACGGCGGCCTCGCGCGTCTCAGGTTATGTCTCGGCGCAGGACAGTAAGCTGTACTAGATATAAAACAAGTATTGCCTCTCGCGCCGGAACGGGCCTACCCTTTGGCACAGCATTTCCGGAGGCGACGCAATGGCGGCGAAGACCGCGCGAACCCTGTTCGACAAGGTGTGGGACGCGCATGTGGTGGTGCAGCGGGAGGACGGCCAGAGCCTGCTCTGGATCGACCGTCACTTCCTGCACGAGGGTTCTTTCCATGCCTTCGACAAGGTGGCTGGCCGTGGCGCTTCGCTGGCGCGGCCGGACCTCACCTTTGGCGTCGAGGACCATTATGTGCCCACCCGCGTGCGGCAGCTGGACCTGATCGATCCCGCCATCCGCCGCATGATGGAGCAACTGCGCGCCAACACGCTGCGCCACAAGGTGCGCCTGTTCGATGTGGATGATCCGGCGCAGGGCATTGTGCATGTGGTGGGGCCGGAGCAGGGGCTGACGCTGCCGGGCCTCTCCATCGTCTGCGGCGACAGCCACACGGCAACCCATGGCGCGTTCGGCGCGCTTGCCTTCGGCATCGGTGCCTCCGAGGTTGCCCATGTGCTGATGACGCAGACCCTCTGGCAGAACCGCCCGAAGCGCCTGCGCATCCGCGTGGAGGGGACGCTGGCGCCGGGCATCGTCGCAAAGGACGTGGCGCTCTCCATCATCGCCGCCATCGGTGCGGATGGCGCGGCGGGCCACGCCATCGAATATGCAGGGTCGGTCGTGCGCGGCCTCTCCATGGAAGGGCGGCTCACGCTCTGCAATCTCTCCATCGAGGCCGGCGGGCGCTGCGGCATGATCGCTCCTGACGCCACGACTCTCGATTATGTGCGCGGCCGGCCCTATGCGCCTGAAGGCGTGCTGTTCGATGCGGCGGCGGAGGTGTGGCTGGCGCTCGCCAGCGACACCGATGCGGAATTCGACCGCGAGGTGGTGCTGGGTGGCGATGCCATCGCTCCCATCGTCACCTGGGGTACGAGCCCCGAGGATGCGCTGCCCATCACCGCCACCGTGCCCGATCCCGAGCGGGTGGACGACGCGGCGAAGGCCGCCCACATCCGCGACGCGGTCTCCTACATGGACCTGCGGCCGGGCCAGCGGCTCAGCGACATTGCGGTGGACCGCGTCTTCATTGGCTCCTGCACCAACAGCCGGATCGAGGATCTGCGCGCCGCCGCCGCCGTTCTGGCCGGGCGTTCCGCCAAGGTGCCGGGGCTCGTGTCGCCCGGTTCCGCGCTGGTGAAGCGGCAGGCAGAGGAAGAAGGGCTCGACGCCATCTTCCGCGCCGCCGGCCTCGAATGGGTGGAAGCCGGCTGCTCCATGTGCGTCGGCATGAATGGCGATCTCGTGCCGGCCGGTGAGCGCTGCGCCTCCACCACCAATCGCAATTTCAAGGGCCGGCAGGGGCCCGGCGCCCGCACGCACCTCATGTCTCCCGCCATGGTGGCTGCGGCGGCCGTGACTGGCCATCTCACCGACATGCGCCCGCTGCTTGAGGGGAGGAACTGATGCAGCCCTTCATCCGGCTCGAATCCATCGGCTGCCCGCTCCCGCTCACGGGCGTTGACACCGACCAGCTTATCCCCGCGCGCTTCATGAAGCGCTCGCGGGCGGAAGGCTATGGCGGCTATCTGCTGCATGACCTGCGGTTCGAGGGGGAGGGCGCGCCCCTTGCCGACTTCCCCCTTAACCAGCCGCTCTATCAGGGCGCGGAAGTGCTGGTGGCCCGGCGCAATTTCGGCAGCGGCTCGTCCCGTGAGGCGGCGGTCTATGCGCTGGCGGACTTCGGCTTTCGCTGCGTGGTGGCACCCAGTTTCGGCGACATCTTCGCCTCCAATGCCGTGAACAACGGCCTGCTGCCGGCGCGCGTTTCGGAGGCTGATTGCGAGGCGTTGCTGGCAGGCCTCGCCACGCACAATCGCGTTGTGGTGGACCTTGAGGCCTGCACCATCGTCTGCGGTAATCTGAGCGTCCCCTTCGAGGTGGACCCCGTCTGGCGCACCAAGCTGCTCAACGGCTGGGACGATATCGACCTCACCTTGAGCCGGCAGACGGAAATCGCCGCCTTCACGGCGGCCGATGCCGGTCTGCGACCATGGATGGCGCCGCGCCGTCCGGAATGATGCGCAAAGCTCCACCTCAGCGCTTGACAGCAGCAAGGTGGAGCGGTCTCTTAAGACAGAAACCTGTCTTATATTAAAGACAGATCAAGGATGCCCATGTCGAGCGTCGAACCGCTGAAGGCCCGCCGGCTCTACTTGCTCTTGCGCGACCGCATTCTCAGCGGCGAGGCGAGCCCGGAGAGCCGTCTGCCCAGCGAGCCGGCGCTGGCCTCCACCTACGGCGTGTCCCGGGTCACCGTGCGGCGGGCGTTGGACGAACTGGCCCGCGAGGGCCTCATCGAGCGCCGGCCCGGCTCCGGCACCTTCGTCAGTGGCAACGCCGCTTCCGCGCCTATGGTGGCGGACTTCTCCAACGTGCTCACGCACCTCGTTGAGATGGGCCGTCGGACCGGGGTGAAGCTGCTCTCCTTCGGCTATCTCGCGCCCACGCCCGCGCTGGCGGATGAGCTGAAGCTGGAAGCTGGCGAGCGGGTTCAGCGCTCGGTGCGCGTGCGCCTCATCGATGGCCAGCCCTTCTCCTATCTTGTCACCCACGTTCCAGAGCGCATCGGCATTTCCTATTCGGAGGCGGATCTGGCCTCCACGCCCCTGCTGGAACTGCTGGAACGCTCCGGCCTCGCCGCCGAACGGGCGAGCCAGACCATCGGCGCGGCGCTCGCCGGCCCCGAGGTGGCGCAGGCGCTGGACCTTGAGATCGGCGCGGCGCTGCTGTCCATGACGCGCGTGGTCTATGAGCCGTCCGGGCGAGGCATCGAGCACCTGCAGGCGCTCTACCGGCCAGACCGCTATTCCTTCCATCTCGATCTTGTCCGCACCGGCGATGTGGGCGAGCGGCGCTGGGCGCCGGTCGCCGTTCCGCGCGGTCTCGAAACCAAGGCCGCAGCCAAAGCGCCGGCCAATCAGAAAAGACGCCCGAAAAGGGCCGATCCTCAGAGGAGAACTGCGAGATGACCATCTGGACGACGCCTTTCGGCCGTCGTGCGGTCCTGAAGGGCAGCACGGCAGCGCTTGCGACCCTCGCCATGCCCGCCATCGTGCGCGGTGCTGAGCCCGCGCCCATCAAGGTGGGCGTGCTCCAGCCGGTCACCGGAGCGCTCGCCATGGACGGCGAGTTCGGCCGCACCGGCGCGGAATTCGCCATCGCCGCCGTGAATGCGGCGGGCGGCATCAAGTCGCTCGGCGGCGCCAAGCTGGAGATGGTGTTCGGCGATGCGCGCTCGAACCCGGAAGCCGGCACGCAGGAAGTCGAGCGCATGCAGGGCGAGGGCGTGGTCGCCGTGGTCGGCGGCTTCGCCAGCGGCATCTGCCTTGCCGCCAGCCAGACCGCTGCGCGCTATGACCTGCCCTATCTCGTGGACGTGGGCGTCTCCGACCAGATCGTCCAGCGCGGCCTCAAGAACACCTTCCGCTTCGGCCCCGGCTTCGGCGTCTGTACCCGCTCGGCCCTCGATAATCTCGCCCGCATCAACGAGGCCGCCGGCAAGCCGGCCAAGACCGTCGTGCTGGTGCACGAGGATGGCTTGTTCGGCAGTGGCCTCGCCAAGGTGATGCAGGCGGAACTGCCGAAGCTCGGCTTCGAGATCCTCGACACCATTCCGGTGCCGACCCCCTCGCGCGATCTGTCCAACGTGGTGCTGCGCCTGCGCTCGCTGAACCCGGACATCGTGATGCCGAGCACCTACTACGGCGAGACGGTGCTGCTCGCCCGCACCATGCAGCAGCAGCGCGTGCGGCCGAAGGCGGTCTATGGCGTGCTGAACGGCGCGGCCTCCAACATGCGCTTCGTGAAGGAATTCCCGGAAGCCGCCGACAAGATCATGGACTGCAATCACTGGTACGACCCGCGCAAGGCAGGCGCCCAGGCGCTGCTGAAGGCGGTGGCGGATGCCGGCAAGGGCTGGAACTACAACCTGCCCATGAACTATTCCTGCGTCGGCCTGCTGGCGGACGCGCTGGAGCGCGCCGGCTCCACCGACCGCGCCAAGGTGATCGACGCGCTCGCTGCCTCCACCTGGGCAGACCATGTGATGCCCTACGGCCCGACTAAGTTCGTGGACGGTCAGAACCAGGGCGCGGCTCCGGTCTCGCTCCAGGTGCAGAACGGCGCCATCCGCGTCGTCTATCCGGAAGCCTTCTCCGACGCCAAGGCCATCTTCCCGGTCCGGTCCTGATCCCCGTGGCGCCGGAGCGATCCGGCGCCGTCCCCTCGATGCACCGGCCCATGGGCCGGTCAGCGAGCGCTGGATGATTTGATGTATTCGCTCCCCATCCTTCTGGAAGCCACGGTGAACGGGCTGCTCACCGGCGCGATCTACGCGCTGGTGGCGCTCGGTCTCACCCTTGTCTATGGCGTCCTGCACATCATCAATTTCGCCCATGGCGCGTTCCTGACGCTGGCCATGTTCGCGGTGTGGATCGCCTTCAGCGTCTTCGGCCTCGACCCCTATCTGGCCATTCCCGTGCTGGCGCTGCTGTTCTTCGCCGTCGGCTATGGCACGCAGCGCTATGTGATCGGCCCGGCGAGCCATGGGGATGACGGCAATATCCTGCTGGTGACACTCGGCCTCTCCATCGTGCTGGAGAACGTGCTACTGGCGCTGTTCCGCGCCGATACGCGCACCATCGCCACCGACTATGCCTTCGACGTGTTCGAGGTGGGCCCGATGCTCATCTCCCGCGCGCGGCTCTATGGCTTTCTCGCCGCCATGGTGGTTGCGGTGCTGCTGTGGCTGCTGCTGGCCCGCACCGACACCGGCAAGGCCATCCGCGCCGTCGCCAAGGAGAAGCTGGGCGCGAGCCTCGTCGGCATCAATGTGAAGCACATCTTCGCCGTGACCTTCGGCATCGGTTGCGCGACCCTCGCTATCGCCGCCTGCCTGCTCATGCCCATCTTCTATGTGAACCCGCGCGTCGGTCAGGCCTTCGTGCTGGTGGCCTTTACCATCGTGGTGCTGGGCGGCATGGGCTCCATTCCCGGCGCGGTCATCGGCGGGCTGTTCATCGGCGTGGTGGAGAGCCTCACCGGCCTCTTCCTCGGCGACAGCCTCGGCCAGATCGGCATCTTCCTCATCTTCATCCTTGTCCTGCTGCTGCGGCCCAGCGGCCTGTTCGGAGCCCGGGCCTGATGACGCGCGGCATCCTCCCCCTTCTCGCCCTTGTGGTGCTCATCGCGGCGCTGCCGCTCGTGACGGCCTCCAACACGGCCATCAATTTCGTCGTCTTCGTGCTCATCATCGCTTTGGGCGCGCAGGGCTGGAACCTGCTGGGCGGCGTCGGCGGCCAGTTCTCCTTCGGCCATGCGGCTTTCTTCGGCACGGGCGCCTATGTCTCGGCCGTGCTTCAGGCCCGCTTCGGCGTGAACGCGTGGGTGGCGTTCGCGGCCGGTGTCGCCATGGGCGCGCTGGTGGGCTGGGTCATCGGTTTCCTGAGCTTCCGGGCCGGCCTGCGCGGCTCCTATTTCGCCCTTGTGACGCTCGCGTTCGCGGAGGTGCTGCGCATTCTCGCCAATGCGCTGCCCATCACCGGCGGCGGCGCGGGCCTGCTGCTGAAGCTCGATTTGGGTCTCGGCAACTTCCAGTTTTCCAGCCGCGCCGTCTTTCTCTGGATCGCGCTGGCGCTGGTGGCGGCGGGGCTTCTGCTGTGCCGCTGGATCGCGGATTCCCGCTTCGGCGCGCAGCTCGTCGCCGTGCGCGAGAATGAGGATGCGGCGCGCGCGCTCGGCGTCGACGTGCTGAAGGTGAAGCTCAAAGCCATTACCCTTTCCGGCGCGCTCACCGCCGCCGCCGGGGCCTTCTATCTTCAGTATTTCCTCTATCTCGACGCCAACATCGCCTATGGCGTGTGGATCTCCGTGGAGGTGCTGCTGGCGGCCATGGTGGGCGGCCGGGGCACGGTGCTCGGCCCGCTGGTGGGCGCTTTCGCGCTCCATGGCCTCGGCGATGTCACCAAGCAATATGCCGGCGGCATTCCCGGCATCGATCTCGCCGTCTATGGCGCGGTGCTGATCTTCGTGGTGGCTTTCGCCCCCTCGGGCCTCATCGGGCTGGTGCAACGTCTGTTCGCCCGCCGCTCCACGGCCGCGCAGGGAGGCGCATGATGCTGGAGGTCTCCGACATCACCATGCGCTTCGGCGGCCTCGTCGCCATCTCGGACGCCTCCTTGAGCGTGCCGAAGGGCGGGCTCGTGGGGCTCATCGGGCCGAACGGCGCCGGCAAGACCACGCTCTTCACCATCATCGCCGGCTTCCAGATGCCGACCGCCGGCCGTGTACGCTTCGACGGGGCGGACATCACCGGGCAGCCGGCCCATGTGCGGGCGCAGCACGGCATCGCCCGCACCTTCCAGATCGTCCAGCCCTTCGCCGGGCTGAACGTGCGGGAGAACATCGCGGTGGGCTCCTATCTGCGTTATCCGCGCCGGGCCGACGCTCACGCGAAGGCAGAAGCCGTGGCCGCGCAGGTGGGCCTTGCGGCGGAGCTGGACAAGCCGGCGGCGAGCCTCACGGTCGCCGGCCGCAAGCGGCTGGAACTTGCCCGCGCGCTCGCCACCGAACCCAAGCTCCTGCTGCTGGACGAGGTGCTGGCGGGCCTCAACCCCTCCGAGATCCGCGACATCATCCCGGTGATCGAGGGCATCCGCGCCGGCGGCGTGACCATCCTGATGATCGAGCATGTGATGCAGGCGGTGATGAGCCTGTGCGAGCAGGTCTATGTGCTGGCGCAGGGGCGCATGATCGCTCATGGCCCGCCCCGCGAGGTGTGCGCCGATGCCCAGGTGATCGAGGCCTATCTCGGCAAGGGCGCCGCCGGGCGCATCAACGGCGGGGAGGCGGCCCATGCTTGAGGTTCGCGGTCTGCGCGCGGGCTATGGCGCGGTCGAGGTACTACGTGGCATCGACCTTCAGGTGAA
The DNA here is from genome assembly GCF_004364705.1 of Azorhizobium sp. AG788. Classification (NCBI taxonomy): domain Bacteria; kingdom Pseudomonadati; phylum Pseudomonadota; class Alphaproteobacteria; order Hyphomicrobiales; family Xanthobacteraceae; genus Azorhizobium; species Azorhizobium sp. AG788. The sequence continues at coordinate 229,770 of NZ_SOBM01000002.1, forward strand.
GGCGGGCGAGATCATCGCCGTGCTCGGCTCCAACGGCGTCGGCAAGACGACGCTGAACAAGGTGCTCTCGGGCGTGCTGCCGCTCAGCGCGGGCGAGGTGACGTTCGAGGGGCGGCGGCTCAATGGCCTGTCGCCGGCCGCCATCGTCGAGGCGGGGCTGATCCACGTTCCCGAAGGGCGCAAGATCTTCCCGAACATGAGCGTGCGGGAAAATCTCGAGCTCGGCAGCTATCGTCGTGCCCGTCCGCGCCGCGCGGCCAATCTGGAGCGGGTGTTCACGACCTTCCCCCGCCTGCGCGAGCGCATGACGCAGGCTGCGGGGACGCTCTCCGGCGGCGAGCAGCAGATGGTGGCCATCGGGCGCGGCATGATGGCCGAGCCGAAACTGCTGATCCTCGATGAACCCTCCCTCGGCCTTTCGCCTTTGCTGGTGGAGGAGATGTTCGCGCTTATCCAGCGGCTGAATGCCGAAGGCCTGCCCATCATGCTGGTGGAGCAAAATGTGGTGCAGTCGCTGGAAATGGCGTCCCGCGCCTACATCATCGAGAACGGCCTGGTGACGCTGGAAGGCGCGGCCGCCGACATCCGCAGTGATCCCGAACTCAAGCGCGCCTATCTGGGGCTTTGACATGAGCATCGTCACGCCGGGCGTCGTGCCCGCTTCAGTTCTGCTCAGCGAACCGGCCCCCGAATGGCTGGGCCGCTGGACGCAGTTTGCCGCGGACTTGCGCTTCGAGGATCTGCCGGACGAGGTGATCGCCCGCGCGAAGCTGGTGCTGCTGGACAGCATCGGCGTCATCGCCGCCGGAATGCAGGAGCCGGAGATGGCCGCGCTGGTGGCGCGCCTCGGCGCCCGGCGCACCGGCAAGGCGGCGGCCATCGGTGCGGGGCAGGGGCTTGATGCGCGCGATGCCGCGCTCGTCAACGGCACCGCCGGCACCATGCTGGAGCTGGATGAGGGCAACCAATATGCCCGCGGCCATCCCGCCATCCATGTGGTGCCGGCCCTGCTGGCGCTGGCGGCGGAGAGCGACGTGTCCGGCCCGGACCTGATCACCGCGCTGGCGCTCGGCTATGAGATTGGCGCGCGTATCGGCATCGCCTCGCGCCTCAAGGTCACCATGCATCCGCATGGCACCTGGGGCACGGTGGGGGCGGCGCTTGGCGTCGCGAAGCTTCATGGGGCGGACGCGGGCGAGATCGGCCGCTCCATCGGTATCGCTTCGTCGCTGGGCCTCTCCACCAGCCGCCGCACCATGCTGGAAGGCGCGACCGTGCGGAACTGTTACGCCGGTTTCTCCAACCAGCTCGGTCTCACGGCGTGGGATCTGGCGCAGGCGGGCCTCATGCCCGAGCGCGACGGCATCGGCACGGTCTATGGCTCTGTGATCGCGGACGATTTCCGTCCCGAGGCCATGGTGGACGAACTGGGCTCGCGCTGGGAAATCGCGCGCAATTACTTCAAGCGCCACGCGGCCTGTCGCTACACCCACGGCGCGCTGGATGCGCTCATGGGCATCATGGAAGACGCCGGGGGGCTCAATCCGGAGAACATCGAGCACATCATAGTGGACACCTATGTGTGGGCCGCCCAGCTCGATCACCCCGCCCCGCAGACCATGCTGGCGGCGAAATTCTCGCTGCCCTTCGCCCTCGCCAGCGCCATCGTGCGCGGGCAGGCAGATGTGGAGGCCTTCCGCGATGCGGCCCGCGCCGATGCGGTGACCCAGGCCCTCGCCGCCCGCGTGGAGGTGCGCGAAGACCCCGCGCTCACCGCCAAGCTGCCGGGCCTGCGCCCGGCGCGCGTCACCGTCATGCTCAAGGGCAACCGCCAATGGACGGCCGAGGTGCTGACCAATCGCGGCGACACCGAGGATCCCTACACGGCGGTGGAAGTGGAAGAGAAGTTCCGCGAACTCGCCGGACCTGTCTGGCCAGCCGCGCGGCTTGAGGCCATCGCCGGGGCGGTTGCGAGCCTCGACAAGGCGCCGACCCTGGCGCCGCTGCTCGATCTTCTGGCCTGAGGCGAAACCGCCTCCGGCTTCTGTTGTGAACGGCGCCGTCCGGCCCATCGCTCCGGACCCCGCCCCTTTGGGAAAGACCTGTGCCATGAGTCTGAAAGCCCGCCTTGCGCAGGAGCGCGTCCTGCCCGCGCCGGGCATCTATGATGCCCTCACGGCTTCGCTCGCGGCCGCCGCCGGCTTCGAGGCCCTGTATCTCTCCGGCGCCGCCATCGCCTATACGCGCCTCGGGCGGCCGGACATCGGCCTCGTCTCAATGACCGAGGTGGCCGAGGTGATCGCACTGGTGCGCGACCGCGTGCCGACGCCGGTGATTGTCGATGCGGACAATGGCTATGGCAACGCGCTGAACGTGCAGCGCACGGTGCGGACCTTCGAGCGGGCGGGCGCAAGCGCCCTCCAGCTTGAGGATCAGACCATGCCCAAGCGCTGCGGCCATTTGCAGGACAAGAGCCTGATCAGCACCGCCGAGATGATCGGCAAGATCAAGGCCGCCGTGGACGCGCGGGCGAGTGAGGAGACGCTCATCATCGCCCGCACCGATGCGGTGGCGGTGGAGGGCTTCGAGCCCGCCATCGAGCGCGCCCGGCTCTATGCGGAAGCCGGGGCCGACGTGCTCTTTGTCGAGGCCCCGCGCTCGCGCGATCAGCTCGCCGCGGTCACTCAGGCGCTCGGCAATGGCCTGCCGCTGCTCGTGAACATGGTGGAAGGCGGCGACACGCCGCTCGCGACCACCGAGGAATTGGGCGAACTCGGCTTCAAGATCGTGATTTTCCCGGGCGGCATCGTGCGCGCGCTCGCCCGCACGGCGCAGGCCTATTACCGCTCGCTCTTCACCAATGGCAGCAACGAGCCGTTCCGCGAGCACATGTTCGATTTCTCCGCCCTCAACGGCCTCATCGGCACTGCCGACCTGCTGGCCCAGGGGCGTGAATATGATGTCTTCGGCGCGGCTCTGGCCGATGCGCCGCTCACCAGGAAAGCCGCGCGATGACCGCCATCGACCCCGTCACCCTTGCCGTCCTGAAGGGGCGGCTCGAGCAGATCGCCGACGAGATGGACGCGACGCTCTATCGCTCCGCTTTCAATCCCATCATCGCCGAGGCGCGTGACGCCTGCCACGGCCTCTATCATGCGGAAACCGGCGACACGCTGGTCCAGGGCACCAAGGGCCTGCCCATCTTCGTGGGCGCCATGGCCTTCGCGGTGCGGGCGGTGATCGAGAAGGTGGCGCGCGACGGCGACCTCCAGCCGGGCGACACCTTCCTGTTCAACGACCCCTATGCGGGCGGCACCCATCTGAACGATTTCCGCCTCGTGCGGCCGATCTTCCGGGGTGGCAAGCTCTATTGCTGGCTCGCCTCCGTGGGCCACTGGCTGGACATCGGCGGCAATGTGCCGGGCGGCTTCAACGCGCGGGCGACGGAGAGCTTCCAGGAAGGCGTGCGCATTCCGCCCGTGAAGCTGTTCAAGGCGGGCGTGCTCAATCACGACATCATCGAGATCCTCTCGGCCAATTCCCGCGTGCCGGTCTCCAACTATGGCGACCTCAACGGCCAATTGAACGCGCTCGATCTCGGCGAGCGTCGGCTGGCGGAACTGCTCGACGCCTATGGCGAGAGCATCGTGGCGCAGGCCTTCGATGCCTTCTCCGACCGCGCCGAAGCCATGATGCGCGCCGCCGTCCGCGCCCTGCCGGACGGCACCTATTCGTTCGAGGACTATCTCGACAATGACGGCATCACGCCGGACCGCCTGACCATCGCCCTCGACCTGACGGTGGACGGCGAGAAGATGACGCTCGATTTCTCGCGCTCCTCCGCCCCCTGCGCGGGGCCGCTCAACATCGCTTATTCCACGGCGGCGGCCTGCTGCTATGTGGCGCTGAAGCACGTCTTCACCGATGTGCCGGCCAATGCCGGGTGCCTCAGGCCCATCACCTTTGTCATCCCCGAGACGACGCTCCTCGGCGTGAAGCCGCCCAAGCCCGTGGGCGGCTACACGGAGACGATCCTGCGTGTCATCGGCGTCGTCTTCGGTGCGCTGGCGAAGGCGGACCCCGCCCGCGCGACGGCGGCGCCCTTCGGCACCATCAACGCCCTCTCCCTTGCCGGCCACCGGACGGATGGCTCGCGCTGGGTGATGTTCTCCTTCTTCGGCGGCGGCCTCGGCGGCAATCCGGAGAGCGATGGCCTCAGCCACGCCAACAACCCCATTTCCATGGCCACCATTCCGCCGGCGGAGATCCTTGAGGCGGCCTATCCCGTGCTGTTCACCCAGTGGGCGCTGCGGCCGGATTCCGCTGGCGCGGGCGCCCATCGCGGCGGCCTCGGCGCGGTCTATGAGATCGAGCCCCTCACCGATGCGGATGTGTTCCTGCTGGGCGAGCGCGGCATCTATCCGCCCTTCGGTGTGGCCGGCGGCACGCCTGCCGCGCTGAACGTCTTCTCGTGGCAGACCGAGGATGGCGAGCGTTCGCCCCCGCTCGCCTCCAAGGTGACGGACGTGAAGGTGCGTGCCGGCCAGCGCCTGCGCCTGGAAACCCCCGGCGGCGGTGGCTATGGCGACCCCAAGGACCGCAAGCGCGAGGATGTGGAGCGCGACGTCCGGCAGGGCCTCGTGAGCGTTGAGGCCGCCCGCACCCTCTATGGCGTCGAGATCGCGCCGGACACCACCATTCCGGCGCAGGGAGCAGCCGCATGAACGCCCATACCGCAACCCCCGAGGCTAAGCCCGCGCCGGTGGTCGGCGTGGATGTGGGCGGCACCTTCACGGACCTCTTCTTCTTCGACGCCGCCGCCGGCCGCTTCCGCACCGCCAAGGTGCCGTCCAATCGCGGCGACGAGGCGGTGGGCTTCCTCGAAGGGCTGAAGACCTTCGGCCCCGTGGCCCAGCTCGGCTCCATCGTCCACGGCACCACGGTGGGCACCAACGCCCTTCTGGAGCGCAAGGGCGCGCGCACCGCGCTCATCACCACGCGCGGCTTTCGCGACGTGCTCGAGATGCGCCGCCGCGACCGCCTGCACACCTGGGGCCTGTGGGGCGATTTCGTGCCCGTCATTCCCCGCGACATGCGCTTCGAGGTGAGCGAGCGCGTGCTGGCGGACGGCTCCGTGCGCACGGCCCTCGATATCGAGGAAGTAAAGGCGGCCACCAAGGCGGCGTTGGCGCAGGGCGCGGAGGCGATCGCCATCGTCTTCATCAATGCCTATGCGAATCCCGCCCATGAGCTCGCGGCGCTGGAGGCGGTGCGGGCCCTGTGGCCGAACGAGAACATCGCCTGCTCGGCGCAGATCCTGCCCGAGATCCGCGAGTTCGAGCGCACCTCCACCACGGCACTCAATGCCTATCTCCAGCCGGTGGTGGGCAGCTATCTGAAAAAGCTCGATGACGCGCTGGTGGGCGAGGGCTTCACGGGTCGCTTCCACATCGTGCAGTCGAGCGGCGGCGTCATGTCCACCGTCACCGCCCGCAAGCTGCCCGTGCGCACCGCGCTGTCCGGCCCTGCGGCGGGCGTCATCGCGGCGGCGGCTATTGCGGAAGCCGCAGGCTATCCGGATATCATCACCGGCGATCTCGGCGGCACCTCGTTTGACGTGTCGCTGGTGGCGGGCGGCAAGACGGCGCTGGCGGCCCAGACCACCATCGACTTCGGCCTCGTCATCCGCACGCCGATGATCGAGATCACCACCATCGGCGCCGGCGGCGGCTCCATCGCTTATGTGGATGCCGGCGGCATGTTGCAGGTGGGGCCGGAAAGCGCCGGCTCCCGGCCGGGCCCGGTGGCCTACGGGCAGGGCAACACCCGCCCGACGCTCACCGATGCCAACATCGTGCTCGGCCGCATCAATGCGGAGCGGCCCATCGGCGGCAAGCTGGCGCGGCTCGACGTGGAGGCGGCGAAGGTGGCCATTGACACCCATGTGGCCAAGCCCCTCGGCCTCGGCGTCATGGAAGCGGCGGAAGCCATCGTCCGCATCGCCGACGGGCGCATGGCGGGCGCCATCCGCCTCGTCTCCATCGAGCGCGGGCATGATCCGGCGACCTTCGCCGCCGTGCCCTTCGGTGGCGGCGGTGCACTCCATGCGGGCGCGCTCATCAAGGACGTGGGTCTCAAGGCGGCGCTGGTGCCGCGCTATCCGGGCGTCACCTCGGCGCTCGGCTGCGTCATCGCCGACATCCGGCACGATCAGGTGCAGACGGTGAACCTCACCGTGGATGCCCTCGATCCCGTGGCGCTCGACGCCCGCATGGTGGAGGAAGCCGCCGCCGCCCGCGCGGTGGTGGAGGCCGCAGGCCTTGCGGTGGACCGCATCGACACGGTGTTCGAGCTGGACATGCACTATGTCGGCCAGACGCACACGGTCTCCGTGCCGCTGCCCGTCGAGGTGGAGAACGGCACCACGGGCATCGACCGGGCGACCATCGCGGCCGCTTTCGATGCCGCCTATCAGGCCTCCTTCAGCCGCCTGCTGCCCGGCGTGCCGGCCAAGATCGTGAACCTGCGCACCGCCGCCATCGGCCGCCGTCCGCACTTCGATCTCAAGGCGTTGGCGCCGGAGGCCGAGGCGACGGTGGACGGCGCCAAGCGAGGCTCGCGGCCGGTCTGGTTCGCCGGAGCCTGGCACGAGGCGCAGGTCTTCGCCCGTCTCGAACTGCCGGTGGGCGCGACCATTCCCGGTCCCGCCGTTCTGGAGCAGCCCGACGCCACGACGCTGGTCGACCCCGATCTCGTCGCTCGCGTCGATGCGCTGGGCAACGTCATCGTGGAGCGCGCGTGATGCACGAAGCCATCCCGTTCTCACAGACGGCGCTGGTGCTCGTCGATCTCCAGAACGACTTCATCGACCCGAAGGGCGCCTATGGAAGGGCGGGGCAGGGGGCGGCGGCCATCGCCGCCCTTCCCGATCGGCTGGCGCCACTGGCGGATGCCATGCGGGCGAAGGGCGGGTGGATCGTCTCCACCCATTTCACGCTCGTCCCCGCCAAGGGCGGCGAACCGCTGATCTCGCCGCATCTCAAGGAATTGCGGCCCTTCCTCGCCAAGGGCGACTTCCTGCCGGGAAGCTGGGGCCACCAACTGGTGGATCGCCTCGGGCCGTCTGATCTGTCGGTGGAGAAGATCGCCTATTCGGCCTTCTACATGACGCGGCTCGAGTGGGTGCTGCGCAAGTGCGACATCCGCCGGCTCATCGTCGGAGGCATCGTCACCAATGGCGGCGTCGCCTCGACCGTGCGCGATGCCCATGTGCGGGACTTCGACGTGAGCGTGCTCTCCGACGGCAGCGCCGCGTTCTCGGACGAGGTGCACCAGACCGCCATCGCAGCGCTGAAGCCGGTCTGCACGGTCACCACCATCGCCGAGGTGATGGGTGAGGTCGGTGCGGCCTGAAAGGTCAGGGCTTCCGGTAGCGGACATGCTCCGGACGGAAGCCCAGCCCCACCAGCCGCCCCGCCAGATGAGCGAGCAGCGGCCAGCGGGCGATGGTGCGGATGAAGGCGGGCGGACCTGAAGACGGGCGGGCGTCCGTCTCGCGCTTGCGCCGGTCCTTCTGCATCATCAGCTGGAGCTTCTGCGTCGCCTTGGTCGGGAAGGTCCGGCGCTTCTGCACGGCGGCGAGCGCCGCCTCATCCACGGCGCCCTTGAGCAGAGGTGCCGTCAGGATATTGGCGGCGGCCACGGCATCCTGAATGGCGAGGTTCACGCCCACGCCGCCAATGGGCGACATGGCGTGCGCGGCGTCCCCGATGCACAGCAGCCCCGGCTTCCACCATTGCGTCAGCCGGTCGATGCGCACCTGAAGCAGCGAAACGTCCGTCCAGTCCCGCACCTCATCCATGCGGGAGGCGGGCAGGGGAGAGACGGCCGCCACCGTCGCCCGGAAGGCGTCGAGCCCGGCGCGCTTCACCTCATCGAAGCTGCCCTTCTTCAGCACATAGCCGCACTGCCAGTAGTCGCCCCGGTCGATCATCACGAACCCCTGCCGGGGGCCGGCATGGCCCATGGTGTAGGGCGGATCGTCGCTCTGGCGGGAGAGCTTCATCCACAGCACATCGCGCGGACTGCCGAATGCCTCCACCGCGAGCCCGGCCTTTGCCCGCACCCGCGAATGGCGCCCGTCGGCCGCCACCACGAGACTAGCCCTTATCTCCATGGGGGCGCCATCACAGGTGGCCCTGAGGCCCACCACGCGCCCGTTCTCCTCGATGAGGTCCTCCACGGCCGTGGACATGAGCAACTGGAACGAGGGATAGCGGGCCGCCTGCCGGGCCACATAATCGAGAAAATCCCACTGCGGCATGAAGGCGATGAAGCGGCAGCGGGTGGGCAGGCGGGAGAAATCGGCGAGCGTCACATCCGTGCCGCCGATCTCCGCATGAAGCTTCGGCGCCTGCGTATGCGGCAGCTTCAGTAGGCCTTCCAGAAGGCCGATCTCGTGCATCACCTCCAGCGTGGAGGGGTGGATGGTGTCACCCCGGAAATCCCGCAGGAAATCCTTGTGCTTCTCGAGGACGATGACCTCGACGCCCGCCCGCGCCAGCAGCAGCCCGAGCATGAGCCCGGCTGGCCCCGCGCCCACGATGGCGCAGCGGGCGGTAAAGACGGTGGGGCAGGGAAGGGGATCGGTCATGCGGCGCAAGATGGCCTCTGCCTGCGGGGCCCGCAACTGGCCGCAGGGCCTGTTGGGCTGATCGGCGAAGTCGCCCGCTCGCCGCTTGTGTCTGTTGAACGAAACAACCCGCGCCGGATGCGGCACGGTTCAAGACCGGAAGGGATGTCAGAGGCCATGGTTTCCCGGAAAGGGAGACGCTTCATGACCCCATCCCCCCTGATCGAACCCGCGCAGTGTGCGCTCATCCTCGTCGACCAGCAGGCCGGCCTGGCCTTCGCCTCCGGATCTGCGGATGCGCAGATGCTGCGCAACAACGGCCTTGCCGCGGCGAAGACCGCCGTCGCCTTCGGCCTGCCGATCGTCGTCTCCACCTCGGCAAGCAAGGTCTATAGCGGGCCGCTCATGCCCGCCTTTCGCGCCGTGCTGCCCGATGTGGCACCCATCGAGCGCCGAAACATGAACTTGTGGGAAGACGAGGCCGCCCATGCTGCGGTCGTCGCCACCGGCCGCAAGACGCTCATCTTCGCAGGGCTTCTGACGGAGGCGTGCATCAGCTTTCCCGTGCTCTCCGCTCTCGCCGACGGCTACCGCGTTTTCGTGGTGGCCGACGCCTGCGGCGGACTGACGGCGACGAGCCACGATCTGGCGCTCCGGCGTCTTGAGGCGGCGGGCGCGACCCTGACCTCCTGGCTACAGATGCTGCTCGAACTCCAGCGCGACTGGACCCGCCACGACACCTATGAGGCCGCGCGCGCCATCGTCGTGGAGCATGGCGGAGGCTACGGCACGGGCCTCGCCTATGCGCGCGACATGATCAAGCCGGCCTGATCCTCGCGTGCCGGTCCGGCGCGCGCCATCCCGCGGCGCCGGACGGCGCCCCCGACCTGCACCCCCTATCCATCATCCCGATCCTGTGGAGAGCCTCCTATGACTGACGCCGCAATCCGACCGACCGTCGTTCTCGTGCACGGAGCCTGGGCGGACGCCTCGAGCTGGCGCGCCGTGATCCGTCTCCTGCAGCAGCGGGGCATCGACGTGGTGGCGGTTCAGAACCCCACCACCTCGCTTGATGCCGATGTCGCCGCGACCCGCTTGACCCTCGACAGCATCGCAGGGCCGGTCGTGCTCGCGGGCCATAGCTGGGGCGGTACCGTCATCAGCGAAGCTGGCAACGACCCGAAGGTGAAGGCACTGGTCTATGTGGCAGCCTTCGCGCCGGATGCCGGCCAGTCCACGGGCGATCAGGTGCGGGCGCATGCGGCCCCTCCCGGGCTCGGCGGCGTCGTGCCCTTCGGCGAGCACTTCCTGAAGATGAGCCCGGAAAGCTGGATCGCCAACGTAGCGCAGGATCTGCAGGAAGAAGAGGCCCGCATCCTTGCGGCCGTCCAGACCCCGCTCGCGCTCGTCACCTTCGAGGACAAGGTGAAGACCCCCGCCTGGAAGGACCGTCCGTGCTGGTACGTCCTGTCGACGCAGGACCGCGCCGTCAGCGTCGATCTTCAGCGCGCGCTCAGCACACAGCTCAAGGCTCGGACCGTCGAGCTGCCGGCGAGCCACATGTCCCTCATGTCCCACCCCGAGGCCGTTGCCGGGGCGATCCAGGGGGCGGTGGCGGCGGTGTCTGCGGCCTAAATCAGGAAGGCGCCGGAAACGCTGGCGACTCGCGCTTCACGTCCCGCCGTCGTACATGTTCGACGGGACGGGGCTGTCTCACGGGCGGGGACGGCATCGATCTCCGTTCGGTGGCCATGCCCAAAAGATCGACGCCCGGCGAACGCTTTCCGTACAGTCCGGCAATCAGCGATCCGATAGAGAAAGCGGCGCAGCGTCACACTGTCGGCCGGTGCAGAGCGGGTGCTGTGGCGCGTGTTACGACAAATCGGCCCGACGCCTCTAGCGTGTCGAAGGGAGGCGGCTGTAGGCGAATACCCACTCTTATACCGTGGCCGCGACCATCGGAAGGCGAGGCCCGCCGCAGCTCATGCAGACCATGATGGCGGAAGGGGTGGGATTCGAACCCACGGTGGGCTTGCACCCACGGCGGTTTTCAAGACCGCTGCCTTAAACCACTCGGCCACCCTTCCGAACCGGCGTCGCAGACCTCTTAGCCGATCCAGCGCCCCGGCGTCGAGGTCAGGCAGGTGCGGTCCAAGATTGTTGTGAATGACGCGCGGCGTCCCTCGATTCGAGCCCCGAACCCGGGCAGGCTTGTGCGAAGCTGAGGTTTGCCGCTCGGGCGGAAGGGAGCACAAAGCGGCGCGGGTGCTCGCAAAACGTGGCGGAACATTACAGGGCGTTTACCTTAATCACAGGCGCGCCGCATTTCTGCCTCGATTTCCGCACCTCTTGTGGCAAATTCAACGCAGGCATGCACAGTCTGCTTGCTTCGAAAAATCCGCCCATGAGGGCCGGGTGGGTTTCGGCGACAAGGACGCACATGACGCGAGAAACTCAGATCGTTTCCTTCGTTCGCGCTTCGCGGGGCACCGTCGGCGTGGCGGCGCTCTGCCTGTCGCTCGCCGCCTGCAGCTCCGCCGGGAAGCTCGCGAGCCAGATCGATCCGAAATATGGCGTGTCGGCGAGCCCCAAGGTGGTCGCCGACGGCCAGCCCGTTCCCAAGGGCGGCGGCACCTACCGCGTCGGCAAGCCCTACGTGATCGCGGGCCGCACCTACGTCCCGCAGGAAAACCCCGACTACAAGGCGGAAGGCGTCGCCTCCTGGTATGGCGATGATTTCCACGGCCGCCTGACGGCCAATGGCGAGGTGTTCGACCGCACCTCCATCTCCGCCGCCCATCCCACGCTGCCCATGCCGAGCTATGTGCGCGTGACGAACATCCAGAACGGCCGCTCGATCATCGTGCGCATCAACGATCGCGGCCCGTATCACCAGAATCGCGTCATCGACGTGTCCCATCGCACCGCCGACCTGTTGGGCTTCTCGTCCAAGGGCGTGGCGCGCGTGAAGGTGGAATATGTCGGCCGCGCGCCGCTCGACGGCTCGGATGACCGCAAGCTCGTCGCCACCCTGCGGGACGACGGCTATCCGGCGCAGGTGCCGGCCAATTCCGCGGTGCAGGTGGCATCCGCCGCGCCGTTCGTGCCGGAAATCGCTCCGGTGATGCCGCGCACCGCCTCCAGCGAAATCCCCGTGCCGCTCCAGCGCCCGTTCGATCTCGGCCATGCCGATGCCGGCGATCAGGTGGCCGATGCGCAGCCGGCGGCTCCGACCCGCCGCACGGCGTCGGTCTCGTCGGATGCCATCAGCGCTCAGCTCGCCAAGGCCGATGTGACGGCGCCTGCCAGGTCAGGCACCGTGGCACCAAAGGTCGCCTCGGCCGCCAATGCGTCGCAGGCCATCCACAGCGCGACGGGCGGCTCCGCCCCGACCGGCTGGAACGTTGGCCCTGCGCCGGTTTCCGGCCTCAGCTATTCCGGCGTGACGTCGTCGCGCTGATCCGTAACGGGTGCTCCGGGGGGGCGTCCATGACGTTCGAAATGTGTCACGAGCAGCCCCGGTCGGGGCGCTCCGCAGGAATGAAGCGCCGCCGACCTCTCGGTCTGGCGGCGTTTTTGTCGGCGGGCGCCGGCGCGTTGCTGACGGTGGTGGCTGCGCTGCTGCCGCTTCAGGCGGCCCGCGCCCAAACGGCGTTCCAGACAGCGGTGCCCGAGGCGACGCTGGTGGATTTCGCTTCCGGCACGATCCTGTTCGAGAAGAATGCGCAGGGGCGCGTGGCGCCCGGCGGCATCGTCAAGATCATGACGGCGGCGGTGATCTTCGATCAGATCCGCGCCGGCAAGATCACCCTCGATACGCCCTTCTATGTGAGCGAGAACGCGTGGCGGCGCGGCGGCGGCCCGTCGGGCGGCGCGGCCATGTTCGTGCCGGTGAAGAGCCAGGTGCGCGTGGGCGACCTGTTGCAGGGCGCGCTCGTGGTCTCGGGCAATGACGCGGCCATCGCTCTGGCGGAAGGCCTCTCTGGCACGGAGAGCGAGTTCGCCCAGCGCATGAATGCGAAGGCGGCGGAACTCGGCATGTCCGGTTCGCAGTTCCGCAATGCCACGGGCTTTGCCGATCCCGACCAGTTCACCAATGCCCGCGACATGGCGGTGCTGGCGCGCTCGATCATCCGCAACGATCCCGAACTCTACAAGATTTTCGCCGTACCCGACATCGAGTGGAGCAAGATCAAGCAGCGCAACCGCAACTCGCTGCTGAATGCCGGCATCGGCGCCGACGGCCTGCACATGTCCTGGGTCAAGGATGCCGGCTATCACCTCGTCGGTTCGGCGGTGCAGGGTAACCAGCGGCTGATCGTCGTGGTGATGGGCGCCAAGACCGAGAAGGAGCGGCTGGAAGAGGCCCGCCGTCTGCTCGAATGGGGCTTCCATTCCTTCCAGTACAAACTGCTGTTCGCCGGCGACACCGAAGTCGGACGCGCCAGCATCTGGGGCGGGGCGGCAGGCTCCGTGCCGCTCGTCACCGGTTCGGAACTCTCGTTGCTGCTGCCGCGCAACAGCCAGGAGAAGCTGGTGGCCCGTGTCAGCTACAAGGGCCCGCTGCGGGCGCCGGTGGCCAAGGGCACGGAGGTGGGGCGCCTCGAACTGACGCGCGGCCAGCTCAAGGTGCTGGACGTGCCGGTCTATACGGCCGCCGATGTGCCTGTGGGCACACTGTGGCAGCGGGCGCTCGACGGCGGCTGGACGGTCGCGGGCGACGCGGCGCGGGACCTCACCACGCAGGTCATGGCGAAGTTCCGCAAATGAGTTCCGCCCGCGGGCGCTTCATCACGCTGGAAGGCGGAGAAGGCACCGGAAAGTCCACACAGGCCCGCCGTCTCGCCGCTGCCCTCCAGAAGGGCGGCCTCGAGGTGGTGCTCACCCGCGAACCCGGCGGCTCGGTGGGCGCGGAGGCGGTGCGCCATGTGCTCCTGTCAGGCGCGGCCAAGGACTTCGGCCCGCAGGGTGAGGCCCTCCTCTTCGCTGCTGCCCGGGCCGACCATGTGGACAGCCTCATCCGCCCCGCTCTGGCTGCCGGCAAGTGGGTGATCTGCGACCGCTTCATCGATTCCACGCGGGTCTATCAGGGCGCGGTCGGCGCTGTGCCCGGAGCGCTGCTGGACAGCCTCGAGTGGGTGGCCGCTGCCGAGGCGCGGCCGGACCTCACGCTTGTGCTCGACGTGCCGCCGGAGGTGGGCCTTTCCCGGGCTGCCGGGCGCGGGGAGGGAGCAGACCGGTTCGAGAGCGAGGGGCTTGCCTTCCACACCCGCGTGCGGGATGCCTTCCTCGAACTGGCGAAGGCTGATCCCGCCCGCTGTATCATTGTGGATGCCTCGGGCGGCCCGGATGACGTGGCGGCGCTCGTCTGGTCCAGTGTCCGCGAACGGCTGGTCCCTCCGGAAAAGCCTTTGGCGGCCAAGCCCGCCGTGACGCGCAAGCCGGCCGGAAGCGGCCGCCGCCTGACTCGTTGAGCGAAGGAGCAGATCTTGGCGCGTGCACCCGCCCCGAAGGATGACGGCGAGGCGCTGGAGGGCGATGTTCTGTCCGGCGCACCGCATCCCCGGCGTCAGGATCGGCTGTTCGGTCATGCGGAAGTGGAAGCCGACCTCATGGCGGAATGGCGCTCGGGCCGCCTGCCGCACGGGCTGCTGATCGGCGGGCCGGAAGGGGTGGGCAAGGCGACCCTGGCCTACCGCATCGCCCGCTTCGTCCTGTCGGGCGGCGCCGCGCCCGCCTCGCAGCACAGCTTCGATGTGCCGGAGAGCCACCCGGTCTGGCGCCAGGTGGCGGCGCTTTCCCATCCAGACCTCCTGGTGCTGCGGCGCGTGCCGGAGCCGGGCGAGGAGAAGATCCCCACCGTCATCCCCGCCGAGATGGTGCGCAAGGTACGCAATTTCTTCGGCGCGACAGCGGGTTCCGGTGGCTGGCGCGTGTGCATCGTGGACGCGGTAGATGATCTCAATGCCTTTGGTGCCAATGCGCTTCTGAAGACGCTGGAGGAGCCGCCCCCGCGCGCGCTGTTCCTGCTGGTGACGCACGCGCCGGGCCGCGTGCTGCCCACCATTCGCTCGCGCACCCGCGCGGTGCGGCTGAAGCCGCTAGGCGGCGCGGAGGTGCTTGCGGCGCTCGATCATCTGGCGCCGGCTCTCGCGCTGGAGGAAGCGGACCTGCCGGCGGCGGCCGCCGCCAGCGGTGGCAGCGTGCGGCGGGCGATCGTGCTCGCGCGGGGCGAGGGCATGGAGGTGCGCGCGGCCACCCAGCGGGCGCTGGAACAGTTGCCGCAGCCGCGCATGGAGGAGCTTCACGCCCTCGGTGCGCGCTTGCAGGGCGACCGGGGCGACGGGCTCGACCTCTTTCTCGAGACGGTGAGCGACTGGATCGCGGCGGAGGCCACCTCGGGCCTTGCCGGGCGTGCGCGCCTTGTCCGGCTAGGCGAGGTGTGGGAGAAGGTGAGGCGAAGCGGCGCTGAGGCGGACATCTACAATCTTGACCGCAAGGCGCTGGTTTTTCGGATTTTCACCGAGCTCGCGGAGGCCGCGCGCGCCTGAAATGGGCGCGGCCCGCATCCCGCCGGTCTTTTGTTCGGACGTGCCCCGATGTCTTCCAAGCGGCCCTTCTACATCACCACCGCCATCGCCTATCCCAACGGCGTGCCGCACATGGGCCATGCGTATGAGGCGATCGCCACCGACTGCATCGCCCGCTTCAAGCGGCTCGATGGCTATGACGTGCGCTTCCTCACCGGCACGGACGAGCATGGCATCAAGATGCTCCAGACCGCCCAGAAGGCGGGCCTGACGCCGCGCGAGCTGCTGGACCGCAACGTGCCCGCCTTCAAGGCCATGGGCCCGGCCTTCAACCTCTCCAATGACGACTTCATCCGCACCACCGAGGAGCGGCACATCAAGTCGTCGCAGGCCATATGGGAGCGCATGGCGGCGAAGGGGGACATCTACAAGTCCACCTATTCCGGCTGGTATTCCGTGCGCGACGAGGCCTATTACGCCGAAGACGAGACCACGGTGAACGAGCAGAACGTCCGGCTCGGCCCGCAAGGCACGCCGGTGGAATGGGTGGAGGAGGAGAGCTATTTCTTCCGCCTCTCCGCCTATCAGCAGAAGCTGCTCGACTTCTACGCCGCCAACCCCGGCTTCATCATGCCGGAGGCCCGGCGCAACGAGGTGGTGAGCTTCGTCTCCGGCGGCCTGCAGGATCTCTCCATCTCGCGCACCACCTTCGACTGGGGCATTCCGGTGCCCGGCGATCCGGCGCACATCATGTATGTGTGGGTGGACGCGCTGACCAACTACATCACCGCGCTCGGCTATCCCGACACGGATGCGGAGCTGTTCCGCAAGTTCTGGCCGGCGGACCTGCACGTCATCGGCAAGGACATCATCCGCTTCCATGCGGTCTATTGGCCTGCCTTCCTGTGGTCGGCGGGGCTGGAGCCGCCCAAGCGCGTGTTTGGCCACGGCTTCCTGTTCAACCGCGGGGAGAAGATGTCGAAGTCGGTCGGCAACGTGGTCGATCCCTTCGGCCTCGTTCAGACCTACGGCGTCGACGCCACGCGCTATTTCTTCCTGCGCGAGGTCTCCTTCGGCCAGGACGGCTCCTACAGCCACGAGGCCATCGTGAACCGCATGAATGCGGATCTCGCGAACGACCTCGGCAACCTCGCCCAGCGCTCGCTGTCGATGATCTCGAAGAATCTCGACGGCGTCGTGCCGGAGCCCGGCCCGCTCTCGCCGGAGGACGAGGCCATCCTCGCGCTCGCGGACGGCATGCTGGAGAAGGCCCGCGAGGCCATGGAGGTGCAGGCCATCCACCAGTATCTCGCCGCCGTCTGGGCGGTGGTGGCAGAGGCCAACCGCTATTTCGCGGCCCAGGCGCCCTGGGCCCTGCGCAAGACCGATCCCAAGCGCATGGAAACGGTGCTCTGGACCACGGCCGAGGTGATCCGTCAGGTCGCCATTCTTGCCCAGCCGGTGATGCCGGAGAGCGCGGGCAAGATGCTGGACCTCCTGGTGGTGCCTGCGGAGCAGCGTGGCTTCGATGTGTTGGGCGGTGCCTTCCGCCTGCCGGGCGGCACGAGCATCCCGGCTCCGACCGGCGTGTTCCCGCGCTATGTCGAGCCGGAAGCGCCCGCCGCCGGCTGAACGTCTGCGATCAGAAGACCAAAATGACAAAGGCCCGACGCGCTGCGCCGGGCCTTTGCTTTTGGGGCGCGCCTACGTGCAGATCACTCGTTGATCGAGGCGCCCGAGGCCTTGACGACCGGCCCCCATTTGGCGAGTTCCGCCTTCACATGGGCCGCCAGCGCATCGGGCGTGCTGCCGACGGAGACGGCACTGATATCGGCGAGCTTGGCCTTCACGTCCGGATCGGCGACGGCCGTCGCGCCGGCCTTGGCCAGCTTGTCGATGATGGCCATGGGCGTGCCGGCCGGGGCGAAGATGGCGTTCCAGCTATAGGTTTCATAGCCGGGCAGGCCGGATTCCGAGACGGTGGGCAGGTCCGGCGCGGCGGGCGAGCGCTCCTTGGTGGTGACGGCGAGGCCGACGACGGAGCCCTTGCGGATATGGCCGATGGCCGAGGGCAGGTTGTCGAACATGATCTTCACCTGACCGCTCACCACGTCCAGCATGGCCGGGCCGGCGCCCTTGTAGGGCACGTGCACCATCTTCACGCCCGCCATGCTCTCGAACAGCGCGCCGGAGAGGTGCAGCGGCGTGCCGATGCCCGAGGAGGCATATTCATATTTGCCCGGATTGGCCTTCAGCAGGGCGATCAGCTCTTCCGTGGTCTTCACGTTCAGCGAGGGGTGGACGATGACGACATTGGGCACGTTCACCAGCAGCGAGACCGGGGCGAAGTCCTTCACCGGATCGTAGGGCATCTTGGCGTAGAGGGCGGGATTGATGGCGTGCGTCGCCACCGTCCCCATCAGCACCGTGTAACCGTCAGGTGTCGCCTTCGCGACCGCCGCCGCGCCGAGATTGCCGCCGGCGCCGCCGCGATTGTCCACGATCACCTGCTGCTTCAGGATCTCGCTCATCTTGGCGGCGATGATGCGGGCGACGATGTCCGTCGAACCACCGGCCGCGAAGGGCACGATGAGGCGGATCGGCCGGTTGGGATAATCCTCCTGCGCATGCAGGGGGCCGCAGATCAGGGCCAGCGCGAGAGCCAGCAGGGCCGTCAGACGTGTCATGGCGTTCCTCCAAACGCGGCATGCCGGGCATGCCGTAGGGGAATTAGGAGGGTGAGTGCCGTTACGTCAACTTTCCGCGGAGATACCAGCGTCGCCGCGACGCGGTGCCCCTCAATCGCCGGCGCCTTTGGTGGGGATGCGCTCCACCAGCAGAAGTGTCGCAGCCGCCAGAAGAACCTTCACTCCTGCACCGGGCAGGAAGGGCACGAGCCCTTTCTCCACGGCGAGTGGAATACCTATTTTCGTGGCCAGCCAGCCGACGCCGATGGCGAGGAGAATGGCGTGGCCTAAAGCCATCAGGCCAATCAGCGACAGGGTCGTATGCCGGCTGCGCTCCGCCAGATATCCCACCACCAGCGCGGTGATGAGAAAGCCGGCCAGATAGCCGCCCGTGGGGCCGAGCAGGACAGAAATGCCGCCCTTCGCGCCCGAAAACACCGGCAATCCGAGAAGGCCCACCACGAGGTAGGCCAGCGTGATCTCGACCGCGAGGCGCCATCCGGCGAGGGCCGCGAGGGTCACCAGGGCATAGCTCTGCAGCGTCATGGGGACAGGCACCATGGGCACGTTGACCTGCGCACTGCCTGCGAGGGCTGCACTGCCGACGGTCACCAGCAGGAGGCGCGCGACGCGCGAGCGGAAGGCGATGCGGGCGAGCGGAATGGTCATTTGGACGGCTCCTGACGATCCTCTCTCGGTCAGGGCGGGGCACGAGGCAAGCACAAAGCGCTGCGCGGCTCGACGGATGTCCCCCCAGCGCTTATGTGAGGCGCACGTGCCTCGCCCCACCAGAGTTGCCTGATCCGTCATGCTCGTCGACAGCCACTGCCACCTCGACTTTCCCGATTTCGCCGCTGAGCTTCCCGACGTGGTGGCGCGCGCCAAGGCGGCGGGGGTGTCGCACCTCGTGACCATTTCGACGCGGGTGAAGCGTTTTCCGGAAATCCTCGCCATTGCCGAGCGCTTTGACGAGGTGAGCTGCTCGGTGGGCACCCATCCCCATCAGGCGGCGGAGGAACTGGACATCACCACCGCCGATCTGGTGCGGCTGTCCGCCCATCCCAAGGTGGTGGCGATCGGCGAGGTGGGGCTCGATTATCATTACGACAACAGCCCCCGCGAGGCGCAGGCGCACGGCTTCCACACCCACATCGCCGCCGCGCGCGAGACCGGCCTGCCGCTGGTGATCCATGCCCGCGAGGCGGATGATGACGTGGCCGAGATCCTTGAGACCGAAAGCGCCAAGGGCGCCTTTCCCTTCCTCCTGCATTGCTACACAGGCGGAGCCGATCTGGCGCACCGCGCGGTGAAGCTGGGCGGCTATGTCTCCTTCTCCGGCGTGATCACTTTCAAGAAGAGCGAGGACCTGCGTGCGCTCGCCGCCAGCCTGCCGCAGGACCGCCTGCTGGTGGAGACGGACGCGCCCTTCCTCGCGCCGACGCCCCATCGCGGCAAGCGCAACGAGCCGGCCTTCGTGCGCAACACGGCGATGGTGCTGGCGGAAACGCTTGGCGTGAGCCTTGAGGAGATCGGCGCCGTCACCACGGAGAATTTCTACAGGCTGTTCTCCAAGGCGCGGCGGACATAAGCCTCGCACGCGTCGACGTCCCCGCGCCAAAAGGACAAGAACCGGAGGAAATGCGCTTGGACCACGATCATTATGCGGACGCCTACATTCGGCGGATCCTGGACGGGGTGAAGACCATCGCCATCGTGGGCGCGAGCGCCAATGCGGTGCGCCCCTCCTTCTTCGTGACCAAGTATCTCGCCGAGCGCGGCTATCGCGTCTTCCCGGTCAATCCGGGGCAGGCGGGCAAGGAGATCGCCGGCCTGCCGGCCTACGCGCGGCTGGCGGACATTCCCGAACCCGTCGATATGGTCGACGTCTTCCGTGCCTCCGAGCACGTGCCGCAGGTGCTGGAGGAGGTGCTGGCTCTTTCGCCGCCCCCGAAGGTGCTCTGGCTCCAGCTCGGCGTGCGCCACGACGAGGTGGCCCGCAAGGCGGAGGCCGCCGGTCTGAAGGTGGTGATGAACCGCTGCCCCAAGATCGAGTACGGCCGGCTGTCCGGCGAGATCGGATGGACCGGCGTCAACAGCCGCACCATCTCTGCGAAGAGGCCCAAGCGGCTGGGGCAGGGCGTGCAGCGCCTCTCCATCAGCCGTACATCGACACCGCCCGAATAGCGCGGACGGAGCCGTCCGCGGTTAATTAACTCACCCGATCTGGTAGGTGTGGAAATTAACGCCACACCGCTGCATGATCCATAATTGCACGATCAAATCATGTTCGTCGTGCACATAAGCGCATCCGCCGGGCGGCTTCCGGCGCGGTGCCATACGGAGAGGCAAGCCCATGAGCGAACGCACGCCCGGTTTTTCCACCCTCGCCATTCACGCGGGGGCTCAGCCCGACCCCACCACCGGCGCGCGGGCAACGCCCATCTACCAGACCACCTCCTTCGTCTTCGACGACGTGGACCATGCGGCGGCACTGTTCGGGCTCCAGACCTTCGGCAACATCTACACGCGCATCGGCAACCCGACCGTCGCTGTGCTGGAGGAGCGGGTGGCGGCGCTGGAAGGCGGCACGGCGGCGCTTGCGGTCGCATCCGGCCATGCGGCGCAGCATCTGGTGTTCCACACGCTGCTGACGTCTGGCGACGAATTCGTCGCCTCGCGCAAGCTCTATGGCGGCTCCATCAACCAGTTCAACCATGCCTTCAAGAGCTATGGCTGGAACGTTGCCTGGGCCGATCCCGATGACGTGTCCAGCTTCGAGCGGGCCATCACGCCGAAGACCAAGGCGATCTTCATCGAGAGCCTCGCCAACCCCGGCGGCATCGTCACCGACATCAAGGCCATCTCGGCGGTCGCGAAGAAGGCGGGCATCCCGCTGATCGTCGATAACACGCTGGCGACGCCCTACCTCTGGCGGCCGATCGAGCATGGCGCGGACATCGTCATCCATTCCGCCACCAAGTTCCTGGGCGGTCACGGCAACTCCATCGGCGGCGTGATCGTGGACGCGGGCACGTTCGACTGGACGGCCAGCGGGCGCTATCCCTTCCTCACCCAGCCCCGGCCCGAGTATCAGGGCATCGTGCTGCACGAGACCTTCGGCAATTTCGCCTTCGCCATCGCTGCCCGCGTCCTGGGCCTGCGCGATCTCGGGCCGGCGCTCTCGCCCTTCAATGCCTTCCTGATCCTCACCGGCATCGAGACGCTGGGACTGCGCGTGCAGCGCCACAGCGACAATGCGCTGGCGGTGGCCAATTTTCTGAGCACCCATCCGGCAGTGGAAGGGGTGAGCTATGCGGGGCTGCCGGGTGACCGCTACCATGACCTCGCCAAGGCCTATCTGCCGAAGGGCGCGGGTGCGGTCTTCACCTTCCGGCTGAAGGGCGGCTATCAGGCGGGCGTGAACCTCGTCTCCAATGTCGAGCTGTTCTCGCATCTCGCCAATATCGGCGACACCCGCTCGCTCATCATCCACCCCGCTTCCACCACCCACCGCCAGCTCTCCGACGAGCAGAAGACGCTGGCCGGTGCCGGTCCCGAGGTGGTGCGTCTGTCGGTGGGCATCGAGGACGTGGCGGACATCATTGCCGATCTCGATCAGGCGCTTGCGAAGGCCTGAGGCGGCTCGCGCCCGCGCTGGCCGGATGGCCGGCGCGGGTATCCATCAGTTGCGCGCGCCGTGGACCTCGCGGGCGAGCGCGAGCCAGGCGCGGGCGGCGTGGGACAGATAACCGCCCCTGCGCCAGACCAGCGCCATGTGCCAGGCGGTGTCCGGCTCGTCCAGCAGCACCCGGGCAACGCCCGGATGGTGGCGCTGCTCGGCGATCATGCGGGGCAGGAAGGCCGTGCCGAGGCCCGCTGCCGCCAGCCCCACGAGGAAGTCGATCTGGCCGCTGCGGGCGGCAATCTGGGGGGTGATTCCCTGCTTCTGGCAGGCCTCCCGCAGTACCTTGTTGAGCGCGAAGCCTTCCTCGAAGAAGAGGAAGGGCGAGGCGGCAAGATCGGCCAGCCGGCAGGATGCGGCGCCGGCCAGGGGGTGGGTGTCGGCCACCAGCGCCACCAGCGGCTCGTCATGCACCGACTGCCACTCGAATTCGTCGGTGATGGGCAGGAGCGATCCGGCAAGGTCGAGATCGCCGGCGAGGATCATCTCCTCGAGACGTGCGCTGCCGTGTTCCACGAGCTGGATGTCGATGCCCGGATAGCGGCTGCGGTAGAGCGCGAATAGCGGCGCATAGAGGGTATCGCTGCCAAGCGGCGGCAGGCCGAGGCGCAGGCTGCCACGCTTGAGGCCGCGCAACTCCCCGAGTTCGGCCACCAGATCGTCCCGCTCGGCCAGCATGGTCACGGCGCGGCGATAGACGATCTCGCCCGCGGCCGTCAGCCGGCTCTTGTGCCCGACGCGGTCGAGCAGGGGGACACCCAGCTCGTCCTCCAGCTGCTTCACCGCCTTGCTGATGGTGCTCTGGGTGGCGAAGACGGCCTTGGCGGCCTGGGAAAAGCCGCCCTGCCGGACCACCTCCACGAAGGCGCGGAGTGTGCGCAGTTCCATTGATATTCCGATCGCGACTGAAATAAATTCGTCCAATTCATTTTACGCATGATGCGTTGCAACGTAAAGTGCAGGGCAAGTCGGATGAACCGGCGCCTTCCAGCATTTACATGGTTTTCCCATGCCCCGTTCCCTCAGTACCCGCCTCTCCATGTTGCACCGCACCCGCCCGGTGCAGATCGCCGTTCTCGGCGCCTTCTGGTTCTTCGGCGATACGGCCGCGCGCGCCATGGGCCTGCCCATTCCCGGCGGCGTCATCGGCATGCTGGCGCTGCTGACGCTGCTCGGCACCGGCCTGATGAAGGTGACGAGCGTCGGCGGCGGCGCGAAGGTGCTGCTGGCGGAAATGCTGCTCTTCTTCGTGCCGTCCGTTCTCGCCGTGCTCGACCACCGCGAGTTCATCGGTGCCGTCGGTCTCAAGATCGCCGCCGTGATCTTCGTCGGCACGGTCATGGTGATGGTGGTCACGGCCCTCACCGTGGACCTCTGCTACCGCTGGCAGGCCCGTCATGCCTGATGCCTTGCAGAGCCTTCTGGGCGCGCTGTTCTGGTCGCTGGTGACCATCGGCTGCTACGCGCTGGCGCGGCTCATCAATCAGAAGGCGCGGGCCTGGTGGTCGTCGCCGCTGATGCTCACGCCGGTCGCCGTGGGCGCCATCGTTGTCCTGCTGCACACGGGCTATGCCTCCTACATCCAGGGCACGCACTGGCTGGCGCTGATGATGGGTCCGGCGACGGTTGCCTTCGCCATTCCGCTCTATGAACACCGCGCCACCATCCGCAAGCATTGGCCGGTGCTGCTGGCGGGCGTCGCCATCGGCAGCATCACCGCCATGGGAACGGCCTTTGCGCTCGCCTACTGGCTGGACATTCCCTCCGTGCTGAGGGCGAGCCTCATGCCCCGCTCCACCAGCACGCCATTCGCCATGGCGGCCTCCAGCGAGATCGGCGGCATGCCGGAACTGACCGCCGTCTTCGTCATCATCACCGGCGTGACCGGTGCGGCGGTCGGCGAGACGCTGCTGCGCTTCATGCCCGTCCGCTCCTCGCTGGCCCGTGGTGCGGTGCTCGGCATGGGCGCCCATGGCGCAGGCGTCGCCAAGGCTCACCAGATGGGATCGGAAGAAGGGTCCATCGCCGGCCTCGTGATGATCCTCGCCGGCTGCTTCAATCTGCTCATGGCGCCGATCGTGGCGATGGTCATGGGCTGAGGCGCATCTCCGCGCCAGCCTGATCCCCGATCGGCAGAACCGCCCGCGCAGGTGCCGCTGCGCGGGCGGTTTCGTTTGTAGCGTCTTGGGCTCAGGCCACGATCTGGCGGCGGTTGCTGTCGCTGGCGTGGATCATGGCCGCGATAAGCACCAGCGTCGCGCCCAGTTGATGGGCCAGCGCCAGATCGAGCGGCACCATGTGCACCAGCGTCAGAATGCCGAGCATCGCCTGAGCCGCCACCAGCGCGAACACAAGCGCGGCGCGGCGGGCGGCGGTGCCGCCGAGGCGGAGGCAATCCAGAAGGTGCAGGAAGGCCAGCGCGAAGATGAGATAGGCGATGCTCCGGTGCACGAACTGAACCGTCATCGCGTTCTCGAAGAGATTGCGCCACAGCGGCTGCATGGCGCCGAGCTGACCGGCGGCGGGCACCAGATGTCCGTCCATCAGCGGCCAGGTGTTGAAGGACATGCCGGCATCGAGGCCGGCCACGAGGCCGCCGGCGAAGGTCTGGAGCAGGACGAGGCCGACCAGCACACGCGCCGTCAGCCGCACGCGATCGGGCAGGGCCTGCGCAGCAAGGGGGGAAAGGCTGCGGGCCACGGCAACGATGGCGGTGAGGATGATGCACGCGAGCGTCAGGTGGACGGCGAGGCGATACTGGCTGACGGACGTGCGCTCCGTGAGGCCCGAGGCCACCATCCACCAGCCCACCGCGCCCTGAAGACCGCCGAGCAGGAACAGTCCGAAGCAGCGGGCGAGCAAAGTGCCGCGCAGGGCGCCGGTCAGCGCGAAATAGAGGAAGGGGAGGAAGAAGGCGAGGCCGATGACACGGCCGAGCAGGCGATGGCCCCATTCCCACCAATAGATGGTCTTGAAGGCTTCGAGGCCCATGCCCTTGTTGAGGATTTCATACTGGGGAATGGTCTTGTAGCGGTCGAACTCGGCCTGCCAGTCCGCCTCCGAGAGCGGTGGCAGGGCGCCCGTTATCGGCTTCCACTCGGTGATGGAGAGGCCGGATTCGGTGAGGCGGGTCGCGCCGCCCACCACCACCATCAGCACGATGAGGGCGGCCACCGCATAGAGCCAGACCTGGACCGCGCGAGGTGACCGCGCCGCGACAGGCGCGCCGGCGAGAGCCATGCCTTGTGCCTGCGACATCGGTTTCCCTTCTCCTCGATATTCCTGCCCCCTGCGTTCCGTTATAGAGCAGGAAGGGGCCGTGCAAGGCGGCGCGCGGTCGCCGCCGATGACAGGCCCGTGTGGCGGGCGGCATCGGTGCCGGTCAGGACCGTATTGATGTGCCGGTGGAAGTTGAGGAATGCCGGCTAAAGCCTTGTTCTGCCGGTGATGTTGTTCACGAGCACGGGGAGGGGCCATGCGTCAGCGGGTGCGCAAGTTGATCGGAACGGTCCTGCTGCTGGTGCTGGTGGTCGTCTGGGCAGTGAGCGCCATGGCGCTGGCCCAAGGCCGCGTGACCGATCTGCCGTGGGCGTGGCAGACGGTGAGCTACATCCTGCTCGGAACGCTCTGGGTGATCCCCGCCGGTCTGCTGATCCGCTGGATGGAGCGACCCGATCGCCCGCGCCCGTCCTGAGCCGTCAGGCGGCTTTCGGCGCCGGCGCCCGAAGGGGCTCGGAGAGCGAGGGGCGGGGCAGGAGCGGCGAGGGAAGGCTGTCCGGCTGGCCGTCCGCATCCAGGCGCAGCGGCAGCATGGCCACGTTGGTGAAGCCTTCCGCCGCCAGCACGTCATAGGTCTCAACCGCAGCGGTCGGCACGGCCATGTCCTCATGAATGGCGATCAGCAGCGGCGCGAGGCCTGCCAGCCGGGTCGCTCCGGCGGTGCCGGCGAGCGGCGGCGCCGCCACGATGACCCGCCGATAGGTTCGGCGCAGCGCATCGAGGATCAGCGGCAGCCGGTCGGCTCCGACCACGCGCGGCCCTCCGAGACTGTCACGGCCCGGCGGGATGAGATGCGCCCGCGAGCCAGGATCGCGATGGATCGCCTCGCTGAAGCCGGCAACGCCGAACAGCAGTTCGGCCACGCCGGGTGCGCGCGGGTCGGTCAGCACATGGGCGAAGGCGGGCGCTTCGCCGTCGAGGGCCACGAGAACGATCTGGTCCTCGCCCTCCGCCAGACGCCGGGCGAGCGCAACGGCGCAGGTGGCCGCGAGGTCCGGCAGATCCTCGGAGGTGAGCACCACCAGATCATTCTGTCCGGCGGTCGCCACCGTCTCCACGAGGCGCTCGATGGCGGTATGCGGGCCGAGGCCGTCCCCCAGCGCCGAGCGCAGCCAGGCGACGCGGCGGTCTGTGGGAATCTCGCGCGGCAGGATGCCCTCCGCCACACGCCCCTCCGCACGCGGCGCACGGCGGCCGGTGTGCAGCGACAGGAGCGTGAGCAGCACGCCGGCCCCGGCGAGGAGAAGCCCCGGCACGGGCGTCGGCATGTCAGGCAGGCGACTCGCCTGTGCCGCGTGGGCAAGGCGCAGGGGCGGGGCGGGATCGTGCGCGCCTTCCAGTCCGCCGCGCACGCTCGCATCGAGGGAGAGCAGCGTGCCCGCATAGGCATCGGCCACGCGGGCGGCAAGGCCCGCATCCGCAAGGGTGACGGTGATGTCCACGCCGCGTCCGCCCTGGATGATGGTGGTGCGCACCGCCGTGTCGAGCACGCGGACCGCGCGGGCGGCGAGGGCGCCGTCATCGGCGTCCGCGCGCCGCCACAGGGCGGTGAGCCGCAGGCCCGACTGGTCGGCGATACGCCGCATGTCGCGGGCGCCAAGGGTCCGGGTGACGTCGAAGGCCACCGCGCGGGACTGAACCAGTTGCGTGACGCCGCGCACCACCGCCGTCGGCGGCGGCATGGCGGCATCGAACGTCAGCTCCGTGCGGGCGCTGTAGCGCAGGGGCAGCAGCGTGCAGACGAGGAGAAGACCGAGCGCGATCCAGCCGGCCCAGAGGGCACGCCGCACGAGCGTGTCCTGCCGGGAGCCATCGGTGTCGAACCGCTCTTCGCAGGCGAGGGCCATGCATGCGCTCCTGCGTCCCCGCCAGAGTGCGGGAGACGTCCGATTTCAGGGTGCGCCTGCATGGTTGATGAAGTGTAAATTGTCGCTCAGCGGTCTTCCCATTGCGGTGTGCGCTTGCCGATCACCGCCGAAATGCCCTCGTCCGCATCCCGCGCCATCATGTTCTCCGCCATGACGCGCGACGCATAGGCATAGGCGTCATCAAGACCCATCTCGGCCTGCGCATAGAAGGCGGCCTTTCCGAGCTTCACCGGGACCCGCGATTTCGAGGCGATCTTCTGTGCGAGTTCCAGAGCCAGCGCTCGCGCCTCGCCGGCCGGGGCGATTCGGTTGACGAGACCCATGCGATGAGCCTCGGGCGCTTCGACCCATTCGCCGAGCAACAGCATCTCCATGGCGTGCTTGCGCCCGACGGAGCGGGACAGCGCCACCATGGGCGTGTGGCAGAAGAGGCCGATGTTCACGCCCGGCGTGCAGAAGCGGGCGCCGGCCCCGGCCACCGCGAGGTCGCAGCTCGCGACCAGTTGGCAGCCGGCGGCGGTCGCCATGCCTTCCACGGCGGCGATCACCGGCTGGGGTTGGCGGACGATCTGGGTCATCAGCGCCGAGCAACGGGCCAGAACAGATTCGAAATAGGTACGACCGCGATCGTTGTCGCTGCGATGCGCCTGAATTTCCTTCAGGTCGTGGCCGGCGGAGAAGACCGGGCCTTCGGCGTCCAGGACAATGGCGCGAACGCTGGCGTCATCGGCCAATTCTGTCAGCGCGCCAGACACATCGGCCATCATGCCGTCGGAGAGGCTGTTGCGGCTGGCCGGCCGGGCGAGGGTGAGGATCGCAACGCCGGATGCGCGCTGTAGTCGGATAAATCCCCAGGAAGCTTCCATTTCGGATGCAGACGCTTCGCTCATTTCCGTCCTCCCGGTATTATGTAGGGGTATTGCTGCGCTTTATGCAGGTTTCAAACAAGCTTGCTCGTGTCATATGTAAGCTACACAGGGAGTGGAAGAACGATGCTGTCGGTTAGCGGCACCGCTATGTCGGTGAGTGACATGGAGGAATTCCTCGCCCGGGAATACCCTCAGTCGTTCGGTCCCGGCCGCCACCACCGCATTGAAGCCATTGCGCCCGGCGCAGCCACCGTCCGGCTGGAGGCGAGCAAGGAGCATCTGCGTCCCGGCGGCACCGTGTCCGGTCCCGCCCTCATGGCGCTCGCCGACATCACCATGTACGTGGCGCTGCTTGCCGAACTCGGCCCCATCACGCTCGCCGTCACTACCAATTTGAACATCAATTTCCTGCGCAAGCCCGAGCCCGGTGCGGTGATCGCGGACGCGCATCTCATCAAGGTGGGCAAGCGACTCGCTGTCGGCGAGATCGGCCTGCGCACCTCCAAGAGCCATGAGCTCGTCGCCCACTGCGTGGCGACCTATTCCATCCCCGCCCACTCCTGACCTCGATCAAGGTGCCTGACGTCGCGTTTGTCCATCCTCGGGTGCAACCCGGAGGAGAACAAAAGCGATGGCGTCCAGGTCCATCCTGATCATTCAGGGGCATCCCGACCGCGCCGGCGGACATCTGTGCCACGGGCTCGCCGATGCCTATGCGGCGGGCGCGACCTTGGCCGGGCATCGGGTGATGCGCGTGGACGTGGCCCGGCTGGAGTTCCCGGTGCTGCGCTCGCAGGCGGCCTTCGAGATGGACGCGCTTCCCGAGAGCCTCAATGCCGCGCGGGATGCGCTGATTGCGGCCGATCACGTGGTCATGCTCTTTCCGCTCTGGCTCGGCACCGTGCCGGCGCTTCTGAAGGCGTTCCTGGAGCAGTTGCTGCGTCCCGGCCTTGCCTTCCTGCCCGGCGATCATTCCTTCCCGAGCGCGCTCCTCACCGGACGGTCGGCACGCCTCGTCGTCACCATGGGGACCCCCGCTTTCGTCTACCGCTGGTTCTTCGCCGCCCATGGGGCCAAGAGCGTCGATCAGGGTATCCTGTCCTTCTGCGGCATGAGTCCCGTGCGGCACACCTATTTCGGCCGGGTGGACCAGGCCACGCCGGCGGAGCGGCAGGGCTGGCTGCTGAAGATGCGACAGCTCGGTGAACGGGCGATGTGAGCGGCAAAGGCCCGGAAAAACAGACGTTATCCAGTGGTGTTATGGCACCATTTTTATAAGCCATTGAAATACATGGAATATTATGCGCATGTGTCCGTTGACCGTTGCGCGGGCCTCCGTTAGAAGCCCCATACCGTCGGATCGCGCGGCAGATGCCTGCGCAACCCGGCCTCCTCATTTGGAAACGCATCCATGAAGACGTATTCGGCCAAGCCTGCCGATATCGAAAAGAAGTGGGTGGTGATCGACGCGACCGGCCTCGTTGTGGGCCGCCTCGCCACCGTCATCGCCATGCGCCTGCGCGGCAAGCACCGCGCCACCTTCACCCCCCACGTGGACACCGGCGACAACGTCGTGGTGATCAATGCGGAGAAGGTGGTGCTCACCGGCCGCAAGCGTGACCAGAAGGTCTATTACCACCACACCGGTTTCCCGGGTGGCATCAAGGAGCGGACTGCCAAGTTCATCCTCGACGGCCGGTTCCCGGAGCGCGTGATCGAGAAGGCCGTGGAGCGCATGCTCGCCCGTGGTCCGCTCGGCCGCAAGGTTCTCGGCAACCTGCGCGTCTACAAGGGCCCGACCCATCCGCATGAGGCCCAGCAGCCCACCGTCCTCGACGTGGCCGCCCTCAACAGCAAGAACGTGAGGATCTGACCATGGCCGAGGTTCTTTCGTCCCTCGACGCTCTTTCCGTCGCCAACGAGGCGCCGGTCCACGTCCAGAAGCTGGACAAGTTCGGCCGCGCCTATGCCACCGGCAAGCGTAAGGACGCGGTTGCCCGCGTGTGGGTCCGTCCCGGCACCGGCAAGATCATCGTGAACGACCGTCCGGTCGAGGTGTACTTCGCCCGCCCCGTGCTGCGCCTCATCATCAACCAGCCCTTCGCGGCTGCGGCCCGCGAGGGCGCCTATGATGTGGTGTGCACCGTTTCCGGCGGCGGCCTCTCCGGTCAGGCCGGCGCGCTGCGTCACGGCATCTCCCGCGCGCTCACCTTCTACGAGCCCGAGCTGCGTGGCCCGCTGAAGAAGGGCGGCTTCCTGACCCGCGACAGCCGCGTGGTCGAGCGCAAGAAGTACGGTCGCGCCAAGGCCCGCCGCAGCTTCCAGTTCTCGAAGCGCTGATCGGTCCAGGAGCTTTACGGCTTTGCGAAGCGGCGGGGTTATCCCCGCCGCTTTTTTGTTGTTGGCACGCAATCGCAATGCGGTAGCGCCGCACTTCCCGGCGTGCTCTCCTGCGCCACCATCGGGCTGGAGAGGATCAAGAGGGATGCGGGCCTTGATATCGGCCGCCGTCGGCGCGGCGATCACATGCGGCGCCACGTTCGGCTTCGTCGCGGAGGCCGCAGCTACGCCGGCGCGCCTCATCATCCTGCGTCACGGCGAGAAGTCCGACCCTTACCGGCTCTGCGAGATCGGCCGCCGCCGCGCACGGGCGTTGGTCGAGCAGTATCTGGGCCGCGATGCGGAGCGCAGCTACTTTGCGCCCGGAACGGCACCGGAGGCCATCTTCACCATCTCCATCCACACGGTGGAGACCGCGTCGCCTTTGGCCAATTCCTGGGAACTGCCGCAGGCCTTCTATTCGGTGCTTCCGGTCGGCAAGGCGCCGAAGCTGTTCGACAGTGATCTCGCCAAGCGCACCAAGCAGGCGGCCGAGGCGCTGCTGAACAATCCGCGCTTCGACGGAAAGACCGTGGTGGTGGTCTGGGAGCACAACCACATCGCCGATGCGTCGCTGCCGCCGGGGCGGCGCGCGCTCACTTTGCGCCAAGCGCTCAATCTCGACCAGCTTCCCGGGGTGCCGGAGACCTGGCCCGACAACACCTACGACTATTTCTGGATCGTCGATTACAAGCCGGGCAATCCCGTGCCGGTCTCGTTCCGGATGGAAAAGCAGGTCTTCACCGGCAAATATGCCGACCTGCCGCACAATGACTGGGGCCAGCCGGAAGGGCTGGACGTGCGC
Source organism: Azorhizobium sp. AG788 (assembly GCF_004364705.1). NCBI lineage: Bacteria > Pseudomonadati > Pseudomonadota > Alphaproteobacteria > Hyphomicrobiales > Xanthobacteraceae > Azorhizobium > Azorhizobium sp. AG788. Next base: position 260,501 of record NZ_SOBM01000002.1, read on the forward strand.
GAGACCGATTGCGAGCCGTGAGGCCGAAAAGCAGAAGGCCGGCGCGCGTGCCGGCCTTCGCAATCTGACAGATGCCGCTCAGAAGCTCGGCGTATCGCCGGGGAGCGGGCTCCAGCCGCCGCCGCTGGTGGGATCGCCGGGCGGGGAGGCGCCGTCGAAACCGCCGAGATCGGCTGGGAACACGTAGTCCTCGTTGCGGTCATCGCCGATCGGCACGTCCGGCTTGATGGCGGGGCCGGGGCCGGGATCGAGGTAGCTGCCCTGCGGAATCACCGGCAGCTGAACCACATCCGGCTTGCGGGGATGGATCTCGATATGGGGCACGGAGCCGCTGCTGCTCTGGGCGCGCGCCGCATCGGCCGGCAGCAGCACTACGGCTCCGAGCGCGCACAGCAGCGCGCCGCCCGCGGCACCCGCACCCGTGAAAGACCAAACCTTCGACATCCGAACCCCCGGAATGTGCCACCCATAGTCGCTTAGGTCAGCCGGTGCCGGGACGCAAGCGAGCGATCGGATCGTGGTTGAGAGCGGCGGTGGACAGGGGCGGTCCCCAGGCTCCGCGTGTCAGGCGCCGGCAGGGTTCCGCCGACGCCGTGGTGGCGGGGCCACGGTCGCCGGAAAAGCACCGGGCGACCGCGGCTCGTGTCTCACTTGAAGCCGATGACGCCGTGAGGAACGTAGGGCTCCTCCAGCGCTGCGACCTCGGCGGGCTCAAGCTTTAACGACAAGGCGCCGATGGCGTCATCGAGGTGCGCGGGCTTGGTGGCGCCGATGATGGGCGCGGTGATGACCGACTTCTGGAGCACCCAGGCCAGCGCCACCTGCGCCGCAGGCACGCCCCGCGCCGTCGCCACCTCGCGTACCCGGTCCACCACCTTGCGGTCGGCGTCGGCGGTGCGGGTCCAGAGCGTCTTGCCGAATTCGTCGGTTTCGGAACGGGCGCTGGTTTCGTCCCACGGGCGGGTGAGGCGGCCGCGGGCGAGCGGGCTCCAGGGGATGACGCCGACGCCCTGATCGGCACAGAACGGCAGCATGTCCCGTTCCTCCTCGCGATAGAGCAGGTTCACGAGGTTCTGCATGCTCACGAAGCGGGCCCAGCCGTGCTTCTCCTGCAGGAACAGGGCCTTGGCGAACTGCCACGCATGCATGGAGGAGGCGCCGATGTAGCGGGCCTTGCCGGAACGGACGACGGTGTCCAGCGCCTCGAGCGTCTCCTCGATGGGCGCGTCATAGTCCCAGCGGTGGATCTGGTAGAGGTCCACGTAATCAGTGCCGAGGCGGCGCAGGCTGTTGTCGATCTCCGCCAGGATCGCCTTGCGGCCGAGACCGGCGCCATTGGGGCCGGGGCGCATGCGGTTGAACACCTTGGTGGCGATCACCACCTCCTCGCGCTTGGCAAAATCGCGCAGCGCCCGTCCCAGGAACTCCTCGCTGGTGCCGTCGGAATAGACGTTGGCGGTGTCGAAGAAATTGATCCCCGCTTCCAGTGCCTTGCGGATGAAGGGACGGCTTTCCTCCTCCGGAAGCGACCAGGGGTGCGTGCCCCGGTTCGGTGCCCCATAGCTCATGCAGCCGAGGCAAAGGCGCGAGACTTCAAGGCCGGTACGGCCGAGCTTCACATAATCCATGTGGGATGGCCTCTTTCATGCGCGGCGGACGCCGCAAGGCAGGACGGGACCATACGCGCGGCTGGGGGAAAGCCGAGCATTTTTCTTCACGCGCGCGAATGGACTTGTGCGGTCCTACCGCCTCAAAGAGAGAGGCGTGCGTGCGGCCGCCGACCTCGACACCAAGATGAAGGCCTATCGCACCGACAATCCGAAGGCCAAGGCGATGGAAGCGGCTGAAAAGGCCATGGGGGCTGATCCTCCATCCGTGGGGTTTGGACGGAGCCGCTTGCGGTTCTGTCCGGGCCGCACGGGCGAGGCCGGCTCAACAGGCCAGACGATAGCGGCCGTTACCGGTTGAACGGCGGCGTGTAGGGGGCGAAGGGTTTGCCCGGTTCCATGGGCGCATTGGGCTGGAGAACGCAGTACAGGCGCTTGTTGTAGACGACCGCGAGGGGGAGGCAGATCTCAGCGACGCTTTTGGCGCCGTCCGAGCAGGACTTCCACGCCATCTGCATCTCACGGGCGCTGCACTTTTCTCCCGTGCATTCGTAACGGGAGATGGTGCCAGCCTTGGCGTAGAAGACGGTGGGCCTGCTGTAGGCGGCGGGATCGCCCAGCTCCTTTTCAAGCGCACGATAGGCGGCATCCGCATTGGCCTGCGTGCCCTGGCCGAAGACGGTTCCGAACCCCTCGCTCTGGAAGTCGAAGTCCCCGCCCTTGACCACGCAGGTCACGGCTTGCGCGGGCGAAATGGCGAAAGCGAACGCGAGGCATACGCCAAGCAGGCTGAACCGCCCTCTGTTCTTGGCTGTCTTACGCCACGTCCCGAAACGCATCACCGATCATCCTTCATCCAATGCACACGCCACCGAGCGAAGGGCAAGCGCTGCCCCCATGATTCTGGGAGCAGCGCTTCCGCCCGGACAACGGGCACCTTGACCCTGCTGCCGCCGTGCCCTACCACGCTCGCTCAAGTGAGCCCGTAGCTCAGCCGGTAGAGCACGTGACTTTTAATCATGGGGTCTCGGGTTCGAATCCCGACGGGCTCACCATCTCTCCCAGACAGTCGAAGCCGCGCCCTTAGCTTCAGCGATTCTGCGGCGGCGTCTGCAGATCGTTCGGCCCCTTGGGCCGCTCGGCCGGATCTGCGTGGCCCGCCTGCTGATCCTCCAGCGTCTCGGCGTGGTAGATGTTCCGCCCGACAAAGATCGCGACCATCATGAAGGCGACGGTCGCGACGATGAAAGCGGCGGCCTTGCCGGCGCCGCGGGGCGGGGAAGGGCGATCTGCGGACATGTTGGCATCTCTCCGTATCACGTGGGGTCCCTGGTGGAACGTGAAGGGAGGGCAAGCCGTTCCCGCTGCGCTTCCGCATCGCAGCATCGGCGCTTGACCCCATACCGGCCCGGTTCCACGATCCGGCTTCGACAGGAGCCCAAGATGCCCGTTCTGAATCGCGTTGCCGAAACCGCCGCCGAAATCGCCGCGTGGCGCCGTGAACTGCACGAATACCCCGAATTGATGTTCGATCTGCCCCGCACCTCCGCCTTCGTGGCGGAGAAGTTGAGGGGGTTCGGCTGCGACGAGGTGGTGACGGGCATCGGGCGCAGCGGCGTGGTGGCGGTCATACACGGCCGCGAGCGCGGAGCGGGGCGCGTCATCGGATTGCGCGCCGACATGGACGCGCTTCCGGTGGAAGAAGAGACCGGCGCGGCCCATGCCTCGAAGGTGCCGGGCAAGATGCACGCCTGCGGCCATGACGGCCACACTGCCATGCTGCTGGGCGCGGCCCGGCATCTTGCCGAGACGCGGGCCTTCGCGGGCACGGCCGTGCTCATCTTCCAGCCCGCCGAGGAAGGCGAGGGCGGCGCCCGCGTCATGATCGAGGACGGACTGCTGGAGCGCTTCCGGCCCGAGGAGATTTACGGCATGCACAACATGCCGGGCATTCCCGTGGGCCATTTCGCCATGCGGCCGGGCGCCATCATGGCCTCCACCGACCGGCTCGAGATCACGGTGGACGGCACCGGTGCCCATGCGGCGGCACCCCACCGGGGCGTCGATCCGGTGCTGGTGGGCTCGGCCATCGTGATGGGCCTTCAGCAGGCGGTGGCGCGCAATGTGGACCCGCTGGAGGCGGCGGTGGTGTCCATCACCATGTTCCATGCGGGTGCGGTGGAGAACGTGATTCCGCCCAAGGCGGAACTCACGGGCACCGTGCGCACCCTGAAGGCGCAGGTACGCGATCAACTGCGCCAGCGGCTGCCGGAGATCGTCTCCAAGATCGCGGAGGCCTACGGCGCCCGTGCGGAGCTGCGCTGGATCGACGGCTATCCGCCGACCGTCAACCATCCCGGGCAGGCCGATTTCGCCGCGCGGGTGGCCCGCGACGTAGCCGGGACGGACAAGGTGGATGCGGACACGACGCCCATCATGGCGGCCGAGGACTTCTCCTTCATGCTGGAGGCCCGGCCGGGGGCGTTCATCTTCGTGGGCAACGGCGACAGCGCGGGGCTTCACAACCCGCGCTATGATTTCGATGACGCCGCCATTCCCTACGGCACGTCCTTCTGGGTGCGCCTCGTGGAGAGCGCCCTGCCGCTGTAAGCGGGCGCTTCAGGCGCCCGTCTTACGGGCCGGTCTTGGGCGCAGAAGTCTTGGGCGCGCAGGTCTTGCGCAGGCGGAAGGTGATGACGCCGTCCGTCACTTCGCGTCCCTCGAAGACATTGCCCGTCTCCGCCGCCAGATGCGGAATGTCGATGACCGACATGGGATCGGTGCAGGAGACCACAAGCCTCGTGCCGCAGGCGGCTTCCGCCAGCGCCTTGCGCGTGCGCAGGGCAGGCATGGGGCACTTCAGGCCCTTGAGATCGAGATAGAGCTCGCCGGTCACCGGATCGGCGGCCGGGGTGCGCCGGCCGAAACCGGGCGCGCGATCCTTGCTCGGGCTGTCCACCATGCGAAGCGCGCTCCTCATGCGGTCTGGTCCTTGAGACGCGCGAGGCTTTCCTCGCGGCCGAGAACGGCGAAGACGTCGAAGACGGGCGGAGAGGTGGTGCGGCCGGTGAGGGCGGCGCGCAGCGGCTGCGCCACGGCACCGAGCTTCACGCCTGCCTGCTCCGCATAGGCCCGCACCACTGTCTCGGTGCCGGCGGCGGACCAGTCGGCCGCCTCAAGTTGCGGGATCATGGCGGCGATATGGGCGCGCGCCTCCGCCGTGAGCACGGCTTGCGCCTTCTCCTCCAGCGGCAGCGGCCGGGTGGCGAAGATGAACTCAGCACCGTCCAGCAGTTCGGTCAGCGTCTTGGCGCGCTCCTTGAGCCCCGGAAGGGCCGCGCGCAGCTGCTCCATGCGCGCGTCCGTCAGTCGGGCGAGGCGGTGCTCGGCGTCAGGCAGGTGCGGGATCAGGCCCATCACCGCGTCGAACAGCTCCGCGTCGGAGCTGGCGCGCATGTAATGGCCGTTGATATTCTCAAGCTTCTGGAAGTCGAAGCGGGCGGCGGAGCGGCCGACGCGATCCAGATCGAAATGCTCGACCATCTCCTGCGTGGAGAAGATTTCCTGATCGCCATGGCTCCAGCCGAGGCGGACCAGATAGTTGCGCAAAGCGGCGGGCAGATAGCCCATGTCGCGATAGGCATCGACGCCCAGCGCGCCGTGGCGCTTGGAGAGCTTGGCGCCGTCCGGACCATGGATCAGCGGAATGTGCGCCATGCGCGGCACGTCCCAGCCGAGCGCATTGTAGATCTGCGTCTGGCGGGCGGCGTTGGTGAGATGGTCGTCGCCACGGATGATGTTGGTGACGCCCATGTCATGGTCGTCCACCACCACTGCCAGCATGTAGGTGGGCGTGCCGTCCGACCGCAGCAGGACGAGATCGTCCAGGTCCTTGTTCGGGAAGGTGACGGTGCCCTGCACCTGATCCTCGATCACCGTGACGCCCTCCTGCGGGGCGCGCAGGCGGATGACCGGCTTGCGGTCGGTGGGGCGCTCCGAGGCCGGGCGGTCGCGCCAGCGGCCGTCATAGCGCGGCGGGCGGCCCTCCTTGCGGGCGAGCTCGCGCATCTCGTCGAGTTCCTCGGGCGTCGCATAGCAGGGGTAGGCATTGCCCCGCGACAGCATCTCCTCCACCGCCTGCCGGTGCCGCTCGGCACGGGCGAACTGGTAGATGACGTCCCCGTCCCAATCGATGCCGAGCCAGGTCAGGCCCTCCAGAATGGCGTCGATGGCCTCCTTGGTGGAGCGCTGGCGGTCGGTGTCCTCGATCCGCAGCAGCATCTTGCCGCCCTTGGCCTTGGCGTAGAGCCAGTTGAACAGCGCCGTGCGGGCGCCGCCAATATGCAGAAAGCCCGTGGGGGAGGGAGCAAAGCGGGTGACGATCTGCGACATCTCGTAAAGGCCGGACGTGGGAGGAAAGCGGGTGGGCGAGACGCCCCTGTGAGGCCTGCCAGCAGGCCGACGCGCACGAAGCCGTGGCGCATGCGAGGCGCCCGTGTAGCATAGGCGCGGGAGCGAAGGAACACGGCCGATGGGGGACGGTCGGGCAGGGGCGCGGGGCCGCCCCGCCGAAGCACGCGCGGGCGTGCTCGGCGGCGCTGTCGCGCGCCCGGTCTTCATCCCCGCCCCGGTGTGGCCCGGTGCCCTCCTCGGCCGCCTGCGCGACCGCCTGTTGGCCGACGTCCGTGCCGAGGCGGCTTCCGGCCGGCTGGTCCTCTGGCTGCCGGTTGGCTTCGGCTGCGGCATTCTTCTCTATTTCGGCGCGGCGCAGGAGCCGTCGCTGCCGGCTGTCCTCGGTCTTGCCGGCGCCCTCGCAGTCGCAAGCCTTTGTGCGCGGGCGCGGCCCGTGGCCTTCGCGCTGCTGCTGTGGCTGACCGCGGTCGGAGGCGGTTTCGCCCTCGCTACCGCACACACCGCATGGATCGCGCACCCGGTGCTCCTGCCGCCTCAGACACCGGTGCGCCTCTCCGGTTTCGTGGAGCAGGTGGAGCGGCGGGCGAAGGCGGATCGCATTCTGCTGCGGGTGACGACAGCCGAGGGCAAGGGGCTTGCGGTGAAGCCGCAGCTCGTGCGGCTCTCGGTGGCGCGGGGCAGCGCACCGGCGGCAGGCACGCCGGTCTCCGTTCTGGCCCGCCTGCTGCCGCCCATGGAGGCGGCGCTGCCGGGTGGATATGACTTCGGCCGCAATATCTGGTTCCGCGGCATTGATGCGGTGGGATTCGGGCTCGGTCGCCCGCGGATCATCGCGCTCGCCGAGCCGGCTCCCTTCAGCGTGCGCATGGGGCGCCTCGTGGACGAGGTGCGTCAGGCGGTCGGCGCGCGCATCCGCGCCGTGCTCAGCGGCACCGCCGCCGACATCGCCGTGGCGCTGGTCGTGGGTGACCGTGCTTCCATCTCTCCGCAGGTGGAAGAGAGCATGCGCGTCTCCGGCCTCACCCATGTGCTCTCCATCTCCGGCCTGCACATGGCCACGGTGGCGGGTACACTCTTCTTTCTCGTGCGCGGCGGCCTTGCGGCCTTCCCCCCGCTGGCGCTGGGGTTTCCCATCAAGTCTCTGGCGGCTGCGACGGCGCTCGCGGGAAGCGGCGTCTATCTCCTGCTCTCCGGGAATGACTGGCCGGCCCAGCGCTCCTTCTGGATGCTCGCCATCGTGCTGGTGGGCGTGATCGCGGGGCGAGCGGCGCTCACTCTGCGCACGGTCGCGGTAGCGGCGGTTCTGGTGCTGGCGTTCGGCCCCGAATCCTTGCTGGAGCCCGGCACGCAGATGTCCTTCGCCGCGACGCTGGCGCTGGTGGCGGCCTACGAGCAATGGACCGGGCTGCGCGGCCGGCTGGCGGCCGGCCCGCTCGTGCTGCGGGCGCTGGCGCGCATGGGCCTGTTCTTGGCCGCCCTCTCCATGACCTCCGTGGTCGCCGGGGCTGCGACGGCGCCCTATGCGGCGCTGCATTTCCAGCGCCTGGGCATCATGGGCCTCCTCTCCAACCTCGCGGCCATGCCGGCGGTGGAGTTCCTCGTCATGCCCTTCGGCCTGCTCGGGGTGCTTCTCCTGCCGTTCGGCTGGGATTTCATCGCCTGGCCGGTGATGGGCCTCGGCATCGACATCATGGTGAAGGTGTCGGACGTGGTTGCGGCCCTGCCCGGTGCCGACATGCGCACCGATTGGGTTGGGGCGGGCACTGCCGCCTTCGCGACACTCGCTTTGCTGGCGCTCTGCCTGCTGCGGGGGCTTCTGCGCCTTGCCGCCGTGCCCTGCGTCGTCGCGGCGCTCCTGCTCCTGGGCGCGCCACCCCGGCCGGACGTGCTGATTGCCGCCAACGGCCAGACCGTTGCCGTGCGCGGCGGCGATGGGCGCCTGAGCATCGCGGGCGCGCGCAGTTCGCGGCTGGTGGCGGAGCAGTGGCTCAGCAAGGAAGCCGATCCGCGCACGGCGGAGGCGCCCGATCTGGCGCAGGGCTTTGCCTGCGATGCCCGCCGCTGTATGGCGCCGCTCCCGGACGGCACGAAGATCGTATTGGTTCGCAAGGCCGAGGCTCTTCCGGCCGCGTGCGGGGAAGCGAGCCTCGTGGTGACGGCGGAGGTCCCTTCGACCGAGAACATTTCGGCCTGCGCCGCCCGCCTGTTCACGCCGCAGGACATGAGCCGCACGGGGACGCTGGCGCTCTTTCATCGACCGGGGCAGGCGGCAGGGGAGATAGCCACCCCGCATCGGGTCGCGGGTGAACCTCCGCCGGCGATGGGAGAGGCCGCACCAGCGGCCGTGGAGCTGCCACAGGCTGCATCCGGCAACAGCGTGCAGGCTAAAGCCGCGCCCGAGCTCCGTCCTGAAACGCCGTCCGAAACAGACGCTTCGTCTTCCGAGGTGAGACCCGCATCGGCGCAAGCCGAACCGGATGGTCCGCCGCCGGCCCCGCCGGCCACGCGTCCGCGCCGCATGGCGGCCGATCACCGGGCCTCGCTCTGGCGCGATCAGCAGGCCCGCTGGGCCAAGGCGCGAGAGATAAGGGCGGCAAGGAACGGAGGCACCCAATCCGGGATACGCCCGATGTCCTCAGCGCCGCCGATGCCGCCAACGGCAGATGCCGGGGCAATCAGGCGCGCACATGTGGAGGAGGAGCCAACCGTGGGTAGGCAGAAGTCCATCGCTCCGTCAGCTCAGCCGCACACGCCCACGGAGAGGGCCCCTCGACAATCGGCGCGGAGCGCCATGACCCAAGCGCCTTCTCAGGCGCAAATCCGCCAGTCCTTCGCTGTGCACTGGCGAACTGTTCCGACGCGCCCTGTCGGCGTTCAGCGGCCCTGGATGCCAGTGCTCCCGGATCTGCCGATGCCCGTCGTCGATACGGAGACAGCCGGCCGCCGAAGCGCGGACGATGCGCAGGAGGAACCCTGATGGTCCCGCTGCATCTCACTGTCCCAAAACAATCCGTCTCTCGGAAACCGCGCTTCCGAACGCGCCCTCAGTACCGGCGGATGAGCCCCACGAGCCGCCCCTGGATGCGCACGCGGTCGGGGCCGAAGATGCGCGTTTCATAGGCGGGATTGGCGGCCTCAAGGGCGATGGAGGCGCCCTTGCGGCGCAGGCGCTTGAGGGTGGCTTCCTCGTCATCCACCAGCGCCACGATGATGTCGCCGGTGTCGGCCGTGTCGCACTTGCGGATGAGCACCGTGTCGCCGTCGAGAATGCCGGCCTCGATCATGCTGTCGCCGCGCACCTCAAGGGCGAAATGCTCCCCCGTGCCGAGCATTTCGGGGGGCAGGTTCAGCGTGTTGCTGCGGGTCTGGATGGCCGAGATGGGCGAGCCGGCCGCAATGCGGCCCATGACGGGCACGGCCACCACGGCGGCTGGTTCCTCGTCATCCACCACCGGGCGCACGCGCCCGAGGCTGCCCTCGATCACGCTGGGTGAGAAGCCGCGCCCGCCGCTGCGGGCGGCCGCGAGACCCGGCGCCGCGCTATCCGGCAGGCGCACCACCTCCAGCGCCCGCGCGCGGTTCGGCAGGCGGCGAATGAAGCCGCGTTCTTCAAGGGCCGTGATGAGGCGATGGATGCCGGACTTGGAGCGCAGATCCAATGCTTCCTTCATCTCGTCGAAGGAGGGAGGCACGCCCGTTTCCTTCAGGCGCTCATGGATGAAGCGCAGAAGATCATACTGCTTGCGGGTGAGCATCGTGTGGTTCCGCCCCTTGCGACCAGGCCCATCGGACCGGGAGACGATCCGCTCCGCGCCCTGCGAAACAAATCAGGAACATTATGTACCTGTTTCTTGTTTGTTCCACAAGCCTCAACATCGGGTAAACGCCGGTCTCAGGCGTTGAGCGGAATGATTTCGCACGGGTCGCCCACCTTTGCCTCGGGCGCATGAGCGGGGCGAATCAGCAGGCAGTCGGCGCTCGCGAGAGCCGAGAGCATGCTGCTGTCCTGATTGGTCAGAGGATGGGCAATGGCTTGCCCGTCCTCGAAACGCAGCCGCGCCCGCACGAAATCCATGCGCGTGTCATTGGCCGGCATGGCGGTGCCGAGCCGCGCCGGGCGCGTCGCCATCAGCGGGGCATCCTCGCCCTGCATCCGGCGCAGGATGGGCAGCAGGAAGAGCACGGCGCAGACATAGGCCGAGACCGGATTGCCCGGCAGGCCGAGGGCCCGCATGTTGCCGCCGGCGCCGAACATCAGCGGCTTGCCGGGGCGCAAGGCGATCTTGTGCACGGCGAGCGCGATGCCCTCGGCCTTCAGTGCCGGGGCCATCAGATCATGCTCGCCCACGGAGGCGCCGCCAGAGGAAACGAGCACATCGATGCCGAGGTCACGGGCGCGGCTTATGGCGGCGCGGGTCTCGTCCATGCCGTCGCGCACGAGGCCGAGGTCGATCACCTCCGCGCCCGCTTCGCGCGCGAGCGCCGCAAGACCATAGACGTTGGACACCACCACCTCCGAAAGGAGGCCGGTGGCCTGTCCGGGATAGACCAGCTCGTCTCCCGTCTGGATGATTCCCACCCGCGGGCGGCGGGCCAGCGGCAGGATGGCGTGATCGGCGGCTGCAGCGAGCATCACGTCGCGAGCATTCAGCCGCCGGCCGGCCGGCAAGAGGGCGGTGCCGGCGGCGAAATCAAAGCCCGCCTTGCGCACATTGCGGCCCTTGGCGAGCGGCACGGTGATGGTGACGCTGTCGCCGTCCCGCGTGGTGTTCTCCTGGATGACCACGGTGTCCGCGCCGGGCGGCACGACGCCGCCGGTGAAGATACGCGTGGCTTCTCCCGGCCCCACGGCGCCGTCGAAGGCGCGGCCAGCGGCCGATTCGCCCACCACCTTCAGGGTCAGCGGGATGTCCAGCGTCTCGGGATAGGCGAAGGCATAGCCGTCCATGGCCGACATGTCGGCACCCGGCTGGCTGCGGCGGGCGGCGAGCGGGGCCGCGAGCACGCGGCCCACGGCTTCGTCCACTGGCACCATCTCGGTTGCCAGAACATCGAGATCGCGCGTGATGAGCGCGAGGGCGTCGGCCACCGGCATGAGCGGGGCCTTCTTGGGCGTGCCGGTCATGCTCACGCCGCGCGCCAGTCGCCCGAGCGGCCGCCGGATTTTTCAAGCAGGCGGATGTTCTCGATGCGCATGCCGCGATCGGCGGCCTTGGCCATGTCGTAGATGGTGAGGCAGGCGACGGAGACGGCCGTCAGCGCCTCCATCTCGACGCCGGTCTGGCCGGCGGTCTTCACTCGCGCGACCACATGAAGACCGGGCAGGGTTTCGTCCGGCGTCACTTCCACTTCCACCTTGCTCAGCATGAGGGGATGGCAGAGGGGGATGAGCTCATGGGTGCGCTTGGAAGCCATGATGCCGGCGATGCGGGCGACGCCGAGCACGTCGCCCTTCTTGGCATTGCCGGACTGGATGAGCGCGAGGGTCTCGGGGGCCATCACCACCTGTCCTTCCGCCAGCGCCTCGCGCGTGGTGGAAGGCTTGTCGGACACATCCACCATGCGCGCGGCGCCGGTGGAATCGAGGTGGGTGAGGCGCGTCATCAGCGGACCCTGGTCCAGGTCTGGGTCTGGCACAAGGGCACGACGATGCAGCCGCGCACCTTGAGCGTGTTGTCACCATCCAGCGTCAGCGAGGCGCTGTAGGTCTTGCCGTCATCGGCATTGTAGATCTGCCCGCCGGTCCATTCCGTGGGGCCGCCGGAGAAGCCGCCGAGAATCTGCAGGCCCTTCAGCACGCGGTCGCGCTTGGCGGCATCCGAATTCTTCGTGTCCTTGAGGTTGGGGTCGGCCTTGATGCCCTCGGAGGTCACGATGCGGCCGCACACCGAGGCGCCGCACTTGCTGATCTCCACCTGTCCGCCATGCACCGGCGTCGCCCACAGGCCGGTCACGTCAGCGGCCGCGGCCGGGAGCGTGAGTCCGGTGAGGCCCATAAAGGCGCTCGCGGCGAAAATACCCACCATCTTCATGCGCATCTCCCTAGGGGCCGCATCTTGCGGCGGCCTCGGGGCCAGTATGCCCCCGGCCGTTCCGCGCCGGAAGTCAGCCGTTCAGCAGCGTGCGGGTGGCGGAGGTGACATCCTCCTGCCGCATCAGGCTTTCGCCCACGAGAATGCTGGCGATGCCCACCTGCCGGAGCAGCTTCACGTCCGCATGCGTGAAGATGCCGCTCTCGCCGATGACGATGCGGTCCTTCGGCACGCGCGGGGCGAGACGGCCGGAGGTGGCGAGCGTCGTCTCGAAGGTACGCAGGTTGCGGTTGTTGATGCCGATGAGCTTTGAGGGCAGAGCGAGCGCCCGGTCGAGCTCGGCTTCGTCATGCACCTCGATGATCGAATCCATGCCGAAATCGGTCGCCGCGGCCACAAGGTCGCGGGCGAGCGTGTCATCCACGGCGGCCATGATGACGAGGATGCAGTCGGCGCCCCAGGAGCGGGCTTCCGCCACCTGATAGGTGTCGAACAGGAAATCCTTGCGCAGCACCGGCAGGCTCACCTGCGCGCGGGCAGCGATGAGATATTCCGGCGCGCCCTGAAAAGAAGGCCCGTCGGTCAGGATGGAGAGGCAGGCCGCGCCCCCGTCCTCATAGGCGCGGGCCAGCTCCGGCGGATCGAAATCCGGACGGATGAGGCCCTTGGAGGGGCTTGCCTTCTTGATCTCGGCGATTAGGGCCGTCTGGCCGGCGGCGATCTTCGCCTCCAGCGCCTTGGCGAAGGGGCGCACGGGATCGGCCGCGCGGGCGGCCGCCTCGGTCGCGGCCTGCGGACGCGCGGCGCGCGCGGCTTCGATCTCGGCGCGCTTGTAGGTCTCGATGCGGGAGAGAATGTCGCTCATGCGTCCACCTGCGGGGCAAGCGCCTGCGTGGCGCGGGCAAGTTGCTCAAGCTTCGCCTTGGCGGCGCCGCTGTCGATGCTGGCCTTGGCCATGTCCACCCCGTCGCGCAGCGAGGCAGCGCGGCCGGAAATGAGGAGGGCGGCGCCGGCATTCATGACGGCGACGTCGCGATAGGCGCCGGGGGCACCCTCAAGCACGGCGCGCAGAGCTGCCGCATTGTGCTCGGCATCCCCGCCGCGCAGCGATTCCGGTGCGGCGCGGGTCAGGCCCACGTCCTCCGGGCTGATCTCGAACGTGTGCACGCGCCCGTCTTCGAGGCTCGCCACGTCCGTCGTACCGGAGATGGTGATCTCGTCCAGGCCGTCCGATCCGTGCACCACCCAAGCGCGCTCGGAACCCAGGGCTTTGAGCACCTCGGCCAGCGGCGAGAGCCACGCCTTGGCGAACACGCCGACCATCTGGCGCTTGACGCCGGCCGGATTGGAGAGCGGGCCGAGCAGGTTGAAGATGGTGCGGGTGCCCAGTTCCACGCGCGTCGGGCCGACGTTCTTCATGGCCGGATGATGCGTCGGCGCGAACATGAAGCCGATGCCGGTCTCCGCAATGCAGCGCGAGATGGCGGCGGGCGCGAGGTCAATGCGAACGCCCAACGCTGCCAGCACATCCGCCGCGCCGGACTTGGAGGAAAGCGCGCGGTTGCCGTGCTTGGCCACCGGCACGCCGGCGCCCGCGACGATGAAGGAGGCGCAGGTGGAGATGTTGTAGGAGCCCGAAGCGTCGCCGCCCGTGCCCACCACGTCCACCGATCCGACGGGGGCGTCCACGGTCAGCATCTTGGCGCGCATGACGGAGACGGCGCCGACGATCTCGTCCACCGTCTCGCCGCGCACCCGCAGGCCCATGAGCAGCGCGCCCATCTGCGAGGGCGTCGTCTCGCCGGACATCATCTTGTCGAAGGCGTAGGCCGCCTCGTCGCGGTTGAGCGCCGTGCCCATGGCGACCTTGTTCAGGAGGGGGCGGAAGCGTTCCATCGGGTCAGTCCTTGGCGCGCGCGGCGTTGAACGCGGTGGCGATGTCGAGGAAGTTGCGCATCAGCGCATGGCCGTTCTCGGAGGCGATGCTCTCGGGATGGAACTGCACCCCGTGCACCGGCCGGGTGCGGTGAGCGAGACCCATGATGAGGCCGTCGGCCGTGTGGGCGGTTACTTCCAGATCGGCGGGCAGCGTCTCGCGCGCCACGATGAGCGAATGGTAGCGGGTCGCCTGGAAGGAATGGTTGAGCCCGCGGAAGACCGAGCGGCCCTCGTGCAGGATCTCGGACATCTTGCCGTGCATGGGTGTCGGGGCACGCACCACGTCGCCACCGAACACCTGACCGATGGCCTGATGGCCGAGGCAGACGCCGAACATGGGCACCGTGTCGCTGGCCCTGGCGATCAGGTCGCAGCAGATGCCCGCCTCGTTGGGCGTGCAGGGGCCGGGGGAGAGCACGATGGCGTCCGGCTTCTCGCCGAGGATGCCTTCCACGTCCATGGCATCGTTCCGGCGCACGGTCACGGTGGCACCGAGTTCGCCGAGATAGTGCCAGAGGTTGTAGGTGAAGCTGTCGTAATTATCGATCAGCGTGACGGCGGTCATGGCGGCTCCAGCGTCCGGCGGATCCGGACGGCGCCCCTCGCATGGGCGAGGCGTGGCGCTCCGGACAAGGGTTAAAGCGTGGCGGCGTTCACAGGGTCAAGCGCCGCGCCATCGCCCTTCCGGTGTGGGGAGTCCGGCCCGCCTCATTGGCCGCGCCCCGCCCGTGCCGCAAAGCGCACCGCTTCCTCGCCGGCGCGGAACAGGGCCTTGGCCTTGTTGACGCACTCCTGATGCTCGCTCAAAGGCACGCTGTCATAAACGAGGCCGGCGCCGGCCTGCACATACATGCGTCCGTCCTTCACGATGGCGGTGCGCAGGACGATGCAGGTGTCCATCTCGCCATTGGCGCCGAAATAGCCGATGGCGCCGGCATAGATGCCGCGCTTGTCGCGCTCCAGCTCGTCGATGATCTCCATGGCCCGCACCTTGGGCGCGCCCGAGACCGTCCCGGCCGGGAAGCCCGCCGCCAGCGCGTCCAGCGCATCGAAGCGCGGGTCCACCTCGCCCTCCACGTTGGAGACGATGTGCATGACCTGGCTGTAGCGCTCGATGAAGAAGCTGTCCGTCACCTTCACGGTCCCGATCTTCGAGACGCGGCCGGTGTCGTTGCGGCCGAGGTCGAGCAGCATCAGGTGCTCGGCTCGCTCCTTCGGGTCGGCCAGAAGTTCGGTCGCGAGCGCCTCGTCCTCGGTGGGGCTCGCGCCCCGCCGGCGCGTACCGGCGATGGGGCGGATGGTGACCTTGCCGTCGCGCAGCCGCACGAGGATCTCCGGGCTCGAGCAGACCACCGAGAAGCCGGCGAAGTTCAGATAGACGAGGAAGGGCGCGGGATTGATCCGCCGCAGCGCGCGGTAGAGCGCGAAGGGCGGCAGGGTGAAGGGACTCTCGAAGCGCTGCGAGAGCACCACCTGGAATATGTCGCCGGCCCGGATGTAGTCCTTGGCCTTTTCCACCATGGCGCAGAAGTCGGCTTCGGTGGTGTTCGATGTGGCCTCCACCGCACCATGGAAGGGCTCGGGCGCCGGATGGGCGATGGGCTGTTCCAGCGCCAGCGTCACCCGGTCGAGACGGGCGAGCGCGGCCTCGAAGGCGGCGGTGGCGGAAACGCCGGGCTTGGGTCGCACGGGTGTGACGGCGGTGATCTCGTCCTTCACCGCGTCGAACACCACCATGATGGTCGGGCGGATGAGCAGGGCTTCCGGCACGCCGATGGGGTCGGACTTGGCGGGGCCGAGCTTCGGCTCCATCTGGCGCACCATGTCGTAGCCAAGATAGCCGAACACCCCGGCCGCCATGGGGGGGGCACCCTCGGGCAGCTCGATGCGCGATTCGGCCAAAAGGCTGCGTAGCGCGGCGAGCGGAGCTTCGGGGCAGGGCTCGAAGGTCTCGGTGTCGGTGAGCGCGTGGCGGTTGATCTCGGCCTTCGCACCATTGCTGCGCCAGATCACGTCCGGCTCGAGCCCGATCATGGAATAGCGCCCGCGGGTCTCGCCGCCTTCCACCGATTCCAGGAGGAAGGCATTGGCCTTGTCGCCGGCGATCTTGAGGAAGGCCGAGACGGGCGTCTCGAGGTCGGCGACCAGCGTGGTGCTGACTACCTGGGCCTCGCCCCGCACGTAGCGGGCGGCGAAGCCGTCGAACGAGGTCGGTGCGCTCATGCCACGCTCCCTCAGTTGACCTGATTGGCGCCGACCGCCTGCTGCACCGCGCGCTGGTTGATGGTGAGGCCGATCTGGCCCTGCAGGGCTGTCAGATACTGCTGGAGAATGTCGTTCTCCACCTGCTGCTGGAGCTGGTTGTCGATCCGGATGTCGTTGGCGCTCGGCGGCGATTCCACCTTCGTCACCTGGAACACCAGTTGCTCGGCATTGGCGGTGCCGAGTGCCACGCCATAGCCGTTGAGCGCCACGCCGAACACCTTGGCCACCGCTTCGGTGGTGAAGTCGCCCTCGGCGCGACCGCGTTTCAGGCCGCTGGCGGTCTTGACCTCAAGGCCGTTGGCGCTGGCCACGTCCGCGATGGACTTGCCGGCCTCGAGTTCCGTCAGCAGACCCTTGGCCTTGGCTTCAACCGCCTTGACCACCTCGTCCTCGCTCCAGCGGGACGCCACCTGCTCGCGCACCTCGTCGAAGGGACGCTCGCGGGAGGGGGTGACCTCGTTCACGTCGAACCACACATAGCCGCCGTTCTGCGCCAGCTGGATCGGATCGTTGTCGACGCCCGGCCGGCTGGAGAAGGCGGCACTCAGCACATTGACGCGGTCGGGAATGTCGGTGACCTCGGCGCCGGAGGGCTCTCGGCCCGAGCGGTCCACCGCATCGACCACCTCGGGCGTGAGACCGAGCTTCTGCGCCGTCTCGCTGAGCGAGGCGCCTGAGGAGCGCTCGTCTTCGATGGCATCGTGCTTGTCCAGAAGCTCCCGCCGCGCGCGCTCCAGAGCGAGATCGCGCCGCAGGCCTGCTTCCACTTCCGCGAAGGGCTTGACGGTCGCGGGAACGATCGTCGTCACATGCACCAGCGCATAGCCAAAGCGCCCCTGCACCGGATCGGACGTGCCGTCCGCCGGAAGGGCGAAGGCGGCGTCTGCAACCTTGGGATCGATGATGGCGGACTTCGCCACAAGGCCGAGGTTGGTGTCCTTGTCGGAGAGGCCGCGCGCCTTGGCGATGTCAGCGAAGCTCGTGCCACCCTTGATCTTGTCCAGCGCCGCCTTCGCATCCGCCTCACTGGGGAACACGATCTGCTGCACGTCGCGCTGCTCGGCCGTGCCGAAGCGGGCGGCGTTGCGGTCGTAGGCGGCCTTGGCGTCGGCATCCGAAATCTGGATCCACGGCGCCAGCGTCGCGGGCGTGAGCACGAGCAGCGTCAGCTTGCGATATTCCGGCGCGCGGAACACCACTTTGTGGCCGTCATAATAGGCCTTGAGCTGTTCGTCCGTGGGCGCGGCCGGGGCGGGCACGGAACTGGAGGTCACGTCCAGATAGGAGACCGCGCGCTCCTCATTCTCGAAGCTATGCACCGCCGTCTTCAGCACCTCGGGCGCGCGGGCGCCGCCCAGCGATTCGATGAGCTGCTGGCGCAGGACGCGCTTGCGCTCGGAGGCGAGGAAGCGCTGCTCGGTCAGGCCGTTGGCCTGGAGAAGCTGCTGGAAATAGGCGGGATCGAAGGCCGTCGCTCCCGGCGGCCGAAGGGCCGGATTGTCGCGGATGCTGTCCGCGATCAGGGCGTCGGACATGCCGAGGCCGAGCTTGCGGGCTGCCTCGTCCAGCGTCGCCTCGGTGATCATCTGATTCAGCACCTGGCGGTCGAAGCCGAAGGCGCGCGCCTGGTCAGGCGTGATCGCCCGGCCGGCCTGGCGGCCGATGCGCTGGATCTGGTCCAGATACTGCTGGCGATAGGCGTCGGTCGAGATCTGCGTGCCGCCGATCTCCGCCACCGTGCCGGTGCTGTAATTGGTGAAGACGCCGGAGATACCCCAGAGGACGAAGCTGACCGTCAGCACGAGGAGGAAGACCTTGGCGATCAGGCCGGATGCGCCCTTGCGGAGATTCTGGAGTACCATCGTTCGGTCTGGTTCGAGGAGCACCGGCAGGTCCGGCGCGGAAGGCGCGCATCATAGGGAGGGGGACCCGCGGCCGCAACGGCGCTCGCGCCCCCTGCTACCAGCCTTTTTGCGGTCACGGTTTGCGGCTTCCGGCCGGCTCTGCTAACGGGGCGGCACCGCAAGCTGGAGATGATGATGTCCGCCGAACGCCGCCCCCTCGTTGCCGGAAACTGGAAGATGAACGGGCTGAAGGCGTCCACGGCGGAAATCGGCGCGATCGCGGCCGGCTATGATGCGGCCCTTGCGGGCAGGATCGATCTGCTCCTCTGCCCGCCCGCCACCGTGCTGGCGCAGGCCGCGACCCTCGCGGACGACCGTATCCTTGTGGGCGGTCAGGACTGCCACGCCAAGGCGAGCGGCGCCCATACCGGCGACATCTCCGCCGAGATGCTGGCGGATGCCGGCGCCAAGGCGGTGATCGTCGGCCATTCCGAGCGCCGGGCCGACCACCACGAGAGCGATGCCGATGTCCGGGCCAAGGCGGAAGCCGCCTGGCGCGCCGGGCTCGTGGCCGTCATCTGCGTCGGCGAGAGCGAGGCTCAGCGCCGGGCGGGCGAGCACGGCGCTGTCGTGGCGGCTCAGGTGCGCGGCTCGGTGCCGGATGGCGCGACGTCGTCCAATACGGTTGTCGCCTACGAGCCCATCTGGGCTATTGGCACCGGCCTCGTGCCGACGCCGGCCGATGTGGCGGAAGTCCACGGCATTGTCCGCTCCGTGCTGGCCGAGCGCTTCGGCGCGGCGGCGGGCGGCATGCGCATCCTCTATGGCGGCTCCGTGAAGCCTGAGAACGCCAAGGCTCTGCTGGGCGCGGCCGATGTGGACGGCGCCCTCGTCGGCGGCGCCAGCCTCAAGGCGGCGGACTTCCTCGCCATCGCGCGCACCTATCTCTGAGGGCCGGGCCGCATGCGCGGCCTTCATGATTTCCCGGATCCGAGGTCGGCATGAGCGGTGAGGGGCAGGAACGGGTTCGGCTGGCCTTGCCGGCCGCCTATGCGGGCCTGTTCTTCGCCCTCGGCGTCTACATGCCCTTCTTCCCGCTCTGGCTCGGGGAACGCGGGCTCTCGCCCGGCGAGATCGGCACCGCCCTGGCCGTTCCGCTGACCACCCGCCTTCTCGCGACGCCAATACTGGGTTGGCTTTCCGACCGCATTGGCAAGCCGCGCGCGGTCCTGCTGCTGCTTGCGGCGCTGACGCTGCTGGTGATGAGCGCGCTGGTTCTCGCCTCCGGCGCCGGGGCGATCTTCCTCATCCTCGGCCTCGCCGCCATGGCGTGGAATCCGTCCTTTCCGCTGCTGGACGCATATGCAAGCCGGCAGGCGCGGGCCAAGCGCGTGGATTATGGCCGCAGCCGCATGTGGGGCTCGGCCTCCTTCATCCTCGCCAATCTTCTCGGTGGATGGCTCGTGGGTGCGGCGGGCGCGGGCGTCACCGTGCCGCTCATGCTTGCGGGGCACGCGGCCTTCCTGCTCACCTTGGTGATGCTGCCAGAGATGCCCCGCCCGCCTGCCGCGGCGGGGCTTCACGTCAGCGTGCCGCGGGCGCGGACGGCGCTTGTCATCGGCATTCTGGCGGCGGCCAGCGTGCAGGCGAGCCATGCGGTGCTCTATGCCTTCGGCTCCGTCACCTGGCAGAAGCAGGGGCTGTCGCTCGGCACCATCGGGATGCTCTGGGCGCTTGGCGTCGTCTCGGAAATCGTGCTGTTCCACTTCGGCACGCGGGTGCTGCGGCGCCTGCCGCCGGCTCTGTTGCTGGCCATCGGCGGTGCGGCGGCAATGGTGCGCTTCGGGGCGATGACGTTCGATCTGCCGCTGGCGCTTCTGCTGCCGCTGCAACTGCTGCATGGAGCGACCTTTGGCGCCACCTATCTCGGCCTCGTGGAACTGGTGGCCCGCGCCGTGCCCGAGCATCGGGCGGCAACCGTTCAGTCCTTGGCCGGCTGGACGGTGAGCCTTGCCATGGCGGCAGCGAGCGTCGCGTCAGGGCCGCTCTTCCAGGCCTTCGGGGCGAACGCTTTTTATCTCTCTGTGGCGCTCGGCGCCGTGGGCCTGCTGGCGGCGCTTGCCTCCGCCGCGCTTCAGCCCCAGAGGTCGGGCGTCGGGGGGTAGGCGAGGGCGCCGTCGTATCGGATGCCCGGTTGCCGGTCGCGGGCGAGCAGCAGAGGCCCGTCGAGGTCCACCACCTGCGCCTTCTGGGCCAACAGGAGGGCCGGCGCCATGGCGAGAGACGTCGCCAGCATGCAACCGACCATCAGTTTGAAGCCGAGCGCCTCACCCTCCTGCGCCAACGCAAGCGCTTCCGTGAGGCCGCCCGCCTTGTCGAGCTTGATGTTGATGGCATCATAGCGATCGCGCAGGGCGGCAAGGCCGTGACGGTCGTGCACACTCTCGTCGGCGCATATGGTGACGGGGCGCTTCACCTGCGCCAGCATCGCATCATTGTCGGCGGGCAAAGGCTGCTCGATGAGTTCGACCCCGAAGCGGGCGCAGGCCGCCATGCGCGGCTCCAGCGTGTCCGGCGACCAGCCCTCATTGGCATCGACGATGAGGCGCGCCTGCGGCACGGCTGCGCGGATCGCGGCAAGCCGCTCTTCGTCGCCTTCCGCTCCGAGCTTCAGCTTGAGCAGGGGGCGGCCCGCCGCCCTGGCCGCATGGGCCATGGCCTCGGGCGAATCAAGGCTGAGCGTATAAGCGGTCACCAAGGGGGCGGGCGGGACGAGGCCGAGGCGGCTCGCGACAGGAGTGCCGTGCGTCTTGGCCTCGAGATCCCAGAAGGCGCAGTCGAGTGCGTTTCGCGCGGCACCGGCGGGAAGGGCGGCCTGCAGGGTCTTCCGGTCAAGGCCGTCAGATACCGCTTTCGCCAAATCCTCCAATGTCTTGACCGTCCCTTCGACGGTCTCGCCATAGCGGGCATAGGGCACGCACTCGCCCTCGCCGGCGCGGCCGTCCGCCTCCAGCCGCGCCACCACCACCACCGCTTCGGTCTTGGAGCCGCGGGCAATGGTGAAGGTTCCGGCGATGGGAAAGCGTTCGACGCGGACACTGAGTTGGGGCATTTGGTTAAAGCGCTGTTCACACTGAAAGAAACGGGCTGACGCTGCGTGCTGCGCAGCCGCAGCATCTCGACGCCGGAAGGCCGGGCGAGTATGAGCATGGGGACGCTTGTGCCTCAAGCGACCAGATCCACGCCGGAGACCAGAGTGGCCGACGCCTCGCTCCTCGATGTCCATGCCGAAGGCGACCGTATCAAGGTCGAAGGGCAGGGGGCCTGGACGTCCGAATATGCGGACAGCCTGGAGCAGGCCGTCATGCAGGTCGCGTCCCACTATGGCGAGGCGAAGGCGGTCGAGATTGACCTCTCCCGGCTCGACCGCATGGACACCTTCGGGGCCCTGCTGCTGGAGCGTCTGCGCCGCGTCTGGCAGGAAAAGGGCGTGGAGCCGCAGATCGTCGGCCTCAATCCCGCTTATTCCGTCCTCATCGAGGAGATGACCCGCACCGGCCGCGAGCCGCCACCGCCCGAGCGCAAGCCGCCGGGTGTGTTCGAGCGCATCGGCCGGGAAATGGTGCTCATCACCGAAGACGCGGTCTCGCTGCTGAACTTCGTCGGTGCTGTGGTGGCAGCCTTCGGGCGCGTGCTTACGCGCCCGCGCTCGTTCCGATTCACCTCCATGGTCAACCAGATGGACCGCGTGGGCTTCCGCGCGATGCCCATCATCATCCTCATCACCTTCCTCATCGGCTGCATCATCGCCCAGCAGGGCATCTTCAACTTCCGCCGCTTCGGGGCCGACATCTATGTGGTCGACATGGTGGGCGTGTTGGTGCTGCGCGAACTGGGCGTGCTCATCGTCTCCATCATGATCGCCGGCCGGTCGGGCAGCGCCTATACGGCCGAACTCGGCTCCATGCGCATGCGCGAGGAAGTGGACGCGCTCCGCGTCATGGGCTTCGACCCGGTGGAGGTGCTGGTGGTGCCGCGCCTTCTGGCACTCATCATCTGTCTGCCGCTGCTGACCTTCGTCGGCTCCATGGCGGCGATGATCGGCGGCGGGCTGGTCGCCTGGTTCTACGGCGGCATCGCCCCGGACGTCTTTATCAACCGCCTGAAGGACGCCATTACGCTCGCCCAGTTCGAAGTGGGCATGATCAAGGCGCCGTTCATGGCCGCCATCATCGGCGTCGTCGGCTGCATGGAGGGCCTGCGGGTCGGCGGCAGCGCCGAGTCGCTCGGCCAGCACACCACAGCCTCGGTGGTGAAGGCCATCTTCCTCGTGATCGTGGTGGACGGATTGTTCGCCATCTTCTTCGCATCCATCGATATGTGAGGCCGCGATGGACGCTACAGCCCCTCCTCCCGTCCCGCAGCGGCGCCGACAGCTCAGCCGTGAGGTGATCATCAGCGTGCGCGACATCGTCGTCGGCTTCGGCGAGCGCGTCATTCTGAACCACCTCGATCTCGACGTTTACAAAGGCGAGATCCTGGGGTTCGTCGGCACCTCCGGCGGCGGCAAGTCGGTGCTCACGCGCACCATCCTCGGCCTCGTGCCCAAGACCTCCGGCAAGGTGGAGGTGTTCGGCCAGGATCTCGATCACCTGAACGAGCGGGAACGATCCGCCCTCGAGCGGCGTTGGGGCGTGCTGTTCCAGCAGGGTGCGCTCTTCTCGTCCCTGACGGTTAAACAGAACATCCAGTTCCCGCTCCGTGAAACGCTGCGGCTCTCGCAGCGCATGATGGACGAGATCGCCTTTGCCAAGATCGAGATGGTGGGCCTGAAACCGGACGTTGCGGAAAAGCTGCCCTCGGAACTCTCCGGCGGCATGATCAAGCGTGCGGCCCTCGCGCGTGCCCTGGCGCTCGACCCGGAAATCGTCTTCCTCGACGAACCGACCTCGGGCCTTGACCCCATTGGCGCGGGCGATTTCGACGAACTGATCCGCACCCTTCAGCAGACTTTGGGCTTGACCGTTTTCATGGTAACGCACGACCTGGACAGTCTGCATACGGTCTGCGACCGCATTGCAGCATTGGCCGACGGCAAGGTCATTGCCCAGGGAACGATCGAGACAATGATGGCGGCGCAGCATCCCTGGTTGCGCGCTTATTTCCACGGCGCCCGTGCCCGGGCGGTTCAGGCAGCGCGCTAAGGCAGGACGAGGCATGGAAACCCGGGCCAATTACACCGTCATCGGCATCTTCACCCTCGCGGTGATCGCTGCGGCCTTTGTGTTCGTCTACTGGTTCGCCGGCCCCAAGGACAGCGACAAGCGCAAGCTCTATGAGGTCCTGTATCAGGGCTCGGTGAGCGGCCTGCGCGAAGGCAATGCGGTGCTGTTCAACGGCATTCCGGTCGGTCAGGTGACCAAGCTCGGCCTCGTTCCCGGCGCGCCCAACGAAGTGCTGGTGCAGATCGGCGTGCGCAATGACGTGCCGATTCTCGCCGATGCCCGCGCCAGCCTGGAATCGCAGGGCATCACCGGCATCGTCGCCGTGAGCATCCAGGGCGGCAACGCCAAGGCCGGTCCGATCCCGCCCGGCCCCAACGGACTTCCGCGCATCGAGGCGCTGGGTGGCACCGGCATGGCCGGCCTGCTCCAGAATGCCCAGGGCACGGTGGCGAAGGTCAACAGCATCCTCGACGCCATCGACCCCGACCAGGTCAGGCAGATCGTCGCCAATGTCGAGAATGTCAGCAAGCAACTCTCTGACAATTCCGGCGATATCGCCAGCATGATCAGCGGCGTGAAGGATGCCGTGGCGCAGGTCAACGAGATCGCCAAGAAGGTGGACGTGGTGGTGGTGAACCTCCAGCACGCCTCGGGCGACAAGGACGGCCTGCTCAATCAGGCGACCGAGGCCGCGACCGCGGTGCGCAAGCTGGCCGACAATCTCGACCAGCGCACGGCGCTGCTGACCAACGAGATCAGCCGCTTTACCGGGCCGGGCCTGAGACAGTACGAAGCCCTGGCGGCCGACGGCCGCCGGACCTTGACGGAGATCGAGCGCGTCTTCCGGAACCTGGAGCGTAACCCGCGCCAGTTCATCTTCGGGGGCAATTCGATCCCGGAATACAACAAGCGGTGATGCCTGATGATGCGCGACAGTGGGGCTGAGGGGACGCAGCGTTTCGGCGTCGGTCGCGGGCGGGCCATGCTCGGGGTGTTTCTCGCCCTTGCGCTCGCCGGCTGCGCCTCCGCGCCCATCCCGACCTATGACCTCTCCGCTCCCACGGGCTTTGCGGCGCGGGGCGGCGGAAATGGTCAGCTGGTGGTGGTGACGCCCACGGCGCTCGCTGTGCTGGATTCCGAGAAGATCGTGGTCGAGCCGACGCCGGGGCAGGTGACCTATCTGCCCGAAGCGCAGTGGAGCGACCGCCTCACCTCACTGCTTCAGGCCCGCACCATCCAGGCCTTCGAGAACAGCAGCCGCCAGCGGCGCGTCGCCCGCCCCGGCGACGGTGTGACGGGCGATTATCAGCTGAACATGGACGTGCGCAGTTTCGGCATCAAGGTTCTGCCGGAGGGCACGTTCGCGGTGGTGGAGATCTCCGCCAAGCTCATCGCCACCCAGACCGGGCGCATCGTCTCGGCCCGCATCTTCAGCGCCCGCGTGCCTGTTGCGAGCGTGAGCGGCACCTCCGCCACCACGGCTCTCGATCAGGCCAGCAATCAGGTGCTCATGGAACTCGTGCGCTGGGCCAACGGCGCGCAGGGCTGAGGTCAGGTCCTGAGCCTCTTCAAACCAAAGGGCCCGCTGCAGCACGCGCCGGGCCCTTTGTTTTTGGGGCATGAGCATGAGTGGGCTGTTGGCCGGGCTTGTGTCCGATTGGCCTACCGGGCCAGCCGGATTTCGCTATGGCGCCAGTCCTTCAGGTCTCCGGCGGCGGCCAATCTCCCCGCGTCCGCGAGAGCCTCGATCCGGGTGGCGATGGCCGCTTCGGCACCGCGCTCACCAAGCTCCCCGGTCTTTTCCATCACCTTGACGATGACCATGGCCACCTTCTGCCAGCGGTCATGGCAGCTTGCGAGAATGAGATCGTCCATCTCCATGCCGATCAAAGCGTCCTCCGAAGCCCTGCGGTCCGTCCGTGGTGTCTAGCAGTCCCCCAGAGCTCGCACGGACGGGGAGGCCTGAGGCCCGATCTGATGCCCCCAAATGCAAACGGGCGCCCGTATGATCCCTCATACGAGCGCCCGCCAGTTTTCATCTTGAATGCTTCAACTCTCGCGGGACCTCAGTCGAAGCGGCCGGCCGCGTGGGCGAGCATGGTGTAGACCTTGCCCGTGTCCGAGGTCAGATAGGTCTTCGTCAGCACGTTGCCGCGATCGTCGGCCGCCACCTGCTCCAGCAGGCGGTCGAACTCGGCAATGTAGCGGTCCACGGTCTCGTGGAACTCGGCGTCGGTGCGGTACTTGCGGCGCAGTTCCTCGAAGGCCTGCTGGCCCTGCATGGTGTAGAGCCGGCGGGTGAAGACGTTGCGCTCGCCGCGCTTGTAGCGCTCCCACAGCTCCACCGCCGCGTCGTGATCAATCATCCGGGCGATGTCCACTGAGAGCGAGTCGAGGGACTCGATCATGTGGTGGTGCGGGCGTGCGGCGCGGGTGGGCTGGCGCTGCGGAGCCGTCTTGGCGCCGTCCTCCGGTTCATTGGAGGCGCGGGCCAGCAGGTCCGACAGCCAGCCGCCACGGCCTTCCTCACGCGGCGCCTGACGCGGTGCGCGGGCCTCGGGGACGCGCGGAGCCGGACGGGCCTCGGTCACGGCCGTGCGCTCATCCTCGCGCCGTGGGGCGGGGCGACGCTGCGCCTCGGCCACGGGGGCCTCGATCCGCGGGCGCACCACCTGCGGGATCTCGCGCTGGGGCGGACCGGCCGGAGCCTGAGCCTGGGTGGCCGGAGCCGGCATCACCGGACCGGGATGGACGGGACCCTGCGGCACAGGCGCAGCCGGGCCATAGGCCTCGCGGGCGGACACCTCACGGGGCGCCGGCGCGGCCGGCACGCGGGTGGTCTCCACCGGACGGGCCGGCGGCTGGAGCGCGGGCGCCGTGGCGCGCGGCAGCGGGCGGGCGGGTGCCGCGGCCACATCGAGCGCCTGACCCTGACGGGCGACGATCTCGTTCAGTTCCGCGAGCGCCTTGATCTGCTCGGCCACGGCGCGGCGCATGGTGGCGGCGCTCGCCTCGGTCTCGCCCGGCAGTTCGAGGATGCCGCGCTTCATCTCCTCGCGCGCCAGCTCGATGGACTGCTGCACCTCGCTCGCGGCGCTCTTCAGCTCGCGGGCGACGTCGAGGAAGCGGCGGCCCCCTTCCTCGAAGACGTGGTTCACGTCCTTGAGGGCGGCGTCGTAATTGGTCTTGAGCGCTTCCGTGAGGCGGGCGCGTTCGGCTTCGGCAGCGGCGCTCAGGGCCTGATGCTGGTTGTCCAGCGCGCGGGCGGAGGCTTCCGTCGTGTCGGCCACCACATTGGCGATCTGGCGGGCGCGGTCCTGCGCGTTGCCCAGCGTCTTGGACACGGTGCTCTGGAAGGCCTGGAGGCCCTGCTCCAACTGCGCCACGCGCTCCGCAATGGTCGCGGTCAGGTCCTCGATGGCAGCCTTCCGGTTGGAGAGGACCGCATCCACCTGCTCGTGGGTTTCGCCGAGCGTCTCGGAAGCCTTGAGGACCAGACGGCCCTGGCTCTCGAACCGCTGGGTGAGGGAGGCGATGTCGTTGAGTGTGCTCGCCGCCACCGCCTTGAGGCTCTGGACCTGCCCGTCGAGCCGGGCAACCGTGGCCTCGGCGGAGGAGCCGATCGTCTCGGCGCTCACGCGCAGGGCCTCGGCCTTGTCGGCGAAGCCGCCCTCGAAGGTGCCGATGTTCTCGAACACCTGACCCATCGCGGACTGGAACGAGGCGTTGGTGCCGCTGAGGCGGTCGAGGATGCCCTCGATGTCGCCGCGCAGGCGGTCGTTGGCCGCGCGGATCTCGTACACCGCCTGACGGCTCGTGCCCTCCAGGCTGCCGAGGAAGGCGCCGCTCTTGGTGTCGAAGAGGCCGGCGATCTCCGCCAGACGGGCGTTCAGCTTCTCCGTCATGTCGTCGGCCTGGCCCGTCATGGTGCTGGCAACGTTCTGGATGAGGCGCTCGACGCGCTCCTCCACGTCGCTGGCGCCGATGCGCAGGGTGGTGATCGCCCGGTCGGTGCGGTCCGTCAGCGTGCGGGTGATCTGCTCGGCGAGCGCGGAGAGGCGGCCGTCGAGGTCGCCCGTTCCGTTCTGGAGGACGGCGACCGCCGCCTCGGCGCGGGTGGAGAGGGCGCGCGTCACATTGTCGGCGGCGGCGTTGATGCGGTCCTCCACCTCGCCGGCGCCGGAGCGCAGGGCGATGGTGACGAGTTCCGCCTGCGTGCCGATGGAGCGGCCGATCGTGTCAGCGAGCGAGCCGATGCTCTGCTCGATCTCGCTGGAGCTGGTCTTGAGCGTCTCGGCGGCCTGCGCGGCCTTGGTCCCGATGGAGCGGCCGACGCTGTCGGCGAGCGAGCCGATGCTCTGTTCGATTTCGCTGGAGCTGGTCTTGAGCGTCTCGGCAGCCTGCGCCGCCTTGGTGCCGATGGTGCGGCCCACCTGATCGGCGAGGGTCGTGAGGCTGCGCTCCATCTCGCTCGCGTTGGTGGTGAGCGTGCCGGTAACCTGCTCGGCCTGGGAGGTGAGGGCGCGGCCCACATTCTCCGACAGGTTGGTGAGGCTGAATTCCACCTGGCCCGCGCTGGTGCGCAGGGTGGCGGCAACGCCCTCGGCCTGGGCGTTGAGGGTGCGGCCCACATTGTCGGCAAGGCCGTTCAGGCTCTGCTCGATCTCGTTGGCACCGGTGCGGAGCTGCCCGGTGACCGCCTCGATGCGGGTCGCCAGCGTATCGGCGACCGACAGGCCCCGCTCCTCGATGAGGCCGGAGATGTTCTCGAAGCGGCCGGTGACCAGATCCTCGATCCGCTGCACGCGGCCGTCGAGGGTCGCCGCAATGTCGTTGGCGCGGGCGCCGATCGCTTCGCTGACACTTTCGGCGCGGGAGGCGATGAGTTCGCCGATCGCCTTGCTCCGGCTGGCGAAATAGGTGTCCAGCGTGCTCATGGAGTGGTCGAGCGCCTGCGACACGGACTGCGAACCGTCCGTGATGGCGCGGGCGAGGTCCACAGTGCGGTTGGCGAGCGTCTCGGTGATGCTCTGCGTGCGCTGCTCCAGCGTCTGCTCGATGCGGCCGAGGCGTTGGTCGAGGGTAATGGTGACGGCTTCGCTGGTCTGCTCGAAGGCTTCGCTGGCGAGGCGCGTGCCTTCGCTCACCGCGCGGGTGAAGTCGGCGGCACGGGTCTCCAGCGTCTCGGTCAGGTTGCGGGCGCGCTCGTCCAGCGTGCGCTCGATCTCGCCGAGGCGCTGGTCGATGCTGGCGGAGACGGCTTCGCCGGTCTGCTCGAAGGTGTGGGTGGCGTTCTGCGTGCTCTCGGTGACCACGCGGGCGAATTCGCTGGCGCGGGACTCGAGGGCACCGGTGAGGCTCTTGGCGCGCTCGTCGAGCACCTGCTCGATCTGCGTAAGCCGGTCGCCGATGGCGGCGGCCACCGCGTTGCTGGTCTGCTCGAAGGCGCTGTTGGCCTCGCGGCTGCTCTCGGCCACCGCGCGGGCGAAGGCCTCACCCCGGGTCTCGATCATCTGCGTCAGGCTGTGGGTGCGCTCGTCGAGCACCTGCTCGATCTGGCCGAGCTTCTCGCCGATGGCGGCGGCGACCGCATTGCTGGTCTGCTCGAAGGCGCTGTTGGCCTCGCGGCTGCTGTCGGCGACCGCGCGGGCGAAGGCTTCGCCGCGGGTCTCGATCATCTGCGTGAGGCTCACGGTGCGCTCGTCCAGAACCTGCTCGATCTGGCCGAGGCGCTCGCCGATGGCGTTCGCCACCGCCTGGCTGGTCTGCTCGAAGGCGGCGTTGGCGTCGCGGGTGCTGTTCTCCACCGCCTCGGCGAAGGCGCTGGCGCGGCCGTCGAGCGTGCTGGTCAGGCTGTCCGTGCGTTCGCTGAGCACCTGTTCCACATGGGCGAGGCGCTCCTGGATGACGGTGGTGACGAGTTCGCCGGTCTCCTCGAAGGCGGTCGCGGCCTCGCGGGTGCTCTCCGTCATCGCCTTGGTGAAGTCCTGCGCACGGGTCTCGAGGCCCTGCGTGCGCTCGTCGAACAGCTGCTCGATCTGGCCGAGGCGTTCGTCGATGAGCGCGGCCACCGACGTGCTGTTCTGCTCGAACACCTCCGAGACGCTGCTGGTGGCCTCGCTCACGGAGCGGTTGAAGTCCTGGGCGCGGTCATGCAGCGCCTCGGTGAGCGTGCGGGCGCGGGTGTCGATGACCTGCTCCAGATGGGCAAGGCGCTGCTCCACCGCATTCGCCACAGTGCCGCTGGTCTGCTCGAAAAGGGTGGTCGCGCTGGAGGTGGCCTCGCTGACCACGCGGTCGAAGTCCATGGCGCGTTCCTGCAGGGCCTCGGTGAGGCTGCGGGCGCGCTCGTCCAGCGTCTCCTCGATGCGCACGAGGCGCTGGTCGATGGCGTTGACGATGGTTTCCGCGGTCTGGTCGAAGGCATCCTGCGAGACGCGGGTGCCCTCCGCCACCGCCTGCACGAAGGCATCGGCGCGGCCGTCGATGGACTGGGCCACGGCTTCGGTGCCGGCGGTGAGGGCGAGTTCGATGCGGCTGAGACGCTCGTCCAGCGTGCTCGAAAGGGCGTCGGACGTCTGCTCCAGCGCCTCGGTGGCGGCGCGTGTGCCCTCGCTCATGGCCTGGGCGAACTCGGCGGCCCGCTGCTCGATGGCCGCGGTCAGCTCGCCGCTACGGGCGGCCAGGGTTTCCTCGACCTGCGACAGGCGCTCGTCCAGCGCGACGGACAGGGCGCCGGAGGTCTGTTCCAGCGCTTCGGTCGCCGCACGGGTGCCTTCCGACATGGCGGCCGTGAAGTCCGTGGCACGCTGCTCGATGGCGGCCGTGAGCTCGCTGCCGCGCGTAGAGAGCAGGTCCTCGATGCCGGCCAGACGCTCGTCGAGCGTGCTCGACAGGGCACCGGAGGTCTGCTCCAGCGCCTCGGTGGCGGCGCGGGTGCCGTCCGTCATGGCGGCGGTGAAGTCGGCGGCCTGCCGCTCGATGGTGGCGGTCAGTTCGCCGCCACGCACGGACAGGGTTTCCTCGATCTTGGCGAGGCGCTCATCCAGCGTGCTCGACAGGGCGCCCGAGGTCTGTTCCAGAGCCTCGGTCGCGACGCGGGTGCCCTCGCTCATCACCTCGGCGA
Source organism: Azorhizobium sp. AG788 (assembly GCF_004364705.1). NCBI lineage: Bacteria > Pseudomonadati > Pseudomonadota > Alphaproteobacteria > Hyphomicrobiales > Xanthobacteraceae > Azorhizobium > Azorhizobium sp. AG788. The sequence goes on from NZ_SOBM01000002.1 coordinate 290,951, forward strand.
ACTCGGTCGCGCGCTGCTCGATGAGAGCGGCCAGATCGCCGCTGCGACCGGAGAGGGTCTCCTCCACCTTCGCGATGCGCGTGTCGAAGACGGTGGCAACGGTCTCGCCGGTGGCGCCGAGGCGACTGTCGAGGTCGGAAAGCTTGGTGCCAAGCGTCTCGGACACGGCTTCGATGCGGTCGGCGAGCTGCGCCACCAGTTCGGGTGCGTCCTCGCGGATGGAGGCATCGAAGGCGGTGATGCTGTCGTGGATGGCCTTGGCCACCAGCGCGCTGTCCTGGCCCACACGGTCGGCGAGGGCGAAGCCGCGCACCGAGATGGCCTCGTCGAGCGCCGAGAGGCGCGACGTGAGCATCTGCTCAAGCGCTTCGCTGTTCGTGCCGAGCGTGGCGACCATCTGGTCCGCATTGAGGCGGAAGGCGTTGTTGAAGGCCTCGCCCTGGCTGCCCATGACGTTGTTCACGTCGCTGGCGATGCCGTCGAACCGCTCGCTCATCTCGTTGGCGGTCTGGGTGAGGGACGCGGCGATCTCGTCGCCCTTCACCGCAAGGGCGTCGGTCACGGCGGCGCTGGTGCGCTCCAGCGCCTCTGCCACGCGCTCGGCGGTGTCGCTGAGTTGCTGCTGGAGGACTTCGCCGCGCACGGTCACATCCTCATGGATGCGGCTGCCGGTGATCTCGATGCGGTCGGCGATGTCGCCGCCGCGCTGGGCGATGGTTTCGGCCACGCGCTCGCCGGTGTCCTGAACCTTGCGGATTAGCTCGCCGCCGCGGTTGGACAGTTCGTAAACGACGCTCTCGGCGGTCGAGCGGAAGGTGCTGTTGACCTCGGCCGCGCGCACGGTCAGCTCGTCATGGACGAGGGCGCTGCTCTCGACAAGGGCCTGGATCAGGGTCTCGCGGGCGGTGTCGGCATTGACGCGGACATCCTCGCTCCAGCGGCCCACCAGTTCGGTGACCTCGGCCGTCGAGGCGGCGAGGTTCTGCGCCAGATCGTCGGTGCGGGACTTGAGCGCGGCGCTCACGGCATCGCTGGACCGGGTCAGGTCGCCGCGGATCTCGGCGCCTGTGGTCTCCAGCCGGTCGATGAGCTCGGAGCCCTTGGCACTGATGGCGCCGATGACGGTCTCGCCGATGCGCGACAGTTCGCCGGTGATGGCCGCGCTGCGTTCCTCGAACAGGCTGGTGATGCGGTCGGCCGCGCCGGACACCGAGGCATTCACGCGCTCGGCAATGTCCTTCACATCGTGGGCGAGCAGCTTGTCGGCATCCACGATGCCTTCGCGCAGGCGCTCGGAATGGATCAGGATGTTCTGGCGCTCCGCCTGCAACTCGTCGATGAGGTTGCGGATGCGCAGCTCGTTTTCCTCATAGGCGCGCTCGAGCAGCGACACTTCGCTGCGCACGACGGTTTCAAGCTCGGCGGCGCGGGCGATCGTGCGGTCCACGCCCTCGCCCATGGCCGCCACCTCGCGGCGCACCGCCTGGCCGACGCTGACCACGGCCTCGGTGCCGATGGCCTCCGGCTGCGCGAGGCGCAGGGCGACCTCGGTCATGGCGCGGGCGATGAGCTGGAGATCCCGGGTCCGCCGCACCACGCTGGCGGTGCCGAAGAAGCCGACGGGGGGCAGGATGATGCCGGCGATGATGGCGAGCAGAAGCGGGGACTCGATCACGCCCTGCAGCGAGGAGATGTCGGAAATGGCGGCGCGCTGCGTGGCGAGGGCCAGCGCGACGCCGATGCCCATCCACACCACCGAGCCGATCAGCGCCCACCAGTAAGGTGCCGGCGAGGAGCGGCGCTGGAGGGCCGCGAGCAACTGGCCAATGGTCTGGCGGTCGTCATTGGCGGCCCGGCGTTCGGCCACGTCGAGGCGGCGGCGGCCGTTGCCCGCGTCCCGCGGCGGCTGGGCCGCAGCCTGCGGCGGCGTGCTCTGCTGGGCGGCTGGCTGTGGCGACTTCGTCGGGGCCGGGCGGTCATCCGCGCCGGGAGGCTGCGGGGCAGCAGGTTCCGCGGCGTCGAGCTGGAGCGTCAGCGCTTCCTGGATCGCCGAGAGTGCGGCCTCGGTGGGATCCTGAATCTTCTTCGGGCTCTTCATATCGCCGTCGCCTTTGCCGCCGGTTGGACGCGCCATTGGCCCGTCGTCTCCGGAAGTGATGCTGCCCATCGTCTAAGGCATTCAGCGCAAGGCCGGGCACATAGCCGAGGGTTTACCTTAACTGATCTTAACGTGTAGAGGCCTTGGAATGAAACCGGCCGCGCCATAGAGATGAAGATATCGTTAATGGCCGTACCGCGGTGCGCTGGAAACGGTTGGCCGATCCGTTTATACGCCTTTCAAAGAACCCGTTTTCCGGCCGCATGTCCGGACCAGAAAAGAGCCTGATAATGCCCGCGATTACTTTCGTCAGCTTTGAGGGGACCTCCCGCACGGTGCAGGCGCCGGTGGGGGCGACCGCCATGGAAGTGGCGGTGCGCAACGGCGTGCCGGGCATCGATGCGGACTGCGGCGGGGCCTGCGCCTGTGCCACGTGCCACGTCTATGTGGACGAAGCGTGGCGCGCCGCCGTGGGCGAGCCCGAGGGCATGGAAGAGGACATGTTGGACTTCGCCACCGACGTGCGCCCCAGCTCACGCCTGTCCTGCCAGATCAAGATCACCGAGGCGCTCGACGGTCTCGTGCTCCACACGCCGGAACGTCAGGGATGACCCATCTGGAACCCCTTCCGGCCGAGGCCTCAGGCCCCCTCGAACTCACCATCCTGATGCCCTGCCTCAACGAGGCCGAGACGCTCGGCGTGTGCGTGGACAAGGCCATGGCCTATCTGAAGCGCAGCGGCATCTCCGGCGAGGTGCTGATCGCCGACAACGGCTCCACCGACGGCTCGCAGGCCATCGCCACGGCTGGCGGGGCGCGCGTGGTGGCCGTGCCGGAGCGTGGTTATGGCGCGGCGCTGAAGGGCGGCATCGCCGCCGCTCGCGGCCGCTACATCATCATGGGCGATGCGGACGATTCCTACGATTTCTCGCGCCTCGACGCCTTCGTCGAGCGGCTGCGGGCCGGAACGGACATCGTCATGGGCAACCGCTTCCAGGGCGGCATCGGGCCGGGCGCGATGCCCTTCCTGCACCGCTATCTGGGAAACCCCGTGCTGTCCTTCCTCGGGCGGCTCTTCTTCGGCATCGAGGTGGGGGATTTCCACTGCGGCCTGCGGGGTTTCAACACGGAGGCGGTCCGCAAGCTGCGGCTTGAGACGTCGGGAATGGAATTCGCCAGCGAGATGGTGGTGCGGGCCTCGCTCGCCGGGCTTTCCATCGTCGAGGTGCCGACCACGCTGAAGAAGGACGGCCGGTCGCGACCGCCCCACCTCAAGACGTGGCGCGATGGCTGGCGCCACCTGCGCTTCCTGCTCGTCTACAGCCCGCGCTGGCTGTTCTTCTATCCCGGCCTCGTGCTCATCCTGCTCGGCGGCACCGGCGTTGCGGCACTCTATCCAGGGCCGCTCTCCATCACCCCGCACCTGCGGCTCGACATCCACACCTTCCTGGTTGCGGCCATGACGGTGCTGATCGGCGTGCAGGCCATCTCCTTCGGCGTGGTGGCCCGGCGCTATGGGGCGCTGCTCGGCTTCCTTCCGGCGTCGGAAGATCTGGAGCGGGTGCTGCACGCCTTCAGTCTGGAGCGCGTGCTGCGGGCCGCGCTGGTGCTCGGCGTGCTCGGCCTCGGCTTCCAGATCTGGGCGGTGTCCAACTGGGCACAGGCGGGCTTCGGGGATCTCGTTTTCGGCGCCACCATGCGCAAGCTCATCCTCGGCCTCACGGCTCTGGTCGCGGCGGTTCAACTGGCGCTGACGGCCTTCCTTGCGAGCGTCGTGGAGATGCCGCTCAAGCGGTAGAGGTACATGGGGCGCATCGTCCGCCGCGCCGGTCGTCCCAGATCCGCATGGCGGCGATGAACAGCGCCGCCACTGCCACCCAGATGATGCGCGACTGGTAGCGGTCGTGCGGGTTCGAGAGGATGCCGCAGACGGCCGCATTGGCGATCAGGAAGGCGAGTGCACTGCCGGTCAGAAGGGCAATATCGCGCCGGCCCCGCACCATGGCCCCGACGGTCACCACTGCCAGCAGAAGCGTTGCCACAAGCCCCACGGGGACATGCACGGCGCTGTAGCGGTCGAAGTCGATGGGCGGGTTCTGCTGCTGTCTGGCCGCCATCATGGCGGCGTTGGAGCGGGGATAGAGATCCGCGATCACGTCGTAGCTGTCGGTGAGTTCCTCGGACATGAGGTCGCCCGTCTGGAGCGCCACCATCTGCCGGGCCGCCGCCCTGAGCGCCAGCGTGACATTCTCCAGCGGATAGCTGCGCAGCACGCCGACGATGACCTGACGCATCTCGGCTGCGCCGCCTTCGAAGCCGCCTATCTCGTTGAAGGTCTGGTCGTCGTCCCAGAGGAAGTCGTCCGCGGTGGCGGGCAGGTTCATCCGCGCGGCGCAAAGCTTCTCGATCCCGGCCTGGGGGCAGGCGTCGGCGAGATAGCGGTGCACGAGGCCGTCTTCCAGCAGACGGCCGAAGATGAAGCCGGTGCCGCCCGGCGTCGCGGCGAAGCGGCCGGCGAGGGCGAGATTGGTGACCGGCGTCAGAACGAGCGCGCCGCAGGCGGCGAGGAGAGGCAGCGTCAGGTGGGCGCGGGGGAAGCGGTGTGGCAGCAGCGCGCGCCCGATGGCGGCGGCCCCGACGCACGCCAGCGTGATGGCAAGCACCGAGCTGTGCGCCGCGCCCCCGAAGGCGATGACGACACCCAGCGTCACCGCCTCGCCGCGCTTCAGATCCTCCTGCCGCCACAGGAGCAGGTAGAGGCCGAGCCCGGTGAGGCCCGCGAACACGTCCGGCATCAGTTCGCCCGAAACGAAGGGCAGGGCGGTCGCCACCGTCAGCAGGGCCGAGAGGGCAATGAGCATCAAGGGGCGTCTGTCGAGGCCGTTCACCCGCATCACGAGAGCGAGCGCCCAGACACAGAGGGCACTCTGGAGGACGACGACCGGCCAGAAATCCGGGCGGCTGCCCAAGGCCAGCAGCACGCCATAGACGGTCGAGCGTCCCGGTTTCACCAGATGATTGACCGCCGCATCGAGATAGCCGCCGGTGTCATAGAAGAGGAAGGGAAAGCCGTTCACCAGAGCCGGGGCCAGCAGGAGGAGCGTCGCGACCACACCGGCCGCGGTGATCGCCAGCACGCGGGGCGTCACGCGGGCCAGCGGCGGGGCGGCGGGCAAGGCGTCGGTCATGAATGCAGGAACTCCGGGCCGGACCATAGGGACCCGAACGGGCGCATGGCAATCCATATCGGCTGGAATGAGGCACCTGTCGCTTGTGCTCATTCTTCTTTTACGCGCCTCGGCCACAATCCCGCCCGTGCTCCCGAGGATAAGCCATGGCTGACATCCCTGCTCCGGCTCCGAGACTTGCCGTGCCGTCCCTCCATATCCAATGCCCCACCATCCTCGTGTTCGACAGCGGCCTCGGCGGGCTGTCGGTGTTCCGCGAGGTGGCCCGCGCCCGTCCGGACGCCAGCTTCATCTATGCCGCCGATGATGCCGCCTTCCCCTACGGCGCGCTGAGCGACGCGGCGCTGGTGGCGCGCGTGTCTTCGGTGATGGACACGCTGATCGCGGCCACCCGGCCGACGCTGGTGGTCGTGGCCTGCAATACGGCGTCCACCCTCGCGCTGCCGACCCTGCGCGCGGCCCACGGCCTGCCGTTCGTCGGCACGGTGCCGGCGGTGAAGCCCGCCTGCGCCGCATCGGTGACGCGCAAGGTGAGCGTGCTCGCCACCCCCGGCACGGTGCGGCGCGATTATACGGCGAGCCTCGTGCGGGATTTCGCGGGCTCCTGCGAGGTGACGCTGGTCCCGAGCCCGCGTCTCGCGGAACTGGCGGAGGCCACGATGCGCGGCGCCGTGATCGACGACGAGGACCTGCGCGCTGAGATCGCGCCCTGCTTCGTGCGATCGGAGACGGGGCGGACCGATACGGTGGTGCTCGCCTGCACCCATTATCCGCTGATCGTCGATCAGTTGCGCCGTGTCGCGCCCTGGCCCGTCAATTTCGTGGATCCTGCCCCCGCCATCGCCCGCCGCGTCGCCTCCCTGCTGGGGCCGACCGCGTTTGCCGGCAGCCCGAAGCCGGTGCGGGTCGTCTCGACGGGATCGGCCCTGGACGGTGCACTCGTCTCGCGCATCCTCCAGCGGGAAACGAATGCGCCGGAGGTGATCGCGCCGCCGTTTGCCCTCGCGTCCTGAGGCCGCGCCGATCACAAGGGCGCGGGCGCGCTGACGTTGCGGCAATTCGGGCTCGCCCGTGCCATCAGAATCTGGGAGGCTCCCGCGCCATGGACGACCACATGCGGCCCGCGCGGCACGGGATCGATCGCCGCCTGTTCCTCGGTGCTTTGACAGCGAGCGCGGCAGGCCTCCTCACGCCCGGTCTGGCGCTCGCCCAGAGTGCGGCGCAGCCGTTCGGTACCTGGGTGGAGAAGTTTCGCGCGCGGGCCCGTGCCCGCGGCATTTCGGACGCCACCTATTCCCGCGTCTTCGCCACCGTGAAGCCCGACCCGAGCGTGTTCGAGGCGGATCGGGCGCAGCCCGAGTTTCAGGAAGAGACGTGGCAATATCTCAACCGCCGCGTTTCGGACTGGCGTATCGCCACCGGCCGCCAGCGGGCGTCGGAATATGCCGCCCTCTTCACCCGGATCGAGAATGACTTCGGCGTCGATCGCTCGGTCATGCTCGGGTACTGGGGCATGGAATCGGCCTTTGGCGACGTGGTGACCAATCCCCGCCACATGAAGCCGGTCTTCAATTCGCTCGCGACCCTCGCCTGGGGCGATCCGCGCCGGCGCAAATATTGGGAGACCGAGCTTCTCAACGCGCTCGTCATCGTGGAGCGCGGCTGGAGCACGCCGCAGGAGATGGTCGGCTCCTGGGCCGGCGCCATGGGCCACACCCAATGGATGCCCGAGGTCTGGCTGAACATGGGCGTCGACTATGACGGCAACGGCCGCATCTCGCCCTTCGGCAAGCCGGACGATGCGCTGGCCGGCACCGCCAATTTCATCCTCAAGCGCGGCCGCTACCGGAAAGGCGAGCCCTGGGGGATCGAGGCCCGACTTCCGGCCGGATTCAACACGCAGCTTGCGGAGAACAAGACCTGGCGCCCGCTTTCCGCCTGGGGCGGCATGGGGCTGACCATGGTCGAGGGTCAGTCCATCACCGAATATGACAACCCCGCCCGCCTGTGGCTGCCCGGCGGCGCCGGCGGACCGGCGCTGCTGCTGCTCCATAATTTCTATGCGGTGCGCTCCTACAATCCCTCCTCCGCCTATGCGCTGGCGGTGGTGCATCTGGGCGACCGGGTGATGGGCGGCGAGCCGTTCAGGACGCCCTGGCCCGGCGGTGAGCGCACCCTGACGCTGGCCGAATTGCAGGAGATCCAGCAGCGCCTCACCCGCCTCGGCTTCGACACCGGCGGGACCGACGGGCGGGTGGGCAATGACACCATGCGCGCGGTGAAGGCCTTCCAGCAGCGCGCGGGGCTCACGCCGGCGGATGGGTATCCCGGCCTGCAGGTGCTGACGGCGCTGCGCGGAGCCCGCTGAAATACGCGCCACCGCTGGATTTGGGCGCATCCAGAATTGACAGGCTGACGCATCGGGGGTATGAGCGCCCACTCTTCGTGGGTCGGTTCGCCGGCCCGCGAGGCGTTTCACGCACCCGTGGACCCGAAGGCAGCGCGCCGACGGGGCCTGTCGGCGGAAGGATGGCTCTCCCTTCGAGGGGCGCCGATCCGGACGCAGAGGAGGGGCGCGATCCATCTGAAAACGAACATCCACAAGGATCAGCGTTTATGAGCAAGCGCATTTCGGCGAAGCACAAGATCGATCGCCGCATGGGCGAGAACATCTGGGGCCGCTCCAAGAGCCCCGTGAATCGCCGTGAGTACGGCCCCGGCCAGCACGGCCAGCGCCGCAAGGGCAAGCTGTCCGACTTCGGCGTGCAGCTGCGCGCCAAGCAGAAGCTGAAGGGTTACTACGGCTCCATCGGCGAGAAGCAGTTCCATGCCGTGTACGTCGAGGCTTCCCGCCTCAAGGGCGACACCGGCGCGAACCTCATCGGCCTGCTGGAGCGTCGTCTGGATGCGGTTGTGTACCGCGCCAAGTTCGTGCCCACCATCTTCGCCGCCCGCCAGTTCGTGAACCATGGCCACGTCAAGGTGAACGGTCGCCGCGTCAACATCCCGTCCTACCAGGTGAAGGTCGGTGACGTGATCGAGGTCCGCGAAGCCTCCAAGCAGATGGCCCTGGTGCTGGAAGCCGTCCAGCTCGCCGAGCGCGACGTGCCGGACTATCTCGAGGTGGACCACAATCGCCTCACCGCCAAGTTCAACCGCATTCCGGAGCTGAACGAAGTGCCGTATCCGGTGCAGATGGAACCGAACCTCGTGGTCGAGTTCTATTCGCGCTGAGCCGATTGGCTTTCCGCTTTCGAGGCCGCCCTTCGGGGCGGCCTTTTTGTTTGGCAGGTGCTGGCTGGCCTCCGCAGTCGGGGAGTCTCAGAACTCCCAGTCCAGTTGCTCGATGCCCGGCTGTTTCGCCAGCCCCTCGATCCGTTCGGGCAGGCCGGCGCCCTGCGGGCCGGCATAGCGCAGCTCGAAGCGCAATTCCCGCCGTCCGGTCGCCGGCTCGATCCGCACGAAGGAGCGGCGGATGCGGAAGGGCTTGAGGGTCAGCACCGCACGCACGTCGTCCTCCGACGGGCCGTCACGCGAGAGGATGAGCGTGAGCCGCGCGTCCCGGTCGTGCTGGATGTGGCGCTCCACATGCTTCAGCAGCCACAGCGTCACGATGCCGCTCACGAAAGCTGCGCCGCCCAGGCCATATTGCCCGGCGCCGAAACACAGCCCCATCACGGTGACGAACCACAGCGTCGCGGCCGTGGTGACGCCGAGCACGAAGCCGTCCGACCGGCGCATGATGGCGCCGGCACCAATGAAGCCCATGCCTGTGAGAATGCCCAGCGGCAGCCGCATCACGTCCATCTGGACGTAGGAATCGGCCTGCTTGCCGCCCATGGGCAGAATGAGATTCGCGCTCATCATCGCAAAGCAGGCGGCAAGGCCCACGAGGATGGTGGTGCGCATCCCCGCCGCCCGCTCATGCAGTTCGCGGTCGAGGCCAAGCACCAGGCTCGTCGCGAAGGCGGAGAGGAAGCGGAGGGCGAATTCCGCCAGATCGATGTGAAGGGTCAAGCCCGCCTCCGGCGCTCACGCTCCGGAGCGCCTGTCGACCGACGGAATCGCAAAGTCGACGAAATGCGCTCAAGATTCGGTACTCTGGAGCATTCTCCCATCGCTCAGGTCGCGCAACCTGACCGGAGAATGCTCTCGCCGGGAACGGCAGGCGGAGCGCGAGGGCGCTCGCGCCCACGCCGTCACATCAACGCACGTACTGATTGGGCTGATAGGTCTGCGGCATGTTGCAATACTGCTGGCCGATGCAGCCATTGCCGTTGGCCGGCGTCCAGACGGTCGTGCCGCCCACCAGCGGGCCGGGAAGCGGCGGCGAGCCGTAATAGCGGGGCGGGGCAGGGAAGAAGAGGATGGGATTGGGCGCGGCATAGACCAGAGGCGCGGTCTGCGGCGGCGCGATCGCGATCGTCGGGGCGACCGGCATCTGCTGGGGAATCAGCTGCACGCAATTGGCGGGGACATAGGCCTGTCCGGGCCATGCGAGCTGGCACCAGCCCGATGCGCAGCCAAGCACTTCCACGGGGGCGCCATTGGTGATCTGGCCGACCGGCGGCGCCTTGGTGTAGGGGCCGCCGCGCACGGTGGCATTGCGCTTGGCAACGGCCGGCTGGGCGAGGTCGGTCGCCATGGCCGGTGCGCCTGCCAGAAGCAGCGCGGCAAGGGCCGCACCCCAGATCGTCTTCATCCCTCAGCTCCGATGCTTGCCGGCCTCCGCGCGTTTCAGCGCGGAGTCCGCGAAGTTCGGAGCAACTCACGCATGCGAACGCTGCGTGAAGCTTGCGTTGACGCTCGGTCTCAGCCCTCGGTGGAGATCTCCTGCGCCGCCTGGGCGAGGAACTCCGCCATGTTGCGGCGGATCTGATGATCGGAGACGTCCACACCCTTGGCGTCGAAATCGCCGCGGAGCTTGCGGAAGACGTCTTCTTCTCCCTGCTCCTCGAGATCGGCGAAGATCACGTCCTTGGCGTAGGTCTCGGCGGCCTCCCCGGAAAGTCCGAGCTTTTCCGCTGCCCACAGGCCGAGCGCCTTGTTCCGGCGCGCAAGGGCCCGGAAACGCAGCTGCTCGTCATGGGCGAAGCGCGCCTCGAAGCCGTCCTCGCGCTTGTCGAAGGTGGTCATGGCAGCCCTCATATTGACGTTTTTGTGACGTAACGGGTTCTTCTTCCAGAAGCATCCCGCGGATCGGCACCCTGCATATAGGTGCGGTTCCGCTAGATCAACGGGAGCGTCGCGGGCCTGCGGCCAGCGCGCGAGACCCATGCGTTGTATCGGGACGGCTGATGGGCTAGTGTCGCCCTGGGTGTTCCTGTACTGCAAACCAGTCGCAGTTGCGCCCCGCCGAGGAGCGTCACCCGAACGGAGCCTTGGCACATTATGGACTTCCTCAACCCACGGTACACCCCCATGAGCCGTCGCCGTCGCATTTACGAAGGCAAGGCCAAGGTCCTTTATGAAGGCCCTGAGCCCGGCACTCTCATCCAGCACTTCAAGGATGATGCCACCGCCTTCAACGCCAAGAAGCATGATGTCATCGACGGCAAGGGCGTCCTCAACAACCGCATATCGGAATATATCTTCCAGCGGTTGAACGAGATCGGCGTGCCGACTCACTTCATCCGCCGCCTGAACATGCGCGAGCAGCTGATCCGCGAAGTGGAAATCATTCCGCTGGAGATCGTTGTGCGCAACGTGGCGGCCGGCTCGCTCTCGACCCGCCTCGGCATCGAGGAGGGCACCGCGCTGCCCCGCTCGATCATCGAGTTCTATTACAAGAACGATGCCCTCAACGACCCGATGGTCTCCGAGGAGCACGTGACGGCGTTCGGCTGGGCCACCACCCAGGAAATCGACGACATCATCGCGCTGGCGATCCGCGTCAACGACTTCCTCACCGGCCTCTTCCTCGGCGTCGGCATCCGTCTTGTGGATTTCAAGATGGAATGCGGCCGCCTGTGGGAAAACGACATGATGCGGATCGTGGTCGCTGACGAGATCAGCCCCGATTCCTGCCGTCTGTGGGACATCAAGTCCAACGACAAGCTGGACAAGGACCGCTTCCGTCGCGATCTCGGCGGTCTGGTGGAGGCTTATTCCGAAGTGGCGCGCCGCCTCGGCATCCTCACCGACAACGAGCCGAATCAGACCAAGGGTCCGGCCCTCGTGAAGTGAGGCGGCTTGAGCCGCGCTGGAGCAGATGCTAGGGGCGGGGGCCGAGAGGCCCCCGCTTTCCGTTCGCCGGTGCCTTGTGCACGCGTTTGGACTGCGATCCGACCGCCGTGCCGTTGCGGCGCCTGATGAGACCGTTTCGGGAGCGCGGCCCAAGGCCAGCGCGAGTGTGAGTGAGCCCCATGAAAGCGCGCGTTATCGTCACGCTGAAGTCCGCCGTCCTCGACCCCCAGGGCAAGGCCATCGAAGGCGCCTTGCGCTCGCTCGGCGTGTCCGGCGTGCAGAGCGTCCGTCAGGGCAAGGTGTTCGACGTGGAACTGGCGGGCAATGACAAGGCCGCGGCCGAGGGCGCGCTGAAGGATGCGTGCGAGAAGCTGCTCGCCAATACGGTGATCGAGACCTACAAGGTCGAATTCGCCGAGTGAGTGAACATACGCCGCGTCCGAAACCGCAGTGAGGGGCGGATGGTGAGAGGCATGCGAGCCAGCGGATCGCGCGAACAGAATCGCGCCAAGGTGATCCGCTTTGCATCGCAGGCCTGCGCGAGCGCCATGCAGGGCTGCCCTGCGGCGCAGAGCCTGCCGCCCGCCCGCCGCCTGTGTCATGGACGCACCGTTTTCCAACTGTTCCATTCCGTTTTCCCGCAAGGCCCGAAGCAGGGTCGGCCCGTTGCCTCGCAGCGTGTCGCCTCCTGCCGGCGCGAGACCCGCTGAGAGCCCATGAAAGCAGCCGTTCTCCTCTTCCCTGGCTCCAATCGTGAAGGCGATGCGGCGCGCGCCCTTCGCCTCGTGACCGGACAGGAGCCCAAGGTCGTCTGGCACGCGGAGAGCGAGCTGCCGCAGGGCACCGATCTCGTGGTGCTGCCCGGCGGCTTCTCCTATGGCGATTATCTGCGCTGCGGCGCGATCGCCGCCCGCGCCAACATCATGGACGCGGTGCGCGCCCATGCCGCCCGCGGCGGCCTCGTCATCGGCATCTGCAACGGCTTCCAGATCCTCTGCGAGGCCGGCCTGCTGCCGGGCGTGCTCGTGCGCAACGCCAAGCTGCGCTTCGTCTGCCGCGAGGTCTTCCTGCGCGTGGAGCGGGCCGACACAGCCTTCACCAAGGCCTATCGCAAGGGCGACCTCATCCGCGTGCCGGTGGCGCACGGGGAGGGCAACTACACTGCCGATCCGGCCACCATCCAGCGTCTGGAAGGCGAGGGGCGCGTCGCCTTCCGCTATGCCCGCGCCGACGGCCAGATCGACGAGACCGATGGCCCGAACGGCGCCATCAACGGCATCGCCGGCATCTATTCCGAGAAGCTGAACGTGCTCGGCATGATGCCGCATCCCGAGAACTATGTGGACCCCGTGGTGGGGCCGACGGACGGGCGCGGCCTGTTCGAGAGCCTTGCCGGCGCGCTCAAGGCGGCCTGACGCGCCTGCGGCGCGCTTCCGCGCCCGGCGCCTTTCCCAAAGACCTGGATTGATCGGACGGACGAACGTGATCCCGAACACCCCCAGCATCACCCCGGAACTCGTCGCTGAGCACGGCCTGAAGCCGGACGAATACCAGCGCTTCGTGGAGCTGATCGGGCGCGAGCCGACCATCACGGAGCTCGGCATCGTTTCCGCCATGTGGAACGAGCACTGCTCCTACAAGTCCTCCAAGGTCTGGCTGCGCACGCTGCCCACCAAGGGCCCGCGCGTCATCCAGGGGCCGGGCGAGAATGCCGGCGTCGTGGACATCGGCGACGGTCTCGCCGTGGTCTTCAAGATGGAGAGCCACAACCACCCGTCCTTTATCGAGCCCTATCAGGGCGCGGGGACGGGCGTGGGCGGCATCCTGCGCGACGTCTTCACCATGGGTGCGCGCCCCATCGCGGCGCTGAACGCGCTGCGCTTCGGCGACCCCCACCATCCGCGCACCCGCCGCCTGCTGGCGGGCGTGGTGGCCGGCATCGGCGGATACGGCAACTCCTTCGGCGTGCCCACTGTGGGCGGCTCCGTGGGTTTCCACGAGCGCTACAACGGCAACATCCTCGTCAACGCCATGGCGGTCGGCCTCGCGAAGACGGATGAGATCTTCTATGCGGCGGCGGCCGGCGTCGGCCGCTCCATCGTCTATCTCGGCTCCAAGACCGGCCGCGACGGCATCCACGGCGCCACCATGGCCTCCGCCGAATTCGGCGCGGACGCCGAGGAAAAGCGGCCCACCGTGCAGGTGGGCGACCCCTTCGCCGAGAAGCTGCTGCTGGAAGCCTGCCTCGAGATCATGCAGGCGGGCTGCGTGGTGGCGATCCAGGACATGGGCGCCGCCGGCCTCACCTGCTCGGCGGTCGAGATGGGCGCCAAGGGCGACCTCGGCGTGGAGCTCGACCTCAACGCCGTGCCCTGCCGCGAAACCGGCATGACCGCTTATGAGATGATGCTCTCCGAGAGCCAGGAGCGCATGCTCATGGTGATCGCGGACGGCAAGGAAGATCAGGCCGAGGCCATCTTCCGCAAGTGGGGCCTGGACTTCGCCATCATCGGCAAGACCACCGATACGCTCCGTTTCGTCGTGAAGCACGACGGCGACGTGAAGGCTGACCTGCCCATCAAGGAACTGGGCGACGAGGCGCCGGAATATTACCGCCCCTTCACCGAGACGCCGCCGCGGCCCGTGCTCGGCCCGTCGGACGTGAACCATGCGGTGTCCGTCGCCGACGCGCTGGAGCGCCTCATCGCCTCGCCGGACCTGTGCTCCAAGCGCTGGGTCTGGGAGCAGTATGACCACCTCATTCTCGGCAACACCGTGCAGCGCCCCGGTGGCGACGCGGCCGTGGTGCGCGTGAACGAAGGCCCCAAGGCACTGGCACTGACCACCGACGTGACGCCCCGCTATTGCGAGGCGGACCCCTTCGAGGGCGGCAAGCAGGCGGTTGCCGAGGCGTGGCGCAATCTCACCGCCGTGGGTGCCACCCCCATCGCCGTGACCGACAACCTCAATTTTGGCAATCCCGAGAAGCCCGAGATCATGGGCCAGTTCGTGGGCTGCGTGAAAGGCATCGGCGCGGCCTGCGAGGCGCTCGACTTCCCGGTCGTCTCCGGCAATGTCAGTCTCTACAACGAGACCAACGGGCAGGGCATCCTGCCGACCCCCACCATCGGTGGCGTCGGTCTCATCGACGATGTGGAGCAGAGCATGACGCTCGCCTTCAAGGCGGCGGGCGAGGCCATCTTCGTGGTCGGCAAGACGGACGGTTGGCTCGGCTCCTCCGCTTATCTCTACACCGTCTGCGACCGCGAGGACGGCGCTCCGCCGCCGGTGGATCTGGTGGCCGAGAAGCGCAACGGTGACTTCGTGCGCGGCCTCATCAAGGACGACTTCATCACCGCCGCCCATGACGTCTCCGACGGCGGCCTGCTCGTCGCCATCGCCGAGATGGCCATGGCGGGCCGCATCGGCGCGTCGGTGGATGGCGTGCCCGCGGGCATGCCGGCCCATGCCTTCTGGTTCGGCGAGGATCAGGCCCGCTATGTGGTGACGCTCCCGGCCAATCAGGCCGCCGAGATGGTGCGCCGGGCGGAAGCGGCGGGCGTGCCCGTGACCAAGCTCGGCAAGACCGGCGGCGACAAGATCACGCTGGCCAACGAGCGGCCGATCTTCGTCGAAGGTCTGCGCGATCGCCACGACAGCTGGCTGCCCATCTATATGGGCGCCAACTAAAGGTCTGATCTCAGAGGCGGGGCCGCGCGCCCCGCCCGGAAACGAGGAACAACGCCATGGCCATGGACGCCGGTGACATCGAGCGCCTCATCAAGGCGGCTTTCCCCGATGCCGAAGTGAGCATCACCGATCTGGCGGGTGACGGCGACCATTATGCCGCGACCGTGGTGTCGGAAGCCTTCCGCGGCAAGAGCCGGGTGCAGCAGCACCAGATGGTCTATGCCGCCCTCCAGGGCAACATGGGCGGCGTGCTGCACGCCCTCGCGCTGAAGACCTCCGCGCCCGCCTGATCCTACCGATCCGGCCCAAGGCCCCGATCTGCCCCAAGGGAGGTGCTCCCGCCCCGCCTTGGGCTTGGCTATGGTACCGCCCTCTGGATTCGCGGGGGCGGACATGACGGACAAGATCGCAGCGCGCGAGGGTGAGGCGGCGACGGACCGCCCCGCTTGGCGAAATCCACGCCGCTGGCTGCTGGGCCTCGCCGTCTGCGTCGGTCTCGTCGCCCTCTCGGAAGCCTTCCTCGACCGGGCGATCAGCACCTTTTCCCACGACCATATCGGCCGGAACGGCGTCTTCTTCGCCATGCAGTATCCGCCGAACATCCTGTCGCCGCTGGCGGTGATCGGCGCGGTCGTCCTCGGGCTTCTCTGGCTGTTCGCCGGTCCGCCGCCCCGGTGGGGGCGGGTGCTGTTTACCGGGTCGGTGGCGCTCATCGTCGCCATCGCGGTCAAGGAGCAGCTCAAGTTCGCGTTCGGCCACACCTGGCCCGAGACCTTCGTGAACAACAACCCATCCTGGATCGACAACGGGGTCTACGGCTTCTTCTTCTTCCATGGCGGGGCGGGCTATGCCTCTTTCCCCTCCGGCCATTCAACGGTAATGGCGTGCGTGGGCAGTGTGCTCGCCTGCGCCTATCCCCGCCTGCGGTGGCTCGCCGTCCTCCTCCAACTGATCGTGGTAATGGGGCTGCTGGGCGAGGATTATCACTTCCTTGGCGACATCATCGCCGGCACCTTTCTCGGCGCCGCCATTGGAATCGCAGCCTCTGCCATCAGCGGCCTCCTGCCGGCCCCGCGCTGAGGACGCAGGTCCCCGCCATCTTGCGCTTTGCCCCCTCAGGCCCGATGTTGGGGCATGGGAACCGGCCCGACGCCGGCCAATCATTCCGGACCAAAAACCATGAGCATCCGCGATTTCATCGATAACGAGGTCAAGAACAACGACGTCGTCGTGTTCATGAAGGGCACGCCCCAGTTCCCGCAGTGCGGCTTCTCGGGGCAGGTGGTCCAGATACTCGATCACCTCGGCGTGAGCTACAAGGGCATCAACGTCCTGTCCTCCGACGAACTGCGTCAGGGCATCAAGGACTATGCCAACTGGCCGACGATCCCCCAGATCTATGTGAAGGGCGAGTTCGTGGGCGGCTGCGACATCGTCCGCGAGATGTTCCAGGCGGGCGAACTGGTGCCGTTCTTCGAGGAGAAGGGCGTCGCCCTCCACGACCGCGCCATCGGCTGAGCGCGCGTCTTCGATCTGTTTCAAATGCCCGGCTTCGTGCCGGGCATTTTCGTTTAGGCCAGATCAGCGGGGCCACTCCTGCCGGCCATGGAGGACGCGCAGGATAACGATGCGCTCTTCGGTCTCCGCATAGACAATGACATAGTTGCCGCAGACCATCTCACGGGTTCCTACGACGCGCCCGGAACGATAGAGCTTCGGATGCTCCGGGAGGCGCCCGGTTTTGCCTCTGATTTCGTCGACAAGCCGCTGTGCTGCGTCCGGATTGTCCTCGGCAATGTAGGAAACAATGGAGAGCAGGTCGGCGCGCGCGGCTTCCCGCCATTCAGGACCGGACACGGCGCGCCGCCGTGATCAACGATTGGGCCTCGTCCATGACGTCCGCATGGGGGACCGCAGGGCGCTGGTCCGCCAGCGCCTCCTGCACCTTGGCGCGGAACCAGGCGTCATAGGCCTGCGGATCCGCCGTTAGGCCAGCGGGCAGGCCGCCTTCGCGCACCACGCAGGTCAGCAAGATGCGCACCGCGTCCGAGACCGTCAGC
Organism: Azorhizobium sp. AG788; assembly: GCF_004364705.1. Taxonomy (NCBI): domain Bacteria; kingdom Pseudomonadati; phylum Pseudomonadota; class Alphaproteobacteria; order Hyphomicrobiales; family Xanthobacteraceae; genus Azorhizobium; species Azorhizobium sp. AG788. Next base: position 308,173 of record NZ_SOBM01000002.1, read on the forward strand.
CCGAACTTGGCGAGCGTCGCGGCGGCATCCTCTTTCAGCGCGTCGTCCACGCGCACATGCAGCATCGAGCTTTGGGCCATGTCTCCCTCCCGATGAGCACATCATGTATCTCATCTGAGATACATTCAAGGTCGTCAAACAAAAATGCCCGGCACAAGGCCGGGCATTCGCATCTCAGGTTCAACGAGGAAAATCAGGCGCGGCCGAAGACGCGGGTGAAGATCTGGTCCACGTTCTTGAAGTGATAGCCGAGATCGAACTTCTCGTTGATGTCGTCTTCGGAGAGATACTTGCGCACCTCTTCGTCGGCCAGCAGGAAGGCGCGGAAGTCGCCTTCGCCGCGCCAGACCTTCATGGCGTTGCGCTGCACGAGGCGATAGCTGTCCTCGCGGCTCGCGCCCTTCTGGGTCAGCGCCAGCAGCACGCGTTGGGAGTGGATGAGACCGCCCAGCTTGTCCATGTTCTTCTGCATGTTGTCCGCATGGACCACCAGCTTGTCCATCACGCCGGCGAGACGGGCGAGGGCGAAGTCCAGCGTCACTGTGGCGTCGGGGCCGATCATGCGCTCCACGGAGGAGTGCGAGATGTCGCGCTCGTGCCACAGGGCCACATTCTCCAGCGCCGGGGTCACATAGCCGCGCACCATGCGGGCAAGGCCCGTAAGGTTCTCGGTCAGCACCGGGTTGCGCTTGTGCGGCATGGCCGAGGAGCCCTTCTGGGCCTCGGAGAAATACTCTTCCGCTTCCAGCACTTCCGTGCGCTGGAGGTGGCGCACCTCGGTGGCGAGCCGCTCCACGGAGGAGGCGACGACGCCGAGCACGGCAAAGAACATGGCGTGGCGGTCGCGCGGGATCACCTGCGTGGAGACGGTCTCGACCGTGAGGCCCATCTTCTCCGCCACATGCTGCTCCACGCGCGGATCGATATGGGCGAAGGTGCCCACCGCGCCCGAGATGGCGCAGGTGGCGATCTCGGCGCGGGCGGCGACGAGGCGGGCGCGGGAGCGCTGGAATTCGGCGTGCGCAATGGCGAGCTTGACGCCGAAGGTGGTGGGCTCGGCATGGATGCCGTGGGAGCGGCCGACGGTGGGGGTCAGCTTGTGCTCGAAGGCACGGCGCTCAAGGATCGCCAGCAGATTGTCCACGTCCGCGATCAGGAGATCGGCGGCGCGGGTGAGCTGAACGGCAAGGCACGTGTCCAGCACGTCGGACGAGGTCATGCCCTGATGGACGAAGCGCGCGTCGGGGCCAACGATCTCGGCCAGATGCGTGAGGAAGGCGATGACGTCGTGCTTCACCTCGCGCTCGATGGCGTCGATGCGCTCCACGTCGAAGGTGGCGTTGGCGCCCTTCTCCCAGATCACCTTGGCCGCTTCCTTCGGCACTATGCCGAGTTCGGCCATGGCATCGGCGGCATGGGCCTCGATCTCGAACCAGATGCGGAAGCGGGTTTCGGGGGACCAGATGTCGGCCATCTGGGGCCGGCTGTAGCGGGGGATCATCGCGGTGCTCGCACGCCTTGTCGTTGAAGTCGGCGCTCTATCAGATCACGGCGCTGCTGGATAGGCGCGCGCCGGAACGCGAGCGTTGCGCTGAGATCATGCGCCCGTTCGGGCGTCGTGACGGTGGATGAGGTTCGCCACCGGTTTCATGAAGTAGGGCAGGAGATAGATGGGGAACTGCGCCAGCCCCACATAGAGCCAGGTTGTGTCGGGAATGGCACCGCCGGCGGCCGCGATGAGCATCATCATGTTCCTGAGGCCGGACGAGAAGCCGATCATCAGGGCCTGATCTGCGGGCGCGAAGAGGCGGAACAGGAGGCCGCCCGCCGCCAGCGCGCCAAAGGAGACGGTGAAGGCGAGCGCGCTGATGCCGAGGAGCCGTATCGGCTCGGCAATGAACTGCCGGGTGATGCCGTCCATGAAGGCCACCGCCATCAGGGCGAGGAGGATGACGTTCACGCCGTCCATGGGCGCGCGCCAGCGGGTGAGGCGGGTCGGGCCGATCAGTGCCCGGAGACCGAAGCCGACCGCTGCGGTGCCCGCGAGCACCAGTGCCAGCCGCACCGTGAGGGTGAGTGGGTCGAGATCGAGGGCGGCCCCGCTCAGGGCATGGACGATGGCCGGCGCGCTGAGGGGCGTCACGAGCATGGCCAGAACCATCACAAGCAGCGGCAGCGTTGGGTCGAGGCCGAGCAGGATGGCGAAGGCCGGTCCCGCCATGATGGGCGGTGCCGAAACCTGGAGCACGATGGCGAGCAGAATGTCCGGATCGGACACCGGCACGCCCAGCGCCAGCGCCGTGGCAAGGAGGGCGGGGGCGAGGCCCATGATCCAGACCACCGCCAGCACCGCCAGGCCGAGGCCGCGCCCGGTGCGCAGGCGGGCGAGGTCCGTGCGCATGAAGGAGGCGACCATCATCACATAGACGAGGGGCGTCAGCAGGGGCTTGGCTAGGCTCGCCAGCGGCGGGATGACAAGCCCGATGACGATGCTCAGCGCCACGGCGCGGGTGCCCTCGCGGCCGAGAGTGGACAGGAGCCGGAGGGGCAGGGCGGAGAGCGGGGGAGGGAGCATGCGACTCGGCGATCGGGTGGCGGACCGATGAGACCCTTCCCATCGCCCGGCGCTGGGGGCTCGACAACGCCTGCCCGCGCATGGCGGCGGTGACGGCCATGTGCGGGGCGATCATCTGGTCCCGTGACGCTGGCAAGATGGCGGAAGGGGCGCTAAGAGGCGGGCGGATCGGATTGGATGCGGGTTCTTCGCGCCGTTCAATCCGCCGCGCCTTTAATCGCGGGACCGTCGGCGTTACCTTCAGAGGGCACGCCATCGATGTCCCGCGTGCGAGTGAGGTCCCCTTTGCGTTACGTCTCCACCCGGGGCGAGGCCCCGACGCTGTCTTTTGCCGATGCGCTCCTCGCCGGTCTGGCCCGCGATGGCGGGCTCTATGTGCCGGAGACCTGGCCGACCCTTTCGGCCGCGGAGATCGCGGGACTTGCGGGCAAATCCTATGCGGACGTGGCGCGTGCGGTGATCACGCCTTTCGTCGGGGACGCGCTGCCGAAGGCCGCCCTCGACACCATGATCAGCGATGCCTACCGCGCCTTCCGCCATCCGGCGACGACGCCGGTGGTGCAGCTCGGCCCGAACCGCTTCCTGCTGGAGCTGTTCCATGGTCCGACCCTAGCGTTCAAGGACGTCGCCATGCAGTTGCTGGCGCGCCTGATGGACCACGTGCTCGCCACCCGCAACGGCCGCGCCACCATCGTCGGCGCCACCTCGGGCGACACGGGCAGTGCGGCCATCGAGGCGTTCCGGCACACGGATGCGGTGGATGTGTTCATCCTCTATCCGCATAACCGCGTCTCGGAAGTGCAGCGCCGGCAGATGACCACGGTGGGCGGGGCGAATGTCCACGCCATCGCCGTGGAAGGCACGTTCGACGACTGCCAGGCCCATGTGAAGGCCATGTTCAACCACGCCGCCTTCCGCGACCGGCTGGCCCTGGCGGGCGTGAACTCCATCAACTGGGCGCGCATCGTCGCCCAGGTGGTCTATTATTTCTATGCCGCCGTGGCGCTTGGCGCGCCCCATCGCGAAGTGTCGTTCGTGGTGCCCACGGGCAATTTCGGCGACATCTTCGCCGGCTGGGTGGCCAAGCGCATGGGCCTGCCGGTGCGCGATCTCACCATCGCCACCAACGTCAACGACATCTTGGCCCGCACGCTCGCCACTGGGCGCTATGAGGTGAAGGGCGTGCAGCCCTCCTCCTCGCCCTCCATGGACATTCAGGTGTCGTCGAATTTCGAGCGCCTGCTGTTCGAGGCCGTCGAGCGCGACGCCGGCACCGTGCGCCAGCTTATGGCGTCGCTCGGCCAGTCCGGTGCCTTCACCCTGCCGCACGCGGCGCAGGCGGCCATCGCCGGCGAATTCTCCGCCGACCGGGCCGACGAGCCGGAGACCGCCGCCACCATCTCCCGCCTCTATCGCGAGAGCGGCTATGTGGCCGATCCCCATACGGCCGTGGCGCTGGCCGTGGCGGAGAAGGTGGAGCACGCCCGCGCCGTGCCGCAGATCGTGCTCTCCACCGCCCATCCGGCCAAGTTCCCCGATGCCGTGGAAGCGGCCACGGGCAAGCGGCCGGTGCTGCCGCCCCACATGGCGGACCTGTTCAACCGCAAGGAGCGCCTGAGCGTGCTGCCGAACGATCTCGACGCCATCGAGGCCTTCATCTCGGCGCGGGCGCGGATCGTCTCGGGAGCCGCCGCATGAGCGCGCCCGAGACCGGCGTTAAGACGACGACCCTGCCGAACGGCATCACGGTCGTCTCAGATGCGATGCCTCACCTCGGCACGGCCTCGCTCGGCATCTGGGTGGGGGCCGGCGCGCGCGACGAGGGCGAGCAGGAACACGGCATCTCGCACCTTCTGGAACACATGGCCTTCAAGGGCACGCGCCGCCGCTCGGCCCGCCGCATCGCGGAGGAGATCGAGCAGGTGGGCGGCGACATCAATGCCGCCACCTCCGTCGAGCAGACGTCCTACAATGTGCGGGTGCTGGGCGAGGACGTGGGCCTCGGCATGGACATCCTGTCGGACATCCTCACCGAGCCCGCTTTCGCGCCCGAGGAACTGGCGCGCGAGAAGAACGTGATCGTGCAGGAAATCGGCGCGGTCATGGACACGCCGGACGATCTCGTGTTCGACCTCTTCCAGGAGAGGGCCTTTCCCGGGCAGGCGGTGGGCCGCTCCATCCTCGGCACGCCGGACACGGTGCGCAGCTTCGATCCTGCGGGCCTCGGCGCCTATCTGGGCCGCACCTATCGCGGGCCGCGCATGGTGGTCTCCGCCGCCGGCGCCGTGAACCACGACCAGCTTGTGGCCGAGGCCGCCGAGCGGCTCGGCACCATCGCCGGCGAGACCAAGCCTGAGGCCGCGCCCGCGCTTTATGCCGGCGGCAGCATCCTGACCCCCCGCGACCTTGAGCAGGTGCACGTGGTGCTGGGCCTTGAGGGGCGCTCCTACAAGCATCCGCAGTATCATGCGGCGCAGGTACTCTCGAACATCCTCGGCGGCGGCATGTCCTCGCGCCTGTTTCAGGATGTGCGGGAGGAGCGGGGCCTCTGCTATTCCATCTATTCCTTCCACTGGTCCTATGCGGACACCGGCATCTTCGCCATCTATGCCGGCACCGATGAAGGCGATGTGGGCGAACTGACCAATGTGGTCATCGACCAACTGGAAGCGGCGGGTGAGACCATCACGGAAACGGAGCTCGCCCGCGCCAAGGCGCAGATGAAGGTGGGCCTGCTCGCCGCGCTGGAAAGCTCCGGTGCTCGCGCCGACCAGCTTGCCCGGCAGTTGCTGGCCTTCAATCGGATCATTCCGGTGGAGGAGATCGTCGCCAAGGTGGAGGCCGTCACCGTGGACGCGGTGCGGCAGGCCGCGCGCGATCTCGTGGCCGGCGGTCGGCCGACGCTGGCCGCCATCGGTCCGGGCAAGGGGCTCGATCCGGCAGCGCGCGCGGTGGAGCGCCTGGCCCGCGCCTGATCGGGTTTCTCCTGATTTGAGGTGCGGCGCAAACAGGTTCTAGAATGAGACTGCCGTGCGCCCTCGGGAGCACGGCAGGGGTTATTGCCGTCATGTGGCTGTTCAAGTCGGTATTCGCGTCGGATCAGATCCCCGTCGTTCATGGCGACGGGGTATATCTGCGTGTGCCGCAGGCCTCCGATTTCGCGGACTGGCGCGATCTGCGCGAAGCCAGCCGCGATTTTCTCACGCCCTGGGAGCCGGTCTGGCCGGCCGATGATCTCACCCGCGGCTCCTATCGGCGGCGCATGCGGCGCTATGCCCGCGACATGATGGCGGACGAAGCCTATCCGCTCTTCCTGTTTCGGACCCACGACCATGCGCTGCTGGGCGGCATGACGCTCTCCAACGTCCGGCGCGGCGTGTGCCAGTCGGCGAGCCTCGGTTACTGGATGGGCGCGGCCTTTGCGGGGCAGGGCTATATGGGGGCGGGCGTCGCCGCCTTGCTTCCGTTGGCCTATGACGTGTTGCGGCTGCGGCGCATCGAGGCCGCCTGCATGGTCCGCAATACGCCCTCCATCCGGCTGCTGGAGCGTCTCGGCTTCATGCACGAGGGCTATGCCCGGCAGTATCTGTGCATTAACGGCCGCTGGGAGGACCACCTTCTGTTTGCCCGGCTGCGCACCGACAGGGCGAAGCCGCGCGAGGCCCGGCCGGACGCTGCCACCCAGTGGGGCGTCGTTCCGGGTGGCCGGGCGGAACAGCCCCTCGTGCGCTGAAGCGGCAGGCAGGATCGCGCCTGGAGGTGGCCGTCAGTTGGCGGTCTTGGCGCCGGTCGGCAGGAGTGGGCTCGGCTTCGAGATCTGCTCGATCACGGACCGCACGGCAGCGTCGCCGCCACGGCTCCGCACGGCATCCAGTAGCGGCTGCGCCGCGCCCGAGCGGCGGATCAGGCTCTGGGCATCGGGCATGACAAAGGCATTGTCCCATGTGCCCTGCACGATGAAGGGCAGCTCGAACTTCGTGCCCTCGCCAGAGCCGTTCACGAGGCTGGCGTCGCCCTTGAGATCCAGCGTGCGGTCAGCCACGGACACGGACCCGGCCAATTGGAGCTGGACCTGACGGCCCGTGATGCGCGCCGTATCGAGCGTCGCCTTGCCGTCCACGATCTGCGCCTTGGCCTCCATGGTCGTGAAGCTGGTGCGCCCGCCGCGCACGTCGCCGCCGCCCGAGAGCGGACGCTGTTCCAGATGGCGCAGCGCCTGGGCCACGTCGAGCCCGACGATGGCGCCGGCGCTCGCCTTCACAGAGACGGCGCCCCCCAGGGACTGGGCAATGGCATAGATGCTGTCTCCCTGTCCGCTGATGCTGGCCTGGATGTCGCCCTTGCCTTCGAGGCGCCGGATGTCCGCAATGTCCCCCAGCGCCTTCTCGAGGGCGACGCCGTTGCCGTCCATTTCGACCCGGACGGCGGTTCCGTGGGCCGGTGCCTCCGCCGGGGCGACGCTCAGGGTGGCGCGCAGCAGGCCCCCCCAGGCCTGCGCTTCACCCACGGAGGCCAGAAGTCGGCCGCCGCGCAGCACCACGCTGCTCGCGACCCGCTCGAACAGGCTGTCGTCTGCGCGGATGCTGTTGGCGGACAGGCGCAGGTCGAGATCGGCCTTGTGCAGCAGGGATACGTCGAGATGGCCGTGGTCCCAGTCTCGGCCACCATTGCCGGTCAGCGACTTGCGCCCGTAGGGCGTGATGTTCATGGCGTCCGCAGCAAACGTGCCTTCCACCGAGGGGCGACGGCCGTCGAGCTTGAGCGTCAGTCCGCCCTCGCCGCGGTTGCCGTCCATCTCCACATAGGCGGGGGTGAGTGAAATCTCGCGGCCGTGTGCGGAGAGGCGGGCACCGAAGGAGAAGCGGCCGAACCCGCCGCTGGTGGGCGGCGTGGTGCCGACCCAGTTCAGCACACTACGCAGATCCGGGCTGTCGAGGGCGATGTCCCCCTCGGCCGCCGGATTGGCGCCGGCGGCCGCGACGCCACGGAATTTCAAGGTGGCGCCGTCGGAGAAGAGATCGAGGCGCGTGTCGCTGTCCATGCCATCGAGGAAGGCGCTCGCATCGGCAACCGTCAGGCGTCCGCTGGTCGTCTTGTCCCGCCACGTGAAATCGGCGGAGGCACTGAGGCCCTTGCCGCCTGAGCTATGGTCGAGCCGGGCGCTGATGCCGCTCACCAGTTCCTGCGTGAGGCCGCCGCTGTCGCGCCAGGCAATGGTGCCGTCCTCGATCCGCAGCGACGGGGCGGTTGGCGTGCGCACGAAGGGCGCGAGCGACAGATGCGGCACCTCGACGGCACCGGACATGGTGAGGATGGGCCGGCGCAAGGTAACGCTGGAAACATCGGCCCGTCCGAGCAGCAAGGGCAGCAGCCGCAGCCGCGCCACCACCTGCTCGCTTTCGAGCGCCGACGTGCCCGGCATGGCCAGCGTCACGCGCTGGAGCACGATGCGGGGATAAGGCACGAGGGAGAATCGGCTCTCGCCTTCGATGCGCACATCGCGGCCCGAACTGGCGGCGAGCGCTTCCGTCGCGGCGCGACGCACTTCGCCCTGGGGCACGAGCGCCGGGGCGATGGCGAGCGCGAGCAGGCACACGCCGACGCCTGCGGCGGCGCTGATGCCGGCCGCGAGCGCAAGACGCCGGGCTTTGAGGCCGATCTTCACCACGTCCGTTCGAACATTCCAGCTGGAGGCAAGGTCACTCCCGCGCACCCATGGCGTGACGCCATGCGCGTGTCTACCCGTTCCGCCCGTGGCGCGACAATCTGCAGGCTCTGTGTCCCTTTCAAGGCTGGGCTCCGGACGGTCCACGGGAAGGGCTGTGACAGGGGCGAGGAACGGGGTAGCTTCTGCTGCGCCGCTCTCCGGTCCCGCGGGAACGGGGAGGGGCAGGGCGCGCACAAGGCGGCACCGCTTTGTGCGAAACCCTACCAAGGCATTGAAAAGAAACAGGTAGCGCTTGGGCGCCTCAGGCGTCCGTCGAATGTCAGAGTGCTAGGAGAGGAAGCGATGACCGAACAAGCCGCTCACCCGCTGTGGCAACCCGGCGCCGAGCGTATCGCCAAGAGCCACGTGACGTGGCTGATCGGCGAAGTGAACAGCCGATTCGGCACCTCCCTTTCCAATTATGCCGACCTGCACGCCTGGTCCGTGAAGAATCTCTCCGCCTTCTGGGATCTCGTCTGGGACACCTGCGGCGTGATCGGCCAGAAGGGCGCTCAGCGTCTCATCGACGCGGACAAGATGCCGGGCGCGCAGTTCTTTCCCGATGCGAAGCTCAATTTCGCCGAGAACCTGCTCCGCAGGACCGGCTCCGGCGAGGCGCTGGTCTTCCGCGGCGAGGACAAGCTGGAGAAGCGCCTCACCCATGACGACCTGCATGCGCTGGTCTCCCGCCTCCAGCAGGCGCTGAAGGCCGAGGGCGTGGGCGTCGGCGACCGGGTGGCGGCGATGATGCCGAACATGCCGGAGACTATCGCCATCATGCTGGCGACGACCTCTCTCGGTGCCATCTTCTCGTCCTGCTCGCCGGATTTCGGCGAGCGCGGCGTGCTCGACCGCTTCGGCCAGATCGAACCCAAGGTGTTCTTCGCCTGCGATGGCTACTGGTACAACGGCAAGCGCGTCTCCATCGCCGACAAGCTGGTGGAGATATCGAAGCACCTCACCACGCCGTCGAAGCTCGTGGTGGTGCCCTATCTCGGGGAAGCGGCGGAGACGGCCGGGCGGCTCGACCGGGGCGTGGATCTCGATGCCTTCCTCGCGCCCCATGCGCCGAAGGCCGTGACCTTCGAGCGCCTGCCCTTCAACCATCCCATCTACATCCTGTTCTCGTCCGGCACGACGGGCGTGCCCAAGTGCATCGTCCACGGCGCCGGCGGCACGCTGCTCCAGCACCTGAAGGAGCATCGCTACCAGTGCGACCTGTCGCCGGGTGACAAGCTCTTCTATTTCACCACCTGCGGCTGGATGATGTGGAACTGGCTCGTCTCGGGCCTCGCCAGCGAGCTGACGCTGTTTCTCTTCGACGGCTCGCCCTTCGCGCCGAGCCCGAAGGTGCTGTTCGATTATGCGCAGGACGAAGGTTTCAACGTCTTCGGAACCTCGGCCAAGTACATCGATTCCCTGCACAAAGAGGGGCTGAAGCCGATCGAGACCCACGATCTCTCGGCCCTGCGCCTGATCACCTCGACGGGCTCGCCTCTGGCGCCGGAATCGTTCGAATATGTCTATTCCGGCATCAAGAAGGACGTGCACCTCGCCTCCATCTCGGGCGGCACCGACATCGTGTCCTGCTTCGTGCTGGGGGATCCGACAGCGCCGGTGTGGAAGGGCGAGATCCAGGCGGCCGGCCTCGGCATGGCCGTGGACGTCTGGTCGGAGGACGGCCGTCCGGTGAAGCTGGAGCGGGGCGAACTTGTCTGCACCCGTCCCTTCCCGTCGATGCCGGTGATGTTCTGGAACGACAAGGACGGCGCCAAGTATCATGCCGCCTATTTCGACCGCTTCCCGAACATCTGGTGCCATGGCGACTTCGCCATGTGGACGGAGCATGGCGGCCTCGTGATCCTCGGGCGCTCCGATGCCACCCTGAACCCGCAGGGCGTGCGCATCGGCACGGCGGAAATCTATGCGCAGGTGGAGCAGATTCCCGATGTGATGGAATCAGTCGCCATCGGCCAGGATTGGGACAATGACGTGCGTGTCGTGCTGTTCGTGCGCCTGCGCGAAGGCACGACGCTGGATGAGGATCTCGTGCGGCGGATCAAGACCCAGATCCGCGTCGGCGCGAGCCCCCGCCATGTGCCGGCCAAGATCGTGCAGGTGACGGATATTCCGCGCACCCGTTCTGGCAAGATCACGGAACTGGCGGTGCGCGAGGTGGTGCACGGGCGGCCGGTGAAGAACACGGAGGCGCTCTCCAATCCCGAGGCGCTGGACCAGTATCGGGAAGTCCCAGACCTGCTGTCCTGACGTCGAGGACCGGAGCCCGCGGTGCGGGTTCCGGTTTCGCTGAAACTTCAGAAAGGCAGTTTAAGTGCCTGATTTTGAAGAGCTTGAGGGGCGAGCTGCGCCTTCTGCGGCCGACCGGGAGAGGCGGGCGAGCAGGATGACGGGGATGAGCCCCACCAGCACGATCACCAGCGCCGCCAGAGCTCCGTCCTCATAGGTGCTGCGGGCGGCTTCCGCATAGATGTGGGTCGCGAGTGTCTCGAAGCCGAGCGGGCGCAGCAGCAGCGTCGCCGGCAGTTCCTTCATTCCATCCACGAAGACGATGAGCGCGGCGGTGGCGAGCGCGGTGCGCAGCAGCGGCAGGTGCACCTGCCGCACCATGGCCCCGCGCGTGCAGCCGAGGCTGCGGGCAGCCATGTCGAGATGCGGCGAGAGCTTGGCATAGCCCGCCTCGACGCCGCTTGCCGGAATGGTGAGGAAGCGGATGCCGTAGGCGAGGATCAGCGCGCCGCCGGAGCCCGAGATCAGGAGACCGGTGGAGACACCGGCGAGCTGCCGCGTGAAGCCGTCCAGAAGATTGTCGAAGGCGGCCATGGGCGTGAGCAGGCCGATGGCGAGCACAGTGCCGGGAATGGCATAGCCGAGGCCGGCCAGGCGCACGAACGCCCCGGTGATCCGGCTGCGGTCCACCCGCTGGGCCACCGCCACCACCAGTCCCAGCGATACCGTCACCAGCATACCGGCTGTGGCGAGCAGGGCGCTGTTGCGCGCTTCCTTGAGGATATCGAGCGAAATGCCTGAAAACTCGATGCGTTGCGCCGCTGCAAGGGTCAGGTGGGCGAGGGGCACGGCAAAGCCGAGAAGCACGGGCAGGGCGCAGAACAGACAGGCCCCCCATGCCGCAAGGCCGGTGAGCTGGGTCGGCGCCTGCGGCCGGGTGGAGCCTGTCGCCACAAACCGCCGGCTGCGCCGGGCTGCCCGCTCGCCGAGAATGATGACGAGCACGAGCAGCAGCATGACGAGCGCGATCTGCGCGGCGCCCGGCAGGTTCGAGCGGTTCACCCAGGTGGTATAGATGGAGACCGTGAGCGTGCGCATGCCGAGGAATTCGGAGGCGCCGATGTCGCCGAGCGTCTCGAGCAGCGCCAGCGTCACGCCGGCGACGATGGCCGGACGGGCCAGCGGAATGGCGATGCGCAGGAAGGTGCGCAGGCGACCGGCGCCGAGCGTGCGGGCGACCTCCAAAGCGGCGGCGGACTGGACGAGGAAGCTCGCCCGCGCCGAGAGATAGACATAAGGGTAAAGCACGACGCTCAGCACGAAGATGCAGCCGCCGATGGAGCGCAGGTCCGGCAGGCGCAGGCCGCGCGGGCTGGAGATGCCGAGCAGGAAGCGGAGCGTCGACTGCACCGGCCCCAGGGGATGCAGCACGTCGAGATAGGAATAAGCGACGATATAGCTCGGCACCGCGAGCGGCAGCAGCAGCGCCCAATCCAACGCCGCGCGCCCCGGAAAGCGGCATGTGGCGACCAGCCACGCGCAGGGCACCGCCATCAGCGTGGTGAGGACACCGACGCCCAGCAGAAGAAGAAGCGTCTGCTGGAGCGCGACGGGCAGCACATTCTCGATGAGGTGCGGCCAGAGATCGCCCGAACCTTGCGCGGCAATCTCGATGAGCGCGAGGACCGGCAGGAGAACGAGAAGCGCCACGGCCGCAGCCGCGAGGACGAAGACGCCCCCGCGGCGGGCCGGCAGTCGCACGCGACGGGTCGCCGGAGGTCGAAAGGCAAGGTCCGTCACGTCGAGGGCCGGATCAGTTGTCGAAGCCGACCTTGTCCATCAGCTCGCTGGCCTTCTTGCGGGCCTTGGCCACTTCGACCAGCGAGACGGAATCGATCTTCAGCGGACCCAGGGCGGCGATGATGGGGTCGATCTCGGCACCCGCGAGCACCGGATATTCCATGTTCTGCTTGGCATAGACCGCCTGCATCTGCGGCGAGACGGCGAATTCCAGCAGCTTCACGGCATTGGCCTTGTTCGGCGCGTTCTTGGCCACCGCGGCGCCGGAGACATTCACATGGGTGCCGCCATTCTCGAAGGTGGGCAGAACCACGTCGATGGCCTCGCCCCACTTCTTCTGGTCCGGGCCGCCGGCGCCGGAGCGCATCAGGCCGACATAATAGGAATTGCCGACCGCGATGTCGCAGATCCCGCCCATGATATCGCGGGCGCCCTCGCGGTCGCCGCCGGTGGCCTTGCGGGCGAGGTTGGCCTTGAGGCCGCGCAGCCAGGCTTCGGTCTTCGCCTCGCCGTAGTGGACGATATAGGCGGCTGTCAGCCCGATATTGTAGGGATGCTGGCCCGAACGGATGCAGATCTTGCCCTTCCACTTCGGGTCGGAGAGATCCTCATAGTGGAAGCTGGTGAGCTTGGGCATGTCCTTGGCGGCATAGATCAGGCGCGCGCGCATGGAGAGGGCGAACCAGTTGCCCTGCGGATCACGCAGATTGGCCGGAATGGCGTCCGAGAGCACCTTGCTTTCCACCGGCTGGGTCACGCCGGCGTCCACCACGTCGAGCAGGTTGCCCACGTCCACGGTCATCAGCAGGTCGGCCGGGGAGGCGGCACCTTCCGCCTTCACGCGCTCGGCAAGCCCGTCCTTCACGAAGACGCTGTTGACGGTGATTCCGGTGGCCTTTGTGAAGGCCTCGAACAGCGGGGCGGCGAGGGCGGGTTCGCGGGTCGTATAGACGTTCACCACCTGCTGTGCGGATGCAGTGCCCACCAGCATCGCCGTGCCGCAAGCCGCCAGAAACAGACGCCGTCCAATGGAACGGAGCATCGTGAAGCCTCCCTTATTTTACCCAGGCCGGCTCGCATGAAGAGCCGATGGTTCTGGCCGTAGCGGGAGGGCTACGTGGCGTCAATCAAACAAGGGGCGAGGATAATATATTGGAAAATCTCTAAGAAGAGACCGCCCCCTCGCTGTACGGCGGGCTGCTTTTGCCTGTCTGGCGCAAAAAGAAACCCCGCCGGAGCGGGGTTTCGGATGGTACAGCTGCCCTTGGGGCTTGGGCTCAGTCGTCGAGATCGCCGATGTGGTGCTGCGCGTAGAGCTGCAGACCGAGCTTGGCGACGAGATCGAGCTGGGTCTCGAGGAAGTCGATGTGGCCTTCCTCATCCGCCATCAGCTCCTCGAAGAGGTCGCGGGTGGGGAAGTCCTTGACCGAAGCGCAATAAGCGGCGGCTTCCTGATAGAGCGCGCGGGCTTCGGTCTCGGCGGCGAGGTCAGCCTCGAGGATTTCCTTCACGTCCTGGCCGATGCGCAGCGGGTCGAGGACCTGCATGTTCGGGAAGCCGTCCAGGAAGAGGATGCGGTCCACGAACTTGTCCGCATGCACCATTTCCTCGATGGATTCGGCACGCCACTTCTTCGCCAGCGCCTTGTAGCCCCAGTTGTCCAGCATGCGGTAGTGCAGCCAGTACTGGTTGATGGCCGTCAGCTCCGAACGCAGGCCACGGTTCAGATACTCGATGACCTTCTGGTCGCCTTTCATGTGGCTCTCCTTGGCGGCTCAAGCCGCTCTGAACATATGGAAAAGTAATTAGACCAATTCCAAACTGCATTCAACCAATCAGCGGATGGAAATCCTGCGCGGCTCGCGCGGCGGGATCCCTCACTCGGCAGCGAGCATGCGGGTGGAAAGGTTGGCGGCAGGGCAGGTGGCGGGGCATTCGGCACAGGCGCTTGCCTGCACCTGATCGAGAATGGCGCGGATCGTGCGCGCGCAGCGGCCGCACTGGGGCGAGCAGCCGAGGCATCGATAGACCTGTCCAGGCGTCGTCACTCCGGCCGTGGACGCGAGGGCGTCCCGAACCTGGCTGTCGGAGAAGACGTTGCACGAACACACAATCATGACACGCCTGTTGTTTCTTAGATTAGATCGTTTCTAAAGAGCTGATCTACTTCCCATTCTTGTCAGACATCCTCGGCTGACGTCAATGCGCGGAGGCCATCCTGAAGGTCGCAGGGACCTGTTTTTGGCCTCAACTGGCGCTCTTTTTATCTGTTCTATTTTCAGAAGACATTTGAGGTGCCGCAACTTGGGCCGACAAGCCATTGAAGGCGCGCGCCAAAATGCATCCGGCCCCGGAGAGGGCCTCGGCACGCGCTCGCAGGGATGTGAGGGCTCAGGTGCGGGGTAGCGAGACCTGGGCGAGCAGGCCGGTATCGAGCCCGCGAGTCAGCGCAAGGTCGCCGCCCATGCCGCGCGCCAGGGCCCCGAGCCGGGCCAGCCGGAAGGGCCGGCCGGCGCGGCTGAAGCGGGTGGAGACGGTCGCCGCGCGTGTCGGATCGAGAGCGATGGCGATCTCTTCCTCGCTCAATGCCGCGCCCCCGTCGCGCACCTGAAGCAGCGCATTGGGAGCCGCATCGTCTGCGGTGAGGGTCACGATGACCTGCCCGCCATGGGGGGTGGCTTCCATGGCTTCCGTCAGGAGCTCGCGGGCGAGCCGGGCGAAGCCCTCCGGATTGGCGCGGGCCGTCACGTCCTCCGACAATGCCGTGCGCAGCAGCACGCCTCGCCGGCGGGCGGCGTCCGAGAGATGCGCCAGCGCGTCCGTCACCAGCGGCGAGAGCGAAACGGGCGTGACCGGCTCCGGCGGCAGCGCCAGGGCGCCGAGGTCGTCCAGCGTGTCCACCAGCGCCTGCCCGGCAGCCGCGGCGGCCTCCGCCTGCTGCTGATAACGCCGGCTGCCGACGGGCCCGTAGAGATTGCTGCGCACGCTGTCCACGAAGCCGAGCAGCACGGTGAGCGGATCGCGCAGATCGTGGGAGACCCGGCGCACGATGGCATCGACGCGCCGCGGGTCGTCAGGCACGCCTGCGGGTGGAAGGGGCGCGAGCGGTTGAGGCTGTGGCTGGGCCGGAACGGGAACGGCCCTCGGCGCCTCCACCACGGCCTCGGTGCGGGTCTGGAGCACGAGGCAGAAGCGCGCCGCCGGATCGCCCGTGGTCACCAGCATCGCTTCGGCCTGCTCCTCCGTGCCGAGCCGATGGCGCAGCGTGAGCGGCGCGTTCTGCTGACCCTTGCCGGCAGCCGCGGCATCGAGCATGGCCACGGCCTGCACATGGCATCCGGGTGCCAGAAGGATGGTGAAGGGCTCGCCCTCCAGATCATCGGCGGTAAAGCCGCAGGCGTCCGCTGCCGCCGTATTGGCCATTTCCACCGTTCCGTCGCGGTCGAGCAGCAGGACGGGATAGGGAATGAAATCGAGCGCCTGCCGCCGGGCGGCCGCCCGCTCGACGCGCATCTGCACGCCGCTGGCGGGGCCTCTGGGACTTTCGGGCGATGCCGCCGCGGCCGCCGGTGCCCCCTCGATCGGACGGATGACGTGGACGAGCGCCGGCCGCCCGCTCCAGGGCGAGGCGACGAGGCGCACCTCGACCGGCAGGCGGTCGCCATGCAGGGTTTCGAGATCGAGGCCGCCATGGCGGGAATCGCGCACGAGCCGGGGCGACAGGCCGCCGGTCGCGACAAATTCGGCCGTGTCGCGTACGCCCAGCCAGCCGAGCAGTGTCTTGTTGGTGCGCACGGTCTTGCCGCCCTGCTGCACCACGATGCCGATGGGCAGGCGGTCGAGCAGATGATCCTCGCCTTCGGCCTGTGCCCCGGAGGCGGTGCCTGCGTCCGGCTCGCGCAGCGGCTCGGTCTCGTCGAGCTCCGGCCGCGCCTCGGTGGCCGCTTTCGGCCATTCCTCGATGGCCTCGCTCAAGGTGCGGGCGATCTCATGGAAGGCGGAACGCTCGCGCGGCGTGAGGCTGCCGCCGTGCAGAGGCACCACGTTGAAATGCTGGGCTTCAGAATCCGAGCCGGCGGGCGCCTCGTCCTGCGGCTCTGCGCCCCAGAGGAGGCCGAAGCCACGCGTGCCCCGGCGCTGCCGCGCCTGATCGAACAACGGTACGCCGCCGAACTCGATGCGCCGCGCGGGATGCCCGCCGGTGCGGAGCGTCAGGCCGAAGAAGCTGCCCCCGGTGCGCAATGCCGCACGCATGGGGCCGGCATCGGCGATGAGGCCCACATCCTCCAGTTCCTGGAAGTCCCGGCCGACCCAGTCGCCCTCGGCGCTGCCCAATGCTTCGGGCAGTTCGGGGGAGATCCGCATCAGCCGGCCGGCGGCGTCCATCTGCCAGGAGAAGCGCAGGCACCGGCCATCTGCGTCGCGGCCATATTGCGGGATGACGGCTGGCAGCCCGCTGCGGGGTGGCAGGGCGCGGGTTGCCCGTCCGCCCTCGGCCAGCGCCAGCGGGTCGGCGAACAGCACCACATGGCCCGCAGGGGAATGGATGCCGATGCAGGCGAAGGGCAGGGGCGCCTGGGTGCCGGGCAGGCGCACGCGCTCAAGCCGAGGGGCGCGGCGCAGCGACATTGCGACGCGCTTGGCAACGATCTTGACGCTGAGAGGCGCTTCCGCACCCGTCTCCACGCCGAAGGCGGCACAGGCGGGCGTCGCGGCCACCACGCGCAGGTCCGGCAGCAGCACCACGAAGGACGGAAGGTCCTCCCGGGACAGCGGCGCAAAGAGCGCTTCCTGGTGGGGCGGCATGCGTTGCGTCTGCTCGCTCATGGCCTCGCTGGCGGTTTCAGGGGGCGAAGTCCGAATGATTCCCTGCTAGCGCGCGTGGATCGCCCGAGACTTGCCGGCGAAAGATTAACATGACGCCAATCGGCGCGGTGTCGTCGAAATGTTTCAACTTGCAGTGCATAGGGATTAACTGCCTAAAATCAGCCGGGGTGCATTTTCTGCCCTCCCTGCCCGAGGAGTAACCACATGACGCCGAAATTCGGTCCCGATCTGGAGTTGCCCACGGAGTTGAAGGCCATCGCTGAAAAGAACGTCGCCCAGGCGCGTCAGGCGTTCGATACGCTGTTCGATGCCGCCCGCACGGCCGTGGGCGAGTCCGAGGGGCGCCTCGAGGAGGTCCGCTCGAACATGAAGGGGTTGCGCCAGAAGACCCTCGGCCTCGTCGAGACCAATATCAATGCCGGCTTCGATTTCCTGAACAAGCTCGTGCAGGCCAAGAGCCCGCAGGAGGTTCTGGCGCTGCAGAGCGAATTCCTGACCCGTCAGATGCAGGCGCTCTCCGAGCAGGCCGCCTCCCTCGGCAGCGATGCCCGCTCGCTGGGCGAGAGCACGGTGCGCAGCCTCGACGAGCATGCCAAGGCGCTTGCGGAGCGGGTGAAGGCGCTGGGCACGCTCGCCACCCAGCACGCCCAGTCGGCCGCGGCCGATGCGCAGGCGGCCGGCAAGGCGGCGCAGTCCGACGTCCAGGCCACGGCCGAACACGCGGCGGAGAACATTCAGCAGCCCTACAATCCGAACCAGACCTACTGAGAGCGCGCACCGCTCACGGGTCCCGGCGCGCCGCGCGATTGTGCGGCGCAAAAATTTCTTTGCACTTTTAGTTGCAGCGCGTTACATTCCGCCCAAGTCTAGCGGTGTGGAGCCGCTGTGCGTTGCACCATGTCCTGCGGTTCAGGCCGTGTGACACGGAGCTGCGTAGCCATAATCGACTTTTAGCGCTCCGAGGAAACCATGACCGACGCCTTCAAAGCCTTTCAGGATCAGTTCACTTCTGCGTTCAAGCCGATGGACGTGCCGGCCGCGTTTCGCGACTTCGCGGAGAAGGGCGTGCAGAGCTATCGCGAGGGCTTCGAGAAGCTGAAGGCTTCCGCCGAACAGACGTCCGATCTGCTCGAAGGGACCTATTCCACGGCCACCAAGGGCGTCGCGGAATACAACCTGAAGTCGCTGGAAATCCTGCGCACGAACATCAATTCGGCTTTCGACTTCTGCGCCTCCGTACTGGCGGCGAAGAATGCCGCCGAGGCCGTCGAGCTGTCGTCCTCGCACCTGCGCACCCAGTTCGAGACCCTGTCCGAGCAGGCCAAGGAACTCGCCGCTCTGGCGCAGAAGGTGGCCGCCGAGAGCTCCGAGCCGATCAAGGCCGGCGTCGAGAAGACCCTGCGTACCGGCGCCTGATCGCCGCACGTCGAGACTGCCATTCGAGAGCGCCCTTCGGGGCGCTCTTTTCGTTTGCTGGGACGGGCATGGCTTGCCAAGAGCCCGCGTCCGCGCCAGATGCTACGGCAAGGCCGCGCCGCGCGCGGCGTGATCGCCCGGTCCGAGCGGGCGTGCCAGCGA
This sequence comes from Azorhizobium sp. AG788, assembly GCF_004364705.1. Classification (NCBI taxonomy): domain Bacteria; kingdom Pseudomonadati; phylum Pseudomonadota; class Alphaproteobacteria; order Hyphomicrobiales; family Xanthobacteraceae; genus Azorhizobium; species Azorhizobium sp. AG788. The sequence continues at coordinate 326,907 of NZ_SOBM01000002.1, forward strand.
GTGCCCATGCGTGCCATCGAAACCTATTCGCCGCTTCTGATCATCGGTCCCTCCTGGGTCGGTGACATGGTGATGGCGGCGAGCCTCGTCGCGAGCCTCAGGGCGCAGGAACCGGGCCGGCCCATCGATGTCATGGCCCCGCCGGCGGCGTTGCCCATCGCCCGGCTCATTCCCGGCGTGCGGCGGACCATCCCGCTGGGGCTCGGCCATGGGCAGTTCGGGCTCATGGCCCGCTGGCGGGCGGGGCGGGCGCTCCGCAGCGAGGGGTACGGCAAGGCGATCATCCTGCCGCGGGCCTTCAAGGCCGCGATCCCGCCCTTCGCTGCTGGCATTCCCGTGCGCATCGGCTACGCGGCCGAGGGGCGCAGCATCCTGCTCACGGACGCGCGTTCGGATTCCCAGCGCAAGACGGCGCGGACCATTGACCGTTTCGTCGCCCTCGGCTCGCCGGAAGGCGCGGCCCCCGCGTCCGAGCGGCCCGTGCTGCTGCTGCCCGAGGATGAGCGGCGCGCGGTCGCGGAGAAGTTCCCGCTGGCCGGCGAGGGGGCGGTGATGGCGCTCTGCCCCGGCGCTGAATACGGGCCCGCCAAGCGCTGGCCTACCGCAAAGTTCGCGGCCCTCGCCGCGCAGGCCCATGCCGCCGGCTACCAGTTGCGGGTGCTGGGCGGCCCCAAGGACGCGCCGCTGGCGCAGGAGATTGTCGCGCGTGCCGGCGTGCCGGTGGAGGATCTCACCGGCCGCACCTCGCTCATCGAGGCTGCGGGCATCCTGGCCGGGGCCGATGTGGTGGTGTCCAACGATTCCGGCCTCATGCATGTGGCCGGTGCCCTCGATCGGCCGCTGGTGGTGCTCTACGGTTCCTCCTCGGAGAAGATGACGCCACCCACCGGGCCGCGTTCGAAGGTCGTGTCCCACGATCTGCCCTGCCGTCCCTGCTTCAAGCGGGAATGTCCGCTCGGCACGCTTGCCTGTTTCGAGGCCATCGCGCCGCAGGAAGTGCTCGCCGCCGCCATGGCGGTGCAGGGATGAAATATCGGCGGTTGGGGGCCTGCTCGTCATGAAGGTCCTCGTGATCAAGCTTTCCTCGCTGGGCGATGTGGTGCACACCTTTCCGGCGATAACGGACGCCGCCCGCAGCGTTCCGGGTCTCGTGCTGGACTGGGCGGTGGAAGAGGCCTTCGTGCCCCTGGTAAAGCTTCATCCCGCCGTGCGGCACGTCATCTGCGTGCCCTTGCGCCGACTGAAGAAACGGCCGCTCGTCGCCTTCCGGAGCGGTGAGGGGCAGGCGGTCGGTGCCGCGCTCAAGGCCGAGCGTTATGATGTGGTGATCGATGCACAGGGCCTGATGAAGAGCGCCGTGGTCGGCCTGCTGGCTCGTGGCCGACGGCATGGCTTCGACCGTGCCACGGCACGCGAGGGGCTGGCCAGCCTCACTTACGGCACCGGCCACCATCTGCCCGAGCGCGAGCACATGGCGCTGCGCATCCGCAAGCTGTTTGCCGCAGCCCTCGGCTACAGCCTCGATGGGCTGGAAGCGGATGCCGGCCTCTCCGTCGCCCCGCCGCCAGCCGGACCGCCTTATTGGGTGTTCCTGCACGGCACCACGTGGGGCACCAAGACCTGGACAGTGAGACACTGGCGGGAACTTGCCGCCCACGCGGCCCGTGCGGGGCGCGCGGTGAAGATATTTGCCCACGGTGCGCAGGAGGAAGAGCGCGCCGCCGTTATCGCCGCCGACCTGCCGAATGTCGAGCGTCTGCCGCCCGTTGGTCTTGGTGCCGTGGCGCCCGTGCTGGCGGGCGCAGAGGCGGTGGTGACGGTCGACACGGGCCTCGGGCACCTCGCAGCGGCGCTGGGCGTGCCTACCGTCGGCGTCTATGGGCCGACCAATCCGCGCCTTACCGGCCTTTATGGGCCGAAGGTGCTGGAGCTGCGCTCCCTGCGCGACTGCGCCCCGTGCGAGAAGCAGACCTGCCGCATCGCGCCCGACCGCGCCGAGGGCCCGCCCTGCCTCGCGGATTTCACCGGCCGCGACATCTGGCGCGCCGTCAGCCTGCTGCGGCTCGGCCATGCGGACGCCATGGACAAGATGTGAGGGGGGAGGGATAAGGAGCGCGTTTCAAACGAGGCCGAGTTTCCGATGACCCACCCTGCCGCCGGTGCCCGCGATACCATTCTCGTGACCGGAGGTGCCGGCTTCATCGGCTCCAACATGGCCCGCGCTTTCGCCGAAGATGGCCGCCGCGTGGTCATTGCCGACTGGCTGGAAGACGGCCCGAAGTGGCGGAATATTGCAGACATCGCCCTCGATGACGTGATCCGCCCCGAGGCCATCACGTCTTTCGTGGAGCGCGAGTCGGGCCGGCTCGCCGGCATCGTCCACATGGGCGCCGTCTCGGCCACCACCGAGCGGGACGGGGACAAGATCGTCGCCCGCAACGTCCGCCCGACGCTGGACCTGTGGGACCAATGCGCCCGCAAGGGCCTTCCCTTCATCTATGCCTCGTCCGCCGCCACCTATGGCAACGGCACGCGCGGCTTTGCCGATGACGAGAGCCCGGCGGCGCTGGGGCAGCTGGCGCCGCTCAATGCCTATGGCTGGTCGAAGCTGATGGCGGATCGGCGCTTCATCGCCGATGTGCGCGCCGGCCGGCCCCGCCCGCCGCAATGGGCGGGCCTGCGCTTCTTCAACGTCTATGGGCCGGGCGAGGCGCATAAGGGCGACATGCGCTCGGTCATTCACAAGATCTACCCCACCGCCGCCAAGGGCGAGGCGGTGACGCTCTTCAAGTCGCATCATCCGGGCTACACGGACGGCGGTCAGTTGCGCGACTTCATCTATGTGAAAGATTGCGTGAACGTCGCCATTTGGCTCATTGAAAATCCTCACATTTCCGGAGTTTTCAATGTTGGCACGGGGGCCGCGCGCTCCTTCGCGGATCTCGCCCGCGCGGTCTTCTCTGCTGCCGGCCAGCCCGAGCGGATCACCTACATCGACATGCCGGAGGCGCTTCAGGGCGCCTATCAGTATTTCACGCAGGCCGATGTCTCGAAGTTGAGGGCAGCAGGCTACGCCAAGCCCTTCACGAGCCTCGAAGATGGCATCTCCGATTATGTGACGCGCCATCTGCGCGGCGCTAACGCGGCCTGAGCGGGGAAGAAAATGCTCGCCGAAACCCAGCTCGCGCCCATCGCCGTCATCGGCGACGTGATGGTGGACCGTTACATCACCGGCTCCGTCTCGCGCATCTCTCCGGAAGCGCCGGTGCCAGTGCTCGTCCATGGGGCCGAACGCATCGTGCCGGGCGGCGCGGCCAACGTTGCCGCCAATGCCGCCGCCCTCGGTGCGCCCGTGCTGCTCGTGGGTCTTGTCGGCGAGGACGAGGCGGCGAGCCAATTGGCCGATGCGCTCGCCACCTATCCCGGCATCAGCCTCGCGCACATGGTGGTGGACGCCAAACGACCCACCATCACCAAGACGCGGGTGATGAGCGGGCGCCAGCAGATCGTGCGCATCGACGCGGAAGTGACGCGGGCCTGCGACGCTGCCGAGGAGGCGGCGCTGATTGGTGCGGCGGAAGCGGCCATCGCCAAGGCGGGTGTCGTGGTGCTCTCCGATTATGCCAAGGGCGTGCTGAGCGATGCGGTGATCGCCGCCGCCATGGCTGCGGCCAAGGTGCGCAATGTGCCGGTGATCGTCGATCCCAAACGCCGCACTTTCGAGGCCTATCGCGGCGCCACCCTCGTGACCCCCAACCGCCGGGAACTGGCCGAAGCCACCGGCCTGCCGGATGAGACGGATGGGGATGCTGCCCGCGCCGCGGAGGCGGCTGGCCGCCAGTTCGGCGGCGATGTGCTGGTGACGCGGGCCGAGAAGGGCATGACGCTGTGGCGGCAGGACGGGCGCGTTCTGCACGTGCCTGCCGAGGCGCGCGAAGTGTTTGACGTCTCCGGCGCGGGCGATACGGCGCTGGCCGCGCTGGCCGTTTCGCTGGCAGGCGGGCAGAGCCTGGAGGCGAGCGTCGGCATCGCCAATGCGGCTGCCGCGCTGGCCGTCGCGAAGCTCGGAACCGCCGTCGTGACGCGCGCGGAACTCAGGGCCGCGCTGGAGCGCACGGCGGCGCAGATCGCACCACCCGGTGCGCTCGTCTCCCGCGACGATGCTTGCGCCGTGGTCGCCGCCTGGAAGGCGCAGGGGCTGCGGGTCGTCTTCACCAACGGCTGCTTCGATCTCGTCCACCCCGGCCATGTGAGCCTGCTGGAACAGTCGGCCGCGCAGGGGGACCGTCTGGTGGTGGCGCTGAACACGGACGCCTCCGTGCGCCGCCTCAAGGGGCCGAGCCGGCCGCTTCAGGACGAGCAGGCGCGGGCGCGGGTGATGGGCGCCATGCGCTGCGTCGATCTCGTGGTGCTGTTCGACGAGGAAACGCCGCTTGAAACCATCAAGGCGCTGCTGCCGGACGTGCTGGTGAAGGGCGCCGATTACGCCCCGCACGAGGTGGTTGGGGCCGACGTGGTGACGGCAAACGGTGGCGAACTGGTGCTGGTGGATCTGGTGGCCGGCAAGTCCACCTCCAGCCTCGTCGCCAAGGCGCGGACCTGAAAAATCCGCCTCAATTTATTGATCTGAAAAGAGAACGCCCCGAACCATCCGGCTCGGGGCGTCTTCATGTGATGCGTCAGAGCAAGAGGCTCAGGCGGCGCAATAAGCGATCACGCGGCGGATGAAGGCTTCGCAGGCATCGAGCTGGTTCTTCTCGAGATATTCATCTGGCTGGTGCGCCTGGACGATGGAGCCGGGGCCGCACACCACGGTCGGGATGCCGGCCATTTCCACGAATAGGCCAGCTTCCGTGCCGTAGGCGACCTTGGCGTGATCGTTGCGGCCGGCGAAGTGCTTCGCCAGCACGGCCACGGGCGCGTCGGGCGAGGTGGAGAGGCCCGGAAAGGCACTCTTCAGCTTGAACTCGATGCCGGTGTGGGGCGCCTTGGCCTTCATCACCGGCTCCAGCGTGTCCGTGGCATAGGCAATGATTTCGCAGGTCAGCGCCTCCACATCGTCCTCGGGCAGGGCCCGGACTTCCCAGTCGATCGTCGCCAGTTCCGGCACGATGTTTAGGGCGGTGCCGCCATGGAAGGTGCCCACGTGGGCGGTGCTGTGGGGGATGTCGTAGAGGTCGTCCCGCCGGCCTTCCGCCGCCAGACGATCGCTGAGATCGGCCACCTTGGCCACGAGGCGGCCGCCCGCCTCCACGGCATTCACCAGTTCAGGCGCGCGGGAGGAATGGCCGCCGGCGCCGGTGATGACCGTGGCGTAGCTCTTCTTGCCCTTGTGCCCGACCACCACCTGCATGCTGGTGGGTTCGCCGACGATGCAGGCCTCCGGCTTGTAGCCCTTGGCCACCATGTGCTCGATCAGCGGACGCACGCCGACGCAGCCCACTTCCTCATCATAGGAGATGGCGAAATGGATCGGCTTCTTGAGCGGCTGGGCCTTCATCTCCGCGACCATGCCGAGGCAAACGGCGAGGAAGCCCTTCATGTCGCAGGTGCCGCGCCCATAGAGCTTGCCGTCGCGCTCGGTGACGGTGAAGGGATCGGACGTCCATTCCTGCCCATCCACCGGCACGGTGTCGGTGTGGCCGGACAGGACAATGCCAGGCACGTCGCGCGGCCCGAGCGTGGTGATGAGGCTCGCCTTCTTTTCTTCCGTGTTCTCCACGCGCTCGAAGAAGATGCCTTCGGCGGTCAGGAACTCTTCCACCGCCTCGATCAGCGGCAGGTTGGAATTGCGGCTCGTCGTATCGAACGAAATCAGGCGCGCCAGCCAGTCGAGGGTCTGGGGATTGGGCATCGCGCGGAAACTCCGGGAAGGTTCTCTAAAGGGAAGGTTCTCGTGGGCGACGGATGCGACTCCAGCGCAACTCTGCCGCATTGCACACATATACCCCCTTTCGGAGCGGCGCAGCCCATTTGTCCGGGGCGATGCGGTGGATTGCGGGCGCGGCGCGCCTGCCATGTCGGGAGACGGTTGTCCGTCTCTCGGCGGTGCCATAAGAGCAGATCGCGCGCCGGCGCGGGGGAGAAGCATGGCGAGGATCACCCTGGTTCTGGGAGGCGCCCGTTCGGGCAAGAGCTGCCATGCCGAGCGGCTGGTGGAGGCGCTCCCCGCCCCATGGGCCTATATGGCGACCGCCCAGGCCTTCGACGCCGAGATGGAGGCGCGCATCGCGCTTCATCGCGACCGCCGGGGCGCGGGCTGGCAGACCTTCGACACGCCGCTCGATCTGGCCGAGGCCCTTGACGGCCTGCCCCCACAGATGCCCGCCCTCGTGGACTGCCTCACCCTCTGGCTCACCAACCACATGCTGGCCGAGCACGATGTAGAGGCGGAAGCAGCGCGCCTTGTCGCCGCCGTGGTCCGGCGCCCGGCGCCCGTGGTGCTGGTGGCCAATGAGGTGGGCCTTGGCATCGTTCCCGACAATGCGCTGGCACGACGGTTCCGCGATGCCGCCGGCCGTCTCAATCAGCAGTTGGCAGACAAGGCCGACCGGGTGGTGTTCCTGGTCGCCGGGCTGCCCATGACGGTGAAAGAACAATGATCAACGAACCCATCGATCCGCGCGATGCCGAGCGGCACCGGGCCAAGATGGCCAAGCGCAAGGCCGTGCAGGATGCCGAGGTGGCGTCCAAGAATATCGAGAAGGGCCTGCTGATCGTTCACAGCGGCCCCGGCAAGGGCAAGAGCACGGCCGCCTTCGGCCTTGCCCTGCGCATGCTGGGCTATGGGCGAACGGTGGGCATCGTCCAGTTCATCAAGGGTGCCTGGCACACGGGCGAGAAGGATGCCTTCGCCGCTTTCGGCAACCGCGTGAAGTGGCACACCATGGGTGAGGGCTTCACCTGGGAGACGCAGGATCTCGCTCGTGACAAGGCGGCCGCGGAACGCGCCTTCGACAAGGCCCGTGAGCTGATGGACGACCCTGCCGTTTCGCTGGTCATCCTTGACGAGCTGAACATCGCCTTGCGCTACGAATATCTCGACCTCAATGACGTGATTGACGTGCTGACCTCTCGCCGGCCGGACCTGCACGTGGTCATCACCGGCCGCAACGCCAAGCCGGCGCTGATCGAGGCGGCCGATCTCGTCACCGAGATGCAGCTGGTGAAGCACCACTTCGCGGCCGGCGTGAAAGCGCAGGTCGGCATCGAGTTCTGAGCGCGTCGACAGGAGCGGGGAGGGCCATGGCGCGCGCGCTGATGTTTCAGGGCACCGGCTCGGACGTGGGCAAGTCCCTGCTGGTCGCCGGCCTCGCCCGTGCCTTCGCTGACCGGGGCCTGAAGGTCCGCCCCTTCAAGCCGCAGAACATGTCCAACAATGCCGCGGTCACGGCCGACGGCGGTGAGATTGGGCGGGCGCAAGCGCTTCAGGCCCGCGCTGCCCGCGTGCCGCTCTCCGTGCATATGAACCCCGTGCTGCTGAAGCCGCAGAGCGAGGTTGGCGCGCAGGTGGTCGTGCAGGGCAGGGTGGTCGGCAGCGCCAAGGCGGCCGCCTATCAGCAGATGAAGGCAGGCCTCCTGCCCTCGGTTCTGGAGAGTTTTTGCCGGCTAAAGACTGAAGCTGACCTTGTGCTGGTGGAAGGTGCCGGCTCGGCCTCCGAGGTCAATCTGCGGGCCAATGACATCGCCAACATGGGCTTTGCCCGTGCGGCGGACGTACCTGTGGTACTGATCGGAGACATCGACCGGGGCGGCGTGATCGCGAGCCTCGTTGGCACGAAGACGGTGCTCGATCCGGCGGATGCGGCGATGATCCAAGGCTTCATCGTCAACCGTTTCAGGGGCGATCCCGCCCTGTTCGGGAGCGGCGTGGACCTCATCGCCGGGCACACGGGCTGGGCCGCCCTCGGCCTCGTGCCCTTTTACACGGGTGCCGCCCGCCTGCCCGCCGAAGACGCGCTGGGCGTCGCCGGCCCGCAGGCGCCGAAGCCCGGCGCCAAGGTGCGGATCGCGGTGCCGATCCTGCCCCATGTGGCGAATTTCGACGATCTCGATCCGCTGGACGCCGAGCCGGGTCTCGAGGTGCGGCGCATCCGTTCCTCCGACGTCCTACCGACGGATACGGATCTCGTGCTCCTCATCGGCTCCAAGGCCACCATCGCGGATCTGGCGGCCCTGCGGGCTGGCGGCCTGCATCATGACATCCAGGCCTTTGCACGTCGCGGCGGGCGGGTGCTGGGCCTGTGCGGCGGCTATCAGATGATGGGCGAGCATCTGTCCGATCCGGATGGCGTGGAAGGCCCGCCCGGCTCGACGGAAGGCCTCGGGCTGCTGAAGGTGGGTACGGTGATGACAGGCGAGAAACGGCTCATCGCCGTCACCGGCACGTCGCGGCTCGGTGCGCCTTTCTCCGGCTATGAAATGCACATCGGCGCAACGGAAGGCGCCGACACCGCCCGCCCCTTCGCCGAGCTAGACGGCATGGGTGCGGAAGGTGCCGTCTCGGCCGATGGCCGCATCATGGGCACCTATGTGCACGGCCTGTTCGGCGATGACCGCCAGCGTGCGGCCCTCATGGCGCTGCTGGGCGCGGGGCCGGCTCAGGTGGCCTATGAGGCGGGCGTCGAAGAGGCGCTGGACGGTCTTGCCGCTCACCTCTCGGCGCATCTCGACCTCGACCGCCTCCTCAGCCTCGCGCGATGACGAGGCCCGCGAGCGCGATCAACGTAACGAACGCCACCAGCAGCGCGTCCGCCGCCACATAGAGGCGCAGCGCCGCGCGGATGTCGCGGGCGTCGATGTCCCGGCGGCCGTTGCCCATGTAGGCCGCCTGCGCCGGCACGCCGCCATAGGAACGCGGGCCGGCGATGGAGATTCCGAGCGCTCCCGCCATGGCCGCCTCCGGCCAGCCGGCATTGGGCGAGCGGTGATGCGGGGCGTCCCGCAGCATGGCCCGCCAGGCCTCCTTGGGGGAACAGCCCGGCAGCAGTCCGGCCGCGAGCACGATGAGCAGACCGGAGAGGCGCGAGGCGGGCAGGTTCACGAGATCATCCAGCCGCGCCGCGGCCCAACCGAAATCCTCATAGCGAGGATTGCGGTGGCCGATCATGCTGTCGGCCGTGTTCAGCGCCTTGTAGCCGGCCCCGCCCGCAAGCCCGCCCACCAGCATCCAGAATGTGGGCGCGACGATGCCGTCCGAGAAATTCTCGGCCAGGCTCTCGATGGCCCCGCGCGTCACGCCGGCGACATCCAGTTGCTCGGGATCGCGTCCGACGATGTGCGAGACGGCGCGGCGCCCGGCGGCAAGGCCGCCCTTCTCCAGCGCCGTCGCCACGGCCGCAACGTAGGTATAAAGCGAGCGCTGGGCGATGAGCACGCTGCCGAGAATGCCGGCCAGCACCACGCCGAGCGCGAACTGGCGCAGGAAGGCTTCCAACAGCAGAGCCGGTAGCATGGCGCAGGCGAGCAGGACGAGGACGGTCAGGACGCCGTTCCGCTTGCGGGCGGGGCCGGGGAGGGTGGTGCGGTTGAGACGCGACTCGAGTGCGCTGATGAGCGTTCCGGCCCAGACGACGGGGTGGCGAATGGCGCGGAACAGCGGCTGCGGATAGCCGGTCAGGCCTTCCACAAGCAAAGCGACGCAGGTCAGATCAAAAGCCATGGCATGTCTTCGGGCATCAAGGGCGCGGGGACGCTGCGGTACGTCCGGCACGCAATCGCGGGAACGGGACGTCCTGTAATGTCTGTCACGGGAAGTGTCTTCATTTTCTCATGCCGAAGTGCGAGAAGCGCCTCGGTTGAATTTGGCAGGGAACCGTCATGCGCGTTGCGATGATTGGCACGGGGTACGTGGGTCTGGTGTCCGGCGCCTGTTTTGCCGACTTCGGGCACCATGTCACCTGCGTGGACAAGGACGCGCAGAAGATCGAGCGTTTGGAGCGGGGCGAAATCCCCATCTTCGAGCCCGGCCTTGATGCCCTGGTGGCGCGCAACCGCGCCGCGGGACGCCTCGATTTCGCGGTGGACCTGACGCAGGCGGTGCGCGAGGCGGACGCGGTGTTCATCGCGGTGGGGACGCCCTCCCGGCGCGGCGACGGCCATGCGGACCTTTCCTATGTCTATGCGGCCGCGCGCGAGATCGCCCAGGCGGCGGAGGGCTATACGGTCGTGGTCACCAAGTCGACTGTGCCCGTGGGTACCGGCGACGAGGTGGAGCGGGTGATCCGCGAGACCCGTCCCGATGCGGACATCTCCGTGGTGTCGAATCCCGAATTCCTGCGCGAAGGCGCGGCCATCGAGGACTTCAAGCGGCCCGACCGCATCGTTGTCGGCACGGATGAGCCGCGCGCCCGCGAGGTGATGGCGCAGCTCTATCGCCCGCTGGCGCTGAACAGCCTGCCGCTGGTCTATACGAGCCGCCGCACCTCCGAACTCATCAAATATGCCGGCAATGCCTTCCTCGCAGTGAAGATCACCTTCATCAACGAGATCGCCGACCTGTGCGAGCAGGTGGGCGCGAACGTCCAGGACGTGGCACGCGGCATCGGCCTCGACAACCGCATCGGCTCGAAATTCCTGCATGCCGGCCCCGGCTATGGTGGCTCCTGCTTCCCGAAGGACACGCTCGCCCTCACCCGCACGGCGCAGGAAGCCGGAACGCCCTTGCGCATCGTCGAGACGGTGGTCGGCGTGAATGACGTGCGCAAGCTTGCCATGGCCAAGAAGGTGGTAAACATCCTCGGCGGCGATGTGCGCGGCAAGACCGCGGCGGTTCTGGGCCTCACCTTCAAGCCGAATACTGACGACATGCGCGAGAGCCCGGCCATTTCCATCATCCATGCGCTTCTGGACCGTGGCATGAAGATCCGCGCCTTCGATCCCGAAGGCATGGAGGAAGCCAAGAAGGTGCTGCCCGCCGACGTCGCCTATGCGAGCGGCCCCTATGAGGCCGCGGACGGCGCCGACTGCCTCGTCATCGTCACCGAATGGGACGCCTTCCGGGCGCTCGATTTCGAGCGCATGCGCAAGCTGCTGAAGCAGCCGGTTCTTGTGGACCTGCGCAACATCTACCGGCCCGATGAGATGGCGGCGCTCGGCTTCACCTATGAGAGCGTCGGCCGCGGCACGCCCGGCGCGCCGGATACGCTGACGCTCGCGGCGCAGTGACGGCTACCATTTTGCCGTCACACTCCTGTGGTCCGACGCGCTTGAGCGAGAGCTTGGCCTTGATGCTGCGGATCTATCAGGGCGGGGCAGGGCGCTTCGGCCTCGTGCGCGCACCGGCCGGGCGGCCGGCGGCAGTAGGTGGAATATGCGTTTTCTGGTGACGGGCACGGCCGGCTTCATCGGCTTTCACCTGGCAAAGCGGCTTCTGGCGGGCGGGCATGTGGTGGTCGGCGTGGACGGCCTCACTCCGTACTATGACGTGCGCCTCAAGCACGCACGGCATGCGGAACTGGAGCGTCACAACGGTTTCTCCGCCGTCATCGGGATGATCGAGACGCCCGACGTGCTCGCGCAGGCGGCGGATTTGGCGCGGCCGGACGTCATCATCCATCTCGCGGCGCAGGCCGGGGTGCGCTACAGCCTCGAAAATCCGAAAGCGTATGTGGACGCCAATCTCAACGGCTCCTGGAACGTGCTGGAACTCGCCCGGCACCTGAAGCCGCGCCATCTGCTCCTCGCATCCACCAGTTCCGTCTACGGCGCCAACGCCAAGGTGCCGTTCTGCGAGACCGACCGGGCCGACGAGCCCATGACGCTCTATGCGGCCACGAAGAAGTCCATGGAGGCGATGGCGCATTCCTATGCCCATCTCTATGGCGTGCCGACCACCGCCTTCCGCTTCTTCACGGTCTATGGCCCATGGGGCCGGCCGGACATGGCCCTGTTCAAGTTCGTCTCCGCCATCCTGAAAGGCGAGCCCATCGACATCTATGGCGAGGGCCGGATGTCCCGGGATTTCACCTTCATCGATGATCTGGTGGAGGCAGTCCTGCGCCTCGTGGAGCGTGCGCCCCAAACGGGCGCGCCGGTCGGCCGCGCGGGCGTCGATTCCCTTTCGCCGGTGGCACCGTTCCGCGTGGTGAACATCGCCGGCGGCCAGCCTGTGGGGCTTCTCGATTTCGTCGAGACGGTAGAGCAGGCGGTCGGGCGCACTGCCATCCGCAACTTGCTGCCGATGCAGGCCGGAGACGTGCCCCGTACCTATGCCTCGGCGGCACTCCTTGAGGCCCTGACCGGCTATCGTCCGGACACGCCGCTCGGCGTCGGCGTCCCGGCCTTCGTCGAATGGTACCGGAGCTATTACGGCATCTGACGCCGCAGCCACAGGATCGGAGGCCGGGCTGTTTCTGCCGAGCTCGGCGAAGGTCGCGAGCGTGCCGTTGGCCCTTGGCACCGCAACCGCGGCACCCGCCAGAACTGGAAGCGTCCTCTGCAGATGCAGATGATCGGCGGCTTCGGCACGCGGGCGCGAAATTTGTGGTTTTCAGGGCCTTGGCCATGCCAATACGCGAACGGACCCCGCCGTTTGCGCGTGAGACCCAATTTCAAGGGGCAGGGCACCAGTGTTGCAATACGGCTTGTTCACCACCGGCGGAGCAATGGGCGCATCCGCCAGCCATGGATGCCCGAACGGCAGCTTTCATGATCCATGATGCGTAGAAGATATATTATGGAACCTATTTTGAAAATCCGTTGAAGGGCATTTCAGGCTTGGCGCCGACGGGCACCGTTTCGGCGTCCATGCTGGGCGGATTGGTGCTAAGGCGGTATGTGCCGGCTGCGTCCGCGTCCGCCCGTAAGGAGTTCCTGACATGTCCGAGACTGCCGTGCCGCCGCCGATGCTCGACCACGTGGTGGTGAATGTCAGAGGCGCGCTGGATGAGGCCTTCGCCGCTTATGAGCGGCTCGGCTTCCAACTGACGGTGCGCGGACATCACACGCTTGGCTCTGCCAACCATCTGGCCATCTTCGACACGGCCTATCTGGAGTTGCTCGGCTATGAGCCGGGCAAAGGCGGCGGTCGCGCTGATCTCTGGGAGCACCCCGCGGGCCTTACCGGCCTGGCCTTCAAGGATGACGACGGGCGTTACGCCGATCTCGTCGCGCGGGGCGTGCCCGTGACACCGTCGGCCGAATTTTCGCGCCCTGTGCTGCTCGCCGACGGACCGCACGACGCCCGTTTCCGCGTGGTTCGCCTGTCACCCGGGGAGGTCCAGAACGGGCGCACCTTCTTCTGCCATCACTATACGCCCGATCTCGTCTGGCGGCCGGAATGGCAGCGTCACCCCAATACCGCGGTGTCGGTGCGTGACTTCGTCATTGCCACACGCGATCCCGCCCGTACCGCCTCTCTCTACGAGCTCATGTTCGGCCCGGGTGCGCTTCGATCCGAAGGCGGAAATCTCTCCTTCGCCGCAGGCGCGACGACTATCCATATCCTCACGCCGGACGCAGCCGAGGCACGCCTCGGGACGCCCGTGGAACTGGGGCCGGGCGGTACGGACCGCATGGTCGCGCTGGTCCTTCGCGTGAGCGACATCGCGGCGACCGGGCGCGTCCTGACCGGCAATGGCGTGACTGTAGAGGCTCTGCCGGGCAGCGGCCTCGTGGTGCCCGCATCCGAGGCGGCCGGGGCCGTGCTCGGCTTTGTGCCCCTCTGAGGGGTAGGGCTCCGTGGCCGTCGCCCTGCCCTGCCCTTCACGCGGCCGCCCAGCCGCCATCCCGCGGCTCGAAGACCTCGGAGCGCAGCCTTCGCACCTGCCGGCGCGCTTATGACCGGGCTCGCGATCTATGGCGGGCTGTTTGTCACCGCCTTCATCGCCGCGACCATCCTGCCGCTGCAATCGGAGGCGGCGCTCGTGGCCCTGCTTCTGACCGGCGATCGGCCGTGGTGGGCACTGGTGGCCGCGGCGAGCGCCGGCAATGTGCTGGGGTCGCTCACCAATTGGATGCTTGGGCGCGGGATCGAGCGCTATCGCGATAGCAAATGGTTTCCCGCAGATGGCAAGGCGCTTGATCGCGCGCAGCGCTGGTATCGCCGCTATGGCAAGTGGTCGCTGCTGCTGAGTTGGGCTCCGGTGGTGGGCGATCCGCTGACCGTGGTGGCGGGCGTGCTCCGGGAGCCGCTTGCCAGTTTCCTGCTTCTGGTGGGCATCGCCAAGGTTGCGCGCTACCTGATTCTGACGGCACTCACGCTCAATCTCTTCACGTGATGTGGAGCGTGAGGATGCGCCGAAAATCTGCTGCGCGAGCAGATGGTTGGTTCCATCTTCTCATGTGGAGAAGCGGTGGAATCAGGCCTCGAAAATCATTCCGTCGAACGCGGGAATGATGCGTTCCGGCAGGCGTGCCTTCAGCTTCCCATAGTCCAGATCGGTATGGAGGTTCGTGAGGATGGTGCGGGCAGGGCGCATGCGCTCCTCATGCTCCAGCGCCTCCGAAAGGCTGAAATGGCTTGGGTGGGGCGTTTCACGCAGTGCATCAAGAATCCAGACGTCAAGATTCTCCAAGGCTTTCAGACTGTTTTGCGGAAAAGCGCTGACGTCGCTTGAATAGGCAACGCCACCAAATCTGAAGCCGAACGAATCGATGTCGCCATGGTGCTGGCGGAACGGCAAGGCAGTGATGGGACCGCCCTGCCCCGTCACGGTGATCTCGCGGCCCTCATGGAAACGGTGCTCGGTGAGGATGGGCGGATAGTTGCTGCCCGGCGGCGTCACGAAGCAGTAGCCGAAGCGCGCATGCATGGCGCGGGCGGTCTCCTCGTCCATATACACGTCCATGCGGCGGCGGTTGTGGATGACCAGCGGGCGCACGTCGTCGATGCCGTGGGTGTGGTCGGCATGCTCATGGGTGATGAGAAGGGCATCCACATGGGTGACGCCCACGTCCAGCAACTGTTCGCGCAGATCCGGGGAGGCGTCGACGAGCACGGTGGTCACGCCGTCGGGGCCGGTGCGTTGGACAAGCAGGGAGCAGCGGCGGCGGCGGTTGCGTGGCTCGTTCGGATCGCAGGCGCCCCAGCCCTGCCCCACGCGGGGAACGCCGCCGGAAGAGCCACAGCCCAGAATGGTGAATTTGAGCGTCATGGGAAGCCCGCCTGCACCGCCTTCGCGCGGCCTTTCGACCCTTAGGCCGTGTCAGGGGATTCTCCAAGCCTTCCCCTCCCTCCGCCGAAAGCTGCGGCGGGGCGGCAGGCGCCCGCAACATTTTGCTTAACGCAGCGTTGAGCACGCGAAACGGGCGTCCCGTTCGCGCGGTGCCCTGGCGGGGGTGAGAGAGAATGTTCAACGATCCGGGCCTCGCCCGTGTCACGAGGCCGGTTCACCGGGAAAGCCGCACGCTGGTTTTTCTTGGCGCGCTCGCGCTCATCGCGGTGGTCTACATCGGGCGCGAGGTGTTCGTGCCCGTCGCCCTGGCCGTGCTGCTCAGCTTCGTTCTTTCTCCCGTTCTGCTGGTGCTGCGCCGGCTCCGCATCCCGCGCACGTTGGGGGTGGCCGGCGTCGTCATGCTCACGTTCATCGGACTTCTCGCCCTCGGCGCGGTCGTCGCCACGCAGGTCGGACAGTTGGCCAGTGATCTACCGCACTATCAGGCGAACGTACGCGACAAGATCCGGGATCTGAAAAGCACGGCGTCGGGCTCGGCCACCATGGAGCGCGTGGCGGGCATGCTCCAGGACCTCTCGAGCGAGCTCGACCGGCCCGACCCGCAGCCGAAGCTCCAGCTCGATGCCGCCGCTGCGGTCCAGCGCCCCATCCCGGTGGAAATACGGGCGCCGGAACTCGGCACGCTCGCCATGTTGCGCTCGCTGGGCGAGCCGCTGCTACATCCGTTGGCGACCACCGGCATCATCTTCATCTTCCTCATCTTCATCCTTCTCCAGCGGGAGGACCTGAGGAACCGCTTCATCCGTCTGGCCGGGGCGCATGACATCCAGCGCACGACGGCGGCGCTGGATGATGCGGGAGCCCGTCTCTCGCGTTTCCTGCTGACGCAGGTGGTGCTCAATGCGGGGTTCGGCTGTGTCATCGGGCTCGGGCTCGGCCTCATCGGCGTGCCGAGTGCCATGCTGTGGGGGCTGCTCGCCGCCGTCCTGCGCTTTGTGCCCTACATCGGCGCGATCATCGCGGCGCTGTTGCCCTCCGCGCTCGCACTGGCGGTGGATCCTGGCTGGTCCATGGTGCTGTGGTGCATCGTCCTGTTCGCGGTGGTGGAGCCCGTGGTGGGGCACATCATCGAGCCGCTCCTCTACGGACGCAGCACCGGGCTCTCGCCCGTCGCCGTCATCGCCTCCGCCACCTTCTGGACCTGGCTCTGGGGGCCCATCGGCCTTGTGCTCGCAACACCGCTGACGCTGTGCCTCGTGGTGCTGGGCCGGCATGTGGACCAGCTCGAATTTCTTGACGTGATGCTGGGTGACAGTCCGCCCCTGAGCGCACCGGAACTGTTCTACCAGCGCATGCTGGCCGGGGACCCGGTCGAGGCGTCAGGCACGGCGGAGGATTTCCTGAAAGACCACGCTTTGTGCGCCTATGTGGACGAGGTCGCCCTGCCCGCGCTGCGTCTCGCGCAGGCCGATTTCGAGCGCGGGGCCCTCGATCTGGAGCGTATCGAGCGGATAAGGCTCAGCGTGCAGGAACTCGTCTATACGCTCGGCCCCGGCGAGGACGAGGCTGTCGCCGCGACCGAGAGCACACCGACGGCCGATCGGCCCATCCTGTGCATCGGCGCGCGCACCGGCCTTGATGAAGCGGCGGCCATGCTCGCCGCCATGGTGCTGGGCGCCAACGGCCTGACCGCTCAGGTGGAGGGGCCGAGCCGGCTCCAGCGGGCGAGCCTCATCAGCCTTGATGCCACGCAGGCGGCGATGATCCTCGTCTCCGCCATGGACAGCAACAGCACCGCGCTGCTCCGCTACGCAGTCCGGCGCCTGCGCCGCCGCCTGCCGCATGCGGTGATCCTGCTGGGCGCGTGGGGACTTTCGGACGACCGCAGCCTGCGCAACAGCCTGGAGGAGCATGGCGATCCGGTTTCGGCGCGCATGTGCGACGCGCTGTCCGCGGCGCGTCGGCTGGTGCCGCCGTCTCCGCCGGACAAGACCCTGCCCCGCCTTGAACGGAGCGCGGCAGCGAGCTGACGCGACCGGCAGGGCTTGCGGCGTACGCCGCCCTGTGGATGGCTAGGCCTCCAACGGGAGGCAACAATGACACTTGAGACATGGGCCGCGTTCGCACTGGCGTCGGCCATTCTTCTCGCCATTCCCGGTCCGACGATCCTGCTCGTCATCTCCTATGCGCTCGGTCATGGCCGCCGTCCGGCGGCCGCCATCGTCGCCGGCGTCGCGCTCGGCGACCTGACGGCCATGACCGCGTCGATGCTGGGTCTCGGGGCGGTACTGGCCGCCTCCGCGGCGCTCTTCACGGGGCTCCGCTGGATCGGCGGCGCCTATCTCGTCTATCTCGGCATCAAGCTCTGGCGTGCACCGGTGCAGCCGCTTGTGGCCGCGCCCGTGCAGAACGATCGGCTGGCGCGCATCGGCTTCCACGCCTTCGCGGTGACGGCGCTGAACCCGAAGAGCATCGTCTTCTTCGTCGCCTTCGTGCCGCAGTTTATCGAGGCATCAGCGCCGCTGCTGCCGCAGGTGGCGGTAATGGAGCTGACCTTCGTCACGCTCGCTGCCCTCAATGCCGCGCTCTATGGCTGGCTCGCGGCGTCGGCCCGCGCACGGTTCGCCAGCGTTACCGCCCGGCGCGCCATCAATCGCGTCGGGGGCGGGTTATTGATGGGGGCCGGCCTGCTCGCCGCCGGTTGGCGCAAGGCCGCGGCCTAAAGGCGGCGGCTCAGACCCGGCGCGGCGTGTGGAGCGCGGCGGGAGTGACGCTGCGCACGTCCGTGAGGCCGGCGAGGGCCATGCTGGTGTCGAGTTCCTTGCGCAGGATTTCAAGCACCTGCGTCACGCCCCCCTGCCCTCCGGCGGCGAGGCCATAAAGCCACGAGCGGCCGATCAGGCAGCCGCGCGCGCCGAGCGCCAGCGCCTTGAGCACGTCCTGCCCGGTGCGAATGCCACCATCGAGCAGGATTTCCGTGCGCGAGCCCACCGCCGAGGCGATCTCCGGCAGCACGCTGATGCTGGCGGGAGCGCTGTCAAGCTGGCGTCCGCCATGGTTCGACACGACGATGGCATCCGCGCCATGGTCGGCGGCGATGCGGGCGTCCTCGGGATCAAGGATGCCCTTCAGCACCAGCTTGCCGGGCCACAGGCTCCGGATCCAGGCCACATCCTTCCAGCTCAGCGAAGGGTCGAACTGCTGGGCCACCCACTGGGCCATGGCGTTGAGATTCTTGCCCGCTGGCATCCAGCCCTGAAGATTGCCGAAGCTGCGGCGCTGGCCGCGCAACACGTTCAGCGCCCAGCCGGGCTTGGTGGCGATGTCGAGCGCATTGGCGAGGGTGAGGCGCGGCGGCACGCTGAGGCCGTTCTTGATGTCCCGGTGGCGCTGGCCGTGAGCCGCAAGGTCCAGCGTCAGCACCAGCACCGGACAACCGGCGGTCCGCGCCCGCTCCACCAGCGACTGGGTGAAGGCCCGGTCCCGCATCACATAGAGCTGGAACCAGAAGGGCTTTTCCACGGCCCCCGCCACATCCTCGATGGAGCAGATGGACATGGTGCTGAGCGTGAAGGGCACGCCGAACGCCTGCGCGGCCCGCGCGCCGAGGATCTCGCCATCGGCGTGGAACAGCCCGGTGAGGCCAGTGGGCGCGATGCCCACCGGGATGGTGACGTCCTGTCCCAGGAAGGTGGTCGTAACATTGCGCTTCGAGACGTCCACCATCACACGCTGGCGCAGGCGGAGCGCATCGAGTTCGGCGTAATTGGCCGCGAGCGTGCGCTCGTCATAGGAGCCGCGCTGGGCGTATTCGAACATGGAACGCGGAATGCGGCGGCGCGCGATGTCGCGCAGATCGGCAATATTGGTGACGGGCGCCACGGCAGGCCTCATCGAAACGCAAAACGCGCGCACCGGATGGCGCGCGCGTCGAAGCTCTTAGACCCGGCGAGCCGGCAACGGAAGCGCCGGCGCTGCCGCAGGCGCTTCCTCCTTCGGCCTATCGGCCCCGGCCGGCCGGGGCCTTCACCTTAATGGCGAGGCAGAGGATGGCGGCGATCACCGGGCCGGCGGCCAGCGTCAGCAGGGCCGGCGTGAAGCTCTGGGTGGTGTCCTTGATCCAGCCCACGAGATAGGGACCGGCGAAGCCGCCGATCTGGGCAAAGCCGTTGATGGCGGCCAGCCCCGCCGCAGCGGCAGCGCCGGTGAGGAACTGCGTCGGCAGCGACCAGAATACGCCCAGCACCGCCCACACACCGAAGGCAGCCGCGCTGATCAGCATCAGCCCGACCAGCGGAGTCGGCGCCACGGCACTCGCCGCGAGAAACAGGCCGCCGAAGAGCGCCGCGAGAGCCGTGTGCCACTTGCGCTCGCCGGTGCGGTCCGAACTGCGGGCCACCAGCACGAGGCCGATGGCGGCGAAGACGAAGGGCACGGCGGTGACAAAGCCCGTCTGGATGTCGGACAACCCGCCGATGGAACGCACGATCTGCGGCAGCCAGAGCACCACGCCATACACCGCCATGGCGTTGAACATGTAGATGAGGGTGAGCAGCCACACACGCGGATCGCGGAAGATCGCGCCATATTCGTGCGCGCCGGTGTTGGCGACCTCCCGGTTCTCGCGCTCCAGTTCGGCGATGAGCCACTTGCGTTCCGCTTCGTCCAGCCAGCGGCCATCCTGCGGACGGTCCACGAGATAGAAGAAGGTGAAGACACCGAGGATCACCGCCGGCAGGCCCTCGAGGATGAAGAGCCACTGCCAGTTGGCGAGCCCGTGCCAGTTGGGCACGGTGGCGAGGATCCAGCCGGAGATGGGGGCGCCGATCACGGTCGACAGGACGGTGGCCGTCATGAAGCCGGCGGTCGCCTTGGCGCGGTCGCGGGCCGGGAACCAGTAGGTCAGATAGAGCAGGATGCCGGGCACGAAGCCGGCCTCCGCAGCGCCCAGCAGGAAGCGAAGGATATAAAAGCTGGTCTCGCCCTGGATGAAGGCCATGGCACAGGAGATGAGGCCCCACGTCACCATGATGCGGGCGATCCAGATGCGGGCGCCCACCTTGTGCATCATCATGTTGCTGGGGATCTCGAAGGCGATGTAGCCGAGGAAGAAGACGCCGGCGCCGAACCCGTAGGCGGTCGCCGAAAGCCCGAGATCCTTGTTCATGTGCGTGGCGGCAAAGCCTACGTTCACACGGTCGAGGTAATTCACGATGAACAGGACGAAGCAGTAAAAGACGATCCGCCAGCGCAGCTTGGAAGCGATGCGCTTGCGCATGGCTTCGCCGTCGGCAGCAGATGCATCCATGGCGATGGATGGCATGGCCGTTTCTCCCAGCATGAATATTGGCGTTTTTTATTGGTCGCCGGCGGAAACACGTCCGCCAGCGACAAAGGGCACCAGAAGGGTCGGTGCTCAGTATGTGGCGCGGCCGCCCGAGACGTCGAAGACGCCGCCGGTGGAGAAGGAGCATTCTTCCGAGGCGAGCCAGCACACCAGCGCCGCGACTTCCTCGATCTGGCCGAAGCGGCCCATCGGGATCTTCGACAGCATGAAGTCGATGTGCGCCTGGGTCATCTGGTCGAAGATGGCGGTGCGCACCGCTGCGGGGGTAACGCAGTTCACCGTGATCTTGTTCTTCGCCAGCTCCTTGCCGAGCGACTTGGTGAGGCCGATCACGCCCGCCTTGGAGGCGCTGTAGGCCGGGGCGTTCGGATTGCCTTCCTTGCCGGCGATGGAGGCGATGTTGACGATGCGCCCGTAGTCCTTCTCCAGCATGTAAGGCACCACGGCCTTGTCGCAGTAGAAGACGCCGTTGAGGTTGATGTCGATCACCTTGCGCCAGTCCTCGACCGGATAGGTCCAGGTGGTGGTGTTGGGGCCGGTGATGCCGGCGCTCGCGACCAGGATGTCGATCTGCCCGAAGGTGTCGGCCACCGTCTTGGCGGCGGCTTCCACCGCCGGCCAGTCGGACACGTCGAGGGCGACGCCGATGGCGTTGGCGCCGAGCCCGGCCTTGGCGGTCTCGATGGCGGCGGGATCGCGATCCCAGATCGCCACCTTGCCACCCTCGGCGATGATGCGCTGGGCGATGGCGAGGCCGATGCCGGCCGCACCGCCGGTGACGACCGCGACGCGGCCCGAAAAGCGAGTGCTATCAACCATTACTTCTTCTCCCAGGCGACGCAGGTCTGCTTCTGACGGCCGAGCTTGTCGATACCCAGCTCAATGACGTCGCCGGCCTGGAGATAGACCGCCTCGGGCTTGATGCCCATGCCGACGCCCGGAGGGGTGCCGGTGGTGATGATGTCGCCCGGCAGCAGGGTCATGAATTCCGACAGGTAGCTCACGATGGTCTTCACATCGAAGATCATGGTGGCGGTGTTGCCGGTCTGGCGGCGCTGGCCGTTCACGTCCAGCCACATGCCGAGCTGCTGCACGTCGCCCACCTCGTCGGAGGTGACGAGCCACGGGCCGATGGGGCCGAAGGTGTCGCAGCCCTTGCCCTTGTCCCAGGTGCCGCCGCGCTCGATCTGGTACTCGCGCTCGGACACGTCATTGATGAGGACGTAGCCGGCCACGTGATCGAGCGCCTCGTCCTTCGAGACGTAGGAGGCGCGCTTGCCGATGACGATGCCGAGTTCCACTTCCCAGTCGGTCTTCTTCGAGCCGCGCGGGATTACCACGGCGTCGTTCGGACCCTGGATGCAGGAGGTGGCCTTCATGAAGACCACCGGCTCGGACGGGATCGGCAGGTTCGATTCCGCCGCATGGTCGGTGAAGTTCAGGCCGATGGCGATGAACTTGGCCACGTTGGCAACCGGCGCGCCATGACGCGGCGTGCCCTCCACCACCGGCAGGGACGACACGTCGAGCGCCTTCAGCTTGGCCAGCCCCTCGGGGGTGATGGCCTCACCGGTGAGATCGGGAATGACGCCCGACAGGTCGCGGATCTTGCCGGCCTCATCGAGGAGGCCGGGCTTTTCCTGGCCCGCGGGGCCGTAACGCAGAAGCTTCATGGAATTTCATCCGCCTCAGTGGGTGTAGGGGCGCGAGAGCTTGCACTCGGGGTTCAGGCGCACGCCGAAGCCGGGGGTGTCGTCGAGCTTCAGGCGGCCGTTCACCGGCACGGGCTCGTCGAGCAGGAGCGGGGTGAACATGGGCACCACCTGATCCGGCACCGGGTGCATCATCAGGAACTCGGCAAACGGGCTGTTATGCCGGGTGATGACGAAGTGATAGCTGTAGACCGAGGAGCCGTGCGGCACCACGAGCACGCCGGCCGCATCCGCGAGCGCCGTGATCTTGATGAGCTCGGTGATGCCGCCGCACCAGCCCACGTCCGGCTGGATGATGTCGCAGCATTCCATGTCCAGCAGCATCTTGAAGCCCCAGCGGGTGGCCTCGTGCTCGCCGGTGGTGATGAGGTGGCCCTTCGGCGCGTTCTTCTTGAGCGCCGCATAGCCCCAGTAATCATCCGGCGGCAGGGCTTCCTCGGTCCACTTCAGGCCCATCTCGTTCCAGGCGATGGTGGAGAAGCGCGTGGCATATTCCACATCCAGCGCCATCCAGCAGTCCTGCATGAGCCAGAAGTCCTTGCCGACCTTGTTCCGCATGTCGTTGAGGATGTCGAGGTTCTTGCGAAGCCCCTCCTCGCCCTCTGCCGGACCATGGTGCAGGGCCATCTTGCCGCCGATGAAGCCCATCTCCTTGGCGAGATCGGGCCGGGCGCCTGTGGCATAGAACTGGAGTTCGTCGCGCACCGCGCCACCGAGCAGGTGGTACACCGGCTCCTTGCGCCACTTGGCGAGCAGGTCCCAGAGCGCCAGGTCCACGCCCGAGATGGTGTTCACCACCAGACCCTTGCGCCCATAATAGAGCGTCGAGCGGTACATCTGGTCCCACATCAGCTCGATGTCGGTGATCTTGGCGCCTTCGATGAAGCGGGCGAGGTGCTTCTCGACGATCCAGGCGGCGGGCTCGCCGCCGGTGGTCACCGCGAAGCCGACCGTGCCGTCGGAGGCCTCCACCTCGACCACCAGCGTGCCGAGCACGTTGATGCCGAAGGTGCGCCGGCTCTGGCGATAGGCCGGATACTTGGACATGGGGGTTGCGATATGGTCGTCGATCCAGTGGGTGCCCTGCTGGTCGTGATAATCGCCGCCCCCGCCGCGCACCACATAGGCGCGCACTTCACGAATGGTAGGCACGGACATCAACGGTCTCCTCGAGCAGTCACAGGGGTGGCGCCGGCCGCGGGCTGGCGGGCTGCGCCCAGCGCCAGGATGGCGAGGACGCCGATGAAGGTGGTGGCGGCGAGCACATAGAGGCCGGCCGGGGCGCCGAAGGTCGCATCGGCCCAGTTCTTCACATTGGGGGCGAAGAAGCCGCCGAGGGCGCCCATGGCGTTCACGAGGGCGATGCCGGCGGCCGCCGCCACGCCACCAAGATAGCGGGTGGGGAAGGTCCAGAACATCGGCTGCACGGCGATGAAGCCGGCGGCGGCGAAGCACAGGGCGACCAGCGCGACGGCGGGCGGTGTGCCGGCGGAAACCGCGATGCCGGCACCCGAGACGGCGAGGGTCAGGGCCGCGAGGCTGCGGTGTTTGCCGGTCTGGTCCGCGAGGCGCGGAATGAAATAGGTCGCGGCCATGGCGCAGATCCACGGGATCGCAGCGACGAGACCCACTTCAAGGCCCACCTTCTTGCCGAGCAGCGCGGCCACCTGCGTCGGCAGGTAGAAGACGACGCCATACACGCTCATCTGGATCAGGAAGTAGATCACCACGAAGTGGAGAATGCGCGGATTGGCGAACGCCGCCTTGAGGCCGGCATGGCCGTGGCTTTCCTTGGCCTTCTCCTCCGTGGCGATGGCCGCCACCAGGGCCTTGCGCTCGTCGGCGGGCAGCCATTTGGCATCGGCGGGCTTGTCGTCGAGATACCAGAAGGCCCAGATGCCGACGATGCTGGCCAGCAGGCCCTCGATGAGGAACATCCACTGCCATCCTTCAAGGCCCCACGCGCCGTGGAACTCCAGCAGCAGGCCGCTGAGCGGGCTGCCTAGGATGAAGGAGATGGGCGCGCCGAAATAGAACAGGCCGAGGATCTGGCCGCGCTTTTCCTGCGGGAACCAGTAGGTGACGTAGAGGATCACGCCCGGAAAGAAGCCGGCCTCCGCCGCGCCGAGCAGCAGGCGCAGGGCATAGAAGGACATCTCGCCTTGGGTGAACATCATGGCGGCCGAGACGAGGCCCCAGGTGACCATGATGCGGCACATCCAGATCTTGGCACCGACCCGGTGCATGATCAGGTTGCTGGGCACTTCAAAAGCCGCATAGGTCAGGAAGAAGAGACCGGCGCCGAGCGCATAGGCGGCAGCCGAAATGCCGGCGGACGCCTGGAAGGCATCCTTGGCAAAACCGATGTTCGCGCGGTCAAGAAACGCCAGCACGTACATGAGCAGCAGAAAGGGCACGAGGCGAAGGCGCGCGCGCGCGACCGCCCGTTCGAGCGTCGGGTTGGACACCATGATGGCGTTTCCTCAGGGACTGAAGTTTGGGGGATTGGCGCATCCCATATTGTGGGATGTCATCTTATTATGTAGGATGATGATTAGGAGAGGTTTCGGAGGGTGTCAATGTCCGTTGCTAGCGTTGGAAACGGTCCGGACGAGAGCGGCCCCGAAGGCAAGGCGGCAGGTCCCGCAGGCAGCCAGGCCGTGATGCGCGCGCTTGACGTGCTCGAGGCCGCCGCATCCGACCCCATCGATCTCGGCACCCTCGCCTCGAGCCTCGGCCTCACCCGCAGCACGGCGCACCGTCTTGCCAGCGGTCTGGCTGCGCGTGGCTATCTGAGGCTTGCGCCCGGCGAGGGCTATTCGCTCGGCCCGAAGGTCATGGAACTCGGGGCACGGGCGCGGGCCCAGCGACCCCTCGCCCGCATCGCCCGTCCGCATCTGGAAGCGCTGGCGGCCGAGACCGAGGACACGGTTCATCTCGGCGTGCTGGAAGGCGACTGGGCGCTCTATCTCGACAAGCTGCCTGGACGTCGGCGTTTCGAGATTTCCTCCCGCGTGGGTGAGCGCCACCCGGTCTGGTCCACGGGCCTTGGCAAGGCGCTGATTCTCGACGGGGATGCGGCGACCTGGGAGCGCTTCTTCGAGATCGGCTCCGCACGCGGCCCGAACCGCGAGCAGGCGCGCACCGCCTGGCTCGGGCGCATGAGCAATTATGCCGACTGGGGCTACGCCTTCGACCTGGAGGAAAACGAGCCGCGCGTGCGCTGCGTGGCGGCGCCTATCCGCGATGCCTCGGGCCTCACGGTCGGCGCCATCAGCGTCTCCAGTGCCTCCCATTACATGGACGATGCCCGGATGAAGGCGCTGTCGCAGACGGTGACCGGAACGGCGGACCGGATCAGCGGCGAGCTTGGCTGGCGGCGCAGGCCGTCGGGCCAATAGGAAAGCAGCGCTCAGCGGGGCTGCGGCATAAGGACCGGCGTCGCGCCGCTCACCTCCCTGCCAGCGGGCTTGATCCGCCCATAATTTAATCTATCTGTGCAGTGGAAATGAGGAGACAGACCATGTCCCGACTGCCCCTGCGCACCGTTGCCGATGCCCCCGAAGCCGCCCGCCCCTTCCTCGAGACGGCCGAGAAGAACAACGGCTATCTGCCCAACCTGCTGCGCGTGCTCGCCAACGCGCCGGTGGCGCTTGAAACCTATCTGACGGTCTCCGGCATCAACGCACGCGCCTCGCTGAACCTCTCCGAGCGCGAGGCGGTCCAGATCACCGCCGCCGCCACCCACGGCTGCGGCTTCTGCGTCGCGGGCCACACCGCCATCGCCGAGAAGAAGGCGCATCTGCCGGCGGAAACCATCACCGCCCTGCGCGGCAAGGCGGAAGTGCCGGATGCCAAGCTCGATGCCGTGGCCCGCTTCACCGAATCCGTGATCGCCCATCGTGGCGCGGTGCCGGAAGCCGACCTTGCGACGTTCAAGGCGGCCGGCTTCAGCGACCAGCAGGCGCTGGAAGTGGTGCTCGGCGTCAGCCTCGCGACACTCTGCAACTTCGCCAACAACCTCGGCCAGCCGCCGCTGAATGAACAGCTCGCCGCCTATCGCTGGGAGCCTGCCAAGCCGGTGGCCGCCGAATGAGCCCCCTCCCCGCGCGCCCATTGGCCGATCCGCGCTGCGACGGCTGGCTCACAGAGGCGGCCGACGCGCTCGATACCGGTGCCACGCTCTGCCAGGACCTGCTCCCGCGCCTTGCGGCGGCCGGGCTTCCGGCCGTCGGTGTGCCGCAGGCCCGAGGCGGCGCGGGTGGCACGGTGATCGACGCGCTCGAGGCGCTTTCGGAGGTGGCGAGCCATTCGCTCGCCGCCGCCTTCGTTCTGTGGGGCCACCGGACCTACATCGAATATCTGCTGCAAAGCCCCAACCTCGCGCTGGCAGACGCGTTGCTACCGGACCTCTTGACCGGCACTCAGGCGGGTGCAACGGGCCTGTCCAACGCCATGAAGCATCTTGCTGGCATGGAACCGCTGCAGGTGACCGCGGTGACGGACGGATCGGCCCTGAAGGTGAACGGCGCCCTGCCCTGGGTGACCAACCTGCGGCCGCAGGGGTTCCACGTGGCGGCGGCGGTGGACGGGCCGGACGGCGTGCCTTTCGTTGCCAGCTTCGCCGGGACGGACGGCGGTGTCTCCCGCTCGGACGATCTCGAACTCATCGGCCTGCGCGGCACCAACACCGCAGCCATCAGTCTGTCCGACGTGCGCCTCCCGGCCGACCGCATCATCGCCGTGAATGCGCGCGAATGGCTGCCGCGCGTCCGGCCGGCTTTTGCCGGTCTGCAATGCGGCATGTCCATCGGGCTCGCGCGCCGGGCCCTTGCGGAAGCGCGGGATGCTGGCGGCGCGGGCCGCGGCATCCTCGCCCAGCCGCTCTCCGAGACGACGCAGCGGCTGGAAGCGGCCCAGTCGGCCCTTTTTGCGGGGCTGCGCAGCCGCGCCTTCGAGGCGGACGTGGGACCGCTGTTCGAGATCCGCATCGCGCTCGCCGAAGTGGTGGCCGAGGCGGTGGCGCTGGAGCTTCAGGCGCTGGGCGGCAAGGCCTATCTCGCCGGACCGGGGCGGGGCTTTGCCCGCCGCAGCCGCGAGGCCGCCTTTATCCCGGTCATCACGCCCAGTCTCGTGCAGCTCAAGACGGCTCTGGCCAAGCGCCGCGAGCAGGCGGCATGACATCGCCCGCTCTCGTGGCGGACGGCATCAGCCTGCGCTATCCCGGCGCCGAGCGCCGGGTTCTGGCCGACTTTTCGCTCAGCCTCGACGCGGGTGAGGTGGTGGCTCTGCTCGGCCCCTCTGGCGTCGGCAAGTCGAGCTTACTGCGGGTGCTGGCGGGTCTTCAGCCGCCCGATGGCGGGCGCATCGTCATGGATGGCGCGCCGGTGACGACCGTCCATCCCCGCCTTGCCCTCGCCTTCCAGAGCCCCGGCCTGCTGCCCTGGCTCGATCTGGAGCACAACGTCGCCTTCGGCCTCGACTTCAAGCGCCAGCCGAAACTCTCCCGCGCCGAGCGGCGGGCGCGGGTGGAGCATGCCATCGCCGAAGTGGGCTTGAGCCACGCCCGCCGCCTCAAGCCGGCGGCGCTCTCTGGCGGCATGGCCCAGCGGGCGGCGCTCGCCCGCTGCCTCGCCCGCAAGCCGCAGGTGCTGCTGCTGGACGAGCCCTTCGGCGCGCTGGACGAGGTAACGCGGGCCGAGATGCAGGACCTGCTGCTGAAGGTCGTGCGCGATTACGGCACGGCCGCGGTACTCGTGACCCACGACATCGACGAAGCGCTGCTGGTGGCCGACCGCGTGGTGCTGCTCGGCGGCGCGCCCGGCCGGGAGATCGGCCAGTGGCGCATCGACCTGCCAAAGCCGCGCGGCGCCTTCATTTCCGAACTCGGGGCCCTGCGGGTGGAGATCCTGACCACCCTGCGCAACGCCATCCGCGAACAGTGAACGGGGACAATATGCTCACCGACGATTTCTTCTCGCGCCGCGATGTCATGCGGCTTTCAGCGCTGCTCACCGCCGCCGGTGCCGCTCCCTTCCTGCAGGCCGGCGCTGCCCGCGCGCAGGAGAAGGATGCACCCGTGCGGGTCGGCTATCTGCCGATCACAGACGCAACCCCGCTCCTCGTCGCGCACGGCAAGGGCTTCTACGAGGCCGAGGGCCTGAAGGCGGAAAAGCCGGTGCTGTTCCGCAGTTGGTCGCAGATCGTGGAGGCCTTCCTCTCGGGACAGGTGAACGTGGTGCACCTGCTGTCGCCCATCACAGTGTGGGCGCGCTACGGCAGCAAGGCGCCGGCCAAGGTGGTGGCGTGGAATCACACCTCCGGCTCGGGCCTCTCCGTTGGCCCGGACATTCAGTCGGTGAAGGATCTCGGCGGCAAGACCGTCGCCATTCCCTTCTGGTACTCGATCCACAATGTGGTGCTTCAGGCGCTGCTGAAGGAGAACGGTCTCACCCCCGTCTCCAAGAAGACAGGCACGCCGGCTGCCAATGAGGTGAACCTCCTCATCATGGCGCCGTCGGACATGGTTCCCGCGCTCGCTGCCAACCAGATCGCCGGCTACATCGTCGCCGAGCCCTTCAATGCCGCCGCGGAGGTGCTGAAGGTGGGCCGCGTGCTGCGCTTCACCGGCGATGTCTGGAAGGACCACGCCTGCTGCGTGGTCTTCATGCAGGAGAAGGATCTGGCCGAGCGGCCGGAATGGTCGCAGAAGGTGGTGAACGCCATCGTCAAGGCGCAGGCGTGGACCCGCGCCAACCGGGGCGAGACGGCTGAGCTGCTCTCCAAGGACAATCCCAACAAATACACGCCGCACAGTCTCGAAGTGCTGAAGCGCGTTCTGGATCCGGCGGCCGCCGACGAGAGCTCCTATGTGGCCTCCGGCGCCATCCGTCACCCGGACTGGCGCGAGAAGCGCATCGACTTCCAGCCCTATCCCTTCCCGAGCTACACCGAGGAACTGGTAACGCGCCTCAAGGGCACGCTGGTGGAAGGCGATCGCGGCTTCCTTGATGCGCTCGATCCCGCCTTCGCGGCGAAGGATCTGGTGGACGACCGCTTCGTGAAGGCGGCGCTCGCAAACTCCGGAGGCCTTGCCGCATTCGGCCTGCCGGAGAGCTTCACACGCACCGAGGTCGTCTCGGCGTGAACCCGCGTCCGGAGATCGTCCAACCGCCCGCGCCGGTGGCGAAAGCCGCCGCAGCCAAGCGTGGGCGGGTCGGGCGTGCGCTGCTTGGTCTGGCGGGGCTCGCCCTGCTGCTGGTGCTGTGGTGGCTGGCCTCGGACGTGCTCGCGCGTCCGGGCAGCTTCGCGCAGAAGTTCTCACCCACCACCGCTCTGCCCGCGCTCTGGCGGCTGCTGCTGCATTCGGACCTGCCGCTGAACATCCTCGTCAGCCTCAAGCGGGTGCTGGTGGGCCTTGGCATTGCGCTGGCCGTGGGCGTGCCGGTCGGGCTCTTGGTGGGCAGTTCGCGGCAGGCGGAGGCGGCGACGACGCCGGCCTTCCAGTTCCTGCGGATGATCTCGCCCCTGTCCTGGATGCCCATCGCCGTGATGGTGTTCGGGGTGGGCGACGCGCCCATCTATTTCCTGCTCGCCTTCGCCACCGTCTGGCCCATCCTGCTGGCCACGGCGGCGGGCGTGCGGCAGATCGATCCACAATGGCTGCTGGTGTCCCGCAGCCTTGCGGCCACGGGTTGGGAGACGCTGTCACGCGTCATCCTGCCGGCCATTCTCGGCCATGTGCTCACCGGCGTGCGGCTGGCCATCGGCATCGCCTGGATCGTGCTCGTTCCCTGCGAAATGCTCGGCGTTTCGGCCGGGCTCGGCTACTTCATCCTCGATACGCGGGATCGCCTCGCCTATCCCGAGCTGATGGCCACCATCCTCGTCATCGGCATCATCGGCTTCGCCCTTGATGCCTGTGCGCGTGCCCTCGTGGAGCGTCTGGCCCCCGGACGGGGCTGAGCGGGAAGGGCGGCCCAACGCCGTCCGTCCCTCTCCGCCGGGCCGGACCATCCACGCCTCATCCCTGCATGCTGCGCCAGCGGTGCGGGGTGGTGCCGGCGAAGCGCCGGAAGACGGTGGTGAAATGCGCCTGCGTCTGGAAACCCACCGACAGCGCGATCTGGACCAGCGGCTCGGTGCTCTCGCGCATGAGCTGCTGCGCCCGCTCGACGCGGCACTTCAGCAGATACTCGTGCGGGCGAAGGCCCGTCGCGATGCGGAACTGGGCGGCAAAATGCATGCGGCTGAGGCCCGCCGCCGCGGCCATGTCGGCGAGGGTCACCGTCTCGCAGAGACGCTCCTGCACATGCGCCATGACACGCTTCAGGCGCCACTTCGGCAGGCCGGGCCGAACCCGCGCGGGAGCCGGTGCCGGCAAAGCCTCGTCCACCTGCGGCGCATGGGACTGGCCGTCGAGAGTGAGGATGCGGGCGACGATGGCGAGGCGCAGCGCATCCGCATGGAGTCCGCCGGCCGAATCCACCTCCGCGCTCTGGAGCGCCTGAGAGAGTTGCGCAACCACACGGTCGTCCACGAGGGTGCGGCGGTGGTCGGCGGGACGCGCCAGCAGGCTGTCCAGACCGACAAGGGTCTGGCCCGCCGCCCGCGCCTGGGAAATGGCCAGCACGAGACCCATGTGGGGCAGGTGCACCGACAGGACATCGCCGCGTTCCTCGCCCGCCGGACGCGGTAGGGCATCGGCGCCGGACTGGTCACCGGCGAGCAGTGCGATGACCCCACCCGCGCGGAGGTCCGGGAGATACGGTGCGACATGGAAAGACATGCGAATACCCCACGTGCTTGAAGGTGGATCACGTTCGGGCCGGATCAGCGGCTCGGTGACATCAGCATGGGGAAACGGCGCTCACCCCTCCATCCTACGTCATGGTCGGGGACACAGCAGATGGGCGGTTGAGACCATACCTTCGTATATTCCGGATCCTCGCCCCGGACGGTAGCGTGGCCTCGCGCGGCTACCAGAACGTGAAAGACGGGACAGGTATTGGACAAGACGGCGCCTCGCGCGCTGCTAGTTTTGATGTCTGATGCGTCACGCGGGGGCGGGAGAGGATATTGTCGAGGTCATCGGCCGAGCGGCCGTCCCAGTGCTGGATGCGCCTGCTCATGATAGGCGGCCTCTGCGCCGTCATCTTTCTCATCGACACCCTGTCGCCGATGGATATGGCCATTGCCGTGCTGTACGGCGCCGTGGTCCTTTTCGCCTCTGCCGAACTCGACCGCCGCGGCCTCCTTCTGGTCAGCGGCGGGTGCGTCCTCCTCACGGTCCTGAGCTTCATCATCACCCACGGCGAGGCCTATACGCTCGCGGCGACCATGCGCGCCGTGGTGGCCATTGCCGCCATCGCCATCACCACGCTCCTCGCGCGGCGAAACCAGGATGCCACCGCCTCCCTGCGGGATCAGGCCGCCCTGCTCGACCTGTCGCACGACGCCATCTTCGTGCGCGACCTCGGCGGGGTCATCACCTACTGGAGCCGGGGGGCGCATCAGCTCTACGGCTGGAGCGCCTCCGAGGCGGTGGGCCTGCAAACCGAGGCACTGCTGCGGACCCGCTTTCCCTGCCCGCTCGACCACATCATGGCGGAGCTTGAAAGCACGGGGCAGTGGGACGGGGAACTCGTCCACACCACCCGCGATGGCCGCAAGGTGGTGTGCCTCAGTCGCTGGTCGCTCCAGCGGGAGGCACAGGGCCGGCCCGCGCGCATCATGGAGACGAATCACGACATCACGGCCCGCAAGCAGGCCGAGGACGATCTCCATCAGGCGCGCAGCGACATCGCTTATGTGACGCGCCTGAGTACGCTGGGCGAGCTCGCCACCTCCATTGCCCACGAGGTCAACCAGCCGCTCGCCGCCATCGTGACCAATGGCGAGGCGGGCCTGCGATGGCTGCAGCGGGACGTGCCGGATCTCGGCGAGGTCCAGCTGAGCATGAGCCGCATGATCTCGAACGCCCAGCGCGCGAGCAACGTGGTGGGACGCCTGCGCGCGCTGGTGCGCCGGGACGCGCCCGACCATCTGCCGCTCGATGGCGGTGAACTGGTCGAGGACTGCCTGCTGCTGCTGGAGCGCGAGCTGGCGAACAACCGGGTGAAGGTCTGCCCCTCCTTCCCGCCCGACCTGCCACGGGTGCGCGGCGACCGGGTGCAGCTTCAGCAGGTGGTGATCAACCTTGTCCTCAATGCCGCTCAGGCCATGCAGGCGGTGCCCGAGGAGGAGCGCGTGCTGCGCATCAGCGTCCACTGCGGCGGGGCGCCGCCGGCCCCCTGCCTGCTCATCGAGGTGGAGGACAGCGGACCGGGCGCGCCGCCGCAGGTGCTGAACGCGCTTTTCACCCCTTTCTTCACCACCAAGAAGGACGGCATCGGGATCGGCCTCTCCATCTCGCGCTCCATCGTGGAGGCCCATGAGGGCCGCATCCTCGCAACGCCGGCCGAGCCGCGGGGGCTGCGCATGACCGTTCAGCTCCCGATCATCGGCGACATGGCAGCGCCCGGTCTGCAGGAGAAGGCCTCGTGATGAAGGTCCAGAAATCCCGCAAGGAAACGGCGCCCCCGACCCCTGTGGTGATCGTGGTGGACGACGACGCAGGTCTGCGCGAGGCCCTGTCCAGCCTGTTCCGTTCGGTTGGCCTTGAAGTGGCGCTCTTCGCCTCGGCGCT
Source organism: Azorhizobium sp. AG788 (assembly GCF_004364705.1). Lineage (NCBI taxonomy): Bacteria > Pseudomonadati > Pseudomonadota > Alphaproteobacteria > Hyphomicrobiales > Xanthobacteraceae > Azorhizobium > Azorhizobium sp. AG788. The sequence continues at coordinate 359,769 of NZ_SOBM01000002.1, forward strand.
CGAGATGCTCGCCGCCCCCCTGCCGGACGCGCCCCGCTGCCTCGTGCTCGACATCCGCCTGCCCGGCGTCAGCGGGCTCGACTTCCAGCAGCAGTTGACGCGGCAGGACGTGGACATGCCCATCATCTTCATGACCGGACACGGGGATATTCCCATGTCGGTGCGGGCCATGAAGGCGGGCGCTCTCGATTTCCTGACCAAGCCGTTCCGCGATCAGGACATGCTCGACGCGGTGCTGGCGGCCATCGCCATGGATCGCACGCGCCGCGACGAACGGGCCGCGTCCGACCATGTCCGCACGCTCTATGAGAGCCTGACCGAACGCGAGAAGCAGATCATGGGGCTGGTAACCTCCGGCCTCATGAACAAGCAGGTGGCCGCGGAGGTGGGGCTCAGCGAGATCACGGTGAAGATCTATCGGGGCAATGTGATGCGGAAGATGGCCGCACGTTCCTTTGCCGACCTCGTGCGCATGGCGGAGGCGGTGGGCCTCAGCAAGCCGAAGGCCTGACCCGCCAAACGTGTGTATGATACTCCTCGGGCCCTTCGAGGGCCTATGGTGAGCCTCGATGCGGTGCGCATGCCGAACGGCAGCGCGCCCGAAGAGGTGCTGACGTGTCTGTTTCTCCGATGATCACGATCATCGACGACGACGAGTTCGTCCGTCTCGCGACCGAGAGTTTCATGCGGTCGCTGGGTTTCGAGACCCGGACCTTTGCCTGTGCAGAGGACTTCTTCTCGTCGCCGCTCCGACATGCCACGGACTGCATCATCACCGATGTGCAGATGTCGGGCATGAGCGGCGTGGAGCTCCTCGCCCGTCTGCGCGCTGAAGGAAGCGCCGTGCCGGTGATAGTCGTGACGGCCTTTCCCAGCGATCGCATCCGCTCCCGCGCCACCGAGCTAGGGGCGTTGGGTTTCTTTCCGAAGCCCTTCAGCGGCGCCGACATTGTGGCCTGCATCGAGAAGGCCGTCGGGCCCGGACCGGCAGGCCCCTGAAACCGCCTCGTTTCAGCTCGACAGGACTGTTGCGCCGGCGGCCAGCACGATCAAACCAAGGACGATGAAGCCCCAGGTTCGCCAACTCGGTGGTGCGCTGGCGGGCGCGCGGTTGTCTTCCTCACTCCGGGGCCTGTAGAGCTCCCCGACGGCCGGGTCTCCATCGGCAATCCGGTCCCCGCGCTGCGGCGGCTCCCAGGCACTTTGCGGCCGGTTTCCGCTGGCCTCGTCGTCAGTCCCGAGGGGAGCTGCGGCGAGATCGGGATAGCGGATCTTGTCCCGCGTCTGCCCCGCATCCGTGGCATGGCGTACCTTCTGGGCATCGGTCATGGAATGGTCCTCGGCTTGCGGCCGAAACGGCCGGCTCCCCCGGTGAATGCCTGCGGGGCGTCGGCGTTCCCCTCTCCCGATTAATGGCCGCCAGCCGGAACAGCGCAGGCGAGCGCGCGTTGCCTCTAGGACATCCCAAGGAGGCTTCCATGAAAAAATACCTGACCGCTGCCGTGGCAGCGGGCGCGATCCTGTGCGCCGCACCCGTGATGGCCCAGTCGCTCGGGGAGAAGACCGGCGTCAATGCCGCGCTCGGTGTCACGCCCTCCACGCAGGACTTCGCGACACAGGCCGCCGTCAGCGACATGTTCGAGATCGAGAGCGCAAAGCTCGCGGTGGAACGCACGTCAGATGCTCCCACCAAGGCGTTCGCCCAGCAGATGATCACCGATCACACCAAGACATCGCAGGAGCTGAAGGGGCTGGTCTCCTCGGCGAGCCTTCAGGTCAACCTGCCGACCAGCCTCGACAAGAGCCATCAGGACAAACTCGACCGGCTGCGCAGCCTGAACGGCGCGGAATTTACTGACGCCTATCACAAGATGCAGGAAGACGCGCACAAGGACGCCGTATCGCTGTTCAAGCGCTACGCCTCCGGTGGGGAGTCGGCGCCCCTGAAGGACTGGGCGGGCAAGACCCTGCCCGCGCTGGAGCACCACCTGCAGGTCGCGGACGACCTCAACAAGTGAAACCGCTCGACTATAGCGGCCCCGTCGCCCCGTCCCGCCGCGCCCGATCGGGCGGAACGAAGCGGCCGCGCCCGGCCATCGTGAAGGAGATGGCGCGGGCGGCGGGTCTCGTACTGGTCGACCAGTCAGCCCTGCGGCTCACCCGGCGCAAGGCGGGGCGCGGTTACTGCTATTTCGATGCGTCGGGCAGGCTCATCACCGACGAGCCGACGCGGGCCCGCCTCGCGTCGCTCGCCGTTCCTCCGGCGCATACGCAGGTGCGTTACGCGGATGATCCCAGGGCTCATCTTCAGGCGGTCGGCTATGACGCAGCCGGCCGCCTCCAGTATCGCTACCATCCTCGCTGGGAACTGGTGCGTGAGCGGTGCAAGGCGGAGCGCCTCGCGCGCTTCGCCGAAGCCCTGTCCACCATCCGGCGGGCGGTGGCGCGGGACCTCGGCTCACCGCCCGGTTCGCGGACCTTCGCCCTCTCGGCCGTGGTGGAACTCGTGACCCTCACCGCCATCCGCGCCGGGGAGGAAGGCTATGCCCGAGCCCGCGGCACCCGCGGGGCGGCGACCCTCCTGAAGTCCAATCTCCGCAGGGAGGAGGGGCAGCTCATCCTGAGTTTCCGAGCGAAGGGAGGCCGGCGAACCGTCTGCCAGATCACCGATCCCCGTTTCATCACGATCGTCTCGTCTCTCTCCGCCCTGCCCGGCCGGCGGCTGTTCCAGTACCGAGACGACGCCCGAGCCGTTCGGACCGTGCGGGCGGGCGATGTGAACGCTTATCTCAAGGAGGTCGCGAGCGTTCCGGTCTCGCTCAAGGATTTCCGAACGCTTGTGGCATCAGCGAGCGTCCTCGACATCCTCGCCCGTGCGGAGCCCGCGTCCAGCGCCCGCGCGCGCAATGCGCAGGTGGTCGCGGCCATCCGAGTGGCCGCGGAGACGCTGAACAACACGCCCGCCATATGCCGCAAGAGCTATGTGATGCCGGCCGTGGTCGCCGCCTTCGAGGACGGCACCCTGTCCCGCTTCGCCGCAACCCTGAAGCGTTGCCGCTCGCCCATCCGCCGGGCCGGCATCCTGGCCGAACTGATCCGCGAGAGCTGCGGTGCCGGGGCGAGCGTGACGCTCAAGGACGCGCCTCGAGCCTCGCCATAAAGGTCCGACCGAGAAAATCACAAGTCCAGCCAATGTAACGGCTGACCGGAACCTGATCCACCACGGACCGTTTGCCCCATAGCCGTTCGGCTCATAGGAGAGGACCCAAGTCATGGCACAGGCCAAGTCTCTGAATGATCTTTTTCTCGAAACGCTGAAAGACATCTATTACGCCGAAAAGCAGATCCTGCGTGCCCTGCCCAAGATGGCCAAGACGGCCCAGTCGGACGAACTGCGCTCGGCTTTCATGAAGCATCAGGAGCAGACGGAAGGCCAGATCGAGCGTCTGGAGCAGGTGTTCGAGATGCTCGGCAAGAGCGCCCGGGGCAAGCACTGCCCGGCGATCGTCGGCATCGTCGACGAGGGCAAGGAGATCATGGAGGACTTCGCCGGCACCGATGCACTGGACGCCGGCCTTCTCTCCGCCGCCCAGGCCGTGGAGCACTATGAGATATCGCGTTACGGCACGCTGAAGACCTGGGCCGGCCAGCTCGGACTGAAGGATGCGGTACCCCTTCTGGAGGCGACCCTTCAGGAGGAGAAGGAGACCGATGCGCTCCTCACCCGCCTCGCCGGCGCCACGGTGAACAAGAAGGCCGCCTGAACCACCGGTTCGACACGGCTCATACCGGGCAGGCGTCGCAGCCTGCCCGGATCTGTTGCAGGAGACGCGCGCATGTGGCTCAAACCCAAGCTTGTCGGAGACACTGAAGGCACGAGGCTCGGTGTGATGCCGGGCTGGTGGGCGGTGGCGGAAGATGGAACGCCCGTCTCCGGGCCTTATCCCTCCGAGGAAGCGGCCATCGTCAGCATCGGCAAGCGGGGAGCCGACCAGCCCGCCGGCACACCTAACGAATCGGCCCCGCCGCCCAGAGGCACCTGAGGCATGGGAGAAGGCCTGCGGCGCGATCCCATCGGGCCGAACGCCGTGCATGTCTGCCTCGACATGCAGCGCCTGTTCGCTCCCGGCGGGCCGTGGCCCACGCCATGGGCGCTGGACGTCATTCCCGCCATTACGGAACTTGCCGCCCGTGCACCGGCGCGCACCGTGTTTACGCGCTTCCTTCCGCCCGAGGCGCCGGACGGACCTCCAGGCACGTGGCAGCGCTTCTACCGCAAGTGGCACGATCTCACCCGGAGCGAGCTCGACCCCGGCCTGCTTGATCTCGTGCCGGAGGTCGCACGCTTTGTCCCTCCCGCGCATGTGATGGACAAATCCCGCTATTCCGCCTTTTCCGGAGCGGACCTCCTGCCCCTTCTCACGCGCCTGCGCGCCGACACATTGATCTTTTCCGGCGCGGAGACGGATGTATGCGTGCTCGCCACCCTGTTTGATGCCGTGGATCTCGGGTTCCGCGTCATCCTTGCGGGGGATGCGGTCTGCTCCTCCTCCGACACAGGCCATGACGCCATCATGGCCATGCTCCAGACACGCCTTTCCATTCAGGTCGAGGTCGCGCGGACGGAAAACATTCTCAACCGGTGGGAGCGGCCGGCGCTCTGATCGGCCGCTCCCCTGGCTTCATCGTACGGGCGACGTCTCGGGGCTGGCCGGAGCAGTCGGGCGCTGATGAAAGAACATGAAGCGGCTCCGCTCTGGCTCGGACGCTGCCCCTTGCAGCGTCATGAAGCCAACAGGAGACGGCTCAACCTGTTCCGGTGATCGTAATATAAAGGTACAAGCGCCAGCTTTACGTTTCGTATTATTGTGCCGTTCGTGGCCTTGGCCATTCGAAATGCACTATTCACTCCGGCGACAATTATCCGTCCCCTATGTCCGAACCAGGCGATCCGTCCTCCTCATACCTCAGAAGATCACCCGGCTGGCAGCGGAGGAACTGGCAGATCTTCTCTAACGTCTCAAACCGGACGCCCTTTACCTTGCCCTGTTTCAGAAGAGAGAGATTGGCCTCGGTGATCCCGACATGTTCGGCCAGGTCTTTGGACTTCACGTTGCGTTCCGCGAGCATCACGCCCAAGCGCACCCGGATAGACATTCAGCGCCCCTAGACGAACTGCTTGTTCTCATCGGCGATCTCCATCGCCTCCGCCATGACCCAGGCCACGGCGGCGACCGTCCCTGCGAAAATCAGGGCGATGAGCGTATCCGATCCGATGTTCAGCATGAGCGCCCTTGTGCCCGCCGGATCATGCAGGCTCAGAAGGACCGAGAGCGCCGCGCCCGCGAGGGGCTTCAGAACAGCCGAAGCCGCGACGCCGACCGAAAAATCCCTGAGCCCGTTGATCGGCTCGCGAGCGAAGATGACGCCGGCCGCGAAGGCGGTGAAGCAACGGCGGGCCCTGAGGAGCCCATAGACCAGCGCTGCGAGGGGCAGCATCGAAATGCCGAACGCCAAGGCCCGGACGGCGAGACCGATCTCCGCAACCGGCGCATTCGCAAGTCCCGCCTGGCCGAACAGGGTGCGCGTCGGCGTCGTCGTCCAATAGAGGAGCATCGCCGTCACCAGCATGAAGGAGGTGGCGAGACAGCCTGCCGCCATCAGCCGGCTGAGGTGCCGGATGCGATCGCAACGCCGCTCCCGATCGTGCCCAGAGGTCATGTCGAGCCCTCTCGATGATGGATCCATGGCTGCACGCCTCCTCTGCCCGCCGGGTCAACATGGGAGAAAAATTATCGTTTGCCAATAATTTTTTGTCGTGAGACAGATTTCCTGTCTTCAGGGAGTCGCCCCATGCCCCAATGCCCGGCCAAACGGCCCATCGCCTTTCTCGTCTTTGCAACCGCGCTTGCCACTGCCGGTCTCGCGATGGCCGCGCCAACCACCTCCCGTGGATTGATCTCGGTCGATCAGGTCGCGGAGATGCTGGAGAAGGCTCCGACGGATCGCACCGCGCAGCAGGTTCTCACCGCCTATCTGGCCGGCGTTGGCGAGGCCGCAAGTGCGGTCGTGACCATGGGAAATGCCGCCTGCCAGAAGCCGTTGAGCCTGAACGCGGCGAATGCCGGCCAAGCCCTCAAGGGTACAGCCTCCGATCGCGGTGCAGAAACACCTGCGACGCCGTTGATTGTCAGCGATATGCTTCATCGCGCCGGGTGCCGGCGCCCGTGAGCCGTCCCGCCCGCCGGATCGCTGACCTCGATTGGCAGCGCAACCAGGCCGGGGCCGTGATCCGGCAGGCGGGCCTGATCCTCGCGCTGGTCGGGCTCATGAGCCTGGCGGGGGGCTCATCCGCCAATTCCGCCGACTTTGGCCCCGTTCAATGCACCGTTCGGGCCAGCTATGTCGGCGCCGCGATGCATCCCGCCTTCGCCATCACAAAGATGGCCCCGGTGCCCGAGCAGGCGCTGCCGCCGGGCGTCAGCCGTCGCCTCGACGGCATTTACAAGCGGATCGAAGAATTCACGGCCGCATCGGCGCTCACGGCAGCGGTCGCTGTTCCGGGAAAGGGCCTGTGGCAGAAGACCCATGCGCCGACGGATGCGCCGCGCCTTTTCTGGGCGAGTGCCGGGAAGACCTTTACGGCGGTCGTTGTCCTGCAACTCGCCGAAGAGGGGAAACTGTCGCTCGATGATCCGGTTTCGCGATGGATCGCGGGTGTGCCGAACGGCGAGATCGCGACGCTCCGCGATCTGCTCGCCCACACCAGCGGCTTGTTCAGCGCCAATGAGGATGTCGGGGCCCACGCCGATCCCCGCTATCGCGATCCGGCAACCAACCTTGAGATCGTGCGCCGTCACGGAGCTCTGTTCCGCCCCGGCGCAAACTGGCGCTATTCCAACACGGGATACGATCTGCTCGGAGAAGTCGTCCGCAAGGCCGATCACCGTTCCATTGATGAGGCGATCACGGCGCGGATCATCACGCCATTGGAACTCACCTCGCTGCGTGCGCTCGTGCCGGGCGGCGGATCGGAGGGTGTTGCGCCACTTGTGACGGCGCGCGAACAGCCCATCGATCCAAGCTGGGCTGGCGCTGCCGGACCCGTCGTCGGCGATGCCGCCGATATGGCCCGCTTCTGGGCGGCCCTGCTCGGTGGACGGCTGCTTCCGAAACGGACGGTGCGCGCGATGGCTCAAACGCTATACCCCATGTACGACAGGGGTACCTATTACGGGGTCGGAATCATGGTGTTCGACGTGAACGACGGTGCCCGTTCGATTCGATGGATCGGGCACGCGGGCGGAACACCCGGCGCCAGCGCCATCGTCGCCTTCTCGCCCGCGGACAACGCGATCGTCGCTGTCGCCCTCACCGGCGACAGCGCGACCGAGCCGGCCGCCAACATGCTTCTGAAGGCCCTTGCAGGACCGGAATGAGGCGCTGCGAGGGGCGCCGTGCCTACCGGTTCGGAAGGCCGGCCGCCTGCGGAAAGAGAAAGGGCCGGAGTGCCTGTCAGCACTCCGGCCCTTTTATCAGAGCAGCGATCTCAAGCTTATCGCCTGAGATCATTGACGATTGACTGGTCGGGCAGGCGGGATTTGAACCCACGACCCCTAGTCCCCCAGACTAGTGCGCTAACCGGGCTGCGCTACTGCCCGTCATGCCACTGCTCTGGTCTCCGCTGCGAACTCCCGGACGGTCGGTTCGTGAAGAACGTCCCGTGTGCGTCGCCGCGTCAACGTGGGGCGGAGAGTTAGACCATCGGATCGGCTGCGACAAGCCTCGAATGACATTTGTCCCCTGCCCCGCATGCAGAACGACCACGCGGGATGTGGATCGCTGCTCGCGGCCGTGCAGGACATGGGACGGCGCCTGCTTTGCCGGCTTGCGTCACTTGACCGAGCGGCGGTGCGTGCCATGGTGCCCGCCCAGTGGTCGCAAGGGGCGGTGCCGTCTTGACCTTTCCCGTCACGCTTCTTGATCTCGCCGGCTGCGTGGCCCTGCTGCTGTGGGGCACGCACATGGTCCAGAGCGGCGTCCAGAGCGCCTTCGGGCCGCGCCTGCGCACCTTTCTCTCCGGCGCGCTCAAGACACGGCTGCACGCTTTCCTCGCCGGGCTCGGCGTCACGGCGATTCTCCAGAGCAGCACCGCCACGGGGCTGATGGTGGCGGGTTTCGCCGCCTCCGGCCTCGTGGAGCTTGCCCCCGCGCTCGCTGTCATGCTGGGCGCGAACGTCGGCACGACGCTGGTCGTGCAACTCCTGTCCTTTGATATCTCACCCCTGTCGCCGGCCCTCATCCTGCTCGGCGTGATGGTCTATCGGCGCTCCAACACCCAGCCGCCGCGGGATCTGGGGAAGGTGGCCATCGGCCTTGGCCTGATGCTGCTGGCGCTGCACCAGCTCATCGAATTCATCACGCCTTATGAGGATGCGCCGAACCTGCGCCTGCTGATGGGCGCGGTTTCGACCCTGCCGACCGTGGCCGTCGCCGTGGCGGCGGTGCTCACCTGGGTGGCCCATTCCAGCGTCGCGGTGGTGCTGCTGGCCATGTCGCTCGCCGCCAAGGGCGTCGTCTCGCCGGAAGCCGCCATGGCGCTGGTGATCGGCGCCAATCTCGGCAGCGCGCTGAACCCGCTGCTGGAGGCAAGTTCCGCCAGTGATCCCGCCTCCCGCCGTGTCCCATTCGGCAATCTGCTGAACCGGCTTGTGGGCGTCGTGGTCGGGCTGGCGCTGCTGGGGCCCGTGTCGGTGGCTCTGGTGGAACTCGAGCCGTCCGTCACCCGCGCCGTCGCGGACTATCACACGCTCTTCAACCTCATCCTGGCGGTGGTCTTCCTGCCGCTGCTGAAGCCCTTCTCCGCCCTGCTGTGCCGGCTCTTCCCGCTGAAGGCATTGCCGCCGGACCCCGCCCGCCCGCTCTATCTCGATGCGGCCGCCCTCGACACGCCGGTGGTCGCCCTTGGGAACGCCGCACGCGAGGCCCTGCGGCTCGCGGACATTCTGGAGACCATGCTCTCCTGCACTCGCGATGCGCTCGACAAGGACCAGGGGCAGCGTGTGGCCGAAGCCCAGAAGCTCGACGACGTGCTCGATCGGCTCAATGCCGCCATCCAGGCCTATCTCATGCGCCTCGACCACGAGACGCTGGGGCCGGAGGACCGGGAGAGGTTCGACGAGATTCTCGCCTTCGCGACGAATCTGGAACATGCCGGCGACGTCCTCGACAATTCCCTGCTGCCGCTGGCCGCCAAGCGCTTGAAGCGCGGGCTCGCCTTCTCGCCCGAGGGCAAGGCCGAGATCGCCACCATCATTGATCGTGTCATCGGAAACCTGCACACCGCCGGTGCGCTCTTCATGACCAATGATGCGCGCACCGCCCGCATCCTTGCGGCCGAGAAGGCCGTGTTCCGGGATCTCGAAACCCGCGCGACCCAGAATCACTTCGAGCGGATGCGCGGCGGCGTGGTCGAATCGGCGGAGACCAGTTCGCTACAGCTGGATGTCGTCCGCGACCTCAAACGCATCAATGCGCATCTGGTCGCCGGCACCGCCTATCCGGTGCTGGAACGGGAAGGAGAACTGCTGCCAAGCCGGATTGCCGGAGAACTTGGTTAGCAGACCATGTTTTTCCACAGGCGCGAGCGGCACGTGCGTTAAGACTTATGGTGCCGAGGGGCTGAAAAGCCCGGCGCTCTGGCCCTTAGTCGACTGATTTTGAAGCCTAAAACAGATTCATAAGGCAGACTTTCCAAGATCAGAGATCCCGGAAAGGTCAAGAAAAAGTCGCTACAATTCTGCAACGGTCCTGTGGATAAACATTTCCAGCGCCGACCTAGATACCTCTCAGGTTGTGTTTTGCGTTGTAGCGCCTCAGGCGCGTGACATTCTCGCCCCATTCCGTGGCCATTGGCGACACTTCCATCAACAACAATGGAGGTTGCGGGAATGGAGATCCGAAAAGGGGTTCTGATTGGATCGCTTGCTCTGACGATGTCGGGCTTGGCGACTGCCGCTTCGGCGGAGCCCAAGCAGACGGGTGTCGCGTCCTACTATTGGCAGGGTCGCGGCACAGCCAGCGGTGAGCGGTTCAACCCCAACGCCCTGACGGCAGCCCATCGCTCGCTTCCCTTCGGTACGAAGGTTCGCGTCACCAATCTCAAGAACGGACGCACGGTCGTGGTCCGCATCAACGACCGGGGCCCGTTCGTCCGCGGTCGCATCATCGACGTTTCCAAGGCCGCAGCCGGTGAACTCGGGTTCAAGGGCTCCGGCACCACCAAGGTCGCCCTCTCCGTCGTCGAAGACGAGGGCGGGTTCTTCGCGAGCCGCTGATCGCGGATCGCACGCGGCTCTCGCCGCCACCCCACACGTCAACGGACCATCGCCTGAACGCGCGCGATCTGCGTGCGAATGCGATGTCCTGCCTGCCCCGCCGTGGCACGAGATTGCCGCGGGGCGGATGATGTTCACGAAACGCCGGAGTGCGAGGCAGGTTCCCCGCTCCGGCGTTCTCCTTTTCTGGCACCGAACGAAGCTCAGGTCTCGCTGTCCGCTACTCCGCGGGGAACGCCGAGGCTGCCGATGATGCGGCGGCATTCGGTCAATTCGAACAGCGCCGACTGAAGGCGGCTGATGTCCTCCCGCGTCAGAACAGGCGCCGGCGGCTGCGGCGTGCCGGCCATGCGCGGCTCGGATCGCAGGTGCGGCGGCAGATACTGCTCCGGCGGGCCCGGCCGGTTCGGCTCGGGCGGCGCATAGCCATCGTCCTCGTCCGCCCAGGTCTCCGGCCGATGGGGGCGGACATGTTCGCTGGCAGCCCCCCGGCGCTCGGTCACGGGACGCGCTGGCGAAGGGCCATCCGGCACGAAATCCTCCGGCTCATATTCCTCGAGCGGCCCCAGCAGAGGCCCGACCCGGCGTGCGCCACCGAGCGGCGGCGCCGGCATGTCCGGAGGATCGAAGAAGGGATCCTGCGGCTCCGCGCGATGGGCGCGCAACGGGGCGGGCTGGGGGCGCTCGCGCGGCGCCGACCGGCCGTAGGCGCCGTCATCCTCCACCTGTTGCCAGTCGCTCCCCCGCATGTCGCGGGGCGCGCGGTCCCCCGGTCGCGGCTCATAGGGGTCGTGCCGCACGGGCTCCTGACGGCGGGCGGGCTGGGTCGCCACGGAGGGACGCGGCATCCGCGGGGGCGGCTCGAAGCGCTCGGGCTGGGGAGCATGGCGCTGCCAGCCGCGCTCCTCGAAATCGCGCTGCCCGTCGTCCGGTTCCCAGTTCCCCTCGTCCATGTCCTCGTCGTCCAGGGAGGCAGGCCCGCGCGCCGCAAGCGGCGGCTCGGGCCGATAGCGCGGGTCCGGACGTGCCGGGGGCTCGTCCAGCGGACGGCGCAGAACCGGTTCGGAACGGGGCGGCTGGCGATCGAAAGACATGGGCGGCTCTTGCGGCGGCTCGGCCCGTCGCGCGGCGCGCGCGGGCGCGCCGAAGGGCAACTGATCGTGCATGTCGGCCGGATGCGGACGCGCCTCGGGCGGGCGGGCGGCGCGGGGCGGCGGGACGGCGTGATAATCGTCGAGGATGTCCTCATCCTCAGGCTCGGGCTGCGGCTCCACGGGGCGGCGCGCCCGCTTGGGCACGAACTCCGAAGGCGGACCGGAATCGAACGGCACCGCCGGGGGCGTGCCTTCCCTCAGGCGGCGGATGCGCGCATCCAGCGGCTCGGAGACCGGGTCTTCCGCATCGCGATCATCGAAGAAGGGCAGCAGCGGATCGTCCATCTCCGGCGCATGGGAGCGATCGGGGATGCGCGAGGCGGGCCCGCGTGACGGGCGCTGCATGGGGCGGGGTTCCGGACGGGGCGGCGGCGCGTCGAAGACGGGATCGACGCGCGGCTCGTAGCTCTCCGGTTCCTCTTCCACCATCTGCGGTCGTGGCCGGGCGGCCGCGCGCGGCGGCTCCGGCGCACGGGCCGGAGGCTCGCGCGGCACTTCGAAGGCCGGCTCGCTGCGCTCCACTTTGGGACGCGGTTCCGGCGCGCGGGGCTGCGCCCGCTGGCGCGGCGGCGGAACCGGTTCTTCCGTCCGGGGCGTGAAATTGGCGAAGTCGGGAAATGGCAGCGGCGGCTCGTCATGGCCGGGCACGTCCCGCATTTCGTCGGCCGCGGCACGGCTCTTCCGGCGGGGCAGAAAACCGCCGAGCAGACCACCGAAGCCGGACCCCTCGTCCGTGTGCATGGGCGCTGTGTCGGGCTCGTTGCGCCGGGGCGCAGGCGGGGCGCCGAATTCAGCCGGACCGTCGTCGAAGCCAACGGCCTGCACGTGGCGAACACCCTGCTCCTTCAGGATCTTCTGCACACCCTTGATGGTGTAGCCTTCGCTGTAGAGGAGCCGGCGGATGCCGCGCAGCAGGTCCACATCCTCGCGGCGGTAATAGCGCCGGCCGCCGGCCCGCTTGACGGGGCGGATGTGGGTGAACTTGGTTTCCCAGAAGCGCAGGACGTGCTGCGGCAGCTCAAGTTCGTCTGCCACCTCGCTGATGGTGCGGAAGGCGTCCGGGGCTTTGTCGGGATGCCTCGCCTCAACCACGTGCCTCGCGGCTCCTTATTCGCATCCAGCCGCCTTTCCAGTGCGCCCGTTGATGCGATTCTTCAAGATGCTGGACGGCTTGAAAACCATGACCCGGCGGGGCTCGATCGGCACTTCCTCGCCGGTCTTCGGATTGCGCCCCACCCGCTGGCCCTTGTCCCGCACGACAAAGGACCCGAACGAGGACAGCTTGACCGTTTCCCCCTTGGCCAGGCAGTCCGCGATCTCCCGCAGCACCATTTCCACAAGCGCGGCGGATTCCGTGCGAGACAGGCCCACCTGCTGGTAGACCGCCTCACACAAATCGGCGCGCGTTATCGTGCGTCCAGCCATGTGTCTTCCCGACCCCTCGAGGACACCCCCACTGCCGCGACCCTAGCCAGTGGACCGCAGCAAGGTCAATGTTCTTAACGCTTTATTTGCGTCAGGAACAAATTACCAGCGCAGAAGAGCGGAACCCCAGGTGAAGCCGCCGCCCATCGCCTCGAGCAGAACGAGGTCCCCCGGCTTGATGCGCCCGTCCTTCCGGGCGACGTCGAGCGCGAGCGGAATCGAGGCGGCAGAGGTATTTCCGTGCGACTGAACGGTGGTGACCACTTTTTCCGGCGCAATCCCGAGCTTCTGCGCGCTGGCGTCGATGATGCGACGATTGGCCTGATGGGGGACGAACCAGTCGATGGTCTCCGCGCTCTCGCCGGTGGCGGCAAAGGCGTCCACGATCACGTCCGTGATCATGCCGACGGCGTGCTTGAAGACCTCGCGGCCTTCCATCCGCAGGTGACCGACGGTGCCGGTGCTGGAGGGCCCGCCGTCCACGAAGAGCTTGGAGCGGTGGCGGCCGTCGGAGCGCAGGTGGGAGGTGAGAACGCCCCTGCCCTTCGCCTCGTCCGCCGGCACACCTTCGAGCACGATGGCACCGGCCCCGTCGCCGAACAGCACGCAGGTGCCGCGGTCATTCCAGTCGAGGATGCGCGAGAAAGTCTCCGCGCCGATCACCAGCGCACGCCTGAAGGCGCCGGTGCGCAGATGGGCATCCGCCGTCGCGATCGCGAAGACGAAGCCCGAGCACACGGCCTGGAGGTCGAAGGCCGCACCGCGCGTGATGCCGAGCTCGCTCTGGATGGTGACCGCGGTCGCCGGGAAGGTCTGGTCGGGCGTCGACGTGGCAAGGATGATGAGGTCTATGTCGTCGGCCACAAGGCCCGCGTCAGCGAGTGCCGCCTGCGCCGCCTTCAGCCCCAGGGCGGAGGTGAACTCGCCCTCGGCCGCGACGTGCCGTTCCTTGATGCCGGTGCGCTGGACGATCCACTCGTCAGAGGTGTCCACCATTTCGGCCAGATCGGCATTGGTGAGAACCTTCTGCGGAAGATAGGACCCCACGCCGCGAACCACAGAATGAATGCCGATCACGATGAACCTTCCGCCTCCACCGGCTCGCTCCCCCGGCCTGCCGCAGGCAGGCGCGTCACGATGCTTTTTTCGATCCGTTCCAGAAGCCGGTGACGGACCATGTCGTAGCCGAGATCGACCGCCGCCGCGAATCCTTCCGCGTCCGTACCACCATGGCTCTTGATCACGACCCCGTTGAGGCCGAGGAACACGCCGCCGTTGGAGCGGCGTGGATCCAGCTTCTCACGCAGCGCCGCAAAGGCGTCGCGCGCGAGCAGATAGCCGAGCTTCGCCCGCCAGGTGCGGCTCAGCGCCGCGCGAAGATAGCTGGCGATCTGCTTGGCCGTGCCTTCGGCGGTCTTGAGCGCGATGTTGCCGGAGAAGCCCTCCGTCACCACCACATCCACGGTGCCGGAGCCGATGTCGTTACCCTCGACGAAGCCGAAATAGTTCACTCCGGCGACGCCCTCCTCGCGCAGGATGCGGCCGGCTTCCTTGACCTCCTCGACGCCCTTCACCTCCTCGACGCCCACATTCAGCAGGCCGACGGTGGGGCGCTCGATGTCGAAGACGGTGCTGGCCATGGCCGAGCCCATGATCGCCATCTCGATGAGGCTCTGCGACGTCGCGCCGATGGAGGCGCCGACGTCCAGCACGATGCTTTCCCCGCGCAGGGTCGGCCAGATGGCGGCGATGGCCGGGCGGCCGATGCCGGGCATGGTGCGCAGGTTCACCTTGGCCATGGCCATGAGCGCGCCGGTGTTGCCGGCGGATACGGCGGCATCCGCCTCGCCCGCCTTCACCGCATCAATGCAGCGCCACATGGAGGATTTGTAGCGCCCCCGACGCAGTGCCTGGCTGGGCTTGTCGTCCATCCCCACCACCACATCGGTGTGGATGATCCGGGAGGCGGTCGACAGGGCGGGATAGCGGGCGAGAATCGGACGGATGGCCGCTTCGTCGCCGAACAGAAGGAAAGAGGTGTCGGGATGGCGCACGCGCGCGAGTTCGACGCCGGGCAGCACGACCTCGGGGCCGTGGTCGCCGCCCATGGCGTCAATGGCAATGCGAACGGGTGCGCTCATCAGCCCTGAATTCCTGAAACAATCCGCGCAGCGACGCAACAGACGCCGGCGGGCGGAAAATAGCCACTCGCCCGCACATCGCAACTCCGGTGGAAAATCACGGCTTGTCCTTCAGCCGCGCGAGCGCCGCGAAAGGCGACACCGGGGCCTCGGCAGGATCGGATTCCTGATAGGCCTTGAACACCTCACCGTCCTTGCGCGGATAGGGATCGAGCCCGAGTGCGAGGAACTCGGTCACGAGCAGCCCGAGGTCGATGCTGCCGTTCTCGATGAGGTCGGGCGGATCGAAATCGCTCTCATCCGGCGCATCCGCCACTTCCCGGGCGATGATGTCGGCGGTGGCGAAGCGCACGTCCAGTTCCTCGGAAAAGGAAGACTCGAAGGGTTCGAGGGAGACGACGGAAATCTGTGTCACTTTCGCGCTGACACGCCCGGTGACGCGGGCGCCATCCGCCTTCTCCTGCGTCAGGCGCAGTTTCGCCACCACCTCGCTCACGGCCGGAATATCGAGGTGGCGGGCCATCGCCGCGCAGACGTCCGCATCCGGCTTCAGGGTCAGTTCGAGGCCCTGCGGCGGGATGTCCGCAACGGCGAGGATCTGGGAATAGGGAAGATCGGTCACGGCTGTGTGGCCTCCTCGGCCCTCGGGAGCGGGAACGCAATGCGGCCCCGCGCGAAATCGGAATCAGCCTGCGCGCCGAGCGCAGCAAGGCAGTCCCGGACATAGGCGGCGAGCGCCGAAGAGCGGCCGGACAGGCCAGCCTCCTGATAGCGCTCGAAGAGGTTGCGCGACAAGGCTTCGGCGAGCGTCGGACCGGTCTCTGCCAGGGCCGCATCATAGGCGGCCGCCCGGTCATAGAAGGCGTTGCCGATCTTCTTCATCTTCTTGGGGACGGAGAGATCGCCGATGCCCATCTCGCGCAGGGTGCTGTCCATATCGGCCAGGAAGGCGTCGAATACCTCCTGCGACAGCGCCCGCACCTCACCCTCGGCCGCGCCGAGGCGGCGGCAGGCGAGATGGACGTGCAGCATCAGCAGTTCCAGCCGCCCTTCGGCGGTGTCGGGAACATGGAAGTCGGTGTAGAACACCGGCTGCCGCGCCTGCGCCACGATCGCGCCATACAGGCGCTCAATGGTCTCGCGCGTCTGGGATCGACGGAACAGGTTCAGAATCATGACTTGCGGTTCTGTGGGCCGGCCGGGTACCTGACGCGAACGGTGTCGAGCGGCGTAACCCGCGTTGGGCGCGGTGGCAAGGGCGGGTCTGGGCGCTCGTGCCTCGGGGTTCTGTGGTAATCACGGAACCGATCGTGCACGAACGGGCGCTCGCGGCGCCGATTCGGATGATGTGGCGCATATTTAAGAGGTACAGCGTGGCACCAGGACGGTCTGCACAGAGGTCTGCCTCCTCCCTTCCGGTCCGGCGGGTCTCCGCGGCGACGACCGCCGCCGCGCTCGCGCTGGCCGGGCTCTCGCTTGCGGCCTGCGGCAGCCTTCCGCCCATGGGCGTCGCCGCGGGCAACCCGCCCACCGGCATCGTGCGCACCTACCAGCGGGGCTATGTGCTCAGCGACGGCGCGCTGGAGCAGGTGCCGGTCGGCTCCAGCCGCGAGCAGGTGCTGCTGGTGCTCGGCACGCCCTCCACCGTGTCCACCCTCAATGGCGATGTCTTCTATTACATCTCCCAGACCGAGAAGCGCGTCGCCTTCCTGAAGCCGGAGATCACCGACCAGAAGGTGCTGGCGGTCTATTTCGGCAAGGACAAGCGGGTGACACGCATCGCCAATTACGGTTTGCAGGACGGCAAGGTCTTCGACTTCGTCTCCCAGACCACCCCGACCGGCGGCGAAGAGCTCAGCATCATCAAGCAACTCATCAGCGCCACGGACTTCTCGCCGGGCTTCGCCCGCTGAGCGAAGCCTCCCGCAGAACGACAAAGGCCCGGAACGGATCGTTCCGGGCCTTTTTGTTGGGGTGCCGAAGGTTCGTTCAGAGCGTCTTGAGGCAGGTCTCGAAGGTCTCTGGATCCACATTGCCGCCGGATAGGACGATGGCCACCGTCTTGTCCCTGGCGGGGATGCGGCCTTCCAGCAGGGCCGCCAGCGCGACTGCGCCGCCCGGCTCCACCACCAGCTTCAGTTCCAGGAAGGCAAAGGCGACGGCCCGTGCCACCTCCGCGTCGGTCGCCGAGACCGCGCCGCCCGTGAGCTTGCTGTTGACCGCGAATGTGATCTCACCGGGCGTCGGCGCCAGCAGCGCATCGCAGAAGGAGCCCGCCGGCCTCGCATTACGCTCGCGAATGCCGGACTTGTAGGAGCGGGCGTGGTCGTCGAAGTCCGCCGGCTCCGCCGTCAGCGGCAGAGCGTCCGGGAAGCGGGCCTTCACCGCCAGGGAGATGCCCGCCATGAGGCCGCCGCCGGACGCGTTGGCCGAGACGATATCGAGGGAAAGGCCGAGCGCCGCGAGATCCTCGCAGATCTCGCGTCCCACCGTCCCCTGCCCGGCGATCACGTCCGGATCGTCGTAGGGCGGCACGAAGACGGCGCCGCGCTCGGCGGCGATGGCATTGGCGATGGCGTCGCGATCCTCGGTCACGCGGTCATAGCCGACCACCTGCGCGCCCAGGGCCTTGGTGCGCTCGCGCTTCAGCGCGGGGGCATCGTTGGGCATGACGATGACGGCAGGCATGCCGAGCAGCTTGGCGGCAGCGGCCAGGCCCTGCGCGTGATTGCCCGACGAGCAGGCCACCACGCCGGCGGCGCGGCGCTCTTCCGGGATCTGCACAGCGCGATTGTAGGCGCCGCGGAACTTGAAGGAACCGGTGCGCTGGAGCGTCTCGGGCTTCAGGAAGATGCGGCCGCCCGTCATGTCGCTGAGCAGCGGCGAATAGACGAGTGGGGTGCGGACGGCCACGCCCTTGAGGCGTTTGGCGGCGGCATCCACATCGGCGGCGGTCGGAATCGGACGAGCGTGCGCGTTCATGCGCGCGACAATATCCGAGGCCGCCGCAGCAGGCGATAGCGCCGCGCGATCGGGCCGATGTCGTGCGCGATCAGCACGTTGTCGAGGAACTGGCGGGCACTCTCCCGCCAGGTGTGGCGCAGAGCGAATTCCCGCGCCGCAAGCGGCGAAAGTTCCAGCGCCTTGAGGCAGGCGGTGCGCAGGTCCTCGTCGAGGATGCCGATGGTCCCCTGCTCCGGGCCGATGACGTCGAGCGGCCCGGTGACGGGATAGGCCGCGACCGGCAGCCCGCTGGCCAGCGCTTCCAGAAGCACGATTCCGTAGGTGTCGGTGCGGCTCGGGAAGACGAAGACATCGCTCGCCGAATAGACGTAGGCGAGATCCTCGCCCTCCTTCGGCCCGAGGAAATGCGCCTGCGGGAAACGCTCCTTCAGGCTCGCCAGCGCCGGACCGCCGCCCACCACCACCTTCGAGCCAGGCAGGTCGAGGGCGAGGAAGGCCTCGATGTTCTTCTCGACCGCCACCCGGCCGACGAAGGTGAAGATGGGACGCGGCAGGTTCAGCGTCGCCTCGGGGCGCGGGCGGAACAGCTCGGCATCGACGCCGCGGGTCCAGCGCATCAGCCGCTTGAAGCCGCGGGCCTCAAGATCGCGCTCCAGCGTCGCGGTGGAGACCATGACGCCGCCGCCCGCATTGTGGAAGGAGCGCAGCCAAGCATAGGTCAGGCGCTCCGGCACGGGGGCGCGGGCGCGCAGATATTCCGGAAATTTCGTGTGATACGAGGTGGTGAAGGTGCGCTTGGTGGCGATGCAGGCGCGGCGCACCAGAATGCCGATCGGCCCTTCGGTGGCCACATGCACGAAATCCGGCTTCATGGCCTCGATGCGGCGCATGATCATGCGCGGCGTCGCCAGCGACAGGCGGATTTCGTTGTAGGAGGGCAAGGGAATGGTCCGGAACCCTTGGGGGGTCAGGAATTCCAGCTCCGCTCCGAGATTGGATGCCTCGTGTGCGGTCTGCTCCAGCGATCGCACCACGCCGTTGATTTGCGGATGCCACGCATCCGTCGCCACCAATACCCGCATCAGGCCGCCGCGCGCGCTCCCTGGAGCGGTTCGCCGGAGAGTTCCGCGGCCCGCACCTGCTTCGCCCAATAGATGATTTCAAGCCGGCCGTCTTCATGCTCCGCAATAGCGGTGCAGCTCTCCACCCAATCGCCGCAGTTGACGTAATGGACGCCGTGGGTGTCGTGCTCGATGGCGTGATGGATGTGGCCGCAGATGACGCCATCCACCTTCTGGCGGCGGGCCTCCTCGGCGAGCGCTTCCTCGAACTTGCCGATGAAGTTCACCGCATTCTTCACCTTGAGCTTCGCCCACTGGCTGAGCGACCAATAGGTGAGGCCAAGCTTGCGGCGCACGAGATTGACGTAGGTGTTCACCAGCAGGGCGAACGAATAGGCGCCGTCGCCCAGGAAGGCGAGCCACTTTGCGTGGCGCACCACCACGTCGAACACGTCGCCATGGATGACGAGGTAACGCTTGCCCGCGGCGGTCTCGTGGATGATGCTTTCCACCACCTCGATGCCGCCGAAGTGCATGCCGTAGTAATCGCGCAGGAACTCATCGTGATTGCCGGGCAGATAGACGATGCGCGCGCCCTTGCGGCCCTTGCGCAGCAGCTTCTGTACGACGTCATTGTGCTTCTGCGGCCAGTACCACGAAGCGCGCAACCGCCATCCATCGACGATATCGCCGACCAGATAGATGGTATCTGCGTCATGATACTTGAGAAAATCGAGAAAGAGATCCGCCTGACATCCCTTCGTCCCAAGATGGACGTCGGAGATGAACAGCGCACGGAACCGGCGTTCTTCAGGGCTGTCGCTCACGCGGATGGCCTCATTCCGGTTATGCTACGGGATAGCATGATGCCGGACTTAGCCGGAGTCGTGTATCCCTTTTATGACGCACCCGCGAAGGAAGGGCCAGCGGCAGGCGGTTTCAAGGCGACGGCGCGGCGCTGCCGTGGCCGAGCCCATTGACCAAACGGGCGCTCCGGGCCAGCTTGCCGCCCCTGCGCCCGTCCGCGGTGCGGCATAATTCCCAAGGGAGAAACATCCATGAAGCTCGTCCGCTTCGGCGCCCCAGGTCAGGAAAAGCCGGGTCTAATCGATTCAAGCGGAAAGATCCGCGACCTGTCCGGCGTCGTCTCCGACATTGGCGGCGAGGTTCTCACCCGCGCCGGTCTTGCCAAGATCGCGGCCGTCGATCCCGCCAGCCTGCCGCTGGCGCCCGAAGGCGTGCGCCTCGGCTCCTGCGTGGCGCGGCCGGGCAACTTCATCGCCGTGGGCCTCAATTATGCGGACCACGCGGCTGAAACGAACAATCCGATTCCCGAAGAGCCGGTGCTGTTCAACAAGGCACCGAACTGCGTAGTCGG
Source organism: Azorhizobium sp. AG788 (assembly GCF_004364705.1). Taxonomy (NCBI): domain Bacteria; kingdom Pseudomonadati; phylum Pseudomonadota; class Alphaproteobacteria; order Hyphomicrobiales; family Xanthobacteraceae; genus Azorhizobium; species Azorhizobium sp. AG788. The sequence goes on from NZ_SOBM01000002.1 coordinate 380,229, forward strand.
CCCCAATGACGACGTGATGGTCCCCAAGAACTCCCAGAAACTCGACTGGGAAGTGGAACTGGTCATCGTCATCGGCGACCGCGCCCGCTATGTGGACGAGAAGGACGCCCTCAAGCACGTCGCCGGCTACACGATCTGCAACGACGTGTCCGAGCGTCACTTCCAGATCGAGCGCGCCGGCCAGTGGACCAAGGGCAAGGGCAGCGAGACCTTCGGCCCGCTCGGCCCCTGGATGGTCACCACGGACGAACTGACCGACACCTCCAGCCTCGGCATGTGGCTCGAGGTGAATGGCGAACGGGTGCAGAACGGCTCGACGAAGACGATGATCTTCAACGTCGCCTATCTCGTCTCCTACATCAGCCAGTTCATGGTGCTCGATCCCGGCGACATCATCACCACCGGCACCCCGCCCGGCGTCGGCCTCGGCTTCAAGCCGCCGCGCTATCTGAAGGCGGGCGACGTGGTGCGCCTTGGCATCGACGGCCTCGGCGAGCAGCAGCAGACCATCGTGCCGTTCAAGCTCTGAGCTTGTCCTGGACTAGTGAAAATGAGGGCCGCCGGCATCCCGGCGGCCCTTTTTATTTGGCGGCCTGCGTTACTGGAGCGTCGCGTGGGCGAGCCAGGTCTTCACCGCCTGGAGGGCCTCACCGCGGTTGCCCGTGCGGTGGTGGGCCTCCTGATAGACGGCGATCTGCATGTCGGCGCTGGTGCCGGCGTCCGGAATGGTGCGCAGGTGGAGCAGTGCATCGAGGCAGCCGAGGTCCTCGGCATCATCGGCCACGAGGGCGATGAGCTGGTCGAGGGCATCGCGCACCTGGATTGCGCGCTGTTCCGCGAGGTCCACGAACGAGCCGTGGATGCCGTAGCGCTGGGCTCGCCATTTGTTCTCGTTGGCGATGGCTCGGTCCACCGCGCCGATATGCCGGTGGTGCTCGGGATGGCGCACGAGGAAGCGCACGAGCGAACGATAGAGGGCGGCGAGCGCCACCGCATCCTCCACCCGCGTGCAGGCGTCGGGCGCCCTCAGCTCCAGGGTCGGATGCTTCTGCGAGGGGCGGATCGCCCACCACACGTAGCTCGAATCGCTGATGGCCCGCGCGCCCACGAGCGCCGCAACGTATTCCTCATAGGCCGCATTGTCCTCGAACAGTTCCGGCAGGCCCGTGCGAGGCAGCTCGTCATAGGCCGCGAGGCGATAGCCCATCAGGCCGGTCTGCCGCGAGCCCCAGAAGGGCGAGGAGGTGGACAGGGCGATGAAGTGGGGCAGATAGGGCGTGATCCGCCGCATGACGTCCACGCGCAGGTCCGGATCGGGCAGTTCCACATGGACGTGCAGCCCGCACACCATGTTGCGCTCGCCGAGCATCTGCAGATCCTGCATCAACCCGTCGTAGCGGTTGGCCTTGGTGGCGCGCACATTGTCCCAGCTCGCGGTGGGATGGGTGCCGGCGGCGATGAAGCCAAGGCCGTGTTCGGCTGCGACGCGCCCGGCAATGTGGCGCAGGTCGCGCAGCTCATCGAGCGCGTCGCCGATGCGGTCCGTCGGAGCGGTGGCCATTTCGAGCTGCGACTGGAGCAGTTCGACTGTGATGGAGTCGCCGAGGCGATCGCGCAGCGCATCGAAGAAGCCGGATGGCATCCGGCGCAGCGCCGCTTTGGTCTCGGCATCCACGACGAAGAACTCTTCCTCGATGCCGAAGCGATAATCATTGGACATGCGTACCTCCCGGCTCGCCAGCGAGCCAAGTCGAAGCACTAACGCTTCGACCGGCGCGAAGTTGCGCTGAGGGTGATCGCAAATCCGTCAGCAATGGGGCACGCCCAAAAGACTGGAATCAAACCAGTCCACGTCGCTGATCTTCTGCCTCAAAACACAATGTGAACGCTGGCGTTGCCGTGGGATCGAAAATATTTCCAGAAATCCACACGGCGAGGGGGAACTTTTTCGACTTCAGCCGGAAGTGGGTCCCCAGTCGCCGCACACCGCCTGAACGAGCGCGAGTGCTGCGACCCCTGCCGTGTCGGCGCGCAGGATTCGCGGCCCGAGTGCGATGACGATCACACGCTCCTGCCGATGCAGAAGCGTCCGCTCATCCGCGGAGAAGCCGCCTTCCGGACCGATCAGGACGGTGATGGGCCGGCCCGCCGCAGGCCGCAGCGCCACGAGCGGGTCGGCGACGGGCGCGGCCTCGTCGCAGAACACGAGCATGTCGTCGGCCGAACGGGCACCGAGGAAGGCGGAAAGCCCCTGAGGAGTGCGCACTGACGGTATGGTGAGGATGCCGCATTGTTCGGCCGCCTCGATGGCGTTCGCCTCCATGCGCTCGCCGTTCACCCGGGGAATCTGCGTGTGCTGGGTCAGCACCGGTGCCAGCACGCCGGCGCCCATCTCCACGGCCTTCTGGACCATGTAATCGAGGCGGGCGTGCTTCAGCGGCGCGAAGGCGTAGGTGAGGCCGGCGGCAGCCGGCTGGGGTCGGGTCTGGCCGCCGATGGACAGGCGTACCTCTTTCTTGCCGCCCTCGATGCGGGTCGCCCGCCACTCCCCGTCCCGCCCGTTGAAGACCAGCAGACCGCCGCCCACGGGCAGGCGAATCACGTTCGCAACGTAATGGGCCTGCTCCGACGGCAGCGAGAAGGTGGTGTCCGCAGCAAGGTCCTCGCGAACGAACAGGCGCTGGGCGCGGAAATCATGATCGGGCATCGGCCTCTCCCCGGCCGTGGCAGGACGGCCCAAAGCGATCGCGCGGCGCGGCACGCGCCATCTGTCCCGCCCTTCACCACGGCGGGTCGAGACGCGCAAGAGAGGATGTCGAGAGAAAGTGGGAGGTCAGGGCCAGCGTGCGAGCGGCCTGAAATGACAAAGGTGCTGTGATCGTGCGGGGGCGCCATGCCGACGACCCCCGCCACGGCGCCAGGCGGTGAATGCCTCACCGCCGGGGCGCCCCCCGCACGACCTACGCGCCTGACCGGCTTTAGAAGCATTGCAAATCAGCGCCGGTCGCACATCACCCGTATGGGTGACGCAAGGATCACTTCTTCGAGCCGTCGGCGTTGAACTGCGCCAGATAGGCGATGAGGTCGGCGCGCTCGGCTTCGTTCTTGATGCCGATGAACGCCATCTTGCCCTTGGGAGCGAGAACCTTGGGATTGGTCAGGTAGTCGTTGAGGGTCGCCTCGTCCCACACCTTGCCCGCGGCAGCGCCAGCCTTGATGTCCTCGGAATAGGCATAACCCTCGAAATGGGCCCACTTGGCGCCAACGATGCCGTTCAGAGGCGGGCCGACCTTGGTCTTGGCATCGGGGCCGACGGCATGGCAAGCCATGCACTTCTTGAACGCCTGTTCGCCCTTGGCCACGTCCGCATCGGCGGACGCCAGCGCCGTGGAGGCCGCAAGGGCCAGAACAGCAAGCAGAATACGAGTCATGTGCGGTCCTTCTGAGCATGCGGCACGAGCCGCAGCGAAGGCGCACGATATAGCCCCGTTTGGATCTCTTCCAAGTGGCAGAGGGCCGCGCCTTGGCCGCGCGGCCCTGCGACATGCGCGCCCTGCCGAGGCCTGAGCTCCGGCTCAGAGGCCTTTCTGGCGGCGGGCGGCGGTGAGGGTGTTCTGGAGAAGGCAGGCGATGGTCATGGGGCCGACGCCGCCGGGCACGGGCGTGATGAGGCCGGCGACGCCCAGCGCCTCCTCATAGGCCACATCGCCCACGAGGCGCGTCTTGCCGTCCGCCTTCGGCACGCGGTTGATGCCGACGTCGATGACCGTGGCGCCGGGCTTGATCCAGTCGCCGCGCACCATCTCGGGCCGGCCGACGGCCGCCACCAGAATGTCCGCCTGCCGGCAGACGCCGGGCAGATCGCGGGTGCGCGAATGGGCGATGGTGACCGTGCAATCCTCCCGGAGCAGGAGCTGCGCCGCCGGCTTGCCGACGATGTTGGAGCGCCCCACCACCACGGCATTGAGCCCGGAGAGATTGCCCAGGTGATGCTTCAGCAGCATCACGCAGCCGAGCGGCGTGCAGGGCACGAGGGTGTCGAGGCCCACCGCGAGGCGGCCGGCATTCACCACATGGAAGCCGTCCACATCTTTTGCCGGATCGATGGCGGCCAGCACCTTCATGGAATCGAGATGGGCTGGCAGCGGAAGCTGCACGAGAATGCCGTTCACCGCCGGATCGGCGTTGAGCTTTTCCACCAACGCCAGAAGGTCGGCTTCCGCCGTGTCGGCCGGCAGCTTGTACTCGAATGAGGCCATGCCGGCCTCCGCCGTCTGGGCGGCCTTGTTGCGCACATAGACCTGGCTCGCCGGGTCCTCGCCCACCAGCACCACCGCGAGACCGGGCTTCAGGTCATGGTCCCGCACCAGTGCGGCGACCTCTTCGGCAATGCGGGCGCGCAGGCCGGCGGCGAACGCCTTTCCGTCGATGGGCTTGGTCTCGATCACGGAGCGATCCTCGGGGCTTGTGAAGGCGAGCGTGTTCTGGGCGGCAAGGCGGAACGGTGCAACCCCAAAAGGCGCGCCCCTCCCCTGCGCTCAGGTAACGCACCTTACGAAGAAACTAATTTTCGTTCCAGGAATATCTCCGATTCAGGTCAGGCGTGGAATATCACCGCGCGCCCAGCCTTCCTTCGTCTCCCTGCGGAAATCCTCGAACCGCCCTTCGGCGATGGCCCCGCGGATGCCGCGCATGAGGTCCTGGTAATAATGGAGGTTCGCCCAGGAGATCAGCATGGCCCCCAGCATCTCCTCGCAGCGCACAAGGTGGTGCAGATAGGCGCGGGAATAATCCCGCAGCGCCGGACAATCGCTCTCTTCGTCGAGCGGGCGGGGATCTTCCGCATGACGGGCGTTCTTGAGGTTGATGCGGCCGAAGCGGGTGAAGGCCAGCGCATGGCGGCCCGAGCGGGTGGGCATCACGCAGTCGAACATGTCGATGCCCCGCGCTACTGCCTCCAGCATGTCGTCCGGCGTGCCGACCCCCATGAGATAGCGGGGCTTTTCCTTTGGCAGGTGCGGCTCGACCGTCTCGATCATGTCCAGCATGACCTCTTGCGGCTCGCCCACCGCGAGGCCGCCGATGGAATAGCCGGGGAAGTCCATGGCCGCGAGCTCGCGGGCGGATTCGATGCGCAGGCGCGGCACCGCCCCGCCCTGCACGATGCCGTACAGCGCCCGCCCCTTGGGCTGAAGCTCGAACGCCTTCTTGGAACGCTCCGCCCAGCGCAGCGACAGGCGCATGGCGCGCTCGGCCTCGGCTTCCTCGCAGGGCAGGCTGACGCATTCATCGAGCTGCATCTGGATGTCGGCGCCAAGCAGGCCCTGGATCTCGATGGAGCGCTCCGGGGTCATCTCGTGCAGTGCGCCGTCCACGTGCGAACGGAAGGTGACGCCCTTCTCGGTGATCTTGCGCAGGCCGGACAGGGACATGACCTGGAAACCGCCGGAATCGGTGAGGATCGGCCGCTCCCAGCGCATGAATTTATGCAGCCCGCCGAGCTTGGCCACCCGCTCCGCGCTCGGGCGCAGCATCAGGTGATAGGTGTTACCCAGCAGGATGTCGGCGCCGGTGGCCCGCACCTGTTCGGGATAGATGCCCTTGACGGTGGCCACTGTGCCGACCGGCATGAAGGCGGGCGTGCGGATCTCGCCGCGCGGCGTGGAAATGGCGCCCGTGCGGGCGGTGCCGTCGGTCGCGTGGACCTTGAAGGAGAAGGTGTCGGTCATTTCGGCTGCTCTAGAGCACGGGCCGGCCCGAATGAAAAGCGCGCCGCACGTATGGCAACCTCACCGCTCCAGCAGGCAGGCGTCGCCATAGGAATAGAAGCGATAGCCGGAGGCGATGGCGTGGGCGTAAGCGCGCTTCTGGGTCTCGTGTCCCACGAAGGCGGCCACCAGCATCACCAAGGTCGATTTGGGCAGGTGGAAATTGGTGAGCATCACGTCGGAGGCACGGAAGGCATAGCCGGGCGTGATGAAGATGTCCGTCTCGCCCAAATAGGGACGGATGAGGCCCTCCGGTGTCGCCGCGGTCTCGATGAGGCGGGTGGCGGTTGAGCCCGCAGTGATGATGCGCCCGCCCCGGGCCTTCACCGCATTGAGCTCCGCCGCCGTTTCGGGGCTCACCTCGCCCCATTCCGCATGCATCTGGTGGTCGGCAGTGTCCTCGGCCTTCACCGGCAGGAAGGTGCCCGCCCCCACATGCAGCGTGACCGTGTGGCGGGAGACGCCGCGCGCCGCGATCTTCGCCAGCAGGTCGGGCGTGAAATGCAGGCTCGCCGTCGGCGCAGCGACCGAGCCCTCCACGCGGGCGAACACCGGCTGGTAGTCGGTGCGGTCGCGTTCGTCCTCGGGCCGCTTGGCGGCGATGTAAGGCGGCAGCGGCATGTGGCCGATGGCGTCGATGGCCGCATCCAGCTCCGGGCCGGATAGGGCGAAGGCGAAATGCACCTCGCCGCTCTCCAGCTTGTCGAGAACGCGGGCCTCCAAAGTGCCGCCGCTCGCGCCCGCGAAGACCACCGTCTCACCCATAGCCAGACGCTTTGCGGGCTTGGCGAAAGCGGCCCAGGCCGCACCCGAGAGGCGGCGGATGAGGGTCGCCTCTATGGCGACGGTATTGCCGCCGGCGCGGGTGCGCGTGCCATCGAGCCGGGCCGGGATCACTTTCGTGTCATTGACCACCAGCGCATCGCCGGGCTGGAGCAGGTCCGGCAGGTCGGCGATGGTGCGGTCTTCCAGTTCCGGCGCTGCGCCGGGACGCACGTGCAGCAGGCGCGCGCTCTCCCGCGGTTCGGCGGGGCGCAAAGCGATGCGTTCGGGCGGAAGGTCGAAATCGAAGGCGTCGACGCGCATGGGTCCTCGAGGGGCCTCGCCAGAGGCCCGGCTGCGTTGGGCGCCCGCTCTTAGCGGGCATGCGCGCGAAGGAAAAGGGCCGTCAGAAGATGGCGACCGCGCCCTGCCAGATGGCCCAGGTCATGGCGAACGCCACCAGCGTGCCGATGGCGGTGGCGAAGAAGCCGCCAAGGATCACCGCGCCGTCCCGCTCCACGAGACCAAGGCCGAGGATGCACACCGCGATGCCGGGCGGCATGTTGCCGAGGAAGGGGATGGGCAGCAGCAGGACGAAGCCGAGGAGCACCACCAGCGCCCCGACGACCCGGCGCGAGGTCGGCCCGGCGAACACCTCCATGCGCGGCCGCGACCAGCGCTCGAACCAGAGGATCCAGGACCGCGAGCGGTTGACGATGGTCTCCAGCACCGAGCGGGAGAAGGTGCGCTTGGAAATCGCCTGCGGCAGCCACAGCTCCTGCCGGCCCATGGCCATCTGGAGGCCGATGAGCGCGAGAATGATGCCGCAGATCACCGGAATGCCGGGCGGCATGGGAATGCAGTTGGGCAGGCCGAACAGCAGGAAGCTGATGCCGAACGCGCGATTGCGCAGCGCGTCCAGAAGATCGCCCACCGAAACGCGCTCGCTTGTGTGCGCGGCTAGGACGGCGGCGAGCAGTTCGGACGTGCGGGGAGTGCGATGGTCCACCGGGGCCTCGTTCATGACGGCCCCCTCTTTAACACTGATAAAGCGGCGGTGTCAGGGCGCCCGGAGCGAAACCGGGCGCCCTGCCCCCAGACACATTCCCATAGGGAACAGATCAGTGGATCTGGAAAATGCCGCCCACGGCCCGCAGCTCGGCGGGCTTGATGAGGCTCTGATGCACCACGCGCACCTCGTGCAGCGGACCTTCCAGTTCGCGCTGCCAGAATTCGAGAAAGCGGTTCAGCTCGGGGAAGCGGGGCGAGAGATCGTAATTCTGCCAGATGTAGGTCTGGAGGAAGCTCGGGTGATCGGGCATCCGGTAAAGGATGTGGGCGGTCACCAGCCCGTAGCCGGCCATCTGCTTGGCAAAATCGGAAGACGCCATCGAACACCTCCGTATGAGCTGAACCCTCGTGGTTGAGACAGGTGAATTGTCGGCTACGGAGCTTGCGCGAGGCAAGCCTAAAGAATGGTTTCCATTTTGGTATCAATATCTTCGCAGCATCGGTTGCGGTCTGCTAACAGTGCTCGCGGCGACAGCGCTGTCGCGGGTGGCTGCCCATGAGCCGGGCGGCTTGGCACTCATGGGAGAGGAGTGCTAATTTTTTCTCGCGCCCCCCTTGTCGGTCTTGCGGGGCGCTCTTAGATGGCAACTGGGACTGGGCGGGCGTGCCGTGTGGGCGCCTCAACGACAGTCCCGGCACGGGCGCCGGGCTTGCCAGCAGGCGCACGGCCCAACCGTCAACATGGAGGTTCCCGATGGGTTTCCGCCCCCTGCACGACCGCGTGGTCGTGAAGCGCATCGAAGCTGAGCAGAAGACTGCCGGCGGCATCATCATCCCTGACACCGCCAAGGAAAAGCCGCAGGAAGGCGAAGTCGTCGCCGTCGGCGCCGGCGTGCGGAACGAAAAGGGTGAGCTCGTTGCCCTCGACGTGAAGGCGGGTGATCGCGTGCTGTTCGGCAAGTGGTCCGGCACCGAGGTGAAGATCGACGGCCAGGACCTGCTCATCATGAAGGAGAGCGACATCCTCGGCGTGGTCGAGGCGTCCGCCTCCGCCAAGAAGGCCGCGTGACGCTTTCCTCGCACGCTTCGTGAACAACGTCACAACCTGAAGGAACAGGCACAATGGCTGCCAAGGACGTAAAATTCGCCGGTGATGCCCGCGAGAAGATGCTGCGTGGCGTGGACATCCTCGCCAACGCGGTGAAGGTCACGCTCGGCCCCAAGGGCCGCAACGTCGTGATCGAGAAGAGCTTCGGCGCTCCGCGCATCACCAAGGACGGCGTTTCCGTCGCCAAGGAGATCGAGCTCGAGGACCGCTTCGAGAACCTCGGCGCCCAGCTGGTGCGCGAAGTCGCCTCCAAGACCAATGACCTCGCCGGCGACGGCACCACCACCGCCACGGTGCTGGCCCAGGCCATCGTCAAGGAAGGCTCCAAGGCGGTTGCCGCCGGCATGAACCCGATGGACCTGAAGCGCGGCATCGACCTTGCGGTCGACGCGATTGTGAAGGACCTCGCCGCCAAGGCCAAGAAGGTGACCTCGAACGCCGAGATCGCCCAGGTCGGTACCATCTCCGCCAATGGCGATGCCGACGTCGGCAAGTTCCTCGCCGAGGCCATGCAGAAGGTCGGCAACGAGGGTGTCATCACCGTCGAGGAAGCCAAGACCGCCGAGACCGAGCTCGAAGTGGTCGAGGGCATGCAGTTCGACCGCGGCTACCTCTCCCCCTATTTCGTGACCAACGCCGAGAAGATGCGCGTTGAGTTCGAGGATCCCTACATCCTCATCCACGAGAAGAAGCTCTCCAACCTGCAGGAACTCCTCCCGGTCCTCGAGGCCGTGGTGCAGTCCGGCAAGCCGCTGGTGATCGTCGCCGAGGACGTCGAGGGCGAGGCTCTGGCCACCCTCGTGGTCAACAAGCTGCGCGGCGGCCTCAAGGTTGCGGCCGTGAAGGCTCCGGGCTTCGGCGACCGCCGCAAGGCCATGCTGCAGGACATCGCGATCCTGACCGGCGGCCAGGCGATCTCGGAAGACCTCGGCATCAAGCTCGAGAACGTGAACCTCTCCATGCTCGGCCGCGCCAAGAAGGTGGTGATCGAGAAGGAGAACACCACGATCGTCGACGGCAATGGCGAGAAGGCCGACATCGAGGCCCGCGTCGCCCAGATCAAGGCGCAGATCGAGGAGACCACCTCGGACTACGACCGTGAGAAGCTCCAGGAGCGTCTGGCCAAGCTCGCGGGCGGCGTCGCGGTGATCCGCGTCGGCGGCGCGACCGAGGTCGAGGTGAAGGAGAAGAAGGACCGCGTTGACGACGCCCTGCACGCCACCCGCGCTGCGGTGGAAGAAGGCATTGTCCCCGGCGGTGGCGTTGCCCTGCTCCGCGCCATCAAGGTGCTGGAAGGCCTGAAGGTCGAGAACACCGACCAGAAGACCGGCATCGACATCGTGCGTCGCGCCATCCAGGCTCCGGCCCGCCAGATCGTCGCCAATGCCGGCGATGACGGCTCGGTCGTGGTCGGCAAGATCCTCGAGAACGAGACCTACACCTTCGGCTACAACGCCCAGACGGGCGAGTATGTGGACATGGTGGCTTCGGGCATCATCGACCCGGCCAAGGTCGTGCGCACGGCTCTCCAGGACGCGGCCTCCATCTCGGCGCTGATCATCACCACCGAGGCCCTCGTGGTCGAGCTGCCGAAGAAGGCTGCTGCGGCTCCGGCCATGCCGGGCGGCGGCATGGACTTCTGATCCAGGAGCAACCGTTGGCGCCGCCCGGCGTCCTTAAAAGACAATGCCGGCACAGCCGGCACGGGCGGCGGCATGGACTTCTGATCCTCTCGATCAGGTTTCGAGTACGGGAAGGGCGTCGCGCGAGCGGCGCTCTTTTCGTTTGTGCAGGCTTGAGCCTGACTGCGGGTGGCCGTCATCTCCCGGTCATGAAGCGTGGCTATCGGGCGGCATGAAGTTCATCGAAAGCTTTCACCTCCTGCCTTTCCTCGACACGGTGGTCAGCTATGTGGCGGCCTTCGTGTGCGGCGCGCTGATCGGTGCGGAACGGCAGTATCGCCAGCGCACTGCCGGCCTGCGCACCAATGTCCTCGTGGCCATCGGCGCTGCGGGCTTCACGGATCTTGCGCAGGGCATTGCGGGGGACGTGGAGGCGGTCCGCGTCATCTCCTATGTGGTTTCGGGCATCGGCTTTCTGGGTGCCGGCGTGATCATGAAGGAGGGGCTGAACGTGCGCGGCCTCAACACGGCGGCAACGCTCTGGTGCTCGGCCGCCGTGGGCGCCTGCGCAGGCGTGGACCGGCTGGCCGAAGCCTTCCTCCTGACGGTCTTTGTCATCGCCGGCAACACGCTGCTGCGGCCGCTGGTGAACGCCATCAACCGCATTCCCATCAAGGCGGAGAGCATCGAGGCGACCTATACGGTCAGCCTCACCACGGCGGTGGAGCAGGCGGGCGTGATGCGCGACCTGCTGGAGGAGCGGCTGGAGGCCGCGAGCTATCCGGTGGCCGAGCTGGAGGTGGTGGAGCGCGGCGAGGAGCAGGTGGAGATCGTCGCCACCCTCACCTCTACGGAGGTGGAGGGCGAGGAACTCGACGCCGTGGTGGAGGGCCTCCTCACCCGTCCCCACGTGGACCACGCCACGTGGAGCGCCAATACGCAGTCCTGAACGCGTCTGCCTTCTCCGCCGGGATCAGGCGGCGATGCGCCAATCGGTCACGCGCAGCGACAGGCCGTGCTCCGGGTCCCAGTTTGCGGGTACGGAGAGGGCGAAGGTGTGGTCGCTCTCGATGGTCAGGGTCAGCGTCTTGCCGAGCAGCCGCCAGATCTCATCGGGCCGCGTGAGGCGGGGATAGCTGTCTGCCCAGTGCCGCTGCTCGTCCGGGCCCATGGCGGCGAACTCCGGATAAAAGCGATCCCGGTAAAGCGCGAAGACGAAGGATTCGAAATCCGGCCGGAAATCGGCACGATCGACGACCTGCGCGACGAAGGCCGTCCGAGCCGGAGTGAGCGCATCTTCTTCTCCGAGCACGCAGATGTCGGCCGGCCGTTCACTCCAGGCGGGCGTCACCTTCTTCTTGAGCGACCATTTGTAGGTCGCGTCGAACGCGAAGGTGCCGACATCCCTGATCTTCACGTCGGCGATGCGCGCATCCTCCCGGCGCAGCAGGGTCCAGCCGTCCTTGCCCTGGTGGACGAGATAGTCCTCGGTGAGGCGATGCCCCTCCCCGACCTCGCTCTGCACCCGCACGACCCGGAAGCCATGGGTCTTGCGCAGGACCGTATCCATGCGGTCGAAGGCGACCGGCTGGTCGAAGCGGATCCGCGCGCGCCGTAACGGCGGGGGAAGCAGGCCGGTCTCAACGGCCGCCTCCGTCGTGAACCGGTGTGCCTCGGCTGCAAAGCGTTGCGCGCTCTCCACCCGCTGGGCGAGCACCCGCGCCAGAACCTCCACATTGCGCGCCGCATCGATGGTGACATCCCCCGGTGTCTCGAAGAAGCGCGAGATCAGATTTTCCGGCTCCGGCGCCCGCGTCGGCACCACTTCAGGTGCCGCGAGCGCCTCCGCCAGCAGACGGTCAAAGAGAGCGCCGTTCGCCTTTTCCGCAGCAGCCTCGAGCTTGCGCCGGGGCCCGACCGTGGCGAGGAAATCGGTGAAGCTCGCGGCGACGCGCACCGGCGCGGCAAACTCGTCGTCCGCCGACGAGCCCTGCGCGCGCACGGCCCAGACGGCGCCAGCATCGGCGCCACGCAAGGCGATGGCGAGGGTCAGGATGATCTGCGGACTGCCGCCGCGCATCTGGCCGAACGGGAAATAGGCGGACGCGCCGTCCGGCAGATCCGCCGCCTGGCGCTCGAAATCGCGATAGGCGCGCTGCGCGAACGCGCCGTGCTCCACCGCCCGGAACTCCAGCGCATAGACATGGGCGACCGGGCGCAGGAGGAGCGTCGCATGGTCATAATCGAGCTTCCGCCAGCCCACATGCGCCAGATACCAGCGGAAATCCTCCGGGAAGCGCACCCCTGTCAGCGTTTCGAGAGCGTCGATTTCCTCGGGCGAATAGGTGAAAGGCTCGCTCGGATCCTTTTCCAGACGCAAGGCGGAAACGGCAGTCTCGATCGACGTCATGCAGGGGGCCTCCGTTGTCATCATCGAAGGAGCCGGCACGCGGCGCACGCACCACGAACCGGCCCTTCCGCAACGGTGAGAGGCAAACCCGGCGGTTTTGCGGGGTGTCGGCAACGCCCGTTTCAGAACCTCAACTTGCCCGCCCTACCTGCACAGCGGATCATCGAGCTTCAGCGGGATGACCTGCCACAGGCTCTGGCGGCGGGGGCGGAGCAGCGGACCCCACCATTTGTACCAGATCTCGATGGTCGAGCCGTCCGACTTCGGCAGCGGCAGGTTGCCGATGCCGTTGGAGATGCCGGCGATGCGGGCGCAGCCCGTCGCCGCACGGGCCGGCGGGCGGTAGGTATCCGGCGGGATCAGCACCACGCGGGCATTGGGGATGGCGGCCTTGAGGCGGCCGGCCGACATGCGGTCGTCGGCGACCAGCGTCGGCGCATCGCCGAACTGGAGATCGATCACCGGCCGCAGCGCCTTCAGGGGCTCGGCGGCGACGCAGCGGCCGCACAGGCGCGGATCGGGCCAGAGCGTGATGGCCGCGCGCACCAGCAGCACGCCGAAAGCGACGATGGCCAGCGCCCACAGATAGAGCTTAACCCGGTCGCGCCAGCCGCCGAGCCGCTCCAGTTCGGCAAAGACATAGACGGTGGAGAGCAGAAAGAAGACGTGGAAATAGCGGTCGCGCAGGCTGGTGGAGCCCACCGCCAGCGCGCCGATGAGCGTGCCCACGGTGCCGAGGATGATGATGGTGCGGATCACCCGGCGCGGGGCCGCGCGGTCCTCGGTCGAGGGAGTGGCGTCCTCGCCCCGGTTGAAGGGCAGGAAGACCGCGCCAGCGAGCGCCGCGAACGGCAGCAGATAGCCGATCCACGCCCCGGCGAAGGTGTCGAGCACGTTGCGGAAGCTGCGGTCCGGGCTCGGGCCCACCACCTCGGCGGTGGCGGCCATCACATCCTGGCCCAGCATCTTCAGCGCCACCAGATAGACGGCAAGCGGACCGGCTGCGACCAGCAGCGTCAACAGGATGCGCCGGTCGAACAACGCGCGGCGGAAGCTCGGCTCGAACAGGCTCGCCAGCACCAGCACGATGACGAAGGGCAGGAAGCCGAACTTGCCCAGCAGGCCGACGGCGATCCAGGCCCCGAGGCCCGCGTAGAGGGCGGCCGAGGGCGCGCGCACGATGGCCAGCAGCGTCAGGAAGCTGCCGGCGATGGCGACAATCATCACATTGGAATGGGTGAGGATGCGGTGGCTGTGATAGCCGATCACCCATAGCGCCGAGAGCGAGAAGACGGCGAGCGCCTGAAGCTTCGGGTCCGCGATCACCCGGCGGGCGATGCGATAGACCAGCATGCCGCAGGTAAACAGCAGCACGTAGCGCAGGATCGCATAGGGCAGCGTGCCGGGCCCAAAGATCCAGAGCAGGCCATAGAGCAGCCAGTCGAACAGCGGCGGATTGCGCGGCACATAGGAGAGCTGGAACGACTGGACCAGATAGCTCTCGATGGCGTCGTCCACATTGATGGACGATTCCAGCAGCACCGCCACCAGGGCATGCGCCAGCGCCCAGAGGCCGACGATGACCGCCACGCCCCGCGCCGTGGCCCACCAGGGCGTCGGCTCCTCGGGCGCCCGTCCGAAGGGCGGCGTGCCATAGCGGGAATCGATCGGCTGTGCAGTGGAAGACAGACGCACGGCCCTCTCCTGGGCAAGTTGGAGCGCGGTCTATAGCTCCCTTTCCCTATGGGTGGCTATGACGGGAAAAGCACGCCCCGCCCCTTTGCTGCCGGCTTAGCACTCGGCAGGCGGCCGCACGCGCAACGGCGGTTGCATTTTCATACCGTTGCGGCCACGCGGAACCCGGTTCCAGCGGGAGGCGCCTCCGCCACCGCTTCCTCGATCCGCTCCACATGGGCATGGGCGGGACCCGAGCGGCAGGCCTCGAGCATCGCGGCGACAGCCTCCGATGGGCCGGAAATCACGGCCTCCACCGTGCCCTCCCGGCGGTTGCGCACGAAGCCGGAGAGGCCACGCGCCACCGCCTCATCCGCGCACCAGGCCCGATAGCCGACGCCCTGCACGCGGCCGTGGATGACGAGATGGAGGGTATGCGTCATGTCGGCCCCGCTTCACTTCTTCGGCTGGCACGGGGTGGCAGAGGCCTTCAGCGGTTCGAACGCATCGAGCGCGCCGCGCAAGGCGAAGTCGCCATAATCGATCTTCAGCTCGCCGATGACGCCGTTGTCATAGAGCGTGAAGGTCATGACATACTCGGGGCTCGCGTCCTTCTTTTCCGCGTCATAGTAGCTGACGCTTACCGGATAGAAGGTGTGGCCCGACAGGCTCGCCTTGGCGCCGTCGAAGAGCTTGGCCGTGTCGGTGCTGGCGCGGCCGATGACGGCCAGCGTGTTATAGACCTTGGTGCCGTCGCTGGAGCCGTCATAGACCTTGGCTTCCAGAAGGCTGTCGCCCTTCGCAGCGGCCTCGAGCACATGCACCACGTGCTCGGTAGGCATCAGGATGCCGCCCTTCAGGTCCACGGTGCGGGCGTCCGGTTTGGCGATCTTCACCTGCAGGTCGCCATTGTCGAGGCGGTTCGCCTGCGCATCCACGTCCGACTTGGTGTCGCCGTCCATGCGGTCGCGCGTCTTGAAGCGGTAGGCGTTGCCGGAGCCGTCCTCCCAGCTGGTGGAGACCATCTCCGAGCGCACGGGCGCCCCCTCCCCGGTGTCGAGGCTGGAGACCTGCCGCATGTTCACCGTATAGCCCTCGCAGGCATCGCCCCGGATCTCATAATCGATGCGCCCGGATGCATCGTCGAGCCGGCCGGAGTTCTTGCTGGCGTCGAGCGTCATCTTGTACCCCGCCCGATGCGGCAGGAGCGCCTCCGCGGAGGCCGGCAGCAGGCCGGCGAGCGTGAGGACAAGAGCAAGGCTCGCGGAGCCCGGACGAAGCGGCATTTCAGATCTCCAATACGGGCGAATGGCTTGCGCCATGTCCCTGCTTCGGCCAAGAGGAAGTCGCAAATTGCGCACTTGGTGTGGCAGGAGAGGATTATGTCGCAAAGCGTTGAACAGAAACTGGCGGAACTCGGCATCACCCTGCCGACCCCCACCGCGCCGCTCGCCAATTATGTGCCGTCCGTGCGCACCGGCAACCTGCTCTTCATTTCCGGCCAGGTCTCCATCGACGGCGCCGGCAAGCTGTCCACCGGCAAGCTCGGTACCGGCCTCGACGTGGATGCCGGCCGCGCGGCCGCCCGCCTGTGCGGCATCAACCTCATCGCTCAGATGAAGGTGGCCCTCGGCGACCTCGACAAGGTGGTGCGCATCGTCAAGCTGGTCGGCTTCGTGAACTCGGCTCCCGACTTCGTGGACCACCCCAAGGTCATCAACGGCTGCTCGGACCTGTTCGTGGAAGTGTTCGGCGACAAGGGCCGCCACGCCCGCTCGGCGGTCGGCATCGCCGCTTTGCCCTTCGATGCGGCGGTGGAAGTGGAAGCCATCGTGGAAGTGGCCTGAGCGCCATGGACCTGACTGCCCGCCCCGTCGCCCATCGCGGCCTGCATGACGCGGCGGCGGGCGTCATCGAGAATACCGCCTCGGCCGTGGAAGCGGCCGTGGCGGCCGGTTACGCCATCGAACTGGACGTGCAGCTCACCCGCGACGGCGAGGCGGTCGTGTTCCACGACTTCACCCTCGACCGGCTGACGCAGGCGCAAGGACGGCTTGCAGACCGCACGGTGGCCGAGCTGAAGACGGTGCGCTTCAAAGCCACCTCCGACGTCATGATGACGCTGCCGGACCTGCTGGCGCGCGTCGCCGGGCGGGCTTTGCTCGTGGTCGAGATCAAGAGCGACTTCTCCGGCGACATGCGCCTCGTCCGGCGCACGGCCGAGCTCGCGGCGGCATATAATGGGCCGATTGCCCTCATGTCCTTCGATCCGGATATGGTCGCGGAAATCGGGCGCCGGGCGCCGGGCGTGCGTCGCGGCATCGTCGCCCAGCGCCGCTATGACCATGCGGAATGGGATTGCGTGCCGCCGGTGCGCCGCAAGGGCCTGGGCCTCCTGCTGCACTGGTCGCGGTCGCGCTTCCAGTTCGTGAACTACCGGGTATCGGACCTCGATGCGCCGGCGCTGCGGGTGGTGCGGGCCATGGGGCTGCCGCTGCTCACCTGGACGGTGCGCACACCGCAAGATCGGGCGCTGGCCGCGTCCGGCGCCGACCAGATCGTCTTCGAGGGGTTCCGGCCCTGACCGGCCGAGGGGGAGAGACGGGGCATGATCGACAACCACAAGACCTTCGGCCGCCGCACGGCCCGCCTCCTGCTCGCCGGCCTGCTGGCCGCGGCGGCCGGAACGCCCGCGCTCGCCAACGACAGCACAGCGGCCCTGAGCGCCGGCGGCCTCATCCTGGTGCCCAATCTCGATATCGAGATGGCCTCGGAGGACCTGTTCATTTCCGAGCAGGAAGTGCGGGTGCGCTATGTCTTCCGCAACACCGCCAAGCAGGACCAGACGGTTCTCGTCGCCTTCCCGATGCCCGACATCACCATCCGGGAATCGCTGAACATCACCATTCCCAATGACGCGTCGGACAATTTCCTCGACTTCAAGACAACGGTCGAGGGCAAGCCGGTCCAGACCCAATTGGAGCAGCGGGCGCTGGCGCTGGAGATCGACCGCACGGCCATGCTGCGCGACCTCAAGATCCCGCTTGCGCCCTATCTGAAGCAGACGCAGGCGGCGCTGGACGCCCTGCCGCAGGACAAGTGGAAAGAGTTCGAGGCCCTCGGCCTCGGCATGGTGGACGAATATGAGGCCGGCAAGGGTCCCGAGCGCCATCTGGCGCCGCAGTGGACCCTGAAGTCGACCTATTACTGGTCGCAGACCTTTCCGGCCGGAAAGGATCTGGTGGTCGAGCACAAATACCGGCCCAGCGTCGGCATGTCGGCGGGCACGCTCATCGGCCTCAAGCTCAAGGACAATGAGTACGCCGCCGAGGAGCAGCGCCAGCAGATGGACCAGTTCTGCGTCGATCAGGCCTTCCTCAATGGGGTGTCGAAGGCCTCCAAGGCATCGAAGAATTCCGGCGAGGTGCCCTTTTCGGATGCCCGCATCCACTACATCCTGCAAACGGGCGGCAACTGGTCCGGCGGCACCATCCGGGACTTCAAGCTCACCGTCGACAAGGGTGCCCCGGAGAACCTCGTCAGCTTCTGCGGCAAGGACGTGAAGAAGATCAGTCCGACGCAGTTCCAGATGACGGCCAAGGACTTCTACCCGGCCAGGAACCTCGGTATCCTGATCCTGAAGCCCTACCCTAAGCAGTAAGCCGACCTTCCGGAGGTGCACCGCAGCATCTTCCCGCGTCGCGCCTTCAGGCCCATGTTAGGCGGGCATGACCGAGATCCGCATTCTCCCCGCTCTGTCCGAAATCCCAGCCGCCGACTGGGACGCCTGTGCCGCCGGAGGCGCGGCGCGTCCCGAGCCCTTCGTCTCCCACGCCTTTCTCCAGGCGCTGGAAGAAGCCGGCTGCGCCCGCGCCCGCACCGGCTGGCAACCCCAGCATCTGGTGCTGGACGGGCCGGACGACCGTCCCGTGGCGGTCGCCCCCGCCTATCTGAAATCCCATTCGCGCGGGGAATACGTCTTCGACCATGGCTGGGCCGAGGCCTATGAGAGCGCGGGCGGGCGCTATTATCCCAAGGTGCAGGCGGCTGTGCCCTTCACCCCCGCCACCGGCCGCCGGCTGCTGGTGCGCCGCGATGGGGATGAAGGCGCCCTGCGCGAGACGCTGGGCGTTGGCCTCGTGCAACTGGCCAAGCTGCGCAATGCCTCATCCGTCCATGTGACCTTCGCCACGGAGGAGGAATGGGAGGCGCTGGCCGCGCTCGGCTTCCTGAAGCGCACCGACCAGCAGTTCCACTGGGTGAACGAGGGCTACTCCAGCTATGACGACTTCCTGGAGGCCCTTGCCTCCCGCAAGCGCAAGGCGCTGCGCAAGGAGCGGCGGGAGGCGCTGGCGAACGGCATCGAGATCGAGTGGCTGACCGGCAAGGACATTACGGAAGCCGCCTGGGATGCCTTCTTCGCCTTCTACATGGACACCGGCTCCCGCAAATGGGGCAGCCCATATCTCAACCGCGCCTTCTTCTCGCTGCTCGGGCAGCGGATGGCGGATGCCTGCCTGCTGGTGATGGCGAAGCGCGCCGGGCGCTATGTGGCGGGCGCGCTCAACCTCATCGGGACGGACCGGCTCTATGGCCGCTATTGGGGCTGCATCGAGCATCACCCATACCTGCATTTCGAGGTGTGCTACCATCAGGCGGTGGATTTCGCGATCGCCCGGGGCCTCAAGGTGGTGGAGGCCGGGGCGCAGGGGGAGCACAAGCTTGCCCGCGGCTACCTGCCGCGCACCACCTATTCCGCCCACTGGATCGCCGACGCCGGCCTGCGGCGGGCGGTCGCCAATTATCTGGAGCGCGAGCGCGCCTATGTGGCGCAGGCCAATGAAGATCTCTCGGCTCTTGGCCCCTTCCGCCGTGGATCGGCACCCGAAGAAGTGGAATAGGCTCGACCTGCGCCGCGACTTATGTTTGGGAGAAGCTGCGTGCGGCACGTCCGCGCGGAAGAAAGGGCGAGCCCCGAAGGGCCCTGGGAGAAACCATGACCTATTGTTGCGGCGTTCTGGTTCGGGACGGGCTGGTGATGATCGCGGACACGCGCACCAATGCCGGGCTCGACAACATCTCCACCTTCCGCAAGCTGCACATTTTCGAGGAGCCGGGCCATTACGTGATGGCGCTCGCCTCCGCCGGCAATCTCTCGGTGTCCCAGTCCGTGGTCAGCCTGCTGCACGAGGGCGTGGAGGACCATGAGGCCGGCGAACGGCAGATGATCGGCGACTGCCGCACCATGTTCCAGGCCGCGCAACTCGTGGGCCGCGCCATCCGGCAGGTGCATGCGGTGGATGCGCAGGCGCTGGAGCACAGCAATGTCAGCTTCGATGTGTCCTTCCTGCTGGGCGGCCAGATCGCCGGCGGGCCGCTGCGGCTGTTCATGGTCTATTCGGCGGGCAACTTCATCGAATGCACCACCGACACGCCCTTCCTCCAGATCGGCGAGCACAAATACGGCAAGCCGGTTCTGGACCGCGCCGTGACCTATGACATGGAGATTTCCGACGCTCTCAAGGCGAGCCTCATCTCCATGGACAGCACCATGCGCTCGAACCTCGGCGTCGGCCTGCCCATCGACGTGCTGGTGCTCTGCCCGAATACGCTGGAAGCGGAACTGAACTACCGCATCGAGCCGGGCGAGCCCTATTTCCACGACCTCCGCGAACGTTGGTCCGCCGCTTTGCGCGCCGCCCATTCCGGCATTCCGCGCCCGCCGTATCTCAAGAACGGTCGCCGCGTCATCGAGAGTTGATGGCATTCCGGCTCAGGTAGGGCCTATCTAGGCGCCCCACGCCGGAGGGTCTGCCATGGTCCATATCCACATCACCGGGGCGTCCGGTTCGGGCACCTCGACGCTGGGCGCCGCCGTTGCGGAAGTGCTGGGCATCCGGCATCTCGACACCGACCGCTTCTTCTGGATGCCGACCGAGCCACCCTTCACCACCCCGCGAGAGGTGAGCGCGCGCCTTGCGCTGTTGCAACAGGAGGCGCTGCCGGATGTGGGGTGGGTGCTCTCCGGCTCTGCGCTCAAATGGGCCGCCCCGCTTGAGCCCCTCTACAATCTCATCGTCTTCCTCCACCTCGATCCGGCGCTGCGCATGGAACGGATCCGGCGCCGGGAGGAGCAGCGCTATGGCGAGCGTATTCGGCCGGGCGGCGACATGGCCGAGGTGAGCCGGGCCTTTCTCGAATGGGCGGAAAGCTATGACTCCGCAGGTCCCGAGCGCCGCAGCCGCGCGGCCCACGAGGACTGGCTTCAGCGCCAGAGCGCGCCGATCCTGAGGCTCGACTCCGCGCAGCCCGTGGAGGCGCTGCTTGCCTTGGTCCTCGACCATCCGGCCGTGCGCGCCCGCTAGAAATGAAACGGCCCCGGTTCCATCTGGAAACCGGGGCCGTTGTCTTCAGAACGCCAGCGGCGCGCCGATCACTCGGCGGCGACGAGCTTCGCCGTCACGATCTTGTCGGGATCCTGCACGGGCTCGCCGCGCTTGATCTTGTCCACATTCTCCATGCCGGACACCACCTGGCCCCACACCGTGTACTGGCGGTCGAGGAAGCGGGCGTCGGTGAAGCAGATGAAGAACTGGCTGTCACCGCTGTCCGGGTTCTGGGCGCGGGCCATGGAGCAGGTGCCGCGCACGTGCGGCTCCGCATTGAACTCGGCCTTCAGCTTCTTGCCGGAGCCGCCCATGCCGTTGCCATACTGGCCGTCGCCGGTCTGGGCCATGAAGCCCTCGATGACGCGGTGGAACGGGACGTTGTTGTAGAAGCCTTCGTTCACCAGCTCCTTGATGCGCGCCACGTGGTTCGGGGCGAGATCGGGGCGGAACTTGATGGTGACGTCGCCCTTGGTGGTTTCGAGGACGAGCAGTTCTTCAGCCATTGGGCCTCTCCTGATGATTGTTGCAATGGATCACTTCACGTCGGCCGCGACCTGCATCTTCACGATGCGGTCGGGATTGGGCACCGCGCCATTGGCTTCCTTCGGGCCCTTCCTCAGCTTGTCGATGAACTCCATGCCGGAGACCACCTGCCCGACCACCGTGTACTGGCCGTTGAGGAAGGAGGAATCCGCATAGCAGATGAAGAACTGGGAATTGGCGCTGTCCGGCGAGGAGGCGCGGGCCATGCCCACCGTGCCGCGCACGAACGGGGTGTTGCTGAACTCGGCCTTCAGGTTCGGATACTTCGAACCGCCGGTGCCGTTGCCATACTGGCCATCGCCCGTCTGGGCCATGAAGCCGTCGATGACGCGGTGGAACGGCACGTTGTTGTAATAGCCCTCGCGGGTGAGCGTCTTGAGGCGCTCCACATGGGCGGGCGCGAGATCGGGACGCAGCGCGATCACCACGCGGCCATAGGCCGTGTCGAGATAGAGCGTGTTCTGCGGATCGCTCTTCGGCGCAGGCTTGGCGGTCTGGGCCATGGCCGGGGCGGCGAAGGCCGTGGCGAGGGCAAGGCCCGTGAATTCACGGCGGCCGATGAGACGGGACATCACGAGGCTCCTTGGATCGCCGGCGGGTCTTCGCCCGTGAGACGGCGGGTGAATGGCGGGTCGTCCGGTCAGGACGCGGAGGGGAACTTGGCCTTCAGGCGCGCGAGCACTTCCGCAGGCACGAACGGCGCGACCTCGCCGCCCATGGCAGCGATTTGCCGGACCAGCGTGGCGGTGATGGGGCGCACGCGCGGCGAAGCCGGGAGAAAGACGGTCTGGATTTCCGGCGCCATGGTGCCGTTCATGCCCGCCATCTGCATTTCATAGTCGAGGTCGGTGCCGTCCCGCAGGCCGCGGATCAGCAGCGTCGCGCCGACCCGCCGGGCGGTGTTCACCACGAGATCGGCGAAGGTGATGGCCTCGAGCGTCGCGCCCTCCTCCTGCGCGATGGGACCGCAGATGTCCTTGAGCATCGCGAGCCGCTCGTCGGCCGTGAACAGAGGGGTCTTGCCGGGATGGATGCCGACCGCCAGCACGAGATGGTCGGCGAGGCGCGAGGCCGAGCGGACCACATCGAGATGGCCGTTCGTCGGCGGATCGAACGAACCGGCATAGATGGCAACGCGGCGCGTGTGGTCGGGTCGGCTCATGGCGATGGGGTAGCCTTAGACGGCGCGCAGCGCAATGGGGCGGGTCAGCGCCGGCCGGCGGCGAGCAGCACCAAGGCCCCGCCCGCGAGAATGCCGGCGGACACCCGGTCGGCGATGCGGGTGAAGCGGCCGGCAAGCGCCGCGCGGGCC
Source organism: Azorhizobium sp. AG788 (assembly GCF_004364705.1). Lineage (NCBI taxonomy): Bacteria > Pseudomonadati > Pseudomonadota > Alphaproteobacteria > Hyphomicrobiales > Xanthobacteraceae > Azorhizobium > Azorhizobium sp. AG788. Next base: position 402,828 of record NZ_SOBM01000002.1, read on the forward strand.
CGGTCCGCCACCACCGCCCAGATCATGTCGCCCACCAGCGCGATCACCGCGAAGATGGCCGCGAGCAGCGCGATCTGCGGGCCGGGATCGGCGGTGTTGGTGACGAACTGCGGCAGGAAGGCCGCGTGGAACAGCAGCGTCTTGGGATTGGCGAAGGCAACCGCGAAGCCGCGCCCGAAGGAGGCTCGGCGGGTGGGCATGGGCTTGTCGCCCATCTTGCCGGCGCCGCGCCATTGCAGCACGGCGAGCCAGATCAGATAGGCCGCGCCGAGATAGCGGATCACGTCGAAATGGCGGGCGAACAGGTCCACCAGCCAGGAGAGGCCCGCCGCCACAGCGGCGAGCTGGAGGATGATGCCGACATTGACCCCAAGGGCGCTCAGCATGCCGGCCTTGCGCCCGTGCTTCAGGCTGGTGCCGACAATGAGCGCCACATTGGGGCCGGGCGTCGCGCAGAGAGCGAGGCAGGCGAGGATGAAGATGGCCAGGCTCTCTGCGGAGATCATGGATCAGGCCTCGGGGTTCTCGTCGGGGGCGCCGGTCTCCTCGCCTTCGCCCTCGGTCGCTTCGCCGGCCTCGTCCTCGCTGATGTGCTCCACCGAGACCACGCGCTCGTCCGCGGCGGTGTCGAAGACGATGACGCCCTGGCTGCTGCGACCGACGATGCGGATGCCGTTCACCGGGCAGCGGATGAGCTGGCCACCGTCCGTCACCAGCATGATCTGGTCGGCGTCGCGCACCGGGAAGGAGGCCACGAGCTTGCCGTTGCGCTCGTTCACCGCCATGGCGACGATGCCCTTACCGCCGCGCCCGGTGACGCGATACTCATAGGACGAGGTGCGCTTGCCGTAGCCATTCTCGGAGAGGGTGAGGATGAACTGCTCGTTCGTCTCCATCTCCAGGAACTTGACCGGATCGAGCTTGCCCTCGGCGGCGGGCGCCTCGCCCTCCAGCTCGATGGGCGCATCCTCGGCCGCCTGGGCGCGGGACTGGCGCAGATACTGCACGCGCTCTTCGGCAGCGGCATCGGTGTGGTTGATGATGGCCATGGAAATGAGCCGGTCGCCATCCTCCAGCCGGATGCCACGCACGCCCACGCTGTCGCGACCCTTGAACAGGCGCACCTCGGGGACGGGGAAGCGGATGCAGGCGCCGTTGGCCGTGGTCAGCAGAACGTCCTGATGCTCGTTGCAGAGCTGGACCGAGGCGATCTGCTCGCCCTCCTCCAGCTTCATGGCGATCTTGCCGTTGCGGTTCACCTGGCTGAAGTCGGCCAGCGCATTGCGCCGGACGGTGCCCCCGGTGGTCGCGAACATGATCTGCCAGAGGCTGTGCTCTTCCAGATTTTCCGGCAACGGCACGATGGAGGTGATCCGCTCGTCCGGCTGGAGCGGCAGGATATTGATGAGCGCCTTGCCGCGCGCCTGGGGCGCGGCGGCGGGCAGGCGCCACACCTTGAGCTTGTAGACCTGCCCCTTGGACGAGAAGAACAGCACCGGGGCGTGGGTCGAGGCCACGAACAGGCGGGTGACGAAATCCTCGTCGCGCGTCTGCATGGCCGAGCGCCCCTTGCCCCCGCGCCGCTGTGCCCGATAGGTGGACAGCGGCACGCGCTTCACATAGCCGGCGTGAGACACGGTAACGACCATGTCCTCGCGGGCGATGAGGTCCTCGTCGTCCAGATCGCCGAACCCTTCGGTGATCTCGGTCCGGCGGGGCGTGTTGAACTCGGCCCGCAGCGCCAGCAGTTCGTCGCGGATGATCGCCCGCATGCGCGGCCGGCTGGCGAGGATTTCCAGATATTCGGCGATCTCCAGCGCCAGCTTGTCCAGCTCGTCGGAGATTTCGTCGCGACCGAGGGCGGTGAGGCGCTGCAGGCGCAGGTCGAGGATGGCGCGGGCCTGCTCCATGGAGAGGCGATAGGTGCCGTCGCTGGCCACCACATGGCGCGGATCGGCGATCAAGGCCACCAGCGAAGCCACATCCTTAGCCGGCCAATGACGCTCCATCAGCCGCTCGCGTGCCGTCCCCGGATCGGGTGCGGTGCGGATAAGCTGAATGATTTCATCGATGTTGGCGACGGCGATGGCGAGACCCACAAGCACATGGGCTCGGTCGCGGGCCTTGCGGAGCAGGAACTTCGTTCGCCGGCTTACGACCTCTTCACGGAAGGCAATGAAGGCGGTGAGCGTATCGTGCAGCGTCATCACCGCCGGGCGGCCGCCGGAGAGCGCCACCATGTTCACGCCGAACGAGGTCTGGAGCGGCGTCATGCGGTACAGATTGTTCAGCACCACGTCCGCCTGGGCGTCGCGCTTCACCTCGATGACCACGCGCATGCCTTCGCGGTCGCTCTCGTCGCGGATCTCGGCGATGCCTTCCAGGCGCTTGTCGCGCACCAGTTCGGCGATCTTCTCGATCATCGTCGCCTTGTTCACCTGATACGGGATCTCGGTGATGATGATCGCCTCGCGCTCCTTGCGCACCGTCTCGATGGTGGCGCGGGCGCGCATCATGATCGAGCCGCGCCCGGTCATGTAGGCCTGGCGGATGCCGGAGCGGCCCATGATGAGGGCGCCGGTCGGGAAGTCGGGGCCGGGGATATAGTCGAGCAGCAGCTCGGGATCCATCACCGGATCGTCGAGCAGGGCCACCGTGCCGTCGATCACCTCGCCCAGATTGTGCGGCGGGATATTGGTGGCCATGCCCACCGCGATGCCGCCGGCGCCGTTCACGAGCAGATTCGGGAAGCGGGCGGGAAGAACGCTGGGTTCGTTTTCGGAATTGTCGTAGTTGGCCTGGAAATCGACCGTGTCCTGGCCGAGTTCATCCAGCAGCGACTGCGTCACCTTCTCGAGGCGCACCTCGGTGTAACGCATGGCCGCCGGCGGATCGCCGTCCACCGAGCCGAAGTTGCCCTGACCGTCGATCAGCGGCACGCGCATGGAGAAGGTCTGCACCATACGCACGAGGGCGTCATAGACCGACTGGTCGCCGTGCGGGTGATACTTACCGATGACGTCGCCGACGACGCGGGCCGACTTGCGATACTGTTTGTTCCACTCGTAGCCGTTCTCGTGCATCGAGAACAGGATGCGGCGGTGGACCGGCTTGAGGCCATCGCGCACGTCTGGCAGAGCGCGCGCGACGATGACGCTCATCGCATAATCGAGATAGGAACGCGACAGCTCGTCCGTGATGGAGACGGGCCGGATGTCCGAGGGGGTCGCGCCACCCTGCGGGGGCGTGTCGTTATCAGCCAAACGAGCACTCTTTCATGGTCGGCGATTAGCCGTTTCTTGTAGCCGATTCATCCCCGCAACACCAGCAAAAGCCCCCTCCCCGCGCCCAATAAAACCCTTGGCGGACAAGGGCTTGCGCGGGGCAGTTCAGACATCTGGGGATTGAGTGCCACATTCGAGCCGCAAACGGCCCTTTTCGGCCCCGCCGCCTCAGCCGAACACCACCTGATGCAGCAGCCGTCCGGGAACGAGCGTGAAGGCTCCGGCGCCGATCAGGGCCAGCCAGAAGAGCTTCATCATGATGCGGCGGTGATCCAGGATCCGCCCCTGCCGGACCGCCCGCACGGCGCCCCACAAACCGACCAGCGTGATGACCGAGAGGATGTGGATGGGGCTCCATGGCCCCCAGAGGCGCAATTCGTGAATGCCGAAGGAGCTCAGCGCGACGACCGCCATCAGCGCCACCCAGAGCCACCCCATCCGCTTGTGGGCGCCACTGCCCTTGGGCCGCATGACCTGCACCGTTCCGAGGGCCAGGGCCGCGAGCGCCGTCGCCGTATGGATCTGGATGGCCGGCGAGGCGGCAAGAAGCGGTTCGAGGGTCAAGGCGGCCTCCCGGCGGAACCGGGAGACCGTAGCGCAGAGCGGGCTCGATGTGAATGATGTTCACATTGAGCAAATCCCGTCATTTCGCGAGGAACGTGCGGATGGCGTCGCCCGCCTCCGAAATGTTGACGACGCCGTTCAGATGCCCGCGCCCGCCGCCGATCTTCACCTGTTCCACCTTGGCGCCGCCGGCGCGGATGCGCTCGGCCGTCTTGGCGATCACGGGGGGCGGGAAGACGAGATCCTCGTCCGTGGAGATCAACAGCACCGGCGCCTTGATGCGCGAGACAGCGGCATCCCCTCCGGCCACGAAGAGCTGGTTGGCCTTCACGAGATAGAGGAGATGGTTGGCATCCGAGAGTTCGGCGCGGGCGGCGGAGATCTTGTCGATCGTTGATTCCACCAGGAAGCGGTTGCCCATGGCGGTCGCTGGATCCTGCTGCGGCTCGGCCCATTTGCGGCCGAACGTGTCGTCCACCCAGGTCCAGTAGCCGGCCCAGAGCGTCACCATCTTGAGCGCCTGCGTCAGCCCCGCCTTGGGCGGGGTGCGGCCGTAATAATCGCCATTGTTCCAATTGGCATCGACGCGGATGGGCGCGCCCCACGCATCCAGCAGCGCGATCAGCCAGCCGCTGGTTTCGCTGGCGCCGATCACCGGAATGATGCGCCCCACCATCTCGGGATAGCTGGAGGCCCATTCATAGGCCTGCAAGGCGCCCATGGAGGCGCCCGCGACCGCATGGAGCTTGGTGATGCCGAGACTCTCGAGAAGCGCCTTCTGCACGTTCACGAAGTCGCGGATGCCGACCACCGGAAAGCTCATGCCATAGGGCTTGTTGGTGCCGGGTTGAAGGGAGGCCGGGCCGGTGGTGATGACGTTCGGATCGTAAGCGTTGAGGTTCACCAGCGTATCGGACGAGATGATGTAATATTTGTCCGTATCGAGCGGCTTGCCGGGGCCGATGATGGCGTCCCAATAGCCGGCGACCTTGTCATCGGCCTTGTATTTTCCCGCCGCATGGCTCGAGCCCGAGAAGAAGTGCGTGACGAGGATCACGTTGCTCTTGTCGGCATTGAGCGTGCCATAGGCTTCCCAGCCGATCTTCACATCCTTCAGCGGAGCGCCACCCTGCGTCGTGTAAGCGGGGAGCGTGAAACTCTTCTTCTCCACAATGGCATCGAGCGCGGATGCGGGCGTCGGCAGCACGGAACCGGCGACCGCAAGAGCGAGGGCGAAGGCTCCCGCCATGGCGCGCACATGGTTCGATTTCAGGCACAGGCGTTCAAGCGTCTGGGTGATCGGCCTCATCGCGTTTCCTCCGGCCGCCTGCGGCGGCGGTTTCAGGGCGCCCAGCTTCTTGTGAGCGCGACGGGGGAAACGGCCACGAAGGCGGCAGGCCACGGGGAACAGACGATCGGCGGCCTAGCCCTTCGCGCGGAGCCCCCCGGATCGCGCGGGCTGGGTCCGGTTAATGTGCGACGGCCCCCGCCGGCCCGCAATCGGCTTTCGTGTCCCGAGCCGGCTCGCCATTTTCCGGCCGGCGCTGGACCGGCCGCAAAAGCCGTGCTAATGGCGCCGCCTTCCCTTGAGGGTGTCATGATCCAGGCCTGCCAGCGACGACGAGAGACCGCCCCGCGCCTTGTGGCGCGGCGTCCTGCGTTCCTGCCTGCCTGAGTGGCCGTCGCGGCCCGGGCGGGTGCATCCCGTCTCGCGCCGAAGGCCCTGATCCATGACCGAACTGCCCATCACCGTCACGACCGAATCGCCTGAGAGCAACACCGCCATCGAGCGGTTGCACCAGCGGACCTTCGGCCCCGGCCGCTTCGCCCGCACCGCCTTCCGGCTGCGGGAGAACGTCCCTCACGACCTCACCCTCTCCTTCACCGCTTATGTGGGGACGATGATGGTGGGCTCGGTGCGCCAGACGCCCATCCTGATCGGCAGCCAGCCGGCGCTCCTGCTTGGCCCGCTCACGGTCGAGCCGCCGTTCCGGGCGGTGGGCATCGGCGGCCGGCTGATGCGGGTGTGCATGGACGCCGCGCGCGAGCAGGGCCACGGCCTGATCCTGCTGGTGGGGGATGAGCCCTATTACCGGCGCTTCGGCTTCAAGGTGGTGCCGCATGGGCGCATCGCCATGCCAGGCCCCGTCGATCCCGGCCGGCTGCTGATCGCCGAGCTGAAGGACGGCGCCTTTGAGGGCATCACCGGCCCCGCCCGCTCCATCGCCGCCTGAGCGGACACGTCCCCACAAACGAAAATGCCCCGGCGAACCGGGGCATCTCCAAAAGTTTGGTGAGACGGACGCGGCTTACTCGGCCGCGACCACCTCCCGGCGCCCGCGCGACTGGCGCGCGGTCTTGAGCAGTTCGGCTACCAGGAAGGCGAGCTCGATGGACTGCTCCGCATTGAGGCGCGGATCGCAATAGGTGTGGTAGCGGTCGCGCAGATCCTCATCCGAAATGGCCCGCGCGCCGCCGGTGCATTCGGTGACGTTCTTGCCGGTCATCTCGAGATGCACGCCGCCGGGGATCGTGCCTTCCGCCGCATGGACATCGAAGAAGGTCCGGATCTCGGACAGGATGCGGTCGAACGGCCGCGTCTTGTAGCCCGAGCCCGCCTTGATGGTGTTGCCGTGCATGGGATCGCACGACCACACCACCGTGCGGCCTTCCTTCTCGACCGCCCGCACCAGCGCCGGCAGGTGCTCGGCGGCCTTCTCCGCGCCGAAGCGGCAGATCAGGGTGATGCGGCCGGCCTCATTGTCGGGCTGGAGCACGTCCAGCAGGCGGATGAGACCGTCGGCCGAGAGCGAGGGACCGCACTTGATGCCGATCGGATTGCGGATGCCGCGGAAATACTCGACATGCGCATGGTCCGGCTGGCGGGTGCGGTCGCCGATCCACAGCATGTGGCCGGAGGTGGCGTACCAGTCGCCGGACGTCGAATCGACACGGGTCAGCGCCTGCTCGTAGCCGAGCAGCAGCGCCTCGTGGCTGGTGAAGAAATCCGTCGAGCGCATCTCGGGATGCACCTGCGGATCGATCCCGCAGGCGCGCATGAAGTCGAGCGCCTCGGTGATGCGGTTCGCCAGTTCCTGATAGCGGTGCGACTGCGGGCTGTCCTTCACGAAGCCGAGCATCCACTGATGCGCGTTCGCGAGGTTGGCATAGCCGCCCGAAGCGAAGGCGCGCAGCAGGTTCAGCGTCGCCGCCGACTGGCGGTAGGCTTCGAGCTGGCGATGCGGATCGGGAATGCGGGCGTCCGGCGTGAACGCAATGTCATTCACGATGTCGCCGCGGTAGCTCGGCAGTTCCACGCCGTTGACCGTCTCGGTCGGGGCCGACCGGGGCTTGGCGAACTGGCCGGCGATGCGGCCCACCTTCACCACCGGCGAGCCGCCGGAGAAGGTCAGCACCACGGCCATCTGCAGGAACACCCGGAAGAAATCGCGGATGTTGTCTGCCGAATGCTCGTCGAAGCTCTCGGCGCAGTCACCGCCCTGGAGCAGGAAAGCCTCGCCGGCCGCAACCTTGGCGAGGTGCGCCTTCAGGCGGCGGGCCTCACCTGCAAAAACCAGCGGCGGGTAGGAGGCGAGCTTGCCCTCCACCTCGCCGAGCGCGACCTTGTCTGGATAATCGGGCACCTGGACCACGGGATAAAATCGCCAGGAATCCGGACGCCAGCCTTCGGCGCGGCGAGACACGATCTCGGCGCTCGGGTTGCGGTCGGAAACAGGGCGGGTGGTCATAGTGATCTCCATCCAGTTTCGCGCGGCGCCCATGCGCCGTGCGTCCGGTCCTTGGCTCCATGGTCAGAGGATGCGGATTGGCGCTTATACACGACCCACCGGGGGCACGAAACCGGAACATGGCGGGTCTGCCCTGCGGATTGTCACATGAGCGCGACGTCTGCCTGAAAATCAGCCACGCAATGAGCCATGCGCTCCATGCAATCATCCCCGCCCGCCCTGCCCGCACAGGGACGCGCTTTTTGTCGCGGCATCGCTTAAAAGGGCTGGCCCTGCGCGGCTGGCGTCGCGCGGCCCCACCTTGAGTAAATGTATGACCAGATCTGATCCGGGCGTCGCATCGGCGGCGGCCCAGAAGCCCAGCTTTGTCGAATTCGTCGCCCTCGTCGCGCTGATGATGGGCGTCACCGCCTTCTCCATCGACAACCTGCTCCCGGCCTTCGAGCCGATCCGCGTCGATCTGAAGGTGCCCCGCGCCGGCGATCTCCAGCTCATCGTCACCGCCTACATGATCGGCTTCGCGCTGATGCAGCTGGTGTTCGGCACCATCTCCGACGTCATCGGCCGCAAGCCCGCCCTCATCATCGGTCTCGCCATCTATGCAGTGGGCTGCGGCCTGGCCATGGTCACAGACAACTTCACGGTCCTGCTGGTGGCCCGCGCAATCCAGGGCATGGGCACGGCGGCGGCCCGCGTGCTCTCTGTCGCCATCGTGCGCGACCGCTTCAAGGGCCGCGACATGGCCCGCGTCATGTCGCTGTGCATGATGGTGTTCCTCGTCGTGCCCGTGGTGGCGCCGACGCTCGGCAGCGCCATCCTGCTGGTGGGCACGTGGCACCTCATCTTCCTCGCCATGCTGGCGCTCGGCGTGATTCTGGCCGTCTGGTTCGGCCTGCGCATGCCGGAGACGCTGCATCCGGAAAATCGCGTGCCCTTCTCCGTCGCCTCCATCGTGCGCGGGCTGAAGGTCACGGTCACGACGCGGCGGGCCTTCGGCTATGCCACCGGCATGGGGCTGATGATGGGCGCGCTGATGTCCTTCGTCGCCTCGGCCCCGCAGATCTTCGACACCGAGGTCTATCATCTCGGCAGTGCCTTCCCCCTCGCCTTCTCGTCCGTCGCGGCGGTGATGTCGGCGGCGTCCTTCCTCAATTCCCGGCTCGTGGGGCGCATCGGCATGCGCCATCTCTCGCACGCCGCCATCATCGGCTTCACGCTGGTGGGCGGGCTGCAGGTGGCATTCGCCCTCGCCTATGACGGCAAGCCGCCCTTCCTGCTCTTCTGCACGCTGATCGCGCTCAACCAGGCGCTGTTCGCGCTCACCGTGCCGAACTTCAACTCCATGGCCATGGAGCCGCTCGGCGCCATTGCCGGCACCGCATCGTCCTTCATCGGCTTCTACACGACGCTGTTCGGGGCCATCATGGGCATGGTGGTCGGCCAGTCGGTGGCGGGGTCGGTGCTGCCGCTGGCGCTCGGCTATTTCTGCCTCGGCTTCCTCGCCATCCTCTCCACCTTCTGGGCCGAGAAGGGAAAGCTCTTCGGCGGCCAGATGGGCGCGCAGCCGCATTGACCCGTATCGGCGGGGCGCAACCGCCCCGCCGAACTCGTCAGTTGCCGGTTTCCTTGGCGCAGGCAGCGATGGTGGCCGACAGCTTCACCCGGCCCGCATTGTCTTCCGTCGCCTGCCGCAGGGTGCAGGCGTCGAGCGCCGTGAAGGCGCCGTCGCTGAGCTTGCGGCCCATGAACGCGTCGAGGGTCGCCCGCCGGTCCGGGGGCGTCAGCACCTGATACTTGAGCAAGGCTCCCGCCTTGTCCTGCTGCGGCGGGATCGGCGCCGCAGAGGCGGCGGCGGAGAGGAACACAGCGGCGGCCAGCACGGCCACAGAACCTGACTTGCGCACGGAATACCCCCGAAGGAATGGAACGCCCGCTTCGGCGCCGGATCGGCTGGAGGCGAGTCGCTCCACCCGAAATCCATCGACGCCCGCCGGCTCTATGGCAAAGCCGGTGGGCGTTCGTCCAGAGGGTCCGCTGGCGAGCTCACGCGCTCTTGGTGCGCAGCGTCACGAGTTCCTCTGCCGCCGTGGGATGGACAGCGACCGTGCGATCGAAATCCGCCTTGGTGGCGCCCATGCCCATGGCGATGGCGGCCATCTGGATGATCTCGCCCGCGCCCTCGCCCACCACGTGGCAGCCCAGCACCTTGTCGCTCTGCTGATCGACGATGAGCTTCACCAGCATGCGCGTCTCGCGGCCCGAGAGGGTCGCCCGCATGGGACGGAACTGGGACTTGTAGATGTCCACCGCATGCCCGGCGGCGCGCGCGGCGGTCTCGCTGAGGCCGCAGGTGCCCACCTCCGGCTCGGTGAAGACGGCGGTCGCGACGAGGCTGTGATCCACCCGCCAGGGCTTGTTGCCGAACACGCTGTCCGCGAAGGCATGGCCCTCGCGGATGGCCACGGGGGTCAGGTTGATGCGGTTGGTGACATCGCCCACCGCATAGATGGACGGCACATTGGTGCGCCCGTCCGCATCGACGATCACCGCGCCTACCTTGTCGGTGGCAACGCCCACGACGTCCAGCCCCAGGCCCGAGGTGTTGGGCAGACGGCCGATGGCCAACATCACCTCGTCCACCGCGATGGCGGAGCCGTCGGACAGGGTCACCGTCTTCGTGCCGCCCTCTGCGGTGATGCCGGTGAGGGTCTGGCCTGTGTGGAACACGATGCCTGAATGGGCCATCTCCTGCGCCACCAGCGCGCGCACGTCCTCGTCGAAGCCGCGCAGAATCTGGTCGGCGCGGAACACGAGATGCACCTCGCTGCCCAGCGCGCGGAACAGGCAGGCGAACTCCACCGCGATATAGCCGCCGCCCTGGATCAGGATGCGCGGCGGCAGGCGGGGCAGATGGAAGGCCTCGTTGGAGGTGATGGCGTGCTCGGCGCCGGAAATCGCGGGGCCGAGCGCGGGATGCGCGCCGGTGGCGATGAGGATGTGGCCGGCCTCGATCTCCTCGCCCGTGGCGACGAGGCGCACGCGGTTGGGGCCGATGATCTCGGCCCGCCCGTCCACGATCTCGACACCCGGCGCCACGAGGTTGCGGCGGTAGATGCCCTCCAGACGGGCGATCTCCTGGTCCTTGCGTGCGATCAGCGTCGGCCAGTCGAAGCGGGCGCCCTCCACGGTCCAGCCGAAGCCGGCCATGTCTTCCAGATCATGGGCATAGCGTCCGGCATAGACGAACAGCTTCTTCGGCACGCAGCCGCGGATCACGCAGGTCCCGCCGAGGCGATATTCCTCCGCCAGCATCACCTTCGCGCCGTGCTGGGCCGCGATGCGTCCGGCCCGCACGCCGCCCGAGCCGCCGCCGATGACGAAAAGATCCACGCTACGCGACATGACTGATTCCCTCCGGCGGCCGGCAAAGCCCGCGTCTGTGCGGTGCGGCTGAGATAGGTGCGACGGCCCACGACCGAAAGGCCGGAGCGGCGGCGGCGCAGTTCAGGGCGGCGCGGCACGCACGTCAAGCCGGCTTGCCCGGCCGGCGGCTTGGTGCTTCAACCGCGCTGGCGGCCGCGTCCGGCCGCGTTTTCAGGAAAAATCCGGCGCGATGTCCGACCTCATTCCGCCCCGCCCGTTGCGGGTGCGCCGCACCGCCGAAGGCGCCGCCGAGATCGCGCTGCCGCTTCCCATCCGCTGGCGGGCGCGCCGGCGGGGCTATGCCCTCGTGTTCTGGCTCGGCGGCACCATATCGCGCGGCGGTCGCTTCGTGGATCGCACCGGCCGGCCGCTCGGACCCGCGACGCTGGAGCCGGGCACCACGGGCGCGTTCGTGCCGAAAGGGGCGGTGGCGCTGCTGCTGCCAGATGCGCCGACGGATCTGACCATCGGCTATTTCCCACGCACCAAGGTGGAGTTGAAGCTTCATGCCTTCGCGGCCGGTCGGTTCGCTCCGGGCTCGGTGTTGAAGCGCTGGAAAGCGGCAACCATTGCCGCACGCGACCTGCGCGGCCTCCATGGCGCGCTGTTGCAGGCAGGTCCCGCCCATGCGCAGGAACAGGCGGCCTTCTACCGAGCCTATCGGGCCCGGTTCGTCGAGGACTTCGTCGCCGTTCCTCCGAAGGAGGCGGCCCCACCCCTCGCCTTCATCAGCGCCCTGACTGCCGCTGCGGATGTCGCGCGCGTGGCCGCGGCCCTCGCCGCACAGACCGACCCCAACTGGCAGTGGGTTATCCTGCACCCCGAAGGCGCCCCGCCCGTTCTTCCGCCTTCCGACGCGCGCATCCGTCTCGTGGCCCATGCGGCTCCCGAGGGACCGGAGGCCTTCAATGCGGCCAGCGCGCTCGTTCCGGCCGCGCTGGTCGCGCCCCTCGATCCGCGCGGCACGCCGACCCGCGATGCCGTCGCGATGATCCGCGCCGCCTTCGCCGTTCATCCCGATTGTGCGCTGCTCTATACGGACGAGGAGCGCCTCGATGACACCGGCACGCCGGTGGATGGCCTCTTCAAGCCGGCCTTCAACCGGCATCTGCTGCGCAGCCTCGATTATGTGGGGGCCCTCCGCGTCTTCTCGCCTGCCCGGCTGGCCGAGATCGCCGGGGCGCGCGCCGGCTTCGGCGCCGCCTGGGCCTATGACCTGCTGCTGCGGGCGGCCGAACCGCTCGATCCCGCGCGCATCCTGCACCTGCCGCGCGTCGCCTTCTCCCGCCCGCCGGAGATGGGCGACGGCACCTTCGCGCCGCACGTGGTGGCGGACGCCGCCGCCGCGCTCAAGGCCGCGACCGGCGTTGCCGAGGTTGAGGCCACCGCGGGACGCCTCCAGCCGGTCTATCCGCTGCCGGAGGATGCCCCGCTCGTCTCCTTCGTGATCCCCACCCGCGACCGGGCCGACCTGCTGGGCCTCGCGCTGCGTTCCATGATCGCGCTGACGCGCTATCGCAATTTCGAGATCGTGGTGGTGGACAACGGCTCGGTGGAGCCGGCGACCTTCGCGCTGTTCGAGGAGATCAAGGCCGCCTGGCCGCGCACGGTCATCGTGCGAGACGACGGCGGCTTCAATTATCCGCGCATCTGCAATCTCGGCGTCGAGGCCGCCTCCGGCAGTCTGATCGGCCTCCTCAACAATGATATCGAGGTGGTGGAGCCGGGCTGGTTGGACGAGATGGTGGCGCTCGCCGCTCTGCCGGGCACCGGGGTGGTCGGCGCCAAGCTGCTGTTCCCCGATCGCTCCATCCAGCATGCGGGCGTGATCTGCGGCCTGTTCGATTATGCCGCCCACTGGTTCGCCCATGCGGATCAGGATGCACCCGGCTATCAGGGGCGGCTGCACAGCCGGCAGAATCTGTCCGCCGTGACCGCCGCCTGCCTCCTGATCTCCCGTGCCTGCTGGGAAGCTATCGGCCCGCTCGATGCCGAGCGCTTTGCCGAGGATTGCAACGACATCGACCTGTGCCTGAGGGCGGTGGCGGCGGGCTATGAGCTGGTGTGGACGCCCTTCGCCTGCCTCATCCACCACGAATCCGCCTCGCGCGGGAAGCGCCGCAGCAAGGCCCATCGCGAGCGGCTGAAGGCCCAGCGCCGCCGCTTCGTGGAGCGCTGGCGGTCGAAATCGCTTATCGACCCGCACTACAATCCGAACCTGCGGCGCAAGAGCCTCTACGCGGCGCTGGCCAAGGCCCCCGAAGGCCCGCGCGAAGCCCGCACCTGCGCCGTGCCGAAGCCCCAGACTTAGAAGCCGCCCCGCGAGCCTGCTGCGGGACGCGGATCGAGGCAGACCTATTGCGGCAGGGCGGCGGAGATGCGCTGGGCGGCGTCCATAAGCACGGGCAGGAAGCGGTTGCGCATGGCCTCGAGAGGGGTGCGCCCCTCATGGGTCGAGACGTTGAGCGCAGCCAGCACCTCGCCTCGGCGATTGCGGATCGGGACGGCGATGGAGCGCAGGCCCAGTTCGAGTTCCTGATCCACCAGCGCCCAGCCCTGTCGGCGCGCCGTTTCCACCTCGTCCTTCAGGGCCACCTTGGTCGGCACGGTGCGCGGCGTGCGCTTCTCGATCCGCACCCGGTCGTAGAAGGCGGCGAGCTCCGCCGGCGGCAGGCCGGACAGCAGCACCCGACCCATGGAACTGCAATAGGCCGGCAGGCGCGAGCCGATGGACAGCCCGATGGTCATGACCCGCGCCGTGGGCTCGCGCGCCACATAGACGATGTCCTCGCCGTCCAGAACGGAGAGGGAGCAGGATTCCTGCAGGGTATTCACCACATCCCGCATCACCGGCTGGGCCACCTCCCACATGGGCAGGGAGGACAGATAGGCAAAGCCCAGTTCCAGCACCTTCGGGCGCAGGGCAAACCGCTTGCCGTCCGTCTCCGCAAAGCCCTCGCGCACGAGGGTCAGGAGGAAGCGCCGGGCGGCAGCGCGGGTGAGGCCGGTATGCTGGGCCACTTCGCTGAGCGTCATGCGCGGCTTGTATTGGCTGAAGGCCCGCAGCACCTGCAGGCCACGCGCGAGGGACTGGACGTAATCCTTCTCGTCGGCCGCCCCCTCGGCCCGCCCCTCCAGCACCTCGCTCGTCATGCCCCCTCCCTCAGACCGCCGGCGGCGGTGTTCTCCCCGGGCGCAGTATAGGTGGGACTTTCCCGTTCGGCAGCACGGGCCTTCATCAGCCGCTCGTCCCGCCAGGCAACCCGTGCGCCCCAGTCCTCAAGGGGCAGCAGGGCCCGTCTTTCAGCCGCAGCACGGGCGACGAGGGTCTCGTCCCATCCGTCCGGCTGGCCCCGCTCGGCGCCCATCTGCCGATAGCGCTCGCCCATGCGGCGGGCGTGCTCCTCAAGGCCGCCCTGATAGTTGAGATCGGCCGTCTCGAACGGGCCGACGATCGACCAGCGCAGGCCGAGGCCGGAGGTCATGACCCGATCGATGGACGCCACATCGGCAATGCCCTGCTCCAGCATCCAATAGGCTTCTCTCAGCACAGCCCCTTGCAGCCGGTTGTAGATGAAGCCGTTGACCTCGCGTTGCAGCACCACCGGAACCTGCCCGGCCTGGGCCATGAGGGCGCGGGTGCGCTCGACGGCCTCCGGATCGGTGAAGGGGGCCGGCACGATCTCGGCGATGGGCAGGAGATGGGGCGGGTTGGCCGGATGGGCCACGAGGCAGCGTGCGCGCCCCGGAAGGGCCGCCGCGAACTCGGATGCCGGCAGCGACGATGTGGAACTGGCGAGCACCGCCTCCGGCGCCGCCACCGCATCCATGGCACGGAAGACCTGCGTCTTGAGGTCGAGCCGCTCCGGTACGTTCTCCTGGACATGAACGGCGCCGGCGATGGCGGCGCCGAGCGTTTCTGCCACTGTGATCCGTGCCATCACGACGCCGGGCGCCTCCGACAGCAGGTCATAGGCGGCGAGCGCGGCCAGGCGTTCCGCCACAGCTCCGAGCACCGCGCTACGCACGGCTGGCGCGGCGTCATGGACGCGCACCTCCCGGCCGGAGCGAGCGAACACGATTGCCCACCCCACCCCCATGCTGCCGCCGCCCACGACAGCCACCGGGCCGTTTCGTCCTGTGTCCATGGCGATCACCGATGTGCGAATTGAGGGAAAATGTTCGTTATGCGAACACAAAACGGGGCCCAAAAGCTTTTCAAGCGAGTGCTCGACCGATTTGGGTCGATCGCGCAAGCAAATGCAAGCGGTCTCACATTCGAGTATTTCCGGTTTTGTTGTGCAGGTGCAGCATCGATTATGCTTGACCGCAACAGCATGGCAGACGTACCAATTTCCGCATAGATGTTCGACATACGAACACGACGGTTCGAGATGCGGCGATGGGAAGGTCCCGCCTTCCATGCCCGTTCGTCCGAGATTGAGACGCAGTTCAACGCGCATCACCGCAGTGATCCCGCGCGTCCTTCGTCATCGACAGCCGGGCTGCCGCATCCTGCTTCAGCCCCCCGGGAGGAAACATGAAGACCAAGGCCCTCGCGGCGCCCTTTGCGGCGGCGCTCTTTGCCAGCGCCATGATCGTGACCCCAGCGGCCGCCCAATATGCCGGCGGCGGGGTGAAGATCGGCGTGCTCACCGACATGTCCGGCGCCTATTCGGATCTCGCCGGCGCTGGCTCGGTGGAAGCCGCGAAGATGGCCATTGAGGATTTCGGCAAGCCCATCAACGGCAAGCCGGTGGAACTGGTCTCCGCAGATCACCAGAACAAGGCCGACATCGCCTCCGCCACCGCCCGCAAGTGGTACGACACGCAGGACGTGGACGCCATCTTCGACATCAACGGCTCGGTGGCCGCACTCGCGGTGCGCGAGGTCTCCCGCGAGAAGGGCAAGGTCGACATCAATTCCGGCGCCGCTGCGATGGCGCTCACCAACAAGGCCTGCTCGCCGACCGGCCTGCACTGGACCTATGACGTCTATTCGCTGGCCGCCGGCACCGGCAACGCGCTGGTGAGCGAGGGTTTCAAGACCTGGTACTTCATCACGGCGGACTACACCTTCGGCCACGATCTGGAGAACCAGGTGGCGAAGATCGTGAAGGAGAAGGGCGGCACGGTGAAGGGCTCGGTGGCCCATCCCTTCGGCTCTCCGGACGTGTCCTCCTACCTGCTCCAGGCGCAGGGCTCGGGGGCCAAGATCATCGCCATGGCGAACGCTGGCGCCGATACCATCAACACCATCAAGCAGGCGCGCGAATTCGGCATCACGCAGGGCGGCCAGACGCTGGCGGCGCTGCTGCTGTTCATCACGGACATCCACTCCGTGGGCCTCGAAGCCGCACAGGGCATGGTGCTGACCACCGGCTTCTACTGGGACACGGACGAGAAGACCCGCGCCTTCTCCAAGCGCTTCGCCGCCCGGATGAACGGCAAGATGCCCACCATGGTGCATGCGGGCGTCTATTCGTCCGTCCTGCATTATCTCAAGGCCGCGGAAGCCGCCGGCACCGACGACGGCGAGAAGGTGGTGGCCAAGATGCGCGAGTTGCCCATCGACGACATGTTCGCGAAGAACGGCAAGATCCGTGCGGACGGCCGCATGGTGCACGACATGTATCTGGCGAAGGTGAAGTCCCCCAAGGAGTCGAAGGGCGCGTGGGACTATTACCAGATCGTCCGCGTCATCCCCGGCGACGAGGCCTTCCAGCCGCTCAGCGAGAGCACCTGCCCGCTCGTCAAGAAGTGAGCCTCCGGCGTGCCGGGCCGCTCGTGCCCGGCCGCCCCTTGGGGGATCCGGCCGCGCCGGATTGTCCGTCCCCTTTAGCTTCAGGCCGCAGGACGTTCCGTCCGCCGCCCCTCACGAGAGCCAGGGTCATGCTGTTCCACGTCGAAATGCAGGTGAACATTCCGCACGATTTTCCGGCCGAGAAGGCGGATGCGATCAAGGCGGCGGAGAAGGCCTATGCGCAGGACCTCCAGCGGCAGGGCAAGTGGCTCCACCTCTGGCGCATCGCCGGGCGCTACGCCAACGTGTCCATCTTCGAGGTGGAGAGCGTGGACGAACTGCACCAGCTTCTCTCCTCGCTCCCGCTGTTCCCGTTCATGGACATCAAGGTGACGCCGCTCGCCCGTCATCCCTCCGCCATCTGAGGACGCAGGCCTGAAGGGGACGCGCCCACATGCCCTACATGATCGAGACCTTCGACAAGCCCGGCACACTCGACCTGCGCGCCCGGGAGCGCGATGCACACCTCGCCTTCCTTGATGCGCACAAGCACCTGCTTCTGGCCTGCGGCGCCAAGCTGGACGACGAGGGCAATGCCTCCGGTGGCGGGCTCTATGTGGTGGCACTGGAGACGCGGGCCGAGGCGGAAGCCTTCATCGCAGTTGATCCCTTCTTCACCGCAGGCCTGTTCGAACGCGTTCAGATCACCCGCTGGCGCAAGGCCTATGTGGATGGCGTGTGCTATCTGCCGGAGGCGAAATGACGGACCGCACGCTGGTCACAGGCGGAGCGGGCGGAATCGGCCTCGCGGTGGCCCGGCAGGAGCGGATGGCCGGCCGTGCGTTGGTGGTGCTGGACCGCGAGCCGCCGCCGCCCGACCTTGAGGCCCGCTTCCTCTGCGTGGACCTGATGAGCGAGGCGGCGACCGCGGGGGCGCTCACCGAGGCGCTCTCCGAGGGCCCGATCACCCGTCTCGTGAACAATGTGGGCATGGTGCGCCCTGCCAGCCTCGATGACACGACGGCGGAGGATTTCGCGGCCGTCATGCGGCTTAATCTCGGCGTCGCCATTCAGGTCACGCAGGCGCTGGTGCCCAGCATGCGGGCCGCCCGCTTCGGGCGCATCGTCAATGTGTCCAGCCGTGCCGCCTATGGCAAGGAACTGCGCACCGCTTACGCCGCCAGCAAGGCCGGCCTTCTCGGCGCCACCCGCACCTGGGCTCTGGAACTGGGGCGCGACGGCATCACGGTGAACGCCGTGGCGCCCGGACCCATTGCCACGCCGCTGTTCACAGCAGCCAACCCGCCGGATGCGCCCCGCACCCGCGCCATCGTGGAGTCAATCCCCGTGGGCCGCATGGGCACGCCGGAAGATGTGGCGCAGGCCGTGAGCTTCTTCCTCGGCGAATCGGCCGGCTTCATCACCGGCCAGACGCTGCCGGTCTGCGGCGGAATCACCGTTGGCAAGGGCGCGAACTGAGGCCAATGCCCCATAGGGAGAATACCATGCCGTCCGATCGCCGCTGGGTCCGCCGTCCGGAAGGCTCCACCTGGGGCGATTTTGGGCCGGACGACGAGCTCGGCCGCCTGAACCTCATCACACCCGACAAGGTCCGCGCCGCCGTGGCCGAGGTGTCGGAAGGGCGCACCTTCTGCCTCAGTCTGCCGCTCGACAGGCCCGGCGGGAACGTCCTGAATGTGCGGCGTGTGCCGCCCGTGCTGAAGCCCACCGGTCCGGAGGACAATCCGCGCTTCAATGCCATGCTCTGCGCGGATGACGCCTGCTTCGTGGACGTGGTCTGCGACGACAAGGTGGAGATCTGCCTGCAATATTCCACCCAGTGGGACAGCTTCGCCCATGTGGGCGCCCTGTTCGATGTCAGCGGCGAGGGGCGCCCCGAGCCGGTCTATTACAACGGCTTCCGCGCGGGCATCGACATCGTGGGCCCGCGCGAGGCGGCCGAACGGGACATCGCCCCCGGCGCCCACCGTCTGGGCATCCAGAATGCGGCGGCCCATGGCGTCCAGGGACGCGGCGTTCTGGTGGATCTCCTTTCCCCCTTCGGAACGGATCGCCATCTGGTGGGCTATGATGATCTGATGCGGGCCATGGAGGCTCAGGGCGTCAGCGTGGAGGAGGCAGATATCCTGTGCCTCTACACCGGCTTCACGGAGGTCATCATGGGGATGGGCGGCCAGCCGGACGGCGCCGTTCTCGCCCGGAGTTGCGCCGCGCTCGATGGGCGCGACGCGCGCCTCCTCCAGTGGATCGCCGACAGCCGCATTTCGGCGCTGGTTGCCGACAATTATGCGGTGGAGCAATTGCCGGCCAAGCGCCTTGCCTCCAATACGCAGGCCTCGATGCCGCTCCATCATCACTGCCTTTTCAAGCTGGGCGTGCCGCTGGGCGAACTGTGGTGGCTTGCCGATCTCGCCGCCCATCTGCGCGCCGCCGGCCGCAGCCGCTTTCTGCTCACCGCCCCTCCCTTGCGCCTCCCCGGCGCGGTGGGGTCCCCCGTCACGCCGATTGCCACCGTCTGAACGCCCCGCCGGAGACCTGCATGCCCTTTCTCGCCATCGACGGACGCACCGTTCACTACGCCCTTGAAGGACGTACCGACGCGCCGGTTCTCCTGCTCGCCAACTCTCTGGGGACCAGCTTCCTTGTTTGGGACGCGGTGATGCCGGCGCTCGCCGCGCACTTCCGCGTGCTGCGGTACGACATGCGCGGCCACGGCCTCTCCGACGTCGCCCCGCTGCGGGACGAAGCCAACGGCTATTCAATTGCGGACCTTGCCGGCGATGCCCTTGGGCTTCTGGATGCGCTGGGCATCGCGAAGGCCCATGTGTGCGGCCTCTCCATCGGCGGCATGGTGGCCCAGCACCTGGGCGCCCAAGCCCCTGCGCGGGTGGATCGCCTCGTCCTGTGCGACACCGCCATGCAGATCGGCCCGGCCTCGGTCTGGAACGAGCGCGTCGCGGGCATCCGCCGCGATGGTCTTGCCGCCATCGCCCCGGGCGTGATGGGCCGGTGGTTCACCGACGGGTTCCGGGAGCGCGTTCCGCACATCGTGCGCGGCTATGCCAACATGGTGGCCCGCACCACGCTGGACGGCTATGTGGGCTGCGCCCTCGCGGTGCGCGACGCCGACCTCACCGCTTCCGCCGCCCGCATCACGGCTCCCACGCTGGTGGTGGTCGGCGACAAGGACCCCTCCACACCCCCGGCCGCCGCCGAGGCCATGGCCGCTGCCATTCCCGGCGCCCGGCTGGAACTCATCGCCGATGCCTCGCACATCCCTTGCGTGGAGCAGCCGGAGGTTCTTGCCCGCCTGCTGCTGTCTCATCTGGCGGGTTGAGGGATCGGCGGGAAACGTGTTTGGCGAGCTGGTGCAAGGCTCCTCCTTGGCCCGTCCCTATGCCATGCTCGGAGCGCCGACGACACAGGCGAGGGGCTGATGGCAGGCGAAGCCGATAATCCAAGCGCACTGATCGACGCCAAGATCGCCGGGCTGAGCGACTGGCGCGGCGAGACACTCGCCCGGATGCGCAAGCTGATCCGGGACACGGTCCCCGGCGTCGTGGAAGCCGTGAAGTGGCGCAAGCCGACCAATCCCGCCGGCGTGCCCGTCTGGGAACAGGACGGAATCATCTGCACGGGCGAGATCTACAAGGCCTATGTGAAGCTCACCTTCCCAAAGGGGGCGCTGCTCGCCGATCCGGCTGGACTCTTCAATGGCAGCCTGAACGGCCAGTCCATGCGCGCCATCGATATCCGCGAGGGCGATGTCATCGACCCGGACGCGTTTGCTGAACTGGTCCGCGCAGCGGTCGAATTCAACGCCGCCAAGACCAAACGGTGAAGGGGGGCCACTGCCCGCGGCTCAGGTCCTCTGGGCCGGATCCGAGCCGAGCGCCGACAGGGTCGCCGCCTGCGGCGGCAGACGCAGGGCATTGAGGACCAGTTCGGCCACATGGGCGCGGCGGGCGGCCAGTTCCTTCTTGGACGCCAGGTCGCGATTGAGGATGACCGACAGCGTGAAGATGTTGGAGAAATAGAAATAGGACAGGCCGGCAATGGATATCCAGAGCTGCGCCGGATCGTGCCCGTCCCGGAACACGCCCTCCTTCACGCCCCGCTCGACGATAGCGCTGATCATGCCGATAAGCGGCGAATGCATGTCCTTCACCCGCTCGGATTCCTTCAGGTGCCGGGCCTGATGCAGGTTTTCGCTGTTCAGCAGGTTGATGAAGGTGCGCTCGCCGATGAAGCTGTCGAACGTGAAGGTCACGAGCCGCCGCATGGCGTCCTCGGGAGAGAGGCTTTCGAGATTGAGCTTCAGTTCCGAGGTGCGCGCTCGCTCGTAGGCGGCCTCCAGCACGGCCAGCCAAAGCCCGCGCTTGGAGCCGAAGTAATGATAGATCATCCGCCGGTTGGCGCCCGAGCGCGAGGCGATGGCGTCGATGCCCGCCCCGGCGAAACCGCGGGCTGAAAATTCGGCTGTGGCAGCGGAGAGGATGCTCGCCTTGGTGCGCTCCGGGTCGCGGGTCCGCACCACGCGTCCCCCCTCTGCGGCCTTGGACTTCGCCGGCGCACGGGCTCGGCTGGGCGTTTCCGGCGCACCCGCCCCCATGTCCTGCTCGTCCAGCCCGCTCGCACCAGCCACGCGTGCCACTTTGCCCCTCGCTCCAGCCGTTTTGCCGCTTATACGACGGAGCGGTGACGGGAGATACAGGTGCCAAGCACCTCCTCCATCGGCTTCGCCCACCAGTGCTCGGAGAAGATCTCCACTTCCGCGAAGCCTTGATACCCTTGGGCTTCCACCTGCGCGCGGATGGCTTTCAGGTCGATCGCGCCGTCGCCCATCATGCCGCGGTCGTTCAGCATGTCGGCCATGGGCACCAGCCAGTCGCACACGTGATAGGCCAGCAGCCGATCGCGGCCCGCCCGCACGATCTGGGCGGACAGGTCCGGGTCCCACCAGACGTGGAACACGTCCAGCGCGACGCCCAGAATCCCGCTTCGCTCCGGGTCCAGCCGGTCGCAGATGTCGAGCGCCTGCCCCATGGTGTTCACGCAGGCACGCTCAGCGGCATACATGGGATGGAGCGGCTCGATGGCGAGCGGCATGTGGGCGCTGCGGGCGTACTCCAGCAGCGTGCCGATGCCATCCTCCACCAGGGCGCGCGCCGCCCCGATATCCTTCGAGGGTGCCGAGCCCGGCCGGGCATATTGCGGCAAGCCACCCACCACGAGAACGAGGCAGGACGCGCCCAGAGCGACCGCCTCATCCACGGCGCGCCGATTGTCGTCGCGGACCTCGGACAGGCGGGCGGGGTCAGCCGGGAACATCCCGCCCCGGCAGTAGCCCGAGAGCGCAAGACCGGTCGCCTTCACCGCCTCCACCGCGCGGGGCAGCCCGATATGGGCCACCTGATCGCGCCAGGGCGAGATGGCGCGGATCTGCGCCCGCGCGCACGCCTCGATGATGGTCGCAAGATCGCCCTGCCTGCGCACCGTCGCGGTGTTGATGGAGAGCAGGCGGTGATCTGCCGAGAAGTCCCTCAGGGCGGGCTTGAGGGCGCTGGGTGCGACACGGTCCTGCATCTCAGGCCTCCACGCCGCGCACGGCGAGCACGGCACGCATCCGTTGCACCGCCAGATCTGGATCGGCCAGCAGCCCGGCCAGATCCGCAAGACGGAACAGTTCGGCCAGATGAAGCGTCGAGCGGGCGCTCTCCTGACCGCCGACCATGGTGAAATGGTCCTGATGGCCATTGAGATAGGCCATGAACACCACGCCCGTCTTGTAGAAGCGCGTGGGCGCCCGGAAGATATGGCGCGACAGAGGAACGGTGGGCGCCAGGATGTCGTGGAAGCCCGCCTCGTCACCCGCCGCCAGCGCGGTGAGCGCGGCCGAAGCGGCCGGGGCGATGGCATCGAAAATACCCAGCAGGGCGTGGGAATAGCCCTGAGCATCTCCGGCGATCAATTCCGCATAATTGAAGTCGTCGCCCGTATACATGCGCACGGCCGGGTCCAGCCGGCGGCGCATGGCGATCTCCCTGTCCTTGTCGAGGAGCGAAATCTTCACGCCATCGACCTTGGCCGCATGGGCATTGATGATGGCGACTGCCGTATCCATGGCTGCGTCGAGATCGCGTGTGCCCCAGTAGCCGGCGAGCGCGGGATCGAACATGTCGCCCAGCCAGTGGATGATGACCGGCTGGCGCACCTGGCTCAGGATTCGGCCATAGACGGTCTCGTAATCCGCAGCCGATGTGCCGATGCGGGCAAGCGCACGGGAGGCCATCAGGATGATGCGCCCGCCCACCTTCTCCAGCGCTGCCACCTGCTCTTCATACGCGCGGATCACGTCGTCGAGCGACCTTGCGGCCTCGGGTGCGAGGTGGTCCGTGCCTGCGCCGGAAAAGACCAGCGCCTCCGGTCCGTATGCCTTCGCAGCCTCCACGGAGCGCCGGATCAGGTCCAGCGAGGTCGGCCAGTCGAGACCCATGCCGCGCTGGGCCGTATCCATGGCTTCCGCCACGCCGAGGCCAAGGTCCCACAGGCGCTGCCGATAGGCGATGGTGCGGTCCCAGTCGATGGCGGCTTCGAGCCACGGATCGCTGGCCGCCAGCGGGTCCGCCACCACATGGGCGGCGGAAAAGGCGATACGGTTCATCGGCCCCGACGCACGCGCGGGAAAATCGCGGGGCGCCGAGAGCTTGAACGTCTCAAGCCCACCTCCGGCGAGCGGCAGACGAAGGGACAGGGCGGTGGCGTTCGCGCGTTCGTTCATCGTTTCTGATCCTTCTTGGTCGCGGCTCCGCCGCCGCTGAAACCCATGTCCCCGTGGTCCGGTGCGAGCGCCTCCGTGCGCTGCGTCCCCACGGTCATGGCCAGGCGTGTCCCGGCCATGACCGTGGTTCGGCTAGGTGCGCGGACGGTGGACCGTCATGCCCGGACCAAGTCCGGACATGACGGCTGTGCCGGAAGGTGCAGCCCTCACTCGGCGGCTTGCAGGACGGCCCGTTCGGACGCTTCCAGCGTCGGCACGTCGATCCAGCGGCGCTCCTTCCAGCTCTGGAGCGCGCATTCCACGAGCTGCACGCCCTTGGCGCCTTCGCGGAGCGTGAAGCGGTAGGGCGCATCCTCCACCACGTGCCGGATGAACATCTCCCACTGCACCTTGAAGCCGTTGTCGAACACCGCCGTGTCGGGCACCGGCTGCCAGTCGTTGTAAAAATCCATGGTCTGCTTCTGGTCCGGATTCCACACCGGGCGCGGGGTGCCGACGCGAGACTGGAAGACACAGTCCGAAAGCCCCGCCACCGCCGAGCCCAGCGTGCCGTCCACCTGGAAGGTCACGAGGTCGTCGCGATAGACGCGGGTGCACCAGGACATGTTGATATGCGCGATCACGCCGTCCTGAAGCTCGAAGGTGGCATAAGCGGCGTCATCCGCCGTCGCCTCATAGGGCTGGCCGCGCTCGTCCACGCGGGAGGGGATGTGGGTCGCGCCGATACAGGACACGGACTTCACTTCGCCGAAGAGATTGTCCAGCACGTAGCGCCAGTGGCAGACCATATCGAGGATCATGCCGCCGCCGTCCTGCGAACGGTAATTCCAGGAGGGGCGCTGCGCTGGCTGGCCCCAGTCTCCCTCGAACACCCAGTAACCGAACTCCCCGCGCACCGAGATCATGCGGCCGAAGAAGCCGGAATCCCGCAGTAGCTTGAGCTTCTGAAGGCCGGGCAGGAAGAGCTTGTCCTGCACCACGCCGTTCTTCACGCCCTTCTCTTCCGCGAGGCGGCAGATGCGGACGGCTTCCGGCAGATTGGTGGCGATGGGCTTCTCGCAATAGACATGCTTGCCGGCGCGGATGGCCTTTTCCAGCAGGATGGGACGCATCTGGGTGGTGGCGGCGTCGAAGAAGATTTCGTTGCCGGGATCGGCCAGAGCGGCGTCGAGGTCCGTGCCCCAGCGCTCGATGCCATACTGCTTCGCGAGCCCTTCCACCTTGTCCGCATTGCGGCCGATGAGGATGGGATCGAGCTGCACTTTCGTGCCGTCGGAAAGGGGCACGCCCCCTTGCGCGCGGATGGCCACCACGGAGCGGATGAGGTGCTGGTTCAGCCCCATTCGCCCGGTGATGCCGTTCATGATGAGGCCGAGGCGCTTCTGTGTCATGCCGGTATCTCCTGATGAAGTCTGGTTTCGGGAAGCGTGACGGGCTCAAGGCTCGCCCAGTCGGGTTCGGCCCGCCGGGCAAAGCCGGGGGCGGAGAGCAGGGAGCCGGTAGCCAATACGCCGCGCCAGACATCGAGCGCGGCGCCCGCATCCGAGAGGCGATAGAGATCCGGGTGCGCCGCCGCGAAGGCGCCGGCCTCTGCCTCGGGCGCGGGACCAAAGCCCGCGACATAATGGTGGCCGTTGCGCTCGCCATGGGTGAGGCCGAGCGTAGCCACGAGGGCAAGGTCCTGCTGGAGACCGAGCCCCGGCTGGCAGGTGAGGTCCTCGGCGGTCAGGAAAGCGCCCTCCCCCACCTGCACCCGTACCGCATTGAGAATGGACTTGTAGAGCCCCTTGCAGGCTTTGGAGGACACGCCGCGATAGCCGAGCGCGATGGCCCGAGGGAAGGCATCGAGCCCGCCATCGGCCTCGTCGATGATGACGGGAATGCCATCAAGCGCCGGCGGCAGCGGACGCGTGAAGGTCTCCGCCCGGTCAAAAGGCTGCTCGATATAGAGCAGCCGCGCCTTCAGAGGCCTGAGAGCCGGCGTGTCGAGCCCGGCCGCGAGCTGGCAGAGACGCTCGGGGTCGTATTGCTCGTTCGCATCCAGCGTCGCGCGGAAATCCGGCGCGAGATGGGTGAGCAAGGCCGTGATGGCGGCGAGCCGGTCGAAGTCGGCGGCAAGATCGCCACCGATCTTGATCTTGAAGAAGCGCAGCCGCGCGGCCGCGATCTCGGCGGAAAGGCCGTGCGGCCCCTCCAGCGGATCGAGCAAACCGATCGTGTGCCGCACAGCCACGGCCGGGACAGGCGCGAGAGACGCAAGGAGCGCGGAGATGTGGTCAGGAGAGAGGTCACGCGCGTTCCGGGCATCAAGCCCCATCACATTGCGGGAAAGCCCCTCCGGAAACGTCAGGGACAGGGCGCGCAACAAAGCATCCACGACCGCCTTGTCCAGCAAGGCGGGACCGAAATGGGCCGCGAGCGCGGGGATGCCCCGCCCTTCCGCCCAGCCGAGTTGCATGGCCGCCGCATCCGCCGAAAGGCCGTAGGCCGTGGACCATGGCGCATCCGCATAGAGGGCCGCGGCGTGCAGCAGGACCCGGCGCAGGTCATCGACCGTGTGTTCGGGCGACTTGTGCGGCGCCTTGTCGAACCAGCGCGGCATCATCATCTCGGCCGACTGTCCCACGGCACGACCCGCGCCTTCTACCTCCAGCTCTATCCGCACGAACGCCTGCGGGGCCGCCTCGACCACGGACGGGCCGAAGCGGAAGGGACGCACGAACGGCATAATCCGTTCGCGGACCTCGACCGACAGGATGCGGAGGCGGGGCGCAGTCATGGCGGGCTCAGTCGATGTGCCCGCGGGCATAGAAGTGGCCGCGCACCTGCTGGGCCAGTTCGGCGAAGGCGGGCGTTCCCATCAGTTCCAGAGCCCGGGGACGGGGAAGCGGCACGTCGTAGATGGCGGCGATGGAGCCGGGACGGTCCGTCATCACCACCACCCGATCGCCGAGGAAGATGGCCTCAGGAATGGAGTGGGTGATCAGCAGGATGGTCTTGCGGGTCTCGAAATGGATGCGCTGGAGTTCCAGGTTCATCCGCTCCCGCGTCATGGCATCGAGCGCGCCGAAGGGTTCGTCCATCAGGACGATCTTGGGGTCGTGGACGAGGGCGCGGCAGATGGCGGTGCGCTGCTGCATCCCGCCGGACAGCTGCCACGGATACTTGTTCTCGAAGTCCGAAAGCCCAGCGGTCGCCAGAAGCTGGCGGGCTCGCGCAAGGTGCGAGGCCTTGTCCAGCCCCCGCACCTCCACGGGCATCATGACGTTGCGCAGAACCGTGCGCCAGGCGAGCAGGACCGGGCTCTGGAATACGATGCCCACGTCATCCGGCGGCTCGGTGACGCGCGTACCGTCGATGATGATCTCGCCGTCGCTCGCCGGGATGAGGCCAGCCACCAGCTTCAGCAAGGTGGACTTGCCGCATCCCGAGGGACCGACCACGGAGATGAACTCGCCCTCGCGGATGTCGAGAGTGATGGGCTTCAGCGAGGGCATCTCGCCGTCGCGCGTCCGGTAGGTCTTGGTCAGGCCGCGGATCTCGATGAGCCGACGGCGCACGTCGGTCGTCTCGTCGCGCGACACGACCCGCAGGGTATTGGCGGCCATGAGGTTCTCCATCGGAGTTCGACTGGTCCGCGCGCCGGACCACCGGCGGGCGGCGACGGGTCAGTTGCCGGCGGCGGGGAGATAGTCGCGCGTATAGAAGGACTTGGTGTTGTCCTTCGCCGAGGCTTCGAGACCGCCGTATTCGATGAGGAGATCCACCGTGGAGGTCATGTCCGCATCGGTGACCTGAAACGGCGGGCGGCCTTTGGTTTCGTCTGTGTGATAAAGGGGCGTCGTCAGCGCGAAGCCCTCCAGCAGCGTCTCGCGCTTGCCCGCCTTGGGCAGGTCCGCGAGCAGCGCATCGACCGCCGCGCCGGGATCCTTCTCCGCACCGATGAAGGCAGCCGTGGTCGCCTTCATGAAGCGGCGGACAAGGTCGGGATTGGACTTCAGCAGGTCCTTGTTGGTGATGATGCCGGACGAGACCATGTGGATGCCGTAGTCGGCGAACATGATCGGACGCACATCCTTTCCGGTG
Organism: Azorhizobium sp. AG788; assembly: GCF_004364705.1. Taxonomy (NCBI): domain Bacteria; kingdom Pseudomonadati; phylum Pseudomonadota; class Alphaproteobacteria; order Hyphomicrobiales; family Xanthobacteraceae; genus Azorhizobium; species Azorhizobium sp. AG788. The sequence continues at coordinate 430,479 of NZ_SOBM01000002.1, forward strand.
GCATCCTTCAGCTTCATGCTCTGGTCCATGACATAGCCGAGCAACAGGTCGGCGCGGCCGTTGGCGACGGCATTGAGCTTGGTTTGCGCGTCACCCGACACCACCTGGAAATCGGAGGCCTTCAGCCCCGCCTGCTTCAGGAAGAGCGGCCAGATCTGGGACATGGAGTCACCCGGCGTGGTGGCGACGATCTTGCCCTTGATGTCTTCCGGCTTGCGGATGTTCTTGTCGGCAAAGCCCATGACGGACATGGGGCTTTTCTGAAGCGCCACGCCCACGGCCACGACGGGGGCGCCCTTGGCGGCGGCGCGGATCATGGTTGGCACGTCCGCATAGCCGAACTGCACGGTGCCGGCCGCCACCGCCTGGATGGTGACGGCAGACCCGCGGCCCTCCTGGATGTCGAGATCGATGCCCTCGGCAGCATAAAGGCCCTTGGCCTTGCCGTAGAAGAAGGGCGCGTGCTCGCCATAGACGTACCAGTTGAGCAGCAGCGTCACCTTGTCGGCCGCGGCCGCGGGTATTGCGGTGGCAGCGAGAAGCGAGGCACCCAGCGCGGCGCCAAGGCACCGCAGGGCGGTGCGGCGAACAACGGTCATGATTTCCTCCCGGACATTTTTCTTTGCTGGCGAACGCATCACGCACACAGGGCGCCGCCTTTGCGGCGCCGGATCAGGCGGTAGCGAACACGTCCTGCCGCTGGCTGGCGTGCCACGGGACGCACAGACGCTCGATGACATCGACGACCCAGAAGAGCACCACGCCGATGAGCGCCAGCAGGATCAGCGCCGCGAACATGGTTGGGAGCTCGAAATTGCCGATGGAACGCTGGAGCACGAAGCCCAGCCCGGAATTGGCGCCGACGAACTCGCCGACCACCGCCCCAACCACCGCGAGCGTCACCGACACCTTCAGGCCGGCGAAGATGGCCGGCATGGCATGGGGCAGGCTCACCATGGCAAAGGTCTGGAGCTTGGAGGCCTTCATGGCGCGGGCGAGATCGCGCATGTCGCCTTCCACGGACTTGAAGCCCTGAACGCCTGCGACGATGACGGGAAAGACCCCGAGCAGGAACGCGGAGATGACCTTCGGCACCATCCCGAACCCGAACCAGACCACGAAGAGCGGCGCGATGGCGACCTTCGGGATGGATTGGGAGAAGACGAGCAGCGGATAGAGATAGCCCTCCACGGTGCGGGAGCCGGCGATCATCATGGCGAGCGGAATGCCGATCAGCGCGGACAGCGCAAAGCCGGATACCGTCGCGATGGTGGTGGGGATGGCTTCCTGCAGCAGCATGCCGCCTTCCGTCCGGAAGGCCATGAACACATCCCACGGCGCCGGAATGAGATAGGGCGGAATCTTGAACAGCCGCACGCTCACGTCCCACAGAGCGACGAGCACGATAAGAAGCGCGACGGGCTTCACGGACGGCGAATTGAAGAAGGCGTGCGCGGACAATCCCGGGCGTCGTGGCGCCATGGCGATCTCCTCCCATGTATCTGCGGGCTCTTGCGGCTCGCTAAATAACTAACCGGTGAATTACATGCAGAGGGTCGAGGCCCTGTCAAGCGGTGCCGCAACGGTGATTGCGGGGCGCCCCGGGCACGTGTCCGTCACGTTGCGGCGCACAAGAAGTGAGGAACGGACGAAAGACAGTGCCTCACTCGAGGCCGCCGTGTGAGGCTTCCCTTGAGCGCCTAAGGCGGTGCCGCGATCGGTCGGGTTCGGATGCGGACACTGAGCCTTCGGGCCAACCGCTACCAGGCATAAAGGAAGCTGCTGACCTGCCGCTTCTCTCACCAATGATCTTCTGCTTATCTCCGAGCGGTCACCCTAAGGTCGCCGCCGGAAAAGGGGCATCCGGCTCTATGCGGGACCAGTCTTCCGACAGGATCCACTCGCGGAACGCCGCGACGCTCTTGAGCCGTCGATTGGAGCGCGGCAGCACGAGGTAAAAGCCCGGCACGTCCGCCGGGTCCATGTCCGCCATCGCATCAAGGCCGAAGGGCGCGACCAGGCGACCGGCTTTCAGGTCCTCCTGGGCATCCAGCACCGAGATAAGGCCGATCCCGAGCCCGGAGAGCGTCGCCCGGCGCATGCTGGCGGCGTCGTGGAACTGGATTTCCTTCTGCACCTCGCCCGGATCCACGCCGAGATGTTGCAACACACGCGGCCAGAGGTTCGTTGCCAGCACCAGATGGAGCAGCGGTGCGGTCCTGAGGTCCTGCGGACTGCGCAGGGCGGAAGCGCGCGCTGGTGAGCAGCAGATCACCTTCGGATCCTGGACCAGCAGCGTCGATTCATAATCCCGCCACTGGCCGAAGCCCCACTGAATGGCCGCATCCACCTCGTCGGCTGAAAAGTCCGGAAGCTCCACCATCGTCTTCAGCCGGATATCCGCACCGGGCAGACGATCGCGGAATCGATCGAGCCGGTCCACGAGATAGCGCGTCGCGAAATAGGGGCTGGCATTCAGGTTGATGCGGTTGCGATGGCCCACCTTGCAGATGCGCCTCACCCCCTCGCGGAACTCGTCGAAGCCGCTCTGCACGTAATGGGAGAGGAGAATGGCCTCTTCAGTGGGTTCGATCGCCCGTCCCCGTCGATCAAACAGGGGCACGGCGAGGGTGTCTTCCAGAAGCTTGATCTGCTGGCCCACAGCCTGCGGGGAGACAAGCAGTTCGTCCGCGGCGCTGCGGAAACTGCCGTGACGCATGACCGCGTGGAACACCCGCAGGGCATTGAGAGGGGGCAGACGGACAGTATCGGACCTCATCGCCAGCCCTTGTCCCCCCGGATCGATGCACGGCAGCGGGCGCAAGGCTAGGCCCGCGTGCCCGCCATCGCAAGGCATCCACGGGAGGTGCCCCCACCTCACGGCAGGGGCACGTCTCAAGCCCGCCGGTGTGCGAGAGCCCACCCGGACAGAACGCCTTAAGCCGGGCGGGCTCCGGTTCAGTGCTCGCTTTCCGTCACATACCCCTTGATGGCATCGTCATGCCGCGCCGCATCCGAACGTCCCTCGGGCGGCCCGTAGCCGCCGCCACCCGGCAGAGTGAGAAGGAGCCGGCGGCCCGCCGGCACATGCTGCCAGCCCTTGCCGCGCATCTTCGTGCCGTCGTCAAGGCGGACGCCGCCAGGCGCGCCCTGCCCTCCCCCGGCGCGGCCTCGGGCGGGATAGGTGATGCGGTCGAACATGGCGGAGAAATCGAACTCATGCCCTTCGGCGGCAGCGATCTCGATGATCTGGCCGAGGCCGCCCCGATAGGTGCCGTCGCCGCCGGAGTCGGGCCGCAACTCCTTGCGCCAGATCACCACCGGGCCGGTCTGTTCCGTGGCCTCGATGGGCATGGTGTGGACGCCCGAGGGGAAGGCCGTGGCCGAGAGCCCGTCGAGCCCAGGGCGGGCCCCCATGCCGCCCGAGTTGAACATCAGCACTTCCGCCCGGCGGCCGGCGCTGCCCGCCACCGGCCGCAGCGAGAGATGGATGTTCCACAGGGAGGCCGCGCCTTCCGCAAGCACCTGCCCCGGCAGGGCATCCGCGACGGCGCCGAGCACCAGATCCGGCACGAGGTGGCCGAGCACATGGCGCAGGCTCACCGGCGCCGGGCGCTCCGCATTGAGGATGTTCACCGGCGAGGACACGGTGAAGAAGCCGAGCGAGGCCCAGTTGTTCGGAATATCCGGGGCGACCACGCACTTCAGCGCATAGGAGGCATAGGCCTTGGTGTAGCTGATGGGCACGTTGATGCCCCACCGGCTCACCGGCGCGCTGCCAGTGAAGTCCACATGCACGCTTTCGTCCCGAATGGTGACGCAAGCGGCAAGGGGGATCGCCTCATCATAGCCATCGGTGACCATGGTGTTGGACCACGAGCCCTTGGGCAGGGCGCGGATGCGTTCGGCCATGGCGCTGCTCGTGCGCGTGAAGATGAAATCCGCCAGCGGATCGAGGCTGGCGAGGCCCACTTCGCGCATCATCTCCACGAGGCGACGATGGCCCACGTCGTTACACGCGGCGAGCGAATAGAAATCGCCGACCACCTGATTGGGCTCACGCACGTTCTGGCGCAGGATGCGGACGAGGTCCCGGTTCACCGTGCCGCGCTCGGCGAACTTCATGATCGGGATCTGGATGCCTTCCTCATAGACGGACTTGCCGTCCGCGCCGAAACCACGCCCGCCCACATCCACCACATGGGCGGTGCAGGCGAAGAAGCCGACCAGTTCCCCGTCGAGAAAGGACGGGGACACCATGGTGATGTCGTGCAGGTGCCCAGTGCCCTTCCATGGGTCGTTGGTGACGTAGGTGTCGCCCTCGTACATCTCGGCGCGGGGGATCTCCGCCATGAAGTTCCCCACCGCCTCGGCCATGGTGTTCACATGGCCCGGCGTGCCGGTGACCGCCTGCGCCAGCATGCGGCCCTTGGGATCAAATACGCCGGCGGACAGGTCGCCCGCCTCGCGCACCGAGGTGGAGAAGGCCGTGCGCAGCAGGGTCATCGCCTGCTCTTCCACCACCGAGATCAGGCGATTCCACATCACCTGCATACGGATGTCGTCGATATCGCTCATCAGTGGCGGCCCTTGCGGACGAGGAGGATGGAGCCGTCGCTTTGCAGCACGGCATCGAAGAGAGACGTGATCACCGTGGCGGTCTCCCGCTCCACGATCACTGCGGGGCCACTCACGCGGTCCCCGGCCGAGAGCGCCCCGCGCTCGACGATGGCGCTGTCGCGCAGCGCGCCACTGGCCGGATCGAACACGGCGCGGGTGGCGCCGGCGATCGCTGCCGGGCGGCCTCGGGTATCCAGGGCGACGGGGTCCGGTGCGGGCCGTTCGTCCTGCATCTTCACGGAGATGGTCACGATCTCGATTTCGAGACCATCCAGCCCGTCGATGGCGCGGCCGAAGAAGCGCGCATAATTGGCGCGGAAGGCCTCACGGATGAGATCGGCATCAGCCGCCGTGAAGGCGCGATCGGCAAGCGCGACCGGGATTTCCCAGCCCTGTCCGGCATAGCGCATGAAAGCGGTGATTTCGCAGATCAGCGGCGCGTCGGTTCCGGCCCGCACGAACTGCTCAGCGCTCGCCTTCAGGTCGGCCACCAGCCCGTTCACAAGCGCCGGATCGAACTGTGACAGGCGCACGAGACGCGAACCCACCGCCTCATAGCCGAACGGCGCCTTGAGGAAGCCGATGGCCGATCCCACACCGGCGCCGGACGGCACCAGGCACAGGTCGAGGCCGAGCTTCTCGCACAGCCGCGCCGCATGAAGCGGGGCGGCGCCGCCGAAGGCGATCATGACATTGTCGGAGATGTTCTTGCCATTCTCCACCGCATGCACGCGGGCGGCATTGGCCATGTTCTCGTCCACCACCTCGCAGATGCCGAAGGCGGCGGACAGGGGGGCGAGGCCGAGGCGGTCTCCCACTTCGGCGCGGATCGCAGCCCCCGCCTTCTCGCGCGAGAGGCGGATTGCGCCGCCGGCGAAATTGTCGGGGTCGATCTTGGCGAGCACGAGATCGGCATCCGTAATCGCGGGCCGCGTGCCACCGCGCTGGTAGCAGGCCGGACCCGGCTCGGAGGCCGCGCTCTCGGGGCCGGTCTGGATGCGGCCCATGGAATCCACCCAGGCGATGGAGCCGCCACCGGCGCCGATCTCGATCATCTCGATGACCGGGATGGAGATGGGCATGCCCGAGCCCTTACTGAAGCGATAGGTGCGTGCCACCTCGAAGGTTCGGGCCGTGCGGGGCTGATAGTCCTCGATGAGACAGATCTTCGCCGTGGTGCCGCCCATGTCGTAGGAGGCGGCCTTCCCGATGCTGAAGCGCCGGGCGATGTCCGCCGCGAAAATGGCGCCGCCCGCCGGCCCGGATTCCACCAGCCGCACAGGAAATTCCGCCGCCGTCTCCACGGAGACGAGACCACCGCCGGAATGGATCATGAAGATGGGACAGGTGGCGCCGGCCTCCTTCAGCCGCACCTGGAAGCGGCCGAGATAATCGGCCATCTGCGGGCGCACATAGGCATTGGCGCACACCGTGTTGAAGCGCTCGAACTCGCGCATCTGCGGCGAGACTTCCGAGGAGAGAGAGATGGGCGCGGAGATCCTGCGCGCCAAAATCTCCTTGGCCCGCTTTTCGTGGGCCGGATTGGCATAGGCATGGATGAAGCCGATGGCCACGGCGCCGAAGCCCGCGCCCGCCAGTTGCTCCGCCAGCGCCTCCAGCGCCGCTTCGTCGAGCGGCAGGAGTTCGCGCCCGTCGGCACCGATGCGGCCCTTCACCGTAAAGCGGTGCTCGCGCGGCACCAGCGGGGTGGGCAGCCGCAGGTTGAGGTCATATTGCTCGAAGCGGTTCTCGGTCCGCATTTCAATCACATCGCGGAAACCTTCGGTGGTGACGAAGGCCGTGCGCGCCCCCCGCCGCTCGATGAGCGCATTGGTGGCGAGCGTCGTGCCATGAATGACGAGATCGATTTCCGCCACGCCGATTCCCGCTTCCTTGGTCAGGATCGCGATGCCGTCGAGGATCGCCTGTTCGGGGGCGGTGTAACTGGTGAGGACCTTGGTGGAATGAAGCCGCCCACGCACATCGAGCACGATGTCGGTGAACGTGCCGCCGATGTCGGCACCGAGGCGGATCTGCCGTGAGGAGGTCATGCGCTTTCCTTTGCCGCGGGAACTGCGGCTCGGATCGGGGAGAGGAGATGGCGGGGCGTGAGCCCGATTGCAGAGATGGCGAGATTACAGACCTTCGGGAGAAGGATGCTTGGGAAGGCGCCGGGGATCTTGAGCCACATGGTTCGCACCTGCTCGCCTTGCGCCATGGCCATGCCTTCCGTCGCTCTGTCCCTAGCCGCACTCGCCGCTCGAACGATCGGACGTTTCGCGGCGAAAGTGGCAACCACCCAAAGGCTGGCGCGCCGATCCGAAAAATCTACGACAGGGTGAGTGCGCGCGAAGCGAAGAACGTCCACGCACAGCAAAGAAAAACTTTCGCGGCACCTTCTTCTCGAGGGGCGCCGCGACGGGGCGATGTCGGCGCGCGTGTGCAGGCCGCGCAGCACCGTGGGAACACCGCGCGGCGTGCTTTAATACCCCCTGTGATGATCCGGGATGTCTTCACCCCATGCACGATTCGGCCGTTCTCGCGTGGCTGCTGTTCGCGGTCCATGCCAGCCTCCAGCTCTTCTTCATCGTTCGGGCGCTGCTGCGCCCGCATCGCGAACCGTCCTCGCGCATCGCCTGGGTGCTGGTGATTGGCCTCGCGCCGGTGGTGGGCATCCTCGCCTATGTGCTGTTCGGCGAGGTCAATCCGGGGCGCAGGCATGTTGCCCGCCTGAGGGAGGCATTCGAGAAGCTGCCTCCGGCACAGACCATCGCCGGGCCGTCCGCCGAGGCCAACCTGCCGGAGCGCTATGTCCCCTTGTTTCGCGTCGGCCAGTCGGTCAGCAATTATCTGCCGGTCGCTGGCAACACCGCCCGCCTGATGGCCGATTCCGCCGCAGCGATCGCATCGATGGTCGATGACATCGATGCCGCGCGCGAGAGCGTGCATGTGCTGTTCTACATCTGGCTGGCGGACGACAGCGGACTGAAGATCGCCGAAGCCCTCAAGCGCGCAGCGGCACGCGGCGTCGTGTGCCGGGCGATGGCCGATGATCTCGGCTCGCGGCATCTCATCCGCTCCTCCCATTGGGCCGACATGGCCAGCGCGGGAGTGCGCCTTGGGCGCGCGCTGCCGGTGGGCAACCTGCTTCTGCGGCCGTTCAAGGGGCGGATCGATCTGCGCAATCACCGCAAGATCGTGGTGATCGACAATGCCATCACCTATTGCGGAAGCCAGAATTGCGCGGACGCCGCCTTCGCGCCCAAGGCCCGCTTTGCCCCATGGGTGGACGTCATGGCGCGCTTCGAAGGGCCGGTGGTGCGCCAGAACCAGCACCTCTTCGCCAGCACCTGGATGGCGCAGGTGGAAGAGGACCTGTCTGCCCTATTCGCGCCGATCATCTCAAGTGACGAGTCCAAAGTGGGGTTCGTGGCACAGGTCATCGGCTCCGGCCCCAGCGTGCGCTATTCGGCGATGCCCGAAACCTTCGTGGCTCTGATGAATGCGGCGCGCCGTGAACTGGTGATCACGACGCCCTATTACGTGCCCGACGAACCGATCCAGGCCGCCCTGCGCGCAAGCGCGCGGCGTGGCGTCGCCACCACCATCGTCTTCCCGCGGCGGAACGATTCCTGGATCGTCGCCGCCGCCAGCCGCAGCTATTATCAGGACCTGCTGGAGGCGGGTGTCGCGATCCGCGAATATGCTGGCGGCCTTCTTCACGCCAAGACGCTGACGATCGATGGCGAAGTCACGCTGATCGGCTCGGCCAACATCGACCGCCGCAGTTTCGAACTGAATGCCGAAAACAACATCCTGCTCCATGATCCCGCCTTCACTCAGGCGCTGCGGGAACGTCAGCAGGTTTTCATGGATGCTGCGGAGCGGGTCACTCTCGCCCATGTAGAGAGCTACGGCCTCTTGCGGCAGCTCTGCAATAACTCCGTCGCGATGCTCGGCCCGATACTGTGAGCGCGGTCATGCGCGTCCGGCTCCGGTCAAAATCATCCTCGTCGAAGGAATCTGCCGGGACCGCACGCGCCATCAAGTGACGTCATGCGGGTGCGGGCCCGGACATGCACCTGGATACGAGGCCCGGCCTTCCCGCCGGGTCCAAGAACAGGGCGAAACCCCATCCTTGGCCCGCTCTGGCAAAGGGGCGCCCGCAGGGCGATCAGAGATCGTAGCCCTGCTTCTTCATTTCCTCGCGGATGCGGTTCATGGCCTCGCTGTTGAGCTTGGCGCCCCAGGCCTGAATGGCGATCACCGCCTGCTGCACGATCTGCGCGCGGTCGCTCACCAGCTTCTTGCCGACGGGGGTCTGGTAGAAGGCGAGCGCGTCCTTCAGCTCCTGCTCGGTGAAGCGCTGGGCATAGGACGCAGCCAGGATGTCCATCAGCTCGCCCTTGCGCTTCTCGAACTCCGGCCGCAGCGCCTTGGCCGTGTCCCGCAGCTTGGGCGCGAGATCCGGATTGGTCTGCAGGAAGCCGAGCGCCGCGCCATCCACGATGTTCGGGATGATGCCGTCGAAGGCATGGGCCTCGCCATTGGCTTCCACGAGCTGGCGGGCGATCTGCATCTGCGCCGCCGTCGGCTGGGGCAAGGCGGCCGGGGCGGCGGGCGCCGCTGTCTGGGCCAGCGCGCTGCCCGCCATCAGCCCGAGGGCGAGAAGGCCGGCTCCGAAAGAGCGAACCGAGGGAAACACAGCCATGACATTCTCCAGAAGGGGCGTTCTCTATAACTGATCCAGAGTGGGATGCATCCAGAAGCTTGCCGCTTCCGGCCGCTCGTCCTCAGGGCGTGATGACCGAAATGCCATTGGCGCCGGCGAGCACCGCGCGGCGGGCGAGGCCGAGGAACAGGCCATGCTCCACGACGCCGGCCACCTCTTCCAGCGCACGGGCGAGTGCACGCGGATCGGGGATGCGGCCGAGATGCGCGTCGACGATCACATTGCCCTGATCGGTGATGAAGGGCGTGCCGTCCGCCTTGTGGCGCAGCTTCAGCTCGCCGTCGCATCCGGCCGTCACGATGGCGCCCTTCAGCCGCAGCTTGATGGCCTCGACGCCGAAGGTCACGACCTCGATGGGCAGGGGAAAGCGGCCGAGGGTCGCGACATTCTTGGTCTCGTCGGCAATGACGATCATCTCGCGGGCGGCGCTGGCGACGATCTTCTCGCGCAGCAGAGCGCCGCCGCCACCCTTGATGAGAGCGAGCTCCGGGCCGATCTCGTCGGCCCCGTCGATGCACAGATCGAGCTCCGGCAGTTCATCCAGCGTCGCCAGCGGTACGCCGAGGGAGAGGGCCTGCGCCTTCGTCTGCTCCGAGGTCGGCACCCCCGTCACCTTGAGGCCGGCGGCAACCCGCTCGGCCAGCAGCGCCACGAAATGCTTGGCGGTGGAGCCCGTGCCGAGGCCGAGGCGCATGCCGTCGGTCACGTATTCGAGCGCCTTGGCGGCGGCGGCGCGTTTCAGCTCTTCGGCGTCGGCCATGTCTGTGCTCCAGCGGTTCGCCGGTTGCCTAGCCGCGAACGGCGCGAACCTCAAGCGGCTGGCGCATCTTCGCGTCCCTCTGCCGCCGGCTTGAACAGGCAAAGCGGCGCAGCGGCCGCCCGTGCCGTCCCGCAAACGCCGCCCTTGAAGGTGCGGCCGAACCTGCGACAAGGAGGCAAGGCGCCCCGTGCGCCGCGTTTGCTCCGATGACTTCAGCAGGGATTGCGTCATGTCTCAGGTTCGCCCGGTGATCGCCTTCGACCTCGACGGGACACTCGTCGATACGGCACCGGACCTTCTCTCCACCCTCGACGTGGTGCTCTCCGCCCATGGCATCGCGCCGGTGGACCGCGCGGAAGCCCGCCCCATGATCGGCGGCGGCGCCCGGATGCTCATCGTGCGGGCGTTGAAGCGCGCCGGCGTCGAGGTTCCACTGGAGGAACTCGACCGCATGAACCGGCAATTCCTCGACCATTACGCCGCTCACATCGCAGATGAGTCGCGCCCCTTCCCCGGCATGGTGGAGGCGCTCGACAGGCTTGCCGCCCAGGGCGCCGTCCTCGCGGTCTGCACCAACAAGCTCGAATATCTCGCCCGCCTGCTGCTGGACGGCCTCGGCCTCTCGCCACGCTTTGCTGCCATTACGGGCGCGGACACCTATGGCATCGCCAAGCCCGACCCGCTGCCGCTCCTCTCCACCATTTCCGCCTGCGGCGGCACGCCCGCCCGTGCGGTGATGGTGGGCGACAGCGCCACTGACATCGCCACGGCCAAGGCAGCGCAGATTCCCTCGGTGGCGGTCTCCTTCGGCTATACGGAGACGCCGGCCGCCCATCTCGGCGCCGATCGGCTCATCGAGCATTACGCTGACTTGGTTCGGGCTGTGGAAGACGTACTGTCATCCACAGCCGCCTAAGGGTGTCAGCGGGGGCGAAACGGGGGGACGCTTGACACCCCCGAGCCCACGACCTAAACAGCCGACCTCGCCGGTTGGCAACTGCCTCGGCGCCGCATCGGATGGGCGATTAGCTCAGCGGGAGAGCACTCCCTTCACACGGGAGGGGTCGCAGGTTCAATCCCTGCATCGCCCACCATCCGGCCTTCAAAGCTCAGACACTTCGATCGTTTGTGCCTTCGGTCTCAAGCTAAGCCGCAAGGCGCGCTTAACCCTGCCGCGCATTCCCTTGCGCCGTCCGACAATTCGGTTGCATCACCTGCGCGTTTGCGGCGAGATTTCGGCAGTCTCGTGTCCGGCTCTTTCGCGTGCGTGGAGTGACCGACTGATGATGCGTCGAAGCCTTGCCGCCGCAGCTGTGCTGGCTGTCTCCCTCGGGTCGGCGGTCGCCGCCCCTTCCCAATCGCCCCAGCCCACCGATTTCTTCGGCTTCGCCGCTCTGTTCAGCGGCGCGGGCAATGTGGCGGGCACCTCGCCCTTTCCTCGGCATCTGGTGGCCTTCGATGCCAAATACCAGCCGGGCAGCATCGTGGTGAACACCGCCCAGCGGCGCCTCTATTTCGTCACCGCCCCCGGTCAGGCCATGGAATATGGCGTGGGCGTCGGTCGCGACGGCTTTCAGTGGTCGGGCGTGAAGACGGTGAGCGCGAAGAAGGAATGGCCCTCCTGGACGCCGCCGGAGCAGATGCTGAAGCGTCGCCCCGACCTGCCGCGCTATATGCCCGGCGGCATCGAAAATCCGCTGGGTGCGCGGGCCATGTATCTGGGGTCTAGCCTCTACCGCATCCACGGCTCGAACGAGCCGGAGACCATCGGGCAGGCGGTGTCGTCCGGCTGCATCCGCATGACCAATGACGACGTCATCGACCTCTATAACCGCGTGAAGGTCGGCGCGACGGTCTATGTGATGCGCTGAGGGGCTTACAGGCGCCGCGCGTCCGCCACGCCTGCCGCAGTTGGCCGGGCTTGTCCCTGCCAACTACGGGCGCCGCTTCGAACGGTAGCGGTCGGGCGAGCCGATCGGCGTGGATGCCCGGGTCGAGCCCGGGCATGACGCCTGTTCTGCCGCGGATAACACCTCCGGCAGCGACTATCCTCACTTGATGGTTTCGGCGGCCTTCTTCACGAACCTGCCATCGAAGGTCTTCGGCAGGTCGATGGTGGCGCTCTTAAGCTCCGGATCGAACTCCACCAGCATGTTGAGCGCATTCTTCATGCCGCTCTCGGGGATGACGCCGGTCTGCGAATAGGTGGGCTTGGAGGCCTTCACCGCCGCCACATAGAGCGCCCGTTCACCCAGCAGGTATTCCGGCGGCACGACGTTCGCCACATCGTCGGGGCTCGCCTTCTCCAGCCACTTGAGCGCCTTGTAGAAGGCGTTCGTGAGCTTCTGGGTGGTCACCGGGTTGGCTTCGACGAAATCGCGCTTCAGATAGAGCACGGCGGCCGGATTGGTGCCGCCGAAGATTTTCTGGTTGCCCTCCTCCGTCCGCGTGTCCGCGAGGACCGTCACGTCGCCGTCGCTCTCCAGCTTGGTGATGACGGGATCGAGATTGGCCATCGCGTCGATCTCGCCGCGCTTCATCTGCGCGACCGCAGAGGCGCCGCCGCCGACGCCGATATAGGAGACGTCGCTGGGCTTGAGGCCGTTCTTGGCGAGCAGGAAATCGACGAAGAAATTGGTGGAGGAGCCCGGCGCGGTGACGCCGATCTTGGCGCCCTTCAGATCGGCGATGGTCTTCAGCTTCGCCGCCTTGTCCTTCTGGACCACCAGCACGATGCCCGGATAGCGGCCGAGCTCGATGACCGAGACGATGTCCTGCCCCTTCGCCTGCATGCGGATGGTGTGCTCATAGGCGCCGGTCACGGCGTCGATGGAGCCGCCGATCAGCGCCTGGAGCGACTTCGCGCCGCCGCCGAAGTCGTTGATGGTGACGTCGAGCCCCTCCTCCTTGAAGAAGCCCTTCTGCTCCGCGATCGTCAGCGGCAGATAATAGAGCAGCGGCTTGCCGCCCACCCCGAGGGTGAGGCTGGGCTTCTCCGCCTTCTGCGCCGCCGCCGGCGTGGCCGCGAGACCGAACAGGGCTGCCGCCGTCGAAACGGCGAGCAGCGTGCGCCGTGTCAGGGTGATGCTGGACATGGGTTTCCTCTCCATGGGGCGTCTTGTTGGGTGATTTATCGTTGCTGGCTGGCGGGCGCCGGCCGCCAGACCGTAAGCCGGTTCTCGATCACCGTGACCACGGCATCGATGAGGATGACGAAGACGGCGAGCACGAACATCCCGGAAAACACGCCCGTCACGTCGAACACGCCCTCCGCCTGATGGATGCGATAGCCGAGGCCGGCGGCCGAGCCGAGATATTCGCCCACCACGGCCCCCACCAGCGCGAAGCCAACGGACGTGTGGAGCGAGGAGAACATCCAGGTGAGCGCCGAGGGCCAATAGACGTGGCGCAGCAACTGGCGCTCGCTCATGCCGAGCATGCGCGCGTTGGCGAGCACCGTCGGGCTCACCTCCTTCACGCCCTGATAGACGTTGAAGAAGACGATGAAGAACACGAGGCTGACGCCCAGCGCCACCTTCGACCAGATGCCGAGGCCGAGCCAGAGCGCGAAGATGGGCGCCAGCACCACGCGCGGCAGGGCGTTCGCCATCTTCACGTAAGGATCGAACACCGCCGCAACGATCTGCCGGCGGGCGAACCAGAAGCCCACCAGAATGCCGCCGATGGCGCCGATGGCGAAGGCGAGCGCCGTCTCCAGCGCCGTGATGCCGAGGTGATACCAGATGACGCCCGTGGCGAAGTCCTGCCAGGTGCGCTGGAACACGGCGATGGGCGTTGAGAAGAAGAAGGGATCGAGCGGATAGAAGGCCTTGGCGGTGAGGACACCGGCCGGGATCTTGATGGTCGATCCGAAATGCCAGAGCGCGATGAGGACGATAGCGACCAGAACCTGCAAGGCCAGCAGCAGGGGCCGGGACATGGCACCCCGCATCACGCCACCTCTTCCGTCTGCCTATACCCCTTCACCACTTCCTCCCTCAGCGCGCCCCAGATTTCCCGGTGCAAGGCATGGAATTCCGGCAGCAGCCGGACCTCGGCGATGTCGCGCGGCCGGGCAAGGCCGATCCGCCATTCCCCGATGATGCGCGAGGCCGGGCCCGCGCTCATGATGACCACCCGGTCGGCGAGCGCGATGGCCTCATCGAGATCGTGAGTCACGAACAGCACCGCCTTGCGGTCCTGCGTCCAGAGATCCAGCAGCAGATTGCCCATGATCTGGCGCGTCTGCGCGTCGAGCGGGCCGAACGGCTCGTCCATGAGCAGGATCTTGGGATCGCGGATCAGCACCTGCGCGAGGCCGACGCGCTTCCTCTGGCCGCCGGAGAGCATGTGGGGATAGCGGTCGGCGAAGGCGCCGAGACCCACCCGCTTCAGCCACGCGGCCGCGCGCTCGCGCGCCTGCGCGGACGGCACGCCCGCGACGTCCAGTCCGATGGCGACGTTATCGATGACCGTCTTCCAGGGAAACAGCGCCTCGGCCTGGAAGAGATAGCCCGCGCTGCGGTTGAGCCCCTTCAGGGGCGCGCCGAAGATGGAAACGGACCCGACGCTCGGCACGAGCAGGCCGGCGGTGGCATTGAGCAGGGTGGACTTGCCACAGCCCGTGGGGCCCACGATGGCGACGAACTCGCCATCGGCCACCGTAAGGCTCGCCCCCTCGACGGCGATGAACTCCGCGCCGCGCGGACCGCTTGCGGGAAAGGAAATCCGGACGCCGTCCAGTTGCGCAGCAGGTGCCGCGCCCGCCGCCGCCTGAAGCGCGCCGGGGGCGGCCGTGTTGAGCCCCGTCATGTTTCCTCCGGTGCCGGGGTCGAGCCCGGCTGATTTGGGGCCGTGAGGTTAGCCAACCCGATTGGCGGCGCAAGCCCGGGTGCGGAAGATCGCCGGACCGGATGGGTCTTTGAAAGTTCACGGAAGCCGCCATGACACGCATGGCGCGGCGTGCTAGCGGAGCACCATGATGCAAGCCCTGCCCCTCCCCGTCCGCATGCCTCCGGGTGAAACCGGTACGGCCCCTGCGTCATCCGCTCCGCCGGCCTTCAAGACGCGCATCGTCCTCAGCCAGGCCGCGCAGTCCCTCGTCGTCCAATCCGGCCTTTCGGTGCGGATGACCTGGTTGTCGGAGCGGGCGGATGAACTGTTCAGCACGCTGCAGCAGGGCGACCGTGTGGCCCTGTCCGATTCCGGCCGGCACGACCTCGTGGTCCTGAGGCGCCGGCTGGTGGCGGACCCGGCGGCCCCGGTGATCGAGGTCCTGCTGGATCTCCCATCGAGCCGCCTCTGACGTTTCCATCGGGACACCTGAACGCAAAAAGGCCGGGCGCAAGCCCGGCCTTTTGCATCTGACGTCTGGCGCCGCAGCCGCAATCAGCGGCGGCGGAAATTCTGCTGGCGCCGGGCGCCGGGCGGCGGCGCGTTGCCTTCCGCCTTGTGGCGGAAATTGATCCGGCCGCGATCGAGATCGTAGGGGGACATTTCCACCACGACGCGGTCGCCTTCGATGGTGCGGATGCGGTTCTTCTTCATCTTGCCGGCCGCATAGGCCAGGATCTGATGATCATTGTCGAGCCGCACGCGGAAGTTCCCGTCGGGCAGGACTTCCGTCACCGTTCCTTCGAACTCCAGCAGTTCCTCTTTCGCCATATAGTCTTCTCCAGCTTCCCCGAATTTCAGCGGACCGGACGACGTGCCGGACCGGTCTTGTCGCTACGGGCAGGCGCCCGCATGAAACCAATGGCTCCGATCTCGGAGCTCTGAGCGCGCTGGCCGCCCTGCGCCCGGCCGCCACGCTCGCTGCGCGGCTGCTCGGCGCGGCCACCATGGGCCGGACGGGCGTCGGCCTTGCGGCCCTCACCATGAGGCCCGGCCGCCGAACGCTGACGCGCCCCCGCCGGACGCTCGGAGTGCACGCGCTCGGCGCCATGACGCTCAGCACCATTGCGCTCGGCACCGTTGCGCTCCGCGCCGGTGCGCTCGCCACGCGGACGTTCACCGCGCGGGCGATCGCCCTGGACGCGCTCACCCTGCGGGCGCTCGGCCCGCGGCGGACGCGCTTCCTTGCGTTCGCCACGCGGCTCGCGCCGCTCCTGACGTTCGCCCCGGGGCTGGGCATTCGCCCGCGGACGATCCTCGCCCACCACCTCCGCAGCCTCCGCCGGGCGGGCTTCGCCCCGGCGGTCGGTGGTCGGAAGCGTCATGCGGATGAGCTTCTCGATGGACCGCAGGTAGGCGCGCTCCTCGCCGTCACAGAACGAGATGGCGATGCCTTCGCGCCCCGCGCGGGCCGTGCGGCCGATGCGGTGAACGTAGGATTCGGGAACGTTCGGCAGGTCGTAATTTATCACATGGCTCACGCCGGTGACATCAATGCCGCGTGCGGCGATGTCGGTGGCCACCAGGGTGCGCAGAGAACCTTCGCGGAAGGCCGCGAGCACACGGTCGCGCTGGTTCTGTGACTTGTTGCCGTGGATGGCCTCGGCCTTGTGGCCGGCGCGGGCGAGCACCTGCACCACCTTGTCCGCGCCATGCTTGGTGCGGGTGAAGACGAGGGCGCGGTCGACCTCCTCGGTGCTGAGCACCTCGGCGAGCATCTTCGCCTTGGCGGGCTTCTCCACGAAGATGACCCGCTGGTCCACGCGGTCGGCCGTCTTGGCGACGGGCGTCACTGCAACCGTGACCGGATTGCGGAGCATGGAGGCCGCGAGATCGGCGATGGCCGAGGGCATGGTGGCGGAGAAGAAGAGGCTGTGCCGCTTGTGCGGCAGGCGACGGACGATGGCCTTGATGGCATGGACGAAGCCCATGTCCAGCATCTGGTCCGCCTCGTCGAGCACGAACACCTCGACGGTGTCGAGCTTCAGGGCATTATTTTCGACCAGGTCCATGAGGCGGCCGGGGGTGGCGACGAGCACGTCGACGCCCCGCTGGAGCGCCCGGATCTGCCGACCCATGGGCACGCCGCCGATGGCGAGTGTGGTGGAGAGGCGGATGTGGCGGCCGAACTTGTCGAGATTGTCGAGGATCTGGCCGGAGAGCTCGCGGGTGGGCGAGAGGATCAGCACCCGGCAGGAGCGGGGCTCGATGCGGCGCGGGTTGCGCGAGAGGTGGTCAAGGATGGGAAGGCCGAAGGCGGCGGTCTTGCCGGTGCCCGTCTGGGCGATGCCGATGAGATCCTTGCCGGAGAGGATGGCCGGAATGGCCTGTGCCTGGATGGGCGTGGGCGTCACGTGCTTTTCTTCGGTCAGCGCACGGACGATGGGCTCGGCAAGGCCGAGTTCAGAAAATGAGGTCAAGCTCTGTCTTTCATGGGCGAGAGCCGCGCGCCTGTCGTGTTGAGGCGCAGCGCAATCGCGAGGGCGTTTGACACCCCGCGTGGCCTGGGCTGTCGCAATCGATCATACGGTAGTCGGGCCGAAGCCGTTCGGGTGCGGCGAGCAATGCTCTGCCTAACAACCCTTGAGCGGTTTCCGCTACGCGGCCCGAGCGCGACCGTAGATGACGCTTCATCAGTCATCCTGATCGCTACGGCTGGCATATGGCTCAGATCCGTGGAGATTTCAAGGCACGCCCGCGCTTATTCGCGCCGGAATGGCGCTTTCCCCCGCCGGCGGACGCAAATTCCCGTCAGACCGGAGCCTTGCCTTGCAATCGCCGACAATGCCCTCGATCTAGTTCCGCGGAGGACCGATGATCGACTTCAGCTCTTTCGTTGCCGATACACTGGCCCTGGTTGAACAGCACAAGCAATGGGCAGTGCCTATCGTGTTTGCACTGGCTTTCGGGGAATCCCTGGCTGTTCTTTCGATCTTCATTCCCGCGACGGTGCTTCTGCTGGGCATCGGCGCGCTGATCGAGGCATCCAATCTCGCCTTCTGGCCCATCTGGGTCGCCGCCGCTACGGGCGCAATGCTGGGCGACAGCGTGTCCTATGCACTCGGCTACTATTTCAAGGACGGGGCGAAGACCGTGTGGCCGCTCTCCCGCCGGCCGGAGATGGTCGCGCAGGGCGAAGCCTTCTTCGCCCGCTTCGGGGTCTGGAGCATCGCGGTGGGCCGCTTCTTCGGGCCGGCCCGTGCCGTGGTGCCGCTCATCGCCGGCATCCTGGCCATGCGGCAGATCCCTTTCCAAGTGGCCAATGTGGCGAGCGCCCTCCTCTGGGCTTTCGTGATGCTCGCGCCAGGCGGGGCCGCGCTCAAGCTCATCGGCTACTGACCGGAACAGGGCGGGCGGCGGCCGGGTTTGCCTTCCGACAACAGGAAGGAACGGCAATGACCCGGCATATCCCCCTCGCCGTCTCGCTGGCCCTCGCCGGCAGTCTGGCACTTGGCGCCGCCCCCGCCGCCCATGCACAGGCGGGCAACGATCCCCGCCCGCCGACCGCGCCCGGCCCAACCCTGCCCGCGCCCCAGCCGGGCGACACGCCCTCCGACCAGCTTCGCCGCAACGACGGCGTCATTCCCCCGCCGCGCAGTGTCGATCCGGACATGCACAAGCCTGCGCCAGACACCGGGACCATGCCCGTGATCCCGCCGCCGGACGGAAACGGCAGCGTGCAGCCAAAATAGGCATCCACAAGGTGCCCCTCTTTTGACGTGGCCTTCGGAAGGGAAGCTATATATGAGGAGATATAACTTCCTTTCCGGAGGCGGACATGTCTCTTGTTTCCTTTGCCGTTCAACGCCTTGCCACCAGCCGTTTCGCGCGCCGCACCTTTCTGTCCCTCGCCCTGTCCGCACTCGCTCTTTCGGCGCCTGCCGCCCACGCGCAGGAGGCCGTCACGGTTTTCGCCGCGGCCAGTATGACGAATGCGCTTCAGGACATCGCCAAGGCCTATACGGCGAAGACCGGCGTGCCGGTGCGCTTCTCGTTTGCCGCCTCCTCCGAGCTGGCCAAGCAGGTCGAGGCCGGAGCGCCGGCCAACATCTTCATCTCCGCCGACAATCGCTGGATGGACTATCTGGAGCAGCGCAACCTCATCGTGAAGGACACGCGCGTTCCGGCACTGGGCAACACGCTGGTGGTGGTCGTCCCTGCCAGCAAGCCGACACAGATCACCATCAGCCCCACGTTCGATTTCGCCACGCTGCTCGGCAAGGACGGGAAGCTGGTGACGGGCAATGTGGATAGCGTGCCGGTCGGCGTCTATGCCAAGGCGGCGCTGACCAAGCTCGGCCTGTGGGACAAGGTGAAGGCCCAGATCGCGGGCGCCGACAGCGTGCGCGCCGCCCTCGCTTTCGTGGAGCGCGGCGAGGCCCCGGCGGGCATCGTCTATGGCACGGATGCGGCCATCGCGAAGAATGTCGTCGTCGCGGGCACCTTCCCGTCGGATAGCCACGAGCCCATCACCTATCCCTTCGCACTGGTGAAGGATCATGACACGGCCGCCGCCAAGGCCTTCTTCGCAGAGCTTCTCAGCCCCGAGGCCAAGGCGGTCTATGCCAAATACGGTTTCACGGTGAAGTAAGCGCTTCCCCCTTCGCAGCGCAATGCGCGGGGGCGTAAGCTTTCCTTGCCCCCGCCGATCCTCAAGGACCCGCCGTGATTCTGACCCCGGAGGAATGGACGGCCGTGCGGCTGAGCCTGCAGGTGGCCTTCTGGGCCACCGTGTGGAGCCTGCCCCCCGGCATCGTCGTCGCCTTCATCCTCTCCCGCCTCGATTTCCCGGGGCGCGGGCTGGTGGATGGCGTCATCAACCTGCCGCTCGTCCTGCCCCGCGTGGTGGTGGGCTATCTGCTGCTGCTGTTCCTCGGGACGCGCGGCGCCCTTGGCTATTATCTCTATGAGTGGTTCGGCATCCGGCTGATCTTCTCCACCGCTGGGGCCACCGTCGCCGCCGCCGTGGTCTCGTTCCCGCTCACCGTCAGCGCCATCCGCCTCTCGCTCGATGCGGTGGACCGGGGGCTGGAGACGGCCGCGCGCACGCTTGGCGCCTCACGGCTCGACGTCTTCTTCAGCATCACCCTGCCGCTGATGCTGCCGGGCATTCTCTCCGGCACGCTCATGTCGCTGGCGTCCGCGCTGGGCGAGTTCGGCGCCACCATCACCTTCGTCTCCAACGTGGAAGGCGTGACGCGGACCATCCCGCTCGCCATCTACAGCGCCACCAGCGTGCCCGACGGCGACGCCATCGCACTGCGCCTCACGGTCGTCTCCATCATCCTGGCGCTCGGTGCCCTTCTACTGGCGGAGTTCGCCGACCGGCGCATCCGCATGGTCCTGGGGCGGGCATGATCGAGATCGACGTCGCGCTGACGCGCTCCTCCAGCTTCCGGCTCGCAGCCCGTTTCGTGGCGCCCGAGAAGGGCATCACCTCGCTGTTCGGCCGCTCCGGCGCGGGCAAGAGCACCATCATCCATATGGTGGCGGGCACCGTGCGCCCGGACAGCGGCAGCATCCGCATCGGCGATACGGTGTTTTTCGACGCCGCGCGGGGCATCGACCTCGCCATGGAGCGTCGGCGGGTGGGCTATGTCTTCCAGGACGCCCGCCTGTTTCCGCACATGCGCGTGGAAACCAACCTGCGCTATGGCGAACGGCGGGCGAAGGGCGAAAAGCGAATCGGCTTCGATGCGGTGGTGGGCATGCTCGGCATCGGCCATCTGCTCGGCCGCCGGCCGCACACTCTCTCCGGTGGCGAGCGCCAGCGGGTGGCCATCGGCCGCGCCCTGCTCGCCCAGCCCCGCCTGCTCCTGATGGACGAGCCCCTCGCCGCCCTCGACGAACAGCGCAAGGCGGAAATCCTGCCCTATCTTGAAGTGCTGCGGGACGAGCTGAAGCTGCCCATCCTCTATGTCAGCCACGCCATCGAGGAGGTGCTGCGCCTCTCCGACATGGTGGTGGCCATGGCGGACGGGGACGTGGTGGCGGCCGGCAGCGTGGCGGATGTGATGTCCCAGCCAGCGCTGCTGCCGGTGGTGGGGCGCTTCGACCTCGGCACCATCGTGGACTGCACGGTCGCTTCCCATGATGCCCATTATGCCCTCTCCAGCCTCGCCTTTCCCGACGGCGAACTGCGGGTGCCCCTGGTGGATCTGCCGCTCGGCGCACCCGCCCGTGCCCGCATCCGCTCCCGCGACGTGGCGCTCTCCTTGTCGCGGCCCATGGATGTCTCCGTCACCAACCGCCTCGCCGGCAGGGTCAGCGACATCCGCCGCGAGGAGGGTCCCTATGCGGACGTGGGCGTCAATCTCGGCCACGTCACCCTGCGCGCGCTCGTGACCGTGGAGAGCGTCAATCGTCTGGCGCTGGAGCCCGGCATGCCAGTGTGGGTGATGATCAAGGCGGTGGCGGTTGATTCCCGCTCGCCTTTGTTCGCGGCGCCGGCGGACGGCCCGCTCAGCCCGCCTGGGTCTCCGGCTCTGCGTCTGGTCGAGCCTGATAATCCTTCGCAAGCGAACGCATGATCTCGCTGCCCGCGCCCTCGGTGGCGCGGGCCGCCTGCCGCTCCATGGCGCGGTAGAGCGCGATGAGGCGATGGCCGAAGGGCGTCACTTCCGACCCGCCGCCCCGGCGGCCGGGAAAGGTGCGCAGCACCGGCTCCTCGAACATGCGGCCGAGTTCGTCCATCAGCATCCAGGCGCGGCGATAGCTCATGCCCAGTGCCTTGGCGGCGCCGAGGATGGAGCCGCTGAGATGGATCGCCTCCAACAATGCGATCTTGCCGGGGCCGAGGCGCCGGCCGTCACCAAAATCGAGACGGATGAACAGGGCGGGGGACGTGTCGGCCACGGCAGTTCCTCTCAGACTGCCGGATGATAGCCCAAAGCGGACCGGGGCGGACCCGCGAATTCCGGGCGGCAGCCCTCAATGGCTCGTGCACACGAACGGCGGCCGGCCGCAGCGGGAGAGATAGCGCTCGCACTGCTGCTCGCGGTCGTAGCCGAGCAGGGTACCGAGCATGAAATCCTCCTCCGGTGTCAATTGGCACAGGGGCTTGGTCACGATGCTGCGGGTGGTCTGCACAAAGGCGGTCCGGCCGAAGAACAGGTTCACCTTCTCCGCATTCACGTGCTGGACGAAATGCTCGATCTGCGATCCCTCCAGCCGCACGAGGATGGGCGGCAGGTCATGGGCAGCCATGGTCATGAGGAACAGGCAGCGGACGCCACGCCGGAACTCATAGACATTGTGGTTGAAGATGCGCAGCGTCACCTGGTCTAGAGCAGCTTCGCAAGCCATGCGGTGACCCGTTTCTCGGTGAGGGAGGACTGGGTGTCGGGATCGATGGCGAGGCCAACGAACTGCCCGTCACGCTCGGCCAGCGAACCGGTGAAGTCGTAGCCAGCCGTCTCGGTGAAGCCGACGACGGCGGCCCCCTTCTCCGCCACGAGATCATAAAGCAGGCCCATGGCATCCACGAAGGAGTCCGGATAGGTCGCCTGATCACCGGTGCCGAAGAGGGCCACCTTCTTGCCCGCGAGGTTGGCGGACTTGAGCGTGTCGATATTGGCTTCCCAGTCGGACTGGAGATCGCCCGCCCCATAGGTGGGCGAGCCGAGGATGAGCAGGTCGCACTGCTCGAAATCACCGACGCTCGCGGCCTTGATGTCGATGGAGCGGCCCGAGGCCTTCTTGCAAATGCGGGCGGCGACGGCCTTGGTGGCCCCCCCGTCCGAACCGAAAATCACGTTGACGATCATCTGCCTTCTTCCGTGTGCGGCCGGCGGCCCAGCCGCCCTGCCCTGTCGCCCGCGGGACCAGCGCATCCGTGAGGCAGGCCCAAGGCTGAGGCACCGGAAGGCGCGCCTCAAGACGGAGGCGCCCAGTTCTAAATGAGAATGATTAGACGGGACGGCGGCTAAGGCCTTGGTGCCGAAGTCATTCTGCCGCTTCTTTAGGAGGCTTCTGTCGTGCAGCGGATCGGATGGGCACCCTGAAACAGAAACGGGCGCCTTCCGGCGCCCGCTCCCTGTTCCAGAACCTGACTGAAACTCAGTTCTTGCTCTTGTCCACGAGCGCCTTGGCCTTGATCCAGGGCATCATCTCGCGGAGCTTCTCGCCGACCGCCTCGATCTGGTGGGCGTTGTGGCGGGCGCGGGTGGCCTTGAACGAGGCCTGGTTGACCTTGTTCTCGAGCATCCAGTCGCGGGTGAACTTGCCGGTCTGGATGTCGGTCAGCACGCGCTTCATCTCCGCCTTGGTCTCGGGCGTGATGATGCGGGGGCCGGTGACATACTCGCCATACTCGGCGGTGTTCGAGATGGAGTAGTTCATGTTGGCGATGCCGCCCTCATAGATGAGGTCGACGATCAGCTTCACTTCGTGCAGGCATTCGAAATAGGCCATCTCCGGCGCGTAGCCGGCTTCCACCAGCGTCTCGAAGCCGGCGCGGATCAGCTCCACGAGGCCGCCGCACAGGACGACCTGCTCGCCGAACAGGTCGGTCTCGCACTCTTCCTTGAAGGTGGTCTCGATGATGCCGGCGCGGCCGCCGCCGTTCGCCGAGGCGTAGGAGAGGCCGAGGTCATGGGCGTTGCCCGAGGCGTCCTGCGCGATGGCGATCAGGGTCGGCACGCCGCCGCCACGCTGATACTCGGAGCGCACCGTGTGGCCCGGGCCCTTCGGGGCGATCATGAGCACGTCGAGATCCTTGCGGGGCTCGATGAGGTTGAAGTGCACGTTGAGGCCGTGGGCGAACAGCAGCGCGGCGCCCTGCTTCATGTTGTCGTGCAGGCTCTCGCGATAGATGTCGGCCTGGAGCTCGTCGGGGGTGAGCATCATCACCACGTCGCCCCACTTGGCGGCTTCCGCGGGGGTCATGACCTTGAAGCCCTCACCCTCGGCCTTCTTGGCGCTGGCGGAACCGGGACGCAGGGCGACCACGATATCCTTCACGCCGCTGTCGCGCAGGTTGAGCGCATGGGCGTGGCCCTGGCTGCCGTAGCCGACGATGACGACCTTCTTGCCCTTGATGAGGTTCAGGTCGGCATCACGATCGTAATAAACGCGCATGGGTTTTCCTCTTGGTAAAACGGGTTGAAAGGGGTCGCAGCCGGCGCTCACATGGCTTCCGGGCCGCGGGAAATGGCGACGATGCCGGTGCGCGCCACCTCGACGAGGCCGAGGGGCGCCATCAGCAGCGCGAACTGGTCGATCTTGTCGGACTTGCCGGTGATCTCGAACACGAAGCTCTCGGTGGTGGCGTCGATGACGCGGGCGCGGAAGGCCTCCGCGAGGCGCAGCGCCTCGGAACGGGCTTCTCCGGTGCCGCGCACCTTCACCATGGCGAGCTCGCGCTCCAGCGACACCGCTTCCACGGTGAGATCCCGCACCCGATGGACCGGCACGAGGCGGTCGAGCTGGTTGCGGATCTGCTCGATCACCATGGGCGTGCCGGTGGTGACGATGGTGATGCGCGAGAGGTGACCCTCATGGCTCACCTCGGACACGGTCAGGCTGTCGATATTGTAGCCACGGCCGGAGAACAGGCCGATGACGCGGGCCAGCACGCCCGGCTCGTTGTCCACGAGGACCGAGAGGGTGTGGCGTTCCGTCTTCTCTTGCGCGAGCGACATCGAGGGGACTCTGCGAAAACAGGGAATGGAGGGGCGCGGCGAGGCCGGGCGCAAAGGCGCGCCCGGCGGCAGGAGGCTCACACCAGCATCTTGCCTTCGTCGGTGATGGCCTCGTCGAGGTCGACCGCCATGTCGCCGAGGATCATCTCATTGTGCGCGCGGCCCGACGGGATCATGGGGAAGCAGTTTTCCTGCTGGTCCACGATGCAGTCGAAGATCACCGGGCGCTTGATGTTGATCATCTCCTGGATGGCCCCGTCGAGGTCGCCGGGCTTCTCGCAGCGGATGCCGACGCCGCCATAAGCGTCGGCGAGCTTCACGAAGTCGGGCAGCGCCTCCGAATAGGAGTGCGAGTAGCGCCCGCCGTGCAGCAGTTCCTGCCACTGGCGCACCATGCCCATGTAGCGATTGTCCAGGATGAAGATCTTCACCGGCAGGTTGAACTGTACGGCCGTCGACATCTCCTGCATGTTCATCAGGATGGAGGCCTCGCCGGCGATGTCGATGCACAGGCCGTCCGGATGGGCGATCTGCGCGCCGATGGCGGCGGGCAGGCCGTAGCCCATGGTGCCGAGGCCGCCGGAGGTCATCCAGCGGTTCGGCTCCTCGAACCGGAAGAACTGGGCCGCCCACATCTGGTGCTGGCCGACCTCGGTGGTGATGTAGACGTCCTTGTCCTTGGTCGCCGCATAGAGGCGCTCGATGGCCTGCTGCGGCTTGATGACGTCCGGCAGCAGACGGTAGGCGAGCGAGTTGCGCGCACGCCAGCGGTCGATCTGCTTCCACCATTCGTCGAGCGCCGCCTTGTCGGTCTGGCGGTCCTGAGACTTCCAGAGGGCAACCATCGCCTCCAGCACCTTGGTACAGTCGCCGATGATGGGCAGGTCGACCTTGACGTTCTTGTTGATGGACGACGGGTCGATGTCGATGTGGATCTTCTTCGAGCCCGGCGCGAAGGCGTCGAGGCGGCCGGTGATGCGGTCGTCGAACCGCGCGCCGATGCAGACCATCACGTCGCAGCCGTGCATGGCCATGTTGGCTTCGTAGGTGCCGTGCATGCCGAGCATGCCCAGCCACTGGCTGCTGGCCGCGGGGAAGGCGCCGAGGCCCATCAGGGTCGAGGTGACCGGAACGCCCGTGAGGCGCGCCAGCTCGCGCAGCGCACGGCTCGCCGCCGGGCCGGAATTGATGACGCCGCCGCCGGTGTAGAAGATCGGACGCTTGGCGCCGGCGATCATCTCGATGGCCTGGCGAACCGCGCCGTCATCGCCCACGAGCTTGGGCTTGTAGGTCTTGTGCTCGATGTTCTCGCGGCCGATGTAGGTGCCCTTTGCGAACTGGACATCCTTCGGGATGTCCACGACCACCGGACCCGGACGCCCGTTCTGGGCGACATAGAAGGCCTCGTGCAGCACGCGGGCGAGATCGTTGACGTCGCGCACCAGATAATTGTGCTTGGTGCAGGGCCGGGTGATGCCGACCGTGTCGCACTCCTGGAAGGCGTCGTTGCCGATGAGGTGGGTCGCGACCTGGCCAGTGATGCAGACGATCGGGATCGAATCCATCAGGGCATCCGTCAGGCCGGTGACCGCGTTGGTGGCACCGGGGCCGGACGTGACGAGGACGACGCCGACCTTGCCGGACGAGCGGGCATAGCCCTCCGCCGAATGCACAGCCGCCTGCTCGTGGCGCACGAGGATGTGCTCGATCCGGTTCTGGTGGAACAGGGCGTCATAGATGGGCAGCACCGCGCCGCC
Source organism: Azorhizobium sp. AG788 (assembly GCF_004364705.1). Taxonomy (NCBI): domain Bacteria; kingdom Pseudomonadati; phylum Pseudomonadota; class Alphaproteobacteria; order Hyphomicrobiales; family Xanthobacteraceae; genus Azorhizobium; species Azorhizobium sp. AG788. Next base: position 456,882 of record NZ_SOBM01000002.1, read on the forward strand.
CGGATAACCGAACAGGTGTTCGACACCCTGATCGGTGAGCGCCTGGATCACCATTTCGGCGCCGGTCATCTCCTTGGTCATGTCGTCCACTCCTCGCAGCCCCAGCTGCCCGGCGCCTCGCGCGCCCTCAATCCCGATTGATCACCATATGTGGGCTCCGGAGCTGAGCTCCAGAAACAACGAAGGGGCCCGAAGGCCCCTGATCGCGCGCCACCTGTCCCCCGGACGGCCCGTCAGGCCGCCGCGACGATGGCGCGCTCACGTACAAGAAGGATAATGAAGTTGCGCATCGGCGCACCCGCCCTTTCGAAAGTTGCGCGAACCTACCCACGGACGAAATCTCCGTCAAGCGGGGCCCTCACGCTTTTTTGCGCGCCGGTCGCTGCGGCACCTATTCCCCGGCTCTGCCGCGATATTGCCCCAAGCGTGCTGTCTTTGTAAGGAAACCCCAGTTCCGACGTTGCGGAAGAGACCATGCTCCGGATTTCCCATCCCCCGCGCCTCAAGGGCTCGATCGCCATCGGGCTTGCCTTAGCCTTCTGCGCGGCCGGAACCCTGCCGGCCCTCGCGGACTGCCAGACCGACTTCAACGCCTTGCGCGCCGACATGGAGACCAAGGGCAAGGCCCTCCAGGCGGCCGGCAAGGCCAAGGCCGGTCCGCAGGAACTCTGCCCGCTGTTCCGCACCTTCACGACCGCCGAGGCCAAGGCCGCAAAGTACCTTGAAGACAACAAGGACTGGTGCCAGATCCCGCCGGAGGCGATCAAGCAGGCAGTGGAGAACAACAAGAAGACCGCCCAGCTCCGTGATCGCGTCTGCCAGGCTGCGGCCAATGGCGCCACGGGCGCTTCGGGCGGCCCGGCCAAGCCGCCGCCGCAGGGCAGCCTGTCCCAGGCTCTGGGTGTCACCACCGGCTATGTGCCCGGCGAGAGCAACGGCCGCGGCGGTGTGTTCGACACGCTGACCGGCAACGCCCTCTCCAAGTGACCAGAACGTGAGCGGAGACCTGGGAGAGGCGGCCCGCGCGCCGGAACTGGCGGCGGTCGCCGACGCGCCGTCCGGCAATTGGGTGGACCGGCATGCGCCGGCGGCCCTGCGTCCCTATCTGCGGCTGGCCCGCCTCGACCGGCCCATCGGCAGTTGGCTCCTGCTCATGCCGTGCTGGTGGTCGACAGCGCTCGCCGCCGGTGCCGCGCACCAGCCCTATCCCGATCCGAAGCTGCTGATTCTGTTCGCCATCGGTGCCGTCGCCATGCGCGGCGCCGGCTGCACCTGGAACGACATCCTCGACCGCAAGATCGACCGCATGGTCGCGCGCACCCAGAACCGCCCCATCGCCAGCGGCGCGGTCAGCGTGCCGGCAGCCATGGCGTTCCTGGTGTTCCAGTGCCTCGTCGGCCTCGCGGTGCTGCTGTCCCTGCCCCGCTTCGCCGTCATCACCGGCATCGCCTCGCTCGGCGTCGTCGCCATCTATCCGCTGATGAAGCGCATCACCTCGGTGCCGCAGGCGGTGCTGGGCATCGCCTTCTCCTGGGGCGCCCTGATGGGCTGGGCGAGCGTCTTCCGCAGCATCGACGATCCCGCGCTTCTGCTCTTCGTGGGTTCGGTGTGCTGGGTGTTCGCCTATGACACCATCTATGCCCATCAGGATCGCGAGGACGACGCCATCGTCGGCGTGCGCTCGACGGCATTGCTGTTCGGCCAGTCGAGCTGGGTGGCGCTGGCGCTGAGCTACACGGCCACCGTCATCTTCTTCGCACTGGCGCTCATGGAGACGCCGAGCGGTTTCTTCGCCTGGGCGGGGCTCGTGGCTTTCGCGGCCCATCTCTTCAATCAGGTCCGTCGGCTCGATATCGACGATCCGGACCTGTGCCTTGCGCTCTTCAAGTCCAACCGCGACGCCGGCCTTCTCTTCTTCGTCGGCCTGTCCCTGGACGTGGTCGCGCAGCACCTGTCCGCCCTTTGGCCGTGAGTGCGCGCTCCGCGGGAACGGGCCTCAACTTTCTCCAGAGTGAACGCAAGTCGTCTTGCCACGGACATGCGAGGCGCTTAAGGGCAGCCCCATGAAGTCGCAGGATCAGACCCCGCCCCGTTCCGGCGCACCGGCGCCGGACGCGCCGGATGCCGTCGCCCGGCTGATGGCCGATGCGGTGACCGCGGCGGGAGCCATCGCGCTCGATATGTTCCGCGCGGGCCGGCTTGAAAGCTGGAGCAAGGCCAACGATTCGCCCGTGACGGCGGCCGACATCGCCGTGGACCGCTTCCTGAAGGATCGCTTCACCGCGCTGGCGCCCGACTACGGCTGGCTCTCGGAAGAGAGCGTGGACAGCCCGGATCGCCTCGCTCGCAGCCGGGTCTGGGTGGTGGACCCCATCGACGGCACGCGCGGCTTCATGGCGGGCGGCGTGGACTGGGCGGTCTCCGCCGCTCTGGTCGAGGACGGCCGGCCTGTCGCCGCAGCCCTGTTCGCACCTGCGAGCGAAGAGCTGTTCGTCGCCTCTGTCGGAGCGGGGGCGACGCGCAACGGCGTCCCGCTCGCCGTTTCCGATCTGACGGCACTGGCGGGCGCGCGCATCTCCGGTCCCGTGGCGAGCCTCGACCGGCTGGCCCAGCACGCCCCCATCGAGCGGCGCCCGCGTGTGCGCTCGCTCGCCTTGCGCATCACCCGCGTGGCCACGGCTGAACTGGATGTGGCGCTGGCCGCCCCCAATGCCCATGACTGGGACATCGCGGCGGCCGACCTTCTGGTGCAGGAGGCCGGCGGCCTTCTGTCCGGCTTGGATGGCCGGCCTCTCACCTATAATGCTACGGTGCCCCGGCACGGGGCGCTCGTCTGCGCGGGGACCGCCCTGCATCCTCACATTCTCGCTGCGGCGCGTGCGGGCGCCGGCGGCGCATCCTGACGTTCCTCCCGTTTTCGCCTGTCCCAGGAACTTATGACCATGACCGAACGCAAGCAGCTGCTTCATCTCGTCTTCGGCGGTGAGCTCAAGGATCTCGACTCGGTTGACTTCAAGGATCTGAGCCAGCTCGACATCGTTGGCATCTATCCCGACTATGCCAGCGCCGCCGCCGCGTGGCGCGGCAAGGCGCAGATGACCGTGGACAACGCGATGATGCGCTATTTCGTCGTCCACCTGCATCGCCTGCTCGATCCGGACACCGACAAGACGCACGGCAGCTGAAGGACGGAACCCCTCACTCATGTGGCGTCGTATTCGGACCAACCGGGGCGTCCAGGTCGCCCTGGGAACGACCTTTGCTTACTATTTCAAGGCTGTGGCCTACACGACGCGTTTCGTGGTGGAGCCGGCTGACATCTACGCGCGGATCGAAGAGAACCTGCCGCTCATCATGACCTTCTGGCATGGGCAGCACTTCCTGACGCCGTTCGTGATGAAGCCGCACCACAAGGCGAAGGTGCTGATCTCCCGCCATGCGGATGCGGAGATCAATGCCATCGCCGCCGAGAAGCTCGGGGTCGGAACCATCCGCGGTTCCGGCGCCACCTCCCCGCGCGACTTCCACCGCAAGGGCGGCGTGTCCGCCACCTATGCGCTCATTGACACGCTGGCCGAGGGGATCAATGTGGCGATGACGGCGGACGTGCCGAAGATCGCGCGCCATGTGGGCAAGGGCGTCGTGGTGGTGGCCCGTCATTCCGGCCGTCCCATCGTTCCCATCGCCATGGCCACGAGCAACCGCATCACCCTGAAGAGCTGGGACAAGGCCAGCCTCAACCTGCCCTTCAGCCGCGGCGCCGCCGTGGCGGCGGCGCCGATCTGGGTGCCCCGCGATGCGGACGACGCCGCCATCGAAGCCGCGCGGCTTCTGGTGCAGCGGCGCCTCGAAGCCGCGACCGCCCGTGCCGAGGCGCTGGTGGGACGCGGCAGCGCCCCCGCCCTCGTCGACGGCAAGGCCCCCGGCGAGGCCGCCCGATGACCCGAAGGCCGCTCCCGGTTCCGCTCCGTCTCTACCGGGGCGCCGCCTCGTTCGCGACGGTGCTGGCCCCGGCCTGGCTGAAGTACCGGGTGCGCAAGGGCAAGGAAGACCCGGCACGCATCGCCGAGCGGCGCGGCATCACGCGGGTGGAGCGGCCGCAGGGTCCGCTCATCTGGGTCCATGGCGCGAGCGTCGGCGAGATCGTCTCCATTCTGCCCCTCGTGGAGCGGCTTCAGGATCGCGGTTTCGCCATCCTGCTCACCTCGGGCACCCTCACCTCGAGCCGCGTCGCCGCCCGCCGGGCGCCGGCCTCGGTGATCCACCAGTTCGTCCCCCTCGACGCCCCCGCCTTCGTGCGCCGCTTCCTCGACCACTGGAAGCCCGATCTCGCGCTGCTGGCGGAATCCGAGCTCTGGCCCAACCTCATGACCGAGCTCGACAAGCGCGGTACGGCGGTTGTGCTTGTGAACGGCCGTCTGTCCGCCCGTTCGGCACAGCGCTGGGCCCGCCTGCCCCGCAGCGCGCGGGCGCTTCTCTCGCGGGTGGATCTCTGCCTCGCCCAGACGCCCGAGGATGCCGCCCGTTTCCGGGGCCTTGGCGCGCCGCGCGTTCAGGTCGCCGGCAATCTCAAGTTCGACGTTCCGGCGCCGCCCGCCGACGCCAGCATGCTCGCCCGCCTCCAGGCCGCCATCGGCGAGCGTCCCGTCCTGCTCGCGGCCTCGACGCATCCGGGCGAGGACGAATACGTTCTGGAAGCTCACGGGCGGCTTCGGCAGGAGCTGCCCGGCCTTCTCACCATCATCGCCCCCCGTCATCCCGAGCGCGGCGGTGCCATCCGCCAGCTGGCCCACGACGCGGGATTTGCGGCCACCCAGCGCAGCCAGACGCCGCTCCCTCTGCCCGAGGCGGAGGTTTATGTGGCCGACACCATCGGCGAAATGGGCCTCTTCTACCGGGTGGCACCGGTCGCCTTCCTCGGCGGCTCGCTCATCGAGCACGGCGGACAGAACCCCATCGAACCGGCGAAGATCGGTACTGTCGTGTTGCACGGCCCCCATGTGTGGAACTTCGCCGCCGTCTACGGAAAGCTGGACGAGGCCGCCGGCTCCGTCCCGGTGATGGATGCTGAGGACATCGTGCGCGCCACGCTCGACATCTTCTTCACGCCCGGCTGCCACGAGCGCATCTCCCACGCCGCGTGGCAGACGGTGGAAAACCTCAGCGGCGCACTGCCGCGCACGCTGGCGGCCATCGAGCCCTATCTCCTGCAGATCCGGCTGGAAGGGAAATGATCGGGCAGGCGCCCGCCTTCTGGTCCCGCCGCAACAGCCTCATGGGCTGGGTGCTCTCGCCGATCGGCGCGCTTGTCGGCGCCGTCACCCTGAAGCGGATGGCCGGCCCCTCTACGGGCGTCCCGGTCCCCGTCATCTGCATCGGCAATCCCACCGTCGGCGGCTCCGGCAAGACACCAACCGCGCTCATGGTCCTGGCGCGCCTGCAAGAGCAGGGCGCACGCCCCTTCGCCCTGCTGCGCGGCCATGGCGGGCGCCTCGCAGGTCCGGTCCTCGTCGATCCGCAGACCCATACGGCGGCTGACGTGGGCGACGAAGCCCTGCTGCTTGCGCAGGCGGCACCCACTGTTGTGTCCCGCGACCGCCCCGCCGGCGCCGCCCACGCCGTGGCCCTCGGCGCCAGCCATGTGGTGATGGACGACGGCTTCCAGAACCCGTCGCTCGCCAAGGACGTGAGCCTGCTGGTCATTGATGGCGAGGCTGGCGTCGGCAACGGGCGCGTGCTGCCCGCCGGGCCTTTGCGCGCACCGCTGGCGCCGCAGCTTGATCGCGCCGATGCGCTGCTGGTGGCCGGTGGCGGGCGCTGTGCCGACGCGCTCGGAAAGCTTGCCCGCAGCCATGGCAAGGTGGTGCTGAGGGGGCAGGTCCGGCCCGATCCGTCGGTCATCGCCACGCTCGAAGCGGGGACCGTACTTGCCTTCGCGGGCATCGGCCGACCGCAGAAGCTCGCCGACACGCTGGCGGCAGCGGGCGTGCGGATCGGGCGGCTCCAGCCCTTTCCCGATCATCATCCCTACCAGCCGTCGGACATCGCTCCGCTCATCGCGGAGGCCGCGCGCAAAGGGTGGCAGCTCGTCACCACCACAAAGGACCATGTGCGGCTGGGAGATCGGCGCTTTGCCGACATGGCCGGCGCCATCACGGCCCTGCCGGTGACCATGCAGTTGGATGCGCCCGGGGCCCTGAATGACCTTCTGCGGCTGGCAGAGGCGCGGGCCGCGGCCCGGATCTGAAGCCGTTAGGGCTCAGTCTTCGTCGTCGGCCGCTTCGATCTTGGTCGGGCCGAGCACCCGCGTCAGGACAGCCTGCGGGTCCGCATAGGCCTCCTGCAGATCGACGCTCCAGTACCGCAGTTCATCGAGCGGGATCTGCTGACCGGTCACGGCGCAACGCACATAGCTTCCCGGCCGAATGATCCGGAATTCACCGTCCAGATACCGGATCTCCGCTTCGCCCTGCGGCTCGGGAAAACGTTCGAATCGATTCATCACGGCGAAGAGAGACCCCAGAAACGAAGCAGACATGGCAGACTTGCCCGAAAGATACTGGTTTTCGGGAGAGGCCGAAAGGGCAACACCCTGCGGCGGCGCGTCAATCGTCGAACAGCGATGGCTGCTCCGCCTTGGTCCGCCCCCCCTTCGAGGGGCGCGCAGCCTGCGGCGGCTCGACAGGAGCCCCCTCTCCCAGTGCCTGGACGCCCAAGCGCCCATCGGCGAATTCCAGTTCCAGTCGCGCGCCCGGCACGACCGCGCCGGCAGCCCGCACCGCGCCGCCCTGCGCATCGCGCACCAGCGCGAAGCCGCGGGCCAGAACCCCGCGATAGGAGAGGGCCTTCAGCAATTGTTCCATCGCGGCGAGACGATTGGCGCGCACCCGCAAGTCGTGCCCCACCGCCCGTTGCGCCCGCGTCGAGAGGACAGAGAGGCGCTCCCGGCAGCGGGACAGATGGAGGACATGGGCGCGCAACGAGGCGGTCCGCGCGGAGCCGAAGCGCGCCGTCACCGCCGAAAGACGCTCGCTGCGGCGGGACACGAGGCCGGTCAGTCCCCACTGCAGGCGCCCACCCAAAGCCGCCACGCGGTCCTGCGCGCGGGCAAGCCGCAGGCGGAAGGCGGAAGCGGAATGACGTGTGCGCACTGCCTCGAAGGCCAGCCGATGCGCCGCCGCATTGGCCCTGAGCGCGCGCGGCAGCCGCTCGCCGGCGGCATCGAGCCGCTGACGCGGGACCGCAAGCAAAGCATCCGCTGTCGGCAGGTGCCGGGCGAGCGCGCGGAAATCGGCCCGGCGGCGCTCCAGAAGGCGCCGGGGCGCCGCAGAAAGGCGCTCGCCATAGGCCTCGATGCCGGCGATGAGATCCGCGCGCACGGGCACCACCATTTCGGCGGCGGCAGTGGGGGTCGGCGCGCGCACGTCGGCGGCGAAATCGATCAGCGTCACGTCGGTCTCGTGGCCCACCGCCGAGACCAGCGGAATGAAGCTCTCGGCCGCCGCGCGCACCACCGCTTCGTCGGAGAAGCCGAGCAGATCCTCCAGCGAGCCGCCGCCGCGCGCCACGATGAGCACGTCCGGCCGCGGGATGGGACCGCCCTCGGGCAAGGCGTTGAAGCCCCGGATGGCCTCGGCCACCTCCGCCGCGCTGGTCTCGCCCTGCACCCGCACGGGCCAGACGATCACCTCACGGGGAAAACGGTCGGCGAGGCGGTGGAGAATGTCGCGAATGACGGCGCCGGTGGGCGAGGTGACGACGCCGATCACCTTGGGCAGGAAGGGCAGTTCCTGCTTGCGGGCGGCATCGAACAGGCCTTCGGCGGCGAGGCGGCGCTTGCGCTCTTCCAGCATCGCCATGATGGCGCCGGCGCCAGCGAATTCGAGGCTCTCGATGACGATCTGGTAGCCGGATTTGCCCGGATAGGTGGTGAGCTTGCCCACCGCCACCACCTCCAGCCCTTCCTCGGGCCTGAGTTTCAGGCGGGCGAAGGCGGATTTCCAGATCACCGCATCGAGGCGCGCGCCCTCGTCCTTGATGCTGAAATAGGCGTGGCCCGAGGAATGGGGCCCGCGATATCCAGAGATTTCTCCGCGCACCCGCACATGACCATAGGCGTCCTCCACCGTCCGCCGCAGGGCGAAAGAGAGTTCGGAGACGGTCCATTCCGGCGCATTGGCGCGGGTTTCAGGCAGATCGGTCATCGAATCAGACGGCACCAGACAATCGAGGCAGAAGCATAGCCGCTATCTCATATGCGGCGGGCGCAATGCCCTACCCCTTGTTCACGGCCTCTCGACCCGATAGCCAAACCGAAACGGGGAAACAGTCCGATGAACGTGCTCCTGCTCGGTTCCGGTGGCCGCGAACATGCCCTTGCCTGGAAGCTCGCCCAGAGCCCGGACATGGGTCAATTCTATGCCCTGCCGGGCAACCCCGGCATTTCCGATTTCGCCGAGGCCATCGAGGGCATCGCTTTGTCCGCCCACGATACGCTCGTGCGCTGGTGCAAGGACCATGCGATCGAACTCGTGATCGTCGGCCCCGAAGCACCGCTGGTGGCGGGTCTCGTGGACCGGCTGGCGGAAGCCGGCATCGCCGCCTTCGGCCCCACCGCCGCCGCCGCGCGCCTTGAGGGCTCCAAGCTCTTCACCAAGGAACTGTGCCGCGCCAACGGCATTCCCACCGCCGCCTTCGCCCGCTTCACCAAGGCGGAAGCAGCCTGGGCCTATGTGACCGCCGAGGGCGCCCCCATCGTCATCAAGGCCGACGGCCTCATGGCCGGCAAGGGCGTGGTGGTGGCGCAGACGGTGGAAGAAGCCATCTCCGCCATCGATCAGGTGTTCGCCGCCGGCGGGCAGGAAGTGCTGATCGAGGAATTCATGGAAGGGGAGGAGGCGAGCCTCTTCTGCCTCGTGGACGGCGAGACCGTGGTGCCCTTCGGCAGCGCGCAGGACCACAAGCGCGCCTTCGACGGCGACCTCGGTCCCAATACCGGCGGCATGGGCGCCTATTCCCCCGCCCCCGTGCTGACGCCGGAGCTTGAGAAGCGGGCCATCGACGAGATCGTCATCCCCACCGCCAAGGCCATGGCGGCGGCGGGCACGCCCTATCGCGGCGTGCTGTATGCGGGCCTGATGCTCACCTCCACCGGTCCTAAGCTCGTGGAATACAACTGCCGCTTCGGCGACCCGGAATGCCAGGTTCTGATGCCCCGCTACACCGGCGACCTCCTGGAGACGCTGAATGCCGTCGCCCACGGCCGGCTGTCGCAGGTGAAGGTCTCCTGGTCGGACGACGCCGCCATCACGGTGGTCTATGCCAGCCGCGGCTATCCCGGCGCCCACCAGACGGGCAGCGAGATCAAGGGGATCGAGGCCGCCGCCGCGCTGCCGGACGTGCTGGTCTTCCAGGCCGGCACCAAGAAGAACGGCGCCCGCCTGCTCTCGAACGGTGGCCGCGTGCTGAACGTGACGGCCACCGGCAAGACGCTGAAGGACGCCCGCGACCGGGCTTATGAGGCCGCCGGCCTCATCGACTGGCCGGACGGCTTCCACCGCAACGACATCGGCTGGCGCGCCCTGCGCTGACCGCAAGCCGATTTTCGACTTCTGCAACGGCGGGACACCAGTCCCGCCGTTTTGCGTTGTGCGGGTGGTGGCGCGCCCGACGGCGTGCGACGCTGAGCGAAAATGCGCCGGAGGACTGCCATGCCCGACCTTGCCGACCTCTATCCGGGCTTCGAGGCCCATAACATCGATACGGCGGCCGGCCGCGTCTTCGTGCGCACCGGCGGCTCGGGCACGCCGCTCCTGCTGCTGCACGGTTTCCCGCAGACCGGCGTCATGTGGCACAAGGTGGCGCCGGAGCTCGCGAAGACCCACAGCCTCGTCATCGCCGACCTGCCCGGCTACGGCTGGAGCGCGGCGCCCGAGCCCGGCCGCGATCATGCGCCTTATTCCAAGCGCGCCATGGGAGAAGCCATGGTGCGGGTGATGGAGCATCTGGGCCACGCCCATTTCGCGCTCATGGGGCATGACCGGGGGGCGCGCGTCGGCTATCGCATCGGCCTCGACCATCCCGGCCGGCTCGACCGGCTGGTGGTGCTCGACATCGTGCCCACCATGGCCATGTGGCACGGCATGGACCGCAGCCGGGCCATGTCCGTCTATCACTGGATGTTCCTCGCCCAGCCCCATCCACTGCCGGAGACACTGATCGGCAAGGATCCCGGCTTCTATTTCGACTGGACGCTGGCGAGTTGGACTCGCGACAAGGATCTCTCCGCCTTCAGCCCCAAGGCGCTCGCCCATTACCGGGCCTCCTGCGCCGTGCCCGAGCGCATCCGGGCCATGTGCGAGGACTATCGGGCCGGGGCCACCATCGACCTCGCCCATGACGAGGCGGACCGCTCGGCGGGCCGCACCATCGACTGCCCGGTGTTGGCGGTATGGGGGGCGAGCGGCATTCCCGCCAAAGGCGAGAGCCCGCTCAACGCCTGGCGTGCCTTCGCCCCGCAGGTGACGGGACAGGCGGTCGAAAGCGGCCATTTCGTCTGTGAGGAAGCGCCGGAGGCGGTGCTGGCCGCCGTCACGCCCTTCCTCGCGCAGGGACGCTGAGGCGGCTCAGGTCAGCAGGGCGACCAGCCAGTCCGGATGGACAGACCAGCCGGCGAAACCGGCGGTCCCCATGAAGAAGCCGTAAGCCCCGAAGCCCCAGGAGACATAGAGCAGCCACCACAGGCTGGTCAGGGCGGCAACGGCCGCAAGCGACAGGGAGATGGCGAGCGCCGCGTCGGCCAGATCGAACTGGTCGTCGCGCATGTTTGCCTGATTGTAGCTCTCTTCCAGGTCCTTCGCCTTCTGGGCGAGCTTGTCGGCGCGGCCCTGATAGCGCTGCTTCTCGCCCTCGATGGCCGCGAGCTTCGCCACCACATTGGCCGGCGGGGACTCGCCGAACTGGACTTTGAGGATCTCGGCCGTCTGCTCGTTCATGTGCAGCTTGAGGCGGGCCGCCTGATATTCGTTCCAGGTGTCCACGATGTCGGCCTTGGCCGCCTGCATAGCCTGGACGATGTTGTCGTCCTTGATCTTGGCCACGGCCATGAAGACCGAGAGCAGCACCACGGTCATGGCGACCGCCCGGTTCAGCGCGCGGGTATGCCCCTCGCTGGTGATTTCCACTTCCATGAATGTCCCCTGCCCCATGCGGGAGTACCGCTGCACTGCACCATAATGCGTCACGGGCGGTGGCAAAATCCTCCCCCTGCGGCAATCCGTCCGGCCAGAGCCGGAACCCCGCCCAGCGAAACGCAAGGCGTCCGATGAGCGCGGTGAATCACGCTCTAGCGGCGGGCCTGGAAGAAGTTGCGCAGGATTTCCGCCGAGTGGCGCTCGGCGATGCCGCCATAGACGTCCGGCGCATGATGACAGGTGGGCTGGGTGAAGAAGCGCGGCCCGCTGTCCACCGCCCCGCCCTTGGGATCGAGTGCGCCGTAATAGAGGCGGCGGATGCGGGCGAAGGAGATGGCCCCGGCGCACATGGCGCAGGGCTCCAGCGTCACATAGAGGTCGCAGGTCAGCAGCCGTTCGGCACCGAGCGCCTTGGCCCCCGCGCGCAGCACCTGCATCTCCGCATGGGCGGTGGGATCGGACAGTTCGCGGGTGCGGTTGCCGTCACGGGCGATGACCTGGCTGTTGCGCACGAGGACGGCCCCGACCGGCACCTCGCCCCGCTCGGCGGCGGCGCGGGCCTCGGAAAGGGCCGTCTGCATGAAAGTCTCGCTCACCGGATGCCCCGCGATCTCGTCTCGCCGCACGGTTCGTGCTATCGCCCCTCCATGCCTCGAACATCGCCCCCCCGCAAGGACAAGAACCGCGTTCCCCGCGCCAAGCGCGAGCTGCCCGCCGCTGCGCCCAAGGAAGCCGAACGCATCGCCAAGGTCATCGCCCGCGCCGGTCTCGGCTCGCGTCGCGAGATTGAAGAGTGGATCACCGCCGGCCGCGTGTCGGTGAATGGCGAGGTGCTGGCCTCCCCGGCCTTCACCGTGACCGCCGAAGATGAGATTCGCGTGGATGGCGAGCCGCTGCCCGAGCGCGAGCGCACGCGGCTGTTCCTCTATCACAAGCCCATCGGCGTCGTGACGACCAACCGCGACCCGGAAGGCCGCACGACACTGTTCGAGCTTCTGCCCTCGCACCTGCCGCGCCTTGTCTCGGTGGGCCGGCTCGACATCAATTCCGAAGGCCTGCTGCTGCTGACCAATGACGGGGGCCTCGCCCGCGTTCTGGAACTGCCGGAGACCGGCTGGCTGCGCCGCTACCGCGTGCGCGCCAAGGGCACGGTGGATCAGGCGCAGCTCGACGCCCTCATCAAGGGCATCGTGGTGGAGGGCGTAGAGTACGGCCCCATCGAGGCGGTGCTGGACCGGGTGCAGGGCGCGAACGTGTGGATCACGGTGGCGCTGCGCGAAGGCAAGAATCGCGAAGTGCGCAACGTGCTCGGCGCGCTCGGCCTTCAGGTGAACCGCCTCATCCGCATCTCCTACGGTCCCTTCCAGCTGGGCGAGATCGCCGAAGGCGGCGTGGAAGAGGTGCGCACCCGCATCCTGCGCGACCAGATCGGCAACGACATCGCCGCCGCTGCGGGCGCCGACTTCAACGGTCCGCTTGTCGAGCGCGAGCCCGAGGAGGAGGCCCCGCGTCGCCCCCTCGGCCTCGACAAGCGCAAGCTGCCGCGTGCTGCCGAGACGGCGGACGCCAAGGCCGCGGTCTCCAAGCCCGCCCGCCGCGAGCGCCGCAGCGCCGAGCCGGAGATCGATCCCGAGCGTCCGCCGCGCGTGCCGCTGCGCAAGCGCATGCAGGACGAGGAACGCAAGGTGGTGAAGGTGGGCACGGTGGCTGACCGCAAGGGCCGCGCCGTGAAGGTCGAGCGCAAGCTCGCGCCGGTCGCGGAAGAGGCCGTTGAGCGCCGCCCCCGCCGCAAGGCCGACGACGGTCGCGCCTTCGACGCGCCGCGCGGCCGCAGCCGCCGGCCGGACTTCGAGGCCGAGGCGGAGGCCCCGCGCGGCCGCCGGCCCGCCGGCGAACGCCCGACCCGCTCGCGCCGGACGGAAGAGGCCGAATCCATCGGCTTCGCCCAGGCGGCGGAAGGGCCGCGCGCCCGGCGCGCGCCGCGCGGCGAGAGCTTCGCCGACCGCAAGCCGTCCGACCGGAAAGGCGGCGAGCGCAAGGGCGCTGACCGCCGGAGCGAGCGTCCCGAGGGCCGCGAGAAGGACGTCTATCCCTTCCGCGACCGGATCGAGCGCAGCTCCTGGCGTGCCGACGATGCCGGCCCGAAGCGCCGCTCGCGCGACGAGGGCGCCGAGCGCCCCGCTCGTGGCGGCTTCGACAAGCCACGCCGCGACCGCGACGACGCCCGCCCCTTCGGCGGTGACAAGCGCCGGAGCGACAGGCCCTTCGGCAAGCCGGAAGGTGGCCGGGGCCGTCGCGAACAGCCGGCCGAGGACGTCGGCTTCAGCGGTAGCTTCGAGGGGCGTCCGCCCCGTGGTCGGGGCGGCTTCGCCAAGGACGGCGGGAGCGAGCGTCCTGCCCGCTCCGGGTTCGACAAGCCCCGTGGCGAGCGTCGCACCGACAAGCCGTTCGGCCGTCCGGAAGGCGGTCGCACCCGCCGCGAGCAGCCGGCCGGAGAAGGTGGCTTCGAGGGGCGTGCGCCCCGCGGACGTGGTGGCTTCGCCAAGGAGGGCGGGAGCGAGCGTCCGGCCCGCTCCAGCTTCGACAAGCCGCGCGGCGAGCGCAGCTTCGGCAAAAGCGAAGGCCGTCCGCCTCGCGAAGACCGTGCCCCCGGCGGCAAGCCCGCAGGCAAGCGGCCGGGCTTCGGGGCCGGTCCCCGCACCGGCGCGCCCAAGGGGCGGCCGGGTGGTGGCAAGGGTGGCCCGGCGCGCGGCGGCAAGCCGCAAGGTCCGCGTTCGCGCGGCTGATCCATGCGGATCGTCGGCGGCAAGCATCGCGGGCGCCCTCTTCAGGCGCCCGCTTCCAAGGCGACGCGGCCGACCACGGACCGGCTGCGCGAGAGCCTCTTCAACATGCTCGCCCATGCCTATGGCGATGCGGCGGACGGCGCGCGGGTGCTGGACCTGTTCGCCGGCACGGGCGCGCTCGGCATCGAAGCGCTGTCGCGCGGCGCGGTGTTCGCGCTGTTCGTGGAGGAGGCGGCGGAGGCCCGCGCCCTCATCCGAGCGAATGTGGACGCACTGGGGCTGGCGGGCTCCACCAAGATCTTCCGCCGCGATGCGACCGCACTGGGCGGGATGGGGCCGGGCGGGCCTTATGATCTCGTCTTCTGCGATCCGCCCTATGGCAAGGGGCTGGCGGAAGCCGCCCTCGCCTCCGCCCGCGACGGCGGCTGGCTGGCGCCCAATGCGCTGCTCATCATCGAGGAGCAGGCGGGCGCCTTCACGGTGCCGGACGGCTTCGAGGAGATCGAGCGCCGGCGCTATGACGACAGCGAACTGACCTTCCTCCAGCCGGTCGGTGCCGCGCCCTAAGCCTCACACCCGCTCGGGATGGCGCTCCACGGTGGGCAGGATCTCCTGTGCCTCATCATCCCGGCGCTCCCGCGCGCCGGGATGCTCCTCGATATGCGGACCCGGCCGGCGGGCGGCGCGGGCGGCCTCCGCCACCCGGCGCCGATCCTCCTGCACCTGAAGGGCATTGGCATCGGTGAGGATGTGCAACGGCGGCGCATTGCCGGCCTTGTCGGTGCCGAAGAAGAGCCGGCGCTGCGGCAGCGGGATCTCGATGCCCCGCGCATCGAAGGCCGCCTTGATGCGCCGGTAGAATTCGCGCTTCACGTTCCACTGGCCGAGCGGGCGCGTCTTGAAGCGGCCGCGCAGCCAGACGGCGGATTCCTGAAGACCCTCCACGCCCACCACCTCGAACGGCTCGATGATGGTCTCGGCCAGCGGCCCGGCGCGGCGCATGTCCTCCGCCACCTCGGCCATGGTCTTCAGCGCCTCGTCGATATTCTCCCGGTAGGAGACCATCACGTCCACGACCGCATAAGCGAAGCCCTTGGACATGTTCTTGATGGTCTGGACCTCGCTGAAGGGGATGGAATGCACGTTGCCGTCGAAATCGCGCATGTGCACGGTGCGGATGGTGATCTTTTCCACGAGACCCGAATGGGCCCCCACCTCCACCACATCGCCCACCGACAGCGTGTCCTCCATGAGGATGAAGATGCCGGTGATCACATCCTTCACCAGCGTCTGCGCGCCGAAGCCGATGGCGAGGCCGAAAACCCCGGCGCCAGCCAGAAGCGGGGCGATGTTGACGCCGATTTCCGAGAGCAGGATCAGCCCCACCAGCGTCAGAAGCACCACACGAAAGCCATTCTGGAGGAAGGGCAACAATGTCTTTAGCCGGCTTGACGACGGATGCCGGCGGATCAGCCGCTCGGCAAAGGCCGTGCCCACCTCCCAGGCGATGAGCGCCGAGAGCGCCACGACGCCAATGGAGATGCAGCGGCTGAGCAGGCGCTGGCCGTTGTCGGAGGCGAGCCACGCGAAGGGACTTCCGCCCCAGATTTCCAGAAGCACCAGCAGCGTCAGTACCGCCAGCAGGCCCTGGAACACCTGCCGCAGGATGGGCAGATAGCGGTTCGCCCGCGCCTCCAGCAGCGGATATTGCCGCCGCACCTCGGGGCTGAGGTGGAAGATCATGCCGAAGCCGCGCTGGAGGAGGCGCGCGGCGAAGCGCGCCGCGACGATGGCGAGCACCGACAGAGCGGTCGCTTGCGCGAGAAAGGCAAAGCCGTCCCGCACATCCAGCACCCAGACGAAATAGCCGGCCACCACATAGGCGATGGCGAGCAGATGCCAGAAATCCGCCACCTGACTGCGCAGGCGTGTGAGGGAGTTGCCGGCTTTACCCGAGGCCCGCAGCCACGCCGCCACGGAGGCGCGGATCTGGAGCAGGAAGACGATGGCCATGCCGGCCACCAGCAGCCCGAGCCCATCGAGGAGGAAGGCATAGGCGCTGGTGGAGAGGCCGAGGATCCAGGCCGCCCGCAGCAGGAAATAGCCATAGACGACGGTGTTGGCGAAGCGCCGGACCCACAGGAGGCCATAGGCCGCGCTCTCATCGTCCAGCGGCGGCAGGCGCAGGCGCCGGCTCTCGGGCGAGAGCACCGCATGGCCGAGCGCGATGATCGCCCGCGCCATCACGCTGGCATTGACCAGCGTAACCACGGCGAGGCGCACCACGAAGCTCATCTCCACCGCGCCCAGCACCGCGAAAGCGGCGGCGGCAAAAGCGATGATGGGCAAGGCGAGCAGCACCGCCCGCACCAGAATGAGGAAGAGGCGGATGACGAGATGATCGCCCGCCCGCCGCTCGATGGCCCGGCGCGGGCGCGCGAGCAGCACGGACGCCAGCCACTCGGCGGCAAAGGCGGCCGCCAGCGCGAGCACCACGGTGCCGGCCGCCCACGCGATACGCCGCAATGCCGCCGGATCGCGCAGCGCTTCCACCGCCTCGGACATCTGGGCCGGCAAGTTCTCCATCTCGCCCACCACGGTCAGCACGCCGCTGGAGAAATCGGAGAGGGAACGGGTGGTGCCGGCCACCCAGTCATCGGCGGCCGGCGTGCCGGTCGTGGCGTCGCGAGCCTCGAGCAAAGCGCGCAGCCGGGCGGTGAAATCGGCCCGCGCCTTGTCGTCGGAGAGCGTCTCGAGGAGCGCCTTGAGGCTGTCCTCGCTCTTGGGCGCGGCGGTGGCTGGAGACGTAACGGAACCCGCAGGCGCGGCCGGGGTCTGGGCGAAACTGGTGGAGCTGAACAGGAGGCAAAGCGCCAGGCACAAGGACCGGATCATGGCGCATCGCTGCATCAAGCCATCCCTCTTTGCTGCGGGCAGGGGCGCCCCGCGGCAAGGGGCACCTCTCCTGCAACGGTCGGGCGGCGGGATCGTTCCGCAGCGCAGCGACGGCGTCTCAGCGGCGGGCGAACAGTTTTTCCACGTCCTTCAGGGACAAAGTGATGAACGTCGGCCGGCCGTGATTGCACTCGCCGGCGTTCGGCGTCTCCTCCATCTCCCGCAGGAGGGCGTTCATCTCCTCCACCCTAAGGCGCCGGCCGGCCCGCACGGAGCCGTGACAGGCCATGGTGGCGGCCACGTGCAGCAGGCGCCGCTCCAGCGGGAGCGCGTCATCCCATTCGGCGGAATGCTCGGCGACATCGCGCACGAGCTTGGTCACGTCGGCCTTGGCGAGCAGCGCCGGCACCTCGCGCACCAGAACCGCGCCGATGCCGAAGGGTTCGATGACGAGCCCGAGCGCCGCGAGATCCACCGCCCGCTCCGCCAGCCGGTCCGCCTCGGCCGGGTCGAGATCCACCACCGCCGGCACAAGCAGCCCTTGCCGCGCCACGCCATCCCGCTCCAGCGCGGCCTTCAGCTTCTCATAGACGAGGCGCTCATGGGCGGCGTGCTGGTCCACCAGCACCATGCCCTCGCGGGTTTGCGCGACGATGTAGGTCTCGTGCAGTTGCGCCCGCGCCGCGCCCAGCGGCCGGTCGAGATCGCCCGTCTCGGGCACGGCCGCATCGGCCCGGGCGTCGGCGGCGGGCATCCCGATGTCGAAGGAGGCCTGCACCGCTTCGGCGAAGCTTTCCAGCTCGGCCTCGAGCGCCCCGTCCGGCTCCGCCACGCTCAGCGGGCGCGCGGGGGAGGCGCGCCAATCGTAGCCCCCGGCCGGCATGGGCTCGGCCCGATAGGGCCGGAAAGCCGGGATGGCGGCGGCGGGGCGCGCTGGCTCCAGTTCCGGCGTGCGGGCGAGTTCCACCAGCCGGTCGGCGATGGTGCCGGCGGTGCTCGGCACGCGGGCGGCGAGCGCATCGGTCAGCGTGCGCACCAGAAGGGCGCGCACGTTCCCCCCGTCGCGAAAGCGCACCTCGGTCTTGGCAGGATGCACGTTCACGTCCACCTCGCGCGGATCGAGGCTGAGGAAGAGGGCGAGCACCGGATAGCGGTCGGAAGGCAGCAGGTCGGAATAGGCGGCTCGAAGCGCGCCCATCAGCAGCTTGTCCCGTACCGGCCGGCCGTTCACGAACAGGAATTGGGAGAGCGAATTGGCCTTGGAATAGGTGGGCAGGCCCGCGAGCCCCACCAGCCGCACCCCGCCCCGCTCGCCCACCACCGGAATGAGGTTGCGCCCCGCCTCCGCGCCGAGGACATCGGCGACACGGGCCGCGCGGCCGGCCTCGTCCATGGACCGCGCCACCCAGGTGAGGGGCTGGCGGTCATCGGTCATCAGCGTGAAGGCGACATCGGGCCGGGCCAACGCGAGGCGGCGCACCACATCAGCGGCGGCAGCGGCTTCGGCCCGGTCGGATTTCAGGAATTTCAGGCGCGCCGGCGTCGCAAAGAAAAGGTCGCGCACCTCCACCCGCGTGCCGCCATTGAGCGCCGCCGGACGGGGCGCGGTGACGATCCCGCCTTCCACGCGAATCTCGAAGGCATGGGGCGCGGCCTTCGGGCGGCTGGCGATGGAGAGGCGCGCCACGGCGCCGATGGAGGGCAACGCCTCACCCCGGAAGCCGAGCGTCGAAATGGCGAGAAGGTCTTCGGTGGGGAGCTTGGAGGTGGCGTGACGCTCGACGGCGAGGGACAGCTCGTCCGCACTCATGCCGGAGCCATTGTCGGAGATGCGGATCATCTCCCGTCCGCCACCGACCACCAGCACCTCGATCTCGGTGGCGCCGGCATCGATCGCGTTCTCGACCAGTTCCTTCACGGCCGCCGCAGGACGCTCGACCACTTCGCCCGCGGCGATGCGATCAATGAGAACGGGCGGAAGGCGTCGAATGGTCATGAGGATGATTCGGCCGATGACTGGGAACGGCCCGATCCTAGAGCAGCGGGCCCCTCCTCCCTAATCGAGGGCCGGGAGGCTGCTGCGTCATCCACGCAAACCGGCGTGGTGGCGCAAAATCAGAAGGACATGGACTGGTCGTTGTCCGAATGCCGGTCCGGCCCCTCATCATCGTCGCCGTCGAAAATCTCGCGCAGCGCCGCCGCCATGCTGGCGATGGTATAGGGCTTCGGCACGCGCACGGCGTCCGCAAAGCGATCGGGCACGCGCGAGACGCCGATGTAATCACTGCAGAAGATGAGCGGGATGCCGCGGTCGCTGAGGATCTCGGCGGCGGGAAACACCACCTCCCCCTTGAGGTTGATGTCGAGGATGGCGGCATCGAGCGGCTCGCGCTCGGCCGCCTGAACGGCCATGGCGAGGGTGGTGGCGGGTCCGACCGTCTCGTAGCCGAGGACGCGCAGATTGTCCTGCAGGCCCAGCGCCACGAGGAACTCGTCCTCGACCACCAATATCCGCTTTCCCGAAACACTCATCACAGAACCACCTTCTTCCCCCGCTGGTGTTGCAACGGGGAAAGACGAGACGCGGTTCCATTTGCCGCTTTGCATGGAACGCGGGAGGGTCATACCGCCAAGTTGCAGCACGCGTCCCGCGCTCGCGTCAGCAACAGCCGAGCAGCGCCGGAGCCGATGGTCCGGCGCACCTTCGGATCAGTCCTTGGCACGCTCCACATAGGAGGCGTCGGCGGTCATGATCACCACCCGGGTGCCGGCCGCAATGTGCGGGGGCACCATCGTGCGCACGCCGTTCGACAGCATGGCCGGCTTGTAGGACGAGGAGGCCGTCTGACCCTTCACGGTGGGCTCGGTGTCCACGATCTCAAGCACCACGCGCTGGGGCAGCTCGATGGCGATGGCATTGCCATTGTGGGTAGAGATCATGCATTCCATGCTTTCCTGGAGATACACGGACTGATCGCCCACCACGTCCTTGGGAACGGTGATCTGCTCGTAATTCTCCGGATTCATGAAGGTGTAGCCGTCGCTATCCTCATAGAGATAGGTATAGGGGCGGTCTTCCACGTAGGCGCGCTCCACCTGCTCGGTGGTGCGGTAGCGCTCGGAGATCTTCACCCCGTCGGAAATGCGGCGCATGTCCATCTGGGTCACCGGGGTGCCCTTGCCGGGATGGATGTTCTCGGCACTGAGAACCACGTAGAGCTTGTCATCGATCTCGACGACATTGCCCTTGCGCAGAGAGCTGGCGATGACCTTGACCACGTTTTTTCTTCCTCAGACAGATGTCGGCGACATGCCGCAGTGTTTCAGCCGGGCGCACCATAACGATCTTCGCGATTTGCGCCAGTCCTGCCCGGCAAACCTGCCGCCGGGCCGTTGACATGACCCGCCCCAGCCCCTGGTGGCACCCGAGCGTCCATGAGGACCGCCGCCCCTTTCTCCTCGCCCGCGCCCGCATCGCCGCAGCCATCCGCGCCGATTTCGCCGCCCGCGACTTTCTGGAAGTGGAAACGCCGGTGCTTCAGGTGTCGCCGGGGAACGAGGCGCACCTGCACGCCTTCGCCACGCTCTGGCGGCGGCCGGAGGGTGGCACCCTGCCCTATTATCTGCGCACCTCGCCGGAGTTTGCCGCCAAGAAGCTGCTGGCGGCCGGCGAGCCCCGCATCTTCGAATTCGCCCGTGTCTTCCGCGACCGCGAGCGCGGCACGACCCACCATCCCGAGTTCACCATGCTGGAATGGTATCGGACCCGCGAACCCTACGAGACCCTGATGGAGGACTGTGTCCGCCTGCTGCGCCTTGCTTCCAACGCGGGCGGCATCTCCGGTTTTTCGTTCCGGGGGCGGACCTGCGATCCCTTTGCCGAGGCCGAGCGGCTGACGCTCGTCGCGGCGTTCGAGCGGCATGCGGGCATCGATCTGTCCCGATTTCTCGCACCGCCGGGGGAAGAGCCGGAGGCCGCTCCCTTTGCCGAGGCGGTGGCGGCGGCGGGCATCCGCACCGCGCCGGACGACACCTGGGCGGACCTCTTCTCCCGTGTTCTCGTGGAGAAGGTGGAGCCGCATCTGGGCGACGGAACCCCGACCCTGCTCTGCGAATATCCCACCAGCGAGGCGGCCCTTGCCCGTCCCACCGTGGCCGACCCGCGCGTCGCGGAACGTTTCGAGCTCTATGCCTGCGGAGTCGAACTCGCCAATGCCTTCGGAGAACTGACGGACCCGGTGGAGCAGCGGCGGCGCTTCGAGATCGAGATGGAGGAGAAGGCCCGCCTCTATGGCGAGCGCTATCCCATCGACGAGGGGTTTCTGGAGGCGCTGGAGCATATGCCCGAGGCGAGCGGCTGCGCGCTCGGCTTCGACCGCCTTGCCATGCTGGCGAGCGGTGCCCGGCGCCTCGACGACGTGCTGTGGGCGCCAGTCGAGATTTCGTGATCCACGTTTTCGCCACATTTTGCGTTGCGTCAATCACAGACTGTTCTGCCCCGCTCAAGATCAGCCTCACTGATTAAGTGGAGAACAGTCATGTCGATCGGAATTTCTCACGGCAAGGCGATCCCCGAAGGCAACGGCTCGCTGCTGCGCAAGCTGATCGGCCCGGTGACGTTGCCCAACCGCTTCGCGCTCACGGACGGCATGAATGTGGTGCGCATCATGGCCGGCCTCTGGTACGCGCCTCACGTCTATCAGAAGCTGAGCGGCATCGAGGCCTCGCTGGGCTTCTTCACCAAGGCCGGCTTGGTCCCGGCGCCCTTCTTCCTTGGTCTGTCGATCCTGTTCGAGAGCCTCTGCTTTCTCGGTTTCACCTTCGGCCTCTTCACCCGCTGGATCGGCCTGATCTCCTTCGGCTGCATGGTCGTCGCGGCCTATGCCATCATCCAGACCAAGGGTGTCAACTGGTACTGGGCCAAGGGCGGCATCGAATATCTCGCCTTCTGGGGCATCACTTCGCTGGCCATCGCCATCGATGCCTGGCGCAAGGAGCAGGCGCTGAAGGCCTGAGCTTGTCGCGAAACGCAGAGCCCCTCCGGCCATGGGTCGGAGGGGCTTTTTGCTGTCCGCGCGCTGGCGCCGAAGGCCGCGATGTTGCGTGTCACACGAGCGCGTCGACCAGCGGCTCGGCTTCGATCTCCAGCATTTCCGTCTCGAAGAGCACAAGCTGCTGCGCCCGCACCGGTGCGAAAGACGTGCGGTGGTGCCGGCAGGGGCCGAGCCGGCGTAGCGCCGCCCCGTGCTCGGCGGTGCCGTAGCCCATGTGACGCTCGAATCCATAACCCGGAAAGGCCGCACCGAGCCCCACCATGAGGCGGTCCCGCGTCACCTTGGCGACGATCGAGGCGGCCGCGATCGAGGCGATCAGCCCGTCGCCGCCGATGACCATCTCCACCTCGCATTCGAGCGGAGGCCGGTCGTTGCCGTCCACGAAGACGAGGCGCGGGTCGGCAGGAAGGCCCTTCACCGCATTGGCCAGCGCCCAGAGCGTCGCCTGCCGGATGTTGTCGCGATCGATGCGGCTCGGCGGCGCCATCACCACCGAAACCTCGGCAGTGGCGCAAATCTCGTCGAACAGCGCCTCACGCCGGGTGGCGGTGAGCTTCTTCGAATCGTCGAGGCCGGCCGGAATGCGCTTGGGATCGAGAATGACGGCGGCCGCGACCACCGGACCGGCGAGTGGACCCCGTCCCGCCTCGTCCGCGCCGGCGACCGGTGCCATCCCTGACCTCAGGACCGCCCGCTCCCGCTTGAAGCTGAGGCCGGCCAGTGTCTTCACGGCCGTGGCCGAGCGCGCCATGCGATTCATCCCCGTTCCAGAACGTCGGGGAAAATGCACGGGGCCGTGGGCACTTGGCAACTTCGGGGGAGTGCTGAGCACAGACGGTCGCAGGCCGGTGCTTGACGGCCAAGGTCGCGGGGGCCACTCATCCGTGCGTTTGCCTGATGAACCCGTGGGGCTGGCCGGAGGTTGACCTCGGCCGCTGCACGCCGGGAGATCAAGATGCGTCTGGACGACTTCAAACCCAGCTCCAATGTCGAGGACCGCCGGGGGATGAATTTCCCCGGAGGCGGCGGCGGGCTGGGGATCGGCACCGTCATCGTGGTGGGCCTCTTGGGCTGGGCGCTCGGCATCAATCCGATGACGCTGCTCGGCGGACTGGAGGCCCTTCAGGGCTCCGGCCAGCAGCAGACGACGCAGGGCCGGAAGGGGCCGCCGGACGATCAGGTGGCGCAATTCGCGGCCAAGGTACTGGCCACCACCGAGCAGGTGTGGACCGACCAGTTCCGCCAGCAGGGCCGCACCTACACCAAGCCGACCATGGTGCTGTTCTCGGGCCGCGTGCAGTCCGCCTGCGGCGACGCCTCGGCAGCGGTCGGGCCCTTCTATTGCCCCGTGGACCAGAAGATCTATCTCGATCTCGACTTCTTCAAGGAGTTGGCCACGCGCTTCGGCGCGCCGGGCGACTTCGCCTCGGCCTATGTGATTGCCCATGAGGTGGGCCACCATGTGCAGAACCTCATCGGCATCCTGCCCAAGCTCCAGCAGGCTCAGCGCAATGCCGCGACCCAGCGGGAGGCCAACGGCATCTCCGTGCGCTCCGAACTCATGGCCGACTGCCTCGCCGGCGTCTGGGCCAATCACGCCAATACGGATTACCGCGTGCTGGAGCCCGGCGACGTGGACGAAGGCATGAAGGCGGCCGCCGCCGTGGGCGATGACCGGCTCCAGCGGCAGGCCACCGGCACGGTGGTGCGCGACAACTTCACCCACGGCTCCTCCCAGCAGCGCGTCACCTGGTTCATGCGCGGGCTGAAGACCGGCAACATGAACCAGTGCAACACCTTGCAGGGAACGCCCTGATGCCCGGCATCGACGAGAGCCGCCCGTTCGTGGCGCTGAACATCGCCGTCCTGACCATTTCCGATACGCGGGTGATGGAGGATGACCGCTCCGGCAGCCTGCTGGTGGAGCGCCTCACCCTCGCCGGCCACAGGCTGGCGGACCGGCGCATTGTTACCGACGACGTGGAGGAGATCCGTGGCGCGGTCAGCGCCTGGATCGCCGATCCGACGGTGGATGTGGTCATCACCACCGGCGGCACCGGCTTCACCGGCCGCGACGTCACGCCGGAGGCCCTGGAGCCGCTGTTTGAAAAGCGGATGGAGGGCTTCTCCACCGTCTTCCACATGATCTCCTTCCCGAAGATCGGCACCTCGACGCTCCAGAGCCGGGCGACGGCCGGGGTCGCGAACGCCACTTATATCTTCTGCCTGCCCGGCTCGCCGGGGGCATGCCGGGACGGCTGGGACGAGATCCTCGCCAACCAGCTCGACGTGCGCTTCCGCCCCTGCAATTTCGTGGAAATCCTGCCCCGCCTCGACGAGCATCTGAAGCGCGCCAAGGCGAAGGGCGCCACCGTCTGAGCCCTATTCCACCTCGGCGCGCTGCGGCTTCGGCCGGGGCGCGCTGCGGCGGCGCGGCTGCTGCGGAACAGGCGGCGGTGGGGGCGGCGCCATCAGGCGGCGCATGCCGAGATACATGAGTGCCGCCGGCACCAGCCCGTTCAGCACCTGCAGGCCGTTGAGCGGCCAGAGCGGAAGATAGCCGCGCAGAAAGGCCATCAGCGATCCCATCAGCACCGCATGGACCGCGATTCCGCCGGCCAGCGTCAGGCCAAGCGCTCGCAGCGGCGCGCCGAGGCGCGCGCGTGCGACCCACAGCGTCCAGATGTTAAGCGGCACGAAGAGGACGCAGGCGGTCAGGAGGCCGGGGTTGTAGCGCCATTCCACAACCGCCGACCCGATGTGGGTCAGCGCATTGACGAGCGGGATGGCGAAGAAGCTGAGACCTATGGGTGGCATGCGCCGCACCAAGAGCACCGAGACGAGACCGGCAATCCAGACCGTGCCCACATTGACCGCCGTGATGAAGGACAAGGGCACCGGACAGGCGATCGGGTCCCGATAGCTCAGGATGCGGCAGAGATCGGTGCGGAAGGCATAGGGCTGGCCGAGGAGATCGACCCCATGCGCCTCGAACTGGTGCAGCAGGTACGCGGCAAAGGCGAGCCAGACCAGCCATTGCAGGTCAAACCAGCGGGAGGCACGGCGATCCGCCTGCAGGCCATCCGTGGCGAACAGGACCACAAGCAGAGCGACGGCGGCGCCGAGGCCGATCCAGGGCCAGATGATCGCGAACACGGGCATGGCGGCAGCCTAAGGGAGAGTCGCGGAGCCGCAAAGGGCGCGACCGACGACGCGGACCGCTGTGCCCAGTTTGCCTGAGGCGCGTGTCGGGCGCACTCTGGAGCCAGTCGCGGCCCGCAAAGAGGCCGCCCAGCCCCGGGAGGGTGCCCATGCCAGTTTCCTTGCGCGAGGCCACGCGTCCGCCCGTGGCCGGACTGGAGGCGGAGGGTTTCAACCAGCCGCCGCCCTTCACGGATGTGGACCTTCTCGCCTGTGACGCCGCTCTGCGCGATGCGCTCGGGGCGCATGGTCCCGTGCCCGCCCATCTGCGCTCCGCGGGTGCCGAGTGGGGCAGCCGGGAACGCATGTGTCTCGGCCGGCAGGCCAACGAAAACCCGCCCCGTCTCCACTCCCATGATGCGCGGGGGCAGCGGCTCGATACGGTGGAATTCCACCCCGCCTACCACGCCTTGATGGCGGCGAGCAGCGCCGGCGGCCTGCACTGCGCCACCTGGCAGGGGGAGCGGCACCTCCACCGGGCGGCCCGGCTTTATCTCACGGCGCAGGTGGAGGCGGGGCACATCTGCCCGCTTACCATGACCCACGCCGCCCCCGCCGCCCTCGCCGCAGCCCCGGAGCTTCAGGCCGAATGGCTGGGGCGCCTCACCTCCCGCCTCTATGACGGCCGCTTCCTGCCCTTCTGGGAAAAGACCGCTGTCACCCTCGGCATGGGGATGACCGAGAAGCAGGGCGGCACGGACGTGCGCGCCAACATCACCCGCGCGACCCGCACCGGCGGCAGCGAATATGAGATCAGCGGGCACAAATGGTTCTTTTCCGCGCCCATGTGCGATGCCTTCCTCGTGCTCGCCCAGGCGCCGGAAGGGCTGACCACCTTCCTCATGCCCCGCTTCCGGCCCGACGGCAGCGTGAACGGCCTCCGGCTCCAGCGGCTCAAGGACAAGCTCGGCAACCGCTCCAATGCCTCCTCCGAGGTGGAGTTCGACCGAGCCTTCGCCTGGCGCGTCGGTACCGAGGGGCGTGGCGTCGCCACCATCCTTGAGATGGTCCAGCTGACTCGCCTCGACTGCGCCGTCTCCTCTGCCGGTCTCATGCGCCGCGCGCTGTCTGAGGCCCTCCACAATGCCCGGCACCGCAGCGTGTTTGGCCGGCGGCTGGTGGTGCAGCCGGCCATGCGTCTTGTGCTCGCCGACCTCGCGCTGGAGGCGGAAGCGGCGACGGCGCTCGCGATGCGCCTCGCCGCCAGCTTCGACGCGGCGGCCGGATCGCCGCAGGAGGCCGCCCGCGCCCGGCTGCTGACGCCAGCGGTGAAATTCGCCGTCTGCAAGGCGGCCCCCGACTTCATCTATGAAGCCATGGAGGCGGTGGGCGGCAATGGCTATGTGGAAGACAGTCCCCTGCCCCGCCTGTTCCGGGAGGCGCCGGTGAATGCCATATGGGAAGGCACCGGAACGGTGGTGGCGCTCGATCTGCTGCGCGCTGCCGGCCGCGATCCCGAGGCCGTGGTGCTGCTGCTCGACGACCTCGGTCGCGAGGCCGGCGGCCTGCCCGGCGTGACGGCGACCATCCGGCAGGTATCCGGCCTGCTGCGCGACCCGGAGCCCGACCGCCACGCACGCCTTGCGGCCCAGCGCCTTGCGATTCTCGCCGGCACCGCCGCCCTCGCCCGACAGGCCCCGGCTGCGGTAGCCGAGGCCTTCGCGCGCACCCGCCTTGCGGCCGGCGCGGGTCTCATCGGCACCAACGCGGTCGAAGGCGCTGCGGACCTGCTTCTGGAGCGGGCGCTGGACGGAGCCTGAACGGCGCGCTTTACCGCCCTCCGCAGGCGGTGCCATTGAAACCGGGAACGGCCTTCGCTATAGGGGCCACGACGATTCAATATGAGGCCACCCGGCCACCCTTTGCCGTGGCTGCCGTTCTCGCGCAAGCGAGTCGGCCGCGCACCCAGCGGCCGAGACCATTCAAAGAGGCGTACTGATGTCTTCAACGTTCGATACCGTGGCCAACATCATCGCCGAGACCTGCGACATCCCGCGTGACACGATCACGCCGGAAAGCCATGCCATCGACGATCTCGGTATCGACAGCCTGGACTTCCTCGACATCGCCTTCGCCATCGACAAGGCGTTCGGCATCAAGCTGCCTCTCGAGCAGTGGACGCAGGAAGTGAACGACGGCAAGGCGACCACCGAGCAGTATTTCGTGCTCAAGAACCTCTGCGCCCGGATCGACGAACTGGTCGCTGCGAAGACCGCCTGAGGCCCTTTCCCGGCGGGCACCCGCCCGCCGGACCAGTCAAGCCTGCGCGGCGCTTGAGCGAAACCCACGCGGCAACGGCCCTCGCCGCTGCCGTTGGCATGACGTCGGACGGAGCGAATGCGCCCTGAAGTTTTCAAGATGGTGGACCGCGTGGTCGCCATCGATCCCGGCCTTGAGACCATCCACTGCGAAGGTCTGGTCCCGCACGAGAGCTCCATCTTCGAGGGGCACTTTCCCGGCCACCCCATCATGCCGGGGGTGCTGCTGATCGAGGCCATGGCCCAGACCACGGGCTGGCTGGTGCTCGCCCGCAACCGCTTCGACAAGATGCCGTTCCTCGCGACGGTGAAGGAAGCCAAGCTGCGCACCTTCGTGGTGCCCGGCCAGATGCTCGACCTCCACTCGCGCATCCTGCATGAGGGCTCCGGCTTCGTGGTGGCGCAGACCAAGGCGCTCATCGAAGGCAAGCCGGTGTGCAATGCGGAGCTGGTGTTCCGCGTCCTGCCCTGGCCGGAGGGCCGCATGAAGGACGTGGTGCTGAAGGTCGCGGAGCGCGTGGAATTCCCGCTGGCGGACTTCGCCGATGCATGACGACAGGAAGCCGGGCCAGCGCGACGTCTGGATCACCGGCATCGGCCTTGTCACCTCGCTTGGCGAGGGACTGGACGCCCACTGGACAGCGCTGGCTGACGGCGCGACCCCGGTTGTGGATACCGAGAGCTTCAAGCCCTACATCGTCCATCCGCTGGTCAAGCTGAACTATGACCAGCAGATCCCCAAGAAGGGCGATCAGCGGCAGATGGAGGCGTGGCAGCGCATCGGCACCTATGCGGCCGGCCTTGCTCTCGATTCCGCCGGCATCGCCAAGAACCCCGAGATCCTCGGCCGCACCGACATGGTCGTGGCCGCCGGCGGCGGCGAGCGCGACTTCCAGGTGGACGCGGCGATCCTGAACGATCTGCTGGCCTCCAACGACTGGGGCCGCTCGCTGAACGAGCGCCTGCTCTCGGACCTGCGCCCCACCCTGTCGCTGGCCCAGCTCTCCAACCTGCTCGCCGGCAACATCTCCATCGTGCATGGCGTCACCGGCTCCTCGCGCACCTTCATGGGCGAGGAGAGCGCCGGTGTGGACGCAGCGCGCGTCGCCTATTCGCGCATTGCCGCCGGCCAGAGCGAGATCGGCCTCGTGGGCGGTGCCTACAATGCCGAGCGCGAGGACATGCTCCTCCTCTATGCGCTCAACGACCTGTGCATGACCGGCGACTACCGGCCGGTGCTGGGTGCCGAGACCGCGCCCGGCATTCCGTCCGGCTCGATGGGCGCCTTCCTCGTCCTCGAATCGCCCGAGCACGCCACGGCCCGTGGCGCCAAGCCCATCGCCAAGCTGTCCGGCGTATGGTCCGAACGCGCCCGCCGCACTGAGGCGGGAACGGTCGCCGCCAAGGTGGGCGAGTTGATCGCCGACGCCGGCAAGACACCGGGTACGGTCGTTTATTCGGCCGCCACCGGTGCGCCCGGCGCGACGGAAGCCGAGGGCGAAGCGCTGAAGGTGGCCGGCCTCCCGGTGCGCGTCGCGACCAATCGCATTGGCCATGGCTTCGAGGCGCAGTTCTCCGCGGTGATCGCGCTTGCCGCGCTCAGCCTGTCACGCGGCGCGGCCATCGCCCCGCTCGCGGCCTCGCCGCTCGAGACGGCTCAGGATGGCGCGCTGGAGCGCGTCATCGTCACCTCCGTCGGCCATTGGCGCGGCGAAGGCGCGGCGCTGGTCGAGAAGGCCGGCTGAGGCAGACCGCTCGCGCGGCGATCTTCAGAGTTATGCGGGCCGCCCGGATGTTTTTCGTCCGGGCGGCTTCGTTTCAAGGGTGAAAAATCGCTCCGGCGCATTAGGTTTGGGCCAAGTTCCGCCCGCCGCGCGCGGGCCGCTCAGATCAGGAGGCGCCCATGGCGCAGACCTATAACGACAAGTTCGGCCGTCCCATCGTGGTCGTGACCGGCATCGGCATCGTCACCTCCCTCGGGCAGGGCAAGGCCGAAAACTGGAAGAAGCTGACGGCCGGCGAGTCGGGCATCCACCGCATCACGCGCTTCCCCGTTGAGGGCATGCGCACGACCATTGCGGGCACGGTGGACTTCCTGTTCGACGAGCGCGTCGCCGCCCCGAACCTGTCCGAGAAGCTCGCGACGCTCGCCGCAGAGGAAGCCATTTCCGAGGCCGGCATCGGCGGCAATGGCGATTTCCCCGGTCCCCTGTTCGCGGCCGTTCCGCCGGTCGAGATCGAGTGGCCCGAGCGCCGGCAGCTGGCGGAAGTCGTGACCCACCGCCCGATGGTCTACCACGACCTCCTCGGCGCAGCCGCCACCGGCAAGTTCCGTCCCTGGCACGAGCGTTTCCTGTTCGGCTCTGTGGCCGATGCGCTTGCCGACCGTTTTGGGACGCGGGGCCAACCGATCTCCCTGTCCACGGCCTGCGCGTCGGGCGCCACCGCCATCCAGCTCGCCGTCGAGGCGATCCGCCGCGGCGAGTGCGATGTTGCTCTCTCCCTCGGCACGGATGGCTCGGTGCATCCCGAAGCGCTCATCCGCTTCTCGCTGCTCTCGGCGCTGACCACCGCCAATGACAATCCCGCCGAGGCCTCCAAGCCCTTCGCCAAGAACCGGGACGGCTTCGTCATGGCCGAGGGCGCAGCGGCGCTGGTGCTGGAGAGCTACGAGCACGCCAAGGCGCGCGGCGCCAGGATCCTCGGCGTGCTGGAAGGCGCCGGCGAGATGGCCGACAATTTCCACCGCACCCGCTCCAGCCCGGATGCCAAGCCCATCATCGGCTGCATCAACCGGGCGCTTTCGGATGCCGGCGTCACCATCGCGGATGTGGGCTACATCAACGCCCACGGCACCTCGACCCCCGAGAACGACCGCATGGAGCATGTCGGCTTCTCGGCGGTGTTCGGCGAGCAGCTGAAGAACGTGCCCATCTCGTCCAACAAGTCGATGATCGGCCACACGCTCACCGCAGCCGGCGCCATCGAGGCCGCCTTCTCGCTGCTGACGATCCAGAACAGCCGTATCCCGCCGACCATCAACTACCATGTGCCCGATCCGGCAATTCCGCTGGACGTGGTGCCGAATGTCGCCCGTGACGCCGAGGTGAAGCGGGTGATCTCGTCGTCCTTCGGCTTCGGCGGCCAGAACGTGTGTCTGGTCATTGCGGGTGAGCCCGCGTGAGCGAACCGAAGAAACGCGTTCTCGTCACCGGCGGCGGGCGGGGCCTCGGCTCCGCCGTCGTCCGTGCGCTCGCCACACAGGGCTTCGCGGTGACCTTCACATACCGCAGCGCCGGAGCCGAGGCCGAGGCGTTGATTGCGGCGATCACGGCTGATCTGCCCGACGCCGAGGTGAGCGCCCGCGCCGTTGATCTCGCCGACCGGGCCGCCGTTGAGGCACTGGCCGAAGAACTGGAGAATGGCGAGACCTTCTACGGCTTCTGCCACAATGCCGGGGCGTCCTACGACACGCTCGCCGCCATGGTGGACCAGGACAAGGCCGAAGCGGTCATGCAGGTGAACCACTTCGCCTTCGTGCGCCTCAGCCGGGCTCTCGTGCGGCCCATGACCCGCGCGCGGGAAGGCCGCATCGTCGCCATCGGCTCGGTGGCGGCACTCCAGGCCAATCCGGGCAATGTGGCCTATGCGGCCTCCAAGGCGGCCCTGCTCGCCCATGTGCGCGGGCTTGCGGTGGAAAGCGCCAAGCGCGGCGTCACCGTGAACTACATCGCCCCCGGCTTCATCGACACCGCCATGCTGGCGAAGTTCGCCGATCATCGCGCGCGCCTCGAAAGCCAGATCCCGGCGGGCCGCTTCGCCCAGCCGGACGACGTGGCACAGGTTGTCGCCTTTCTCTTCTCGCCCGGCGCGAGCTATATCACCGGCGCCGTGATCCCGGTGGACGGCGGCCTCGCCGCCACGCTCGCCGCCCACCGCTGAACCTCGTCAGGACCAACATGCGCGCCCTTCAACTCGTTTCCGACCGTTCGCTCCAGCTCGTCGACCTGCCCGAGCCCGACGCCCCCGGCGCCGGCGAGGTGCAGGTGCGCGTGAAGGCGCTCGCCCTCAACCACATCGACGTGTGGGGCTGGCGCGGCATGGCGTTTGCCAAGCGCAAGATGCCGCTGGTGGTGGGTGCGGAAGCGGCCGGCGAGATCGTCGCGCTGGGTGCCGACGTCCGCGGCCTGAAGGTCGGCCAGACCGTCTCCATGTATGGCGCCCTGACCTGCGGCCATTGCTCCAACTGCCTCAAGGGCCGCGACAATCTCTGCGAGAACGTGGGCGGCGTGCTCGGCTTCCACGTGGACGGCTTCGCCCGCGACGTGCTGAACATGCCCGAGCGCCTCGTCATTCCCGCCCCCGAGGGCGTGACCTTCGAGGAAGCGGCCTGCGCCGGCATCACCTTCTCCACCGTCGAGCACATGCTGTTCGACAATGCGAAGCTAGAAAAGGGCGAGACCGTCCTCGTGCACGCCGGCGGCTCGGGCATCGGCTCGGCGGCCATCCGCCTTGCCAAGGACGTGGGCGCCACCGTCATCACCACCGTGGGCGACGACGAGAAGGCCGCCAAGGCCGAGGCGCTCGGCGCCGACCACGTCATCAACTACAAGACCGAGCGCTTCGAGCACATGGTCCGCAAGATCACCAAGAAGGTGGGCGTGGACGTGGTGTTCGAGCATGTGGGCGTGGACACCTGGCAGGGCTCGCTGCTCTCCATGAAGCCCGGCGGCCGCCTTGTCACCTGTGGCTCCACCTCCGGCGTCTCGACCCAGATGAACCTGATGCAGCTCTTCCAGCGCCAGTACAAGATCTTCGGCTCCTTCGGCGCGACCATCCGGAACGTGGCCGACGGCCTCGAGAAGATGGGCCGGGGCGTGAAGCCGGTGATCGACACCGTGGTGCCGCTCGCGGATTTCAATGCCGGCCTCGAGCGACTGGAAAGCCGCAAGGTGTTCGGCAAGATCCTCGTGAAGTTCTGAGCCGATCCGCCGGGAGACCAGCGTGGGTCACGCAAAGCAGCTGTGGCGCCGGTTTGCGCGCCGCATGCAGCCGGCTTTCGATACGTTCGTAGCCGGCTATGTGCGCGCGTCCATCTGGTGGATGCGGCTTTATCCCGTCTCCTGGTCGTCCAACATCATCGGCACGCTGGCGCGCTTGTTCGGCCCCTGGTTCCTCGTCAGCAAGGTGGCGCGGGGCAATCTGAGGGCCGCCTTCCCCGAGAAGAGCCGGCGGCAGATCGAGGCCATCGTCGCAGGCTGCTGGGACAATCTCGGCCGCGTCGCCGGCGAGTTCGCCGTCCTCGACCGCATCTGGGATTATGACCCGGCCCGGCCCGGCGCGGGCACCATCGAACTGGTCGGCGCCGACATCATGGCCCGCCTGCGCGACGATGGCCGGCCGGCACTTTTCTTCACCGCCCACACCGGCAATTGGGAGCTCAACGCCATCACCGGCGAAAAGCTCGGCGTGCCCGGCGGCGTGCTCTATCGCGCGCCCAACAACCAGAAGGCCGCCGAAGTGGTGCTCGCCATGCGCGAGAAGACCATGCCGGGCCTCATCCGCGCCAGCCGCTCGGCCGGGCGGCAGATGGCGCAGATGCTGGAGGAGGGCCAGCACATCGGCATGCTGGTGGACCAGCACTGGGGGCAGGGCGTCACCGTGAACTTCTTCGGCCGCCCCGCCGCCACCAATCCCACCCTCGCCCGCCTCGCCCGGCAGTTCGACTGCCCGGTGCATGGCATGCGGGTCATCCGTCTGCCGAGGAACCGCTTCCGCATCGAGATCACCGAGGAAGTCATTCTGCCGCGCGACGCGGAAGGCCGGATCGACGTGCAGCCAGCGATGCAGGTGGTCACTTCCGTGATCGAGGACTGGGTGCGGCAATATCCCGAACAGTGGCTCTGGCTGCATCGCCGCTGGCGATAAGTCGGCGCGGTCCCTTCCCGTCCGCCCCGTGCCCGTGATGAGGTGGGGCACCGCAAAGACGGGAGGAGCACCACATGATTCACCGCAGGCTGAAGGCGCTGGGGACCGGGCTGCTGCTGGCAGCATTCGCCCTCGGCACACCCGCACGGGCGCAGGAGAGCCACCTCGAGCAGGTGCAGAAGATTGGCGCGCTGAAGGTGTGCACCACGGGCGACTACCGCCCCTTCACCTATCTTGATCCGGCCACCGGCAAGTTCGAAGGCATCGACATCGATCTCGCGAACGACCTCGGCACCGCGCTCGGGGTCAAGGTGGAGTTCGTGAAGACCTCCTGGTCGAACCTCATGAAGGACTTCACCGGCGGCGCCTGCGACATCGCCATGGGCGGCATCAGCATCACGCTGCCGCGCCAGAAGGCGGCCTATTTCTCCATTCCCATCATGGTGGACGGCAAGACGCCCATCACCAAGTGCGAGAATGTCTCGAAATTCCAGACGCTGGCGGACATCGACAAGCCGGGCGTCACCGCCGTGGTCAATCCCGGCGGCACCAACGAGAGCTTTGCCCGCGCCTCGCTGAAGAACGCCAAGATCGTTGTCTTCCCCGACAACACCACGATCTTCGAGGAAATCCTGGCCGGTCGCGCAGACCTCATGATGACCGACGCCATCGAGACCAGGTTGCAGGAAAAGCGCCATCCCGGCCTGTGCGCCGTGCATCCGGACAAGCCCTTCACCTTCAGCGAGAAGGCCTTCCTGCTTCCGCAGGGCGATGAGGTCTTCAAGGCCTTCGTGGACCAGTGGCTGCATCTGCGCCTCAACGACGGCACCTATGCGCGGATTTCCGCCACCTGGATTCGGTGAACAAGGCCGGAGGGCGGGGCGGTTTGCGCCCTGCCCATCATGCCGCTGTTGCAGACTTGTCCTAGAGTTTCAACTCTGGCGACCTTTTGCCATATTGCGGAAACCTGTGTTGTAACTGTTTGTCCGGCACATATCCGCCAATATGGAAATATTGCACCCGCCTCGTCGCCAGAATGGCGCCAAATCAAGGGCGGGCTTTATGGCGCAGCCCACCCCGGCAGAGTTACTGTTCAGCTAACCACAGTTCTTTGCTTCCATGAGTTGGGCCCCATGCGGATTATGTTGGTCGACGCGAGCCGCGTCACGCTGAAGCTCCTCGCCAAGACGCTGCTCGAAAGCCGGCATGACGTCGTTGCCTTCAGCGATGGCGGCGAGGCTCTCAACTATCTGCAGAGCGGGGCCGAGATCGACCTGCTCATGACCAGCTTCGAAATTCCCGGCGTGTCCGGCATCCAGCTCTGCTGGGAAGCGCGGCTGATCGCCAGCAGCGGCCGCCCGCTCTACGTGATCGCCATGTCGTCCAACAACGACGCCGACCATCTGGCCGAAGCGCTGGACAGCGGCGCGGACGACTTCGTCAGCAAGCCGCCGTCCCCGGTGGAACTCGAGGCCCGTCTGCGCGCCGCCGAGCGCATGAACCTCGCCCAGCGCGAACTGGTCCGCCTCGCCACCCGCGACGCCATGACCGATCTGCTGAACCGGCGCACCTTCTTCGCCCGCGCCGAGGACATGATCCACAACCGCACCAAGGCCTCCGTCATCCTGCTCGACGTGGACCTGCTGCGTCACATCAACGAGACCCACGGCTATCCCGGCGGCGACACCGTGGTGATGAAGGTGGCGCAGTCGATGAAGCGCTACCAGGGCATGGCCGCGCGCATCGGCGGCGAGGAATTTGCCGTGCTGCTGCCCGGCCTTTCCGAGGCCGAAGCGGTGGAGGAAGGCGAGCGCCTGCGCTGGTCGATCGCCGATCAGGCCGTCACCATGCCCAATGGGCAGTTGATCACC
This sequence comes from Azorhizobium sp. AG788, assembly GCF_004364705.1. Lineage (NCBI taxonomy): Bacteria > Pseudomonadati > Pseudomonadota > Alphaproteobacteria > Hyphomicrobiales > Xanthobacteraceae > Azorhizobium > Azorhizobium sp. AG788. The sequence goes on from NZ_SOBM01000002.1 coordinate 492,067, forward strand.
GTCACGGCCTCCCTCGGCGTCGCCGAACGCAAGCCCGATGACAATGTGGACGAGTGGATGGAGAGCGCGGACATCGCGCTCTATGCCGCGAAGGCCGGTGGGCGCAACCGCGTGGTCATGTCCGAGGAGATCATGGACCCGGACGCGCCCCGCGCCGGCCTCGCCCGCGGCGGCGGCGGCCGCGCGCTGCGTGGCGGCTGAGGACGACCCAAGGGCGGCCAGTGGCCGCCCTTCGCGTTTGTGCGGTGTGCCCGCGCTCCGCAGGTCCGGCCCATATGGACGGCCCTCCAGTTGCCGCGGGCGCACCCCACCTTCAGGCTGAGCCTGTCCGTGGGTCCGCCTTATTGCAAGCGCGGCTGAATGTATCGTTGCACCGCCGCCGGAAACATCCCATAGCCCTGTCTGTCATGGATCGTGCGTGACAGCGCTCTAGCATGTGCTTTGCCTTCTGATTCCGTGGGGCACGGCAGATGCGACAGCGCTCGGCCGCGGAGGTTCACCTGCGCGCGGCCGCGCCGCATGCCCGGCCCTGCATTTTCAGTCGCGCACCTCGTCATAGTGCAGAGGGTGGTGAGCATGCGAATTGTCCTGGTGGATGCGAGCCGCGTCACGCTCAAGCTCATTGGCCGGATGCTCACGGATAATGGCCACGAGGTGGTCTGCTTCAGCGACGGTCTTGAGGCGCTGGCCTATCTGCACGGTGGGTCGGAGATCGACCTGCTCATGACCAGCTTCGAGACACCCGGCGTGCCCGGCATCCAGCTATGCTGGGAGGCACGGCTGATCGCGAACGGCGATCGCCCGCTCTACGTGATCGCCATGTCCTCCAGCAACGACGCGGACCATCTGGCGGAGGCTCTGGACAGCGGCGCGGACGATTTCATCCGCAAGCCCCCCGCCCCCATGGAACTGGACGCCCGCCTGCGCGCCGCCGAGCGGCTCAATCAGGCGCGGCGTGAACTGGTCCGGCTCGCGACCCGCGACGGGCTGACCGGACTGCTGAACCGCCGCGCCTTCTTCATCCAGGCGGAAGACCTGCTGCGTCATGGCATCGTGGCTTCCGTGATCCTGCTCGACATCGACCACTTCAAGCAGGTCAACGACACCTACGGACATGATGGCGGCGACGTGGTCCTGACCGCCGTGGCACGGGCCATGTCGGCTTATGCCGGCCGGGCGGCGCGCGTCGGGGGCGAGGAGTTCGCCATTCTCCTGCCGGGCGTCACCGAGAGCGACGCCTACGAGGAGGCCGAGCGTCTGCGCTGGCGGATCGCGGACACGGCGGTGACGCTACGTGATGGACGAACGATCTCGGTGACCGCCTCGCTCGGCGTTGCCGAGCACGCCGCCGACGACAATGCCGACGAATGGATGAAGCGCGCCGACATCGCGCTCTATGCCGCCAAGACCGGCGGCCGGAACCGTACGGTCATGGGCGAAGAGGTGTCCGACGTGGACGGTCGGGGCTCGGGCCTTGCCAGAAGCGGCGGCGGACGGGTGCGCCAGCGCGCCGAGTAGGGGACCGGATCGGGAGCGATTCCCCCTTGCCCCGGCAGTCCCGATCCGATAAAGCCGCGCTTTCCTTTGCGGGGACGAACGCGATGGGGCAGCGGCCGGTGGCCGTCATCATGGGCAGCCAGTCCGATTGGGACACGATGCGCCATGCGGTGGAAATTCTCGAGCAGCTCGGCGTCGGCCATGACGTGCGGATCGTATCGGCGCATCGCACGCCCGACCGCATGTATGCCTTCGCCAAGGACGCCAAAGCCGAGGGGTTCAAGGTGATCATCGCCGGTGCCGGCGGCGCGGCGCACCTTCCCGGCATGGTCGCGGCCCTCACCCCCCTGCCCGTCCTCGGCGTTCCGGTGGAATCGAAGGCGCTGCAAGGCGTCGACAGCCTGCATTCCATCGTGCAGATGCCGGCCGGCATTCCCGTCGGCACGCTGGCCATCGGCAAGGCGGGCGCAACCAACGCCGGCCTTCTGGCGGCCGCGATCCTCGCGACGTCCGACGAGGCGCTCGCCGAGCGTCTCTCCGCATGGCGCGCCGCACGCACGGATGCGGTGGCGGAGCGTCCCTCCTGATCATGCTCAAGCCCGGTTCGACCATTGGCATCCTCGGCGGCGGTCAGCTGGGGCGCATGCTTGCCCTCGCCGCCGCGCCGCTCGGTCTCAAGACGCACGTTCTGTGCCCCGATGCCGACAGCCCCGCCTTTCAGGTGTGCGACGCGCACGTCTGCGCCGCCTATGACGACTTCGACGCGCTCGACCGCTTCGCTGCCGGCGTCGATGTGGTGACATACGAATTCGAGAACGTGCCGCTCGCGACGGCCGAACGCCTGTCCATGCACGTGCCGGTCCTGCCCGGCGCCAAGGCGCTCGCCATTACGCAGGACCGCCTGCTCGAAAAGAGCTTCGTGCGCGACCTTGGCATCGGCACCGCGCCCTTCGCCGCCGTCGATGATCTGCCGGGCCTCGAGGCTGCGGTCGCTGCCATCGGACTGCCGGCGGTGCTGAAGACCCGGCGCTTCGGCTATGACGGCAAGGGACAGGTGACGCTCCGGCCGGGCGATGATGTTGCGGGCGCATGGGAGGCCATCGGGCGCCAACCGGCGATCCTCGAAGGCTTCGTGCCCTTCGTGCGCGAGGTCTCCATCGTCGCAGCGCGGCGGGCGGACGATGCGTTCGCCGCCTTTGACGTGACCGAGAACGTCCATCGCGACCATATCCTGCACCGTTCCACGGTGCCGGCCACCTTGCAGGCGGACGCCATGCGCGATGCCCGGCGCATCGCCTGCCAGATTGCGTCCGCCCTCGACTATGTGGGCGTGTTTGCCGTCGAGCTGTTCGTGGTCGCGAACCAGGGCGTCGAGAGCGTTCTGGTCAATGAGATCGCGCCCCGCGTCCATAACAGCGGACATTGGACGCAGGACGGCGCCGTGACGTCGCAGTTCGAGCAGCACGTGCGGGCCATCGCCGGATGGCCGCTGGGCGACGCCCGCCGGCTCGGTCGCGCCGAGATGGTCAATCTCATCGGCGACGATGTGGAGCAGTGGCTGCCCCTGCTGGCCGAGCCTGGCGCCCATCTGCACCTCTACGGCAAGGGCGAAGCCCGTCCCGGCCGCAAAATGGGACACGTGAACCGGCTGTGGATCGACGAGAAAGCCGTTCCCGGCTGCTAGGCTGCGACCGGTACAGTCCCTGACGGAACGATCAAGGCCCGCCGGCGATCCGGCGGGCCTTTTCCTTCTGAGGTGGTCCGGCCGCTGGGTCAGGCGGCGCGCACCGTGGCGAGAAAGCGGTCCACTTCCGCCTTGAGGTGTTCGCCCTCGTTGCTCAGCGCGCGGGCGGAATCGAGCACGGCGCCCGAAGCCTCGCCGGTCTCGGCGGCCCCGCGGGTGACCTGCGCGATGTTGGCGCTCACCTGTTCCGTGCCGGCCGCCGCCTGCTGGATGTTGCGGCTGATCTCCAGCGTCGCAGCGCCCTGCTGCTCCACCGCCGCAGCGATGGCCTGTGCAATGCCGGCGATGCGGTTGATGGTGTCACCGATTTCCTTCATCGCCGATACACAGTCGGCGGTGGCGGTCTGGATCTGGGTGATCTGGTCCCCGATCTCGCCCGTCGCCTTTGCCGTCTGGGTGGCGAGCTCCTTCACCTCGGAGGCCACGACCGCGAACCCCTTGCCGGCATCGCCCGCCCGTGCCGCCTCGATGGTGGCATTGAGCGCGAGGAGGTTGGTCTGGGAGGCGATGGCATTGATGAGTTCCACCACATCCCCGATGCGCCGGGCCGCCTGCGAGAGCTCGCCGATGCGGGTGTCCGTGCGCTGCGCCTGCGTCACCGCCTCGGCGGCGATCTCGCTCGACGACTGCACCTGACGGGCGATCTCGGCCACCGAGCTCGACAGCTCCTCGGCCGCAACCGCCACCGACTTCACGTTGGCCGTCGCGAGATCGGACGCACTCGCCACCTCGCCGGAGAGCGAGCGCGTGGTGGTCGCGGTCTGGGAGAGCGTCGCCGCCGCCCCTTCGAGACGGTCCGTGGAGGCCGAAACGGTCGTGACGATGCCACCGATGGCGCTCTCGAACAGCGAGGCCAGTTCGCCGAGTTCCGCCTTGCGGCGCTGCTGGGCCGCCTGCTCCATCTCCTTCTGGCGGCCTTCCATCTCCACGGCCCGCTCGGCCTTCTCGCGGAACACCGCCAGCGCCTTGGCCATGCCGCCGACCTCATCCTTGCGGTCCTGGCCGACGATGGTCACCGACAGGTCCCCATCGGCCACGCGGTGCATCAGCTCGCCGAGCCGATGGATGGGCCGGGCGATGGAGAACTGGGCCAGCAGGAAGCCGACGACGATGGCCAGCACGGTGCTGCCGCCGATGAGCACATAGCTCAGCAGGCGGGCGGACGACGTGTCGGCCTTCAGATCATTGGAGGTTTCGAGGATGACCTTTCCCGCTTTGTCGATCACCGGCGTCGAGGAGCGGCGCACGGCGGCGATCTGGGGCACGGCCGTTTGCGCGATGGCGCGCGCCTCGGCGATATTGCCCGCCTGCGCCAGCTTGATGCCGCGAACCACCTCATTATAGGGCTGCTCGAACGACTGGCCGTAGCGACGATAGAAATCCGCATTCTCGGGGTCGAGCCGCGCCGCCTCGGCGAGAATCTTGTCGATCTCGGCCTTGTAGGAGGTCACTGTCTTCAGGATGGTTTCGAAGTCGGGTTTCTCATACGCGATCGAGGTCATGAGCCCCGCTTCCCAGTTGTTGGTGCGGATATTGGCCCGGACCAGTGCCAGAAGCGCGGGCTCCTGGTTCTCCGTCAAATAGGCGTAACGCTCGATGATCGCAGATGTACGTCCGTTCAGGTAAGCCACGGCGGCCAGCGTAATAACGCCCGCCAGGATCAAAATGAGTGTTATTTTATAAGCAATTCTCACGTCTTGAATTTTCATGTCCCCGTTCCCCTCGCCCTGCAACGGCCCAGCATTCGCGCCGTCACGCCCATACCGCAGCGCAGCGAACATTGGACATTCGCGGCCGTTCGTATGTGCTTCATACTAATTCGTAGTTGAACGAGGCTTGCCTCAGGCTTGCCCTGCGGCATGGGCTGAGTACGATGGCCGCATTGACGGCGCGGCACGTCCGTCGATCAAAACGATTTAACCGGCCGCCAAGGCCGGGCTCATCTGGAGGAAGCCCATGTCCCTGTTTTCGCGCGGCCTCGCCGCGGCCTGCCTTGCTGCGTCAGCGCTCATCCTGTCGCCGCTGGCGGCCGATCCCGCGGCCGCACAGACCAAGCTCAAGTGGGCTCACGTCTACGAGCCGTCCGAGCCGTTCCACACCGCCTCGGTCTGGGCCGCCGGCGAGATCGCCAAGCGCACCAACGGCCGCTACCAGATCGACGTCTATCCCTCCTCGCAGCTCGGCAAGGAAAGCGATCTCAATCAGGGGCTGACGCTCGGCACCGTGGACATGATCATTTCCGGTTCCAGTTTCGCCGGAAAGGCCTATCCGCCCATCGGCGTGACCTACTACCCCTATACCTTCCGCGATGCCGACCATCTTCTCGCTTATGCCAAGAGCGACGTCTTCAAGGATCTCGCCAAGGGCTATGAGGACAAGACGGGCAACCACATCGTGGCCGTCACCTATTACGGCGTGCGGCAGGCGACCTCGAACAAGCTGTTCAAGACCTGCGCGGAGATGAAGGGCCTCAAGATCCGCGTGCCCGACGCGCCCGCCTATCTCGCCATGCCCAAGGCCTGCGGCGCCAACATCACCCCCATCGCCTTCGCCGAGGTCTATCTCGCGCTCCAGAACGGCACCGTGGACGCGCAGGAAAACCCGCTGACCACCATCGAGGCAAAGAAGTTCTTCGAGGTGCAGAAGAACATCATCCTCACCGGTCACATCGTGGACCATCTGAACACGGTGCTCTCGCCCTCGCTCTGGGCCAAGCTCTCGCCCGAGGACCGCAAGATCTTCACCGACGTGGCGCAGGAAGCCGCCGCCAAGGCCAGCAAGGAAGTGGCCGCCCGCGAGAAGGAACTGATCGCGGTCTTCAAGGAAAAGGGCCTCACCATCGTCGAGGTGGACACCAACGACTTCCGCGACACGGTGATGAAGAACATCCCGTTCGAGAGCTTCGGCTACCGCAAGGCGGACTGGGAACGCATCCAGGCGCTCAAGAGCAGCATGTGAGACCGGCGGGCCGCGCCATTCGCGCGGCCGCCCTGCCCTGCCCCCGGCGGACCTCAGGAGCCGCCGGGTCCTCTCCTGCCTGACTGCCCGGAGTTCCGATGACGGCCGAGGTGCATACACGCGTGACCGGCGAAGAGCTGGCGGAAACCTTCGAACAGGACGTCGAGGTCGATCTCTCCCCCTACGCCCCCGAAGACTGGATCACGCTGATCCTGTTCTGGGTGATGGCGGGCCTTGTCTTCCTGCAATTCTTCACCCGCTATGTGCTGAACGACAGCTATGCCTGGACCGAGGAAGTGGCGAGCTACACGCTGGTGGGCGTTGTCTTCCTCGGTTCGGCCATGTGCGTGCGCCTCTCGCGGCACATTCAGGTGGACCTGCTCTACCGTTTCCTGCCTGCCCGTGCCGGACGCGTGGTCGCAACGCTTGTCGATATCATCCGCATCGGCTTCTTCGCTTATGCGAGTTGGCTGCTGTGGCGCTATGTCGGCCTCGTGGGCGACGAGCCCATGGTGATGCTCCAAGGCTCCAAGGGCATCGTCTACTGGAGCGTGTTCGCCGCCTTCGTGATCATGCTGCTGCGCGCCATCCAGGTGGCGATCGCCAATTTCCGGCGCGGCTACAGCGTGCTCGAACGCCCCGAAGCCTTTGACAATCTGGAGGCCTGATCCATGTGGCTGCTGATCGGAGCCTTCCTCGCCCTCATGCTGTTCGGCGTGCCGGTGGCGATTTCCATGGCGGTGTCCTCGCTGCTTTACATCGCCGTCTCCGGGACCGTGCCGGACGTGGTGGTGGCGCAGCGGATGATCGCCGGCGTCGAGAGCTTCCCGCTCCTCGCCGTGCCCTTCTTCATCCTCGCCGGCAATCTCATGAACATCGCCGGCGTGACGGGACGCATCTATTCCTTCGCCGTGGCGCTGGTGGGCTGGATGCGCGGCGGCCTCGGGCAGGTGAACATCATCGGCTCGGTGATTTTCTCGGGCATGTCCGGCACGGCCATCGCGGATGCCGCCGGCCTCGGCACCATCGAGATCAAGGCCATGAAGGACCATGGCTATTCGACTGAATTCTCGGTCGGCGTAACAGCGGCCTCCGCCACCCTCGGGCCCATCATCCCGCCATCCCTGCCCTTCGTGATCTATGGCATGCTCGCCAATGTCTCGATCGGAGCGCTCTTCCTCGGCGGTGTCATTCCCGGCGCGGTGATGACACTCATGATGATGGCGACCGTCGCCTGGTTCGCGCACCGCAACAAATGGGGGAACGACGCCAAATTCTCCTGGCGCAAGCTCGGCGGGGCGGGGCTTGAGGTCTTCGTGGTGGCGCTGTTTCCCATCGGCGTCTACGTGCTGGTGGAGCTCGGCCTCTCCATCAACGCCTCGGTGATGATCGCCCTCGCCATCCTGCTGGCGGCGGACTGGTACTTCGATTTCTCCGCCGTGATGGCGCTGATGGCGCCGGTCATCCTCATCGGCGGCATGACGCTCGGCTGGTTCACGCCCACGGAAGCCGCCGTGGCTGCGGTTATCTGGTCGCTCTTCCTCGGTCTCGTGCGCTACCGCTCCATGACGCTGCGCGCGCTCGCCAAGGCGACCTTCGACACCATCGAGACCACCGCCTCGGTGCTGTTCATCGTCACGGCCGCCTCCATTTTCGCCTGGCTCCTCACCGCCAGCCAGGCGGCGCAGGCCCTCTCCGACGCCATCCTCGGCTTCACCCAGAACAAATGGGTGTTCCTGGCGCTGGCGAACCTGCTGATCCTGTTCGTGGGCTGCTTCATCGACACCATCGCCGCCATCACCATCCTGGTGCCGATCCTGCTGCCCATCGTGCTGAAGCTCGGCATCGATCCGATCCACTTCGGGCTCATCATGACGCTGAACCTGATGATCGGTCTGCTGCACCCGCCGCTCGGCATGGTGCTGTTCGTGCTGGCGCGGGTGGCGAAGCTCTCGGTGGAGCGCACCACCATGGCCATCCTGCCGTGGCTGGTGCCGCTGATGCTGGCGCTTCTGGCCATCACCTACATTCCCGAGCTCACCCTCTGGCTGCCGCGCATGGCGGGTCTCGGACGCTGACGCAAAAGGAACCGGCGGGGCCTGTCCCCGCCGGTTCACCATGGTGCAGCGCAAGGAATGTGTGGCACCGACATCACGTATTCACAAAAACGTGATCAAATCCGACAGCGCGTGCCCCTGAATGGAGGAACCGAAGATTTCGGATTCTCAAGGGGTTCACCTCGAAGAGGCGCGGAATTGGGCTCCCGGAGCGGAGTGAAATTCATGCGCGGGTTAGCTTCAGGCAAGATACACTCATTCCAGTTTCATAACGCTGTACGATTGCCTTCCGATTGCGGGGTCGCGAGGGCGGAGTTCTGCAGGCGGAGAATTGGCATGTCAGTTCAACCTGTGACACCGGCTGAGAGCGTGACCCTGCAGTTCGCTGCCAAGCAGGCGCGTGAACTTGCGGAAAACATGGCCGCCGCCGTCCTTGCCGGCGATATGGCTGCCGCACAGCGCTATCTCGCGCAGATGCAGGTCAACGATCCTCAGGGCACCGCTGCCCTGCGGCAGGTTGGTACGGCCGACGCCTCCTCCGACCGCCGGTCCGGCTATGGCGCACTCATCACCGCCGTGCAGGTGGGCGATCTCGCCCGCGCCCGCTCCGCCGTTGGCAAGGGTGGTGAGCCCTCCGACGAGCAGAAGGCCTATGCGCTGGCCGCCCGTGCCGAGCAGCAGGGAATCGCCGCTCCGAAGGTTATCGACGCGGCCAATGCCGGCGCGGTTCTGATCGACCTCTCCTCGCGTATTGCGGTGGAGACGTCCGGCGCCCGCAGCCATGTTCAGGTCGAAGCGGACAAGAAGCGCGAGACCGGCGTCGAGGCGGCGTCCGACCCGACCGCGACGGACACCCAGAAGCCCAATGAGCAGCACCTCCCCGGCCCCGGCCAGGAGGAGAATGCCAACGCGCGGTACACGGACGAGCCCATTCGTTCGCGGGCACAGGTTCTGCACAGCTACAGCCAGTATCTGGCTATGTGAGTGCGTCTTCCCTCTGTGGTGGGGCAGGCGGGCGCAGCTCGCCCGTGAGCCGGCCGGTTTCCGGTTGGCTCGTTCCTTGCCCGTGCCGCCCGGCACGGGTCACCACACCGGGTGTCCCATGACGATCGACCTTGGCTCCACCTACCTCACCTATTCCTACCTCTCGAAGAATTACGATAAGGCGCTCGAACAGGAAGCGACCACCGGCTCCACCAAGCTGGAGACGGCCAACTTCGAGAAGTCCATCGGCAGCATCACGAGCGTCGATGATTTCGTGAACAATTACCGGGTCTTCACCTATGCCATGAAGGCCTATGGCCTTGAGGACATGGCCTATGCCAAGGCCTATATGAAGAAGGTGCTGGAAAGCGACCTCACGGACGACAGCAGCTTTGCCAACAGCCTGTCCGACGGCCGCTTTAAGGCCTTCGCCCAGGCCTTCCAATCCCTCACCTACGGCGAAGCCGTCAGCAGCGACACCGTCTCGACGGTCGAGACGAAGTACGCCCAGCAGACCATGGAAGACAATGCGGGCGCGAGCGACACCGGCGTTCAGCTGGCGCTCTATTTCAAGCGCAACGCATCCACGGTGACATCCGCCTACAGCATCCTGGCGGATGAGGCGCTCTATAAGGTGGTGAAGGCCACCTATAACATCCCTGACGAGATGTCGAACGCGGGCATCGAAGCTCAGGCGGCGCTGATCTCCAAGCATATCGACATCGAGGAACTTCAGGATCCCGATTATGTGGACAAGCTGCTCAAGCAGTTCTCCATCAAATACGACATCGAGAACAACAGCGCGTCCGATCCCGTGCTCCAGCTCTTCAACGATACCAGCAGCGTGAGCAGTGACACGGCCGGTGCCATCCTGAACCTGAAGTACGGCGGCTGACCGCCGGCCGGGGGCGGGCCATTGGCCTTGGCACCGCCCCCGGCCTTTTCCGCAGGCAAATGAAATTGCCTTCGCTCAAGGCGGAAGGTTGCGCCTCAACGCATGTTGCATAGGTCGCCGCGCGCCGGCGCGGCTTCCGGAAACAGGCGGATAAGCGATCCCATGACGACCGAATTCCTCCAGAACCGCACGTTCGACGAACTCGCCATCGGCGACAGTGCCTGCATCACGCGGGCGGTCAGCGAGGAGGACATCAAGCTGTTCGCCGCCGTCTCCGGCGATGTGAACCCGGCGCATATGGACCCGGCTTACGCCGCCACCGCCATCTTCGGGCACGTGGTGGCCCACGGCATGTGGACCGGCGCGCTGGTCTCAAGCGTGCTGGGCACCGAACTGCCCGGCCCCGGCACCATCTATCTGGAGCAGGACCTGCGCTTCCGCCGCCCCGTCTCGCCCGGCGACCTGATCACCGCCATGGTCAAGGTGGCGGAGAAGCGGCCCGAGAAGAAGATCGTCATTCTGGAAACGCGCTGCACCAATCAGGACGGGACCGACGTGCTCACCGGCACGGCGACGGTCATCGCCCCCACCGAGAAGCTACGCCTGCCCCGCATGGCGGTGCCGGAAATCTCGGTTCGTCCACAGACCCATTACGAGGCCTTCATCACCCGGGCCCGCAATCTGCCGACCATGACGGTGGGCGTCGTCCATCCGTGCAGCGCAGAAGCCCTTCAGGCGGCGATCGAAGCCAGAGACGAAGGCCTGATCGATCCCATCCTCATCGGCCCCGAGGCCAAGATCCGGTCAACGGCGGAAGCCGCCGGCATATCGCTGGACGGCCTGCGCATCGAACCGGCCGCCCACAGCCATGCGGCGGCCGCGCGGGGCGTGGAACTTGCCGCCGCAGGTACCGTCTCGGCGCTCATGAAGGGCAGCCTGCACACGGACGAGATCCTCGGCGCCGTCGTCGCCTCCGGCTCCGGCCTCAGGACCGAGCGTCGCATCAGCCACGTCTATGCGCTCGATGTGCCCACCTATCCCAAATCGCTGATCGTGACGGACGCGGCGATCAACATTGCCCCCACCCTCGCGCAGAAGCGTGACATCTGCCAGAACGCCATCGACCTCCTGCACCGCCTCGGCGTGGCGGAGCCCCTCGTGGCCGTGCTGGCCGCCGTGGAGACGGTCAACCCCGACATGCCCGCGACGCTGGACGCCGCCGCTCTCAGCATGATGGCGCGGCGCGGCCAGATCACCGGCGCCAAGGTGGACGGGCCGCTCGCCTTCGACAATGCGGTCAGCTTCGCCGCCGCGCGCATCAAGGAGATCGTCTCGCCCGTCGCCGGGCAGGCGGACATCCTGCTGGTACCGAACCTCGAGGCGGGCAACCTCCTCGCCAAGCAGATGATCTATCTCGCCGGCGCCGATGCCGCCGGCCTCGTGCTCGGGGCGCGCGTGCCCATCATCCTCACCAGCCGGGCGGATTCGCTGCGGGTGCGCCTCGCCTCGGTGGCGCTCGCCAAGCTGTCCATCGCCGGTGGCCATGCGGTGGCGGTGCCCGCATGAGCCGGCACATCCTGCTCACCTTCAATCCCGGCTCCTCCACGATCAAGCTGGGCCTCTTCGATGCGAGCCCGGAGGCCGTCCGCCGCATCGGCAAGGGCGTCATCGACCTGCGGCACAAGCCGCTGGTGCTGAACATCGTGGAAGGCCGCAGCACGGCCGAGATCCCGCTGAAGGCCCAGGTGACCGATGACCTGCACGAGGTCATCGAGGAAACGCTCTCCTGGCTTGCGCACCATTTCGAGGTGGCGGAGCTGACGGCCGTGGGCCATCGCGTGGTCCATGGCGGCGACCGGTTCAGCGGGCCTGTGCGCATCACGCCGGAGGTGGCGGGCGCCATCGCCGATCTCGTGCCGCTCGCCCCCCTTCACCAGCCCCACAGCGTGCGGCTCATCAAGGCCATCAGCCATCTGCGGCCCGACCTGCCGCAGGTCGCCTCCTTCGACACCGCCTTCCACCGCACCCAGCCGGATGTGGCGCGCCGTTTCGCCATTCCCCGCGCGCTGTTCGATGCCGGCATCAAGCGGTACGGCTTCCACGGTTTGTCCTACAAATACATCGCCTCGGCCCTCGCCCGCATCGCGCCGGAGGCGGCGAGAGGCCATGTGGTGGCGGCGCATCTCGGCAGCGGGGCGAGCCTCTGCGTGCTGAAGGGCGGCCTCAGCCTCGACAGCAGCATGGGCTTTTCCACGCTCGACGGCATTCCCATGGCGACCCGCTGCGGCGCGCTCGACCCCGGCGTCCTGCTGCATCTGCTGACGCAGGGCGGACAGAGCGTCGCCGAGGTGCAGGACATGGTCTATTACCGCTCGGGCCTCCTCGGCCTGTCCGGCATCAGCGCGGACAGCCGCGATCTCATCGGCAACCCGGCCCCCGAGGCACGGGAGGCGCTCGCGGTCTTCGCCTTCCGCATTGCCCGCGAGGCCACCGCGCTGGCGACCAGCGGCGGCGGGCTCGACGCGCTGGTCTTCACTGCCGGCATTGGCGAACATCAGCCGGAGGTCCGCTCCGCCGTCTGCGCGCATCTGACCTGGCTCGGCGTGAAGCTCGATCCGGCCGCCAATGCCGCCAATGCGACCCGCATCAGCACGCCGGACAGCCGCGTCGGAGTATTCGTCATCCCGACCGACGAGGAACAGGTCATTGCCGACGAAGCCTTCGGAGTCCTTCACACGGGAGAGGCGTCACACTGACCGCCGCTGCGCAAGCGGGCCGACCTCGGGCTACTCGATGTTCGGCTCGTAGTCGGCAAGCGCGCGGATCACCGCAGCGTTGGCCGCATAGGATTTGCGCAGACGGGCGAGTTGGGCATCGGTGCCGGTGCATAGCTTCTTCAACTGGGCGGCGAGGAATGTCGCGCGCTCCGGGTCGGTCGCCTCCTCGCCGCGAAAATGATCGCAGCCGTCCCGCCGCTGGATGAAGGTCCGCACGTCCGCCGGCAGTCCCGCCAGTTCTGCGGCGCTCCGCCCCTGCGCTATGGCGAGCGACGGGAAGCCCGTGCCGAGAAGCGAGCCGCACAGGGCAAGGATCCGGAATCCGCGCATCGCTTCCCTGCCCGGCTCAGAAATCCGCCTGCAACGCCAGCGTCTTCGCGACGCCCTCATAGTGACGGGCGGAAGCGGCGTTGTTCTGCGCCTTGTAGCTGGCGCTCACCGCCAGCGCCGCCTTCGAGGCGACGGTGAAGCCCGCGATGCGGTCATTGGGCTCGATCTCTCCCTGCCCGATGTCGCCGTCCCTGAACGGTCCCACCTGATAGCCGCCGTCGAAATCGATCGCCCCGATCTTCGGCACGCCCGCCTGCATATCGCCATAGAAAGCGGGACCGGGTGCAGCCCCATCCCGCCGGCGCAGCATGCCGAGGCCCGTGGCGAGGCCGTCCTTGCAGGTGCCGATCCAGAAGGTCGGCCCGGCCGTCAGGGACTTGGGCACCATGAAGCGGCAGCCGGTGGAGGGGTCCTGCGCCCAGGCACGGCTCGCGGCGGCAGGCGGGGTCACCGGCTGGCCAAAAGCCGAAGGCATCAAAACGGGCGTCGACAGCAGGACCGCCAGCCAGAGCGCAGCACGCATACGTTTCTCCATGACGACGGCCACGGGGGCCACCGAACCATGCCACGGGCAGCGGGTGCGGCCACCGCAGCCCGCGTGCAAAAGGCCGGTCAGGCCGCCGTGCGGTCGAAGATGGTGGCGCCGTGCTCGGCGCTGCCGACGGCGGCACGGAGCGGGGCGAACAGTTCGCGCCCCACGCCCACATGCGAACCGGAAAGGTCCTGCTCAGCGAGCGGACGGGCGGCCCATTCGGCCTCGTCCACCAGCACGGTCAGATGGCCGTTCACGCCATCGAAGCGGACGATGTCGCCATCCTTGATCTTGGCGATGGCGCCGCCATTGGCGGCCTCCGGCGTCACATGGATGGCGGACGGCACCTTGCCGGAGGCGCCCGACATGCGCCCGTCGGTGACGAGGGCCACCTTCTGCCCGCGGTCCTGAAGCACGCCCAGCGGCGGCATCAGCTTGTGCAGTTCGGGCATGCCGTTGGCCTTCGGCCCCTGGAAGCGCACCACCGCCACGAAATCACCCGTGAGGCTGCCGGCCTTGAAGGCGGCCTGAAGCTCTTCCTGCGAATGGAAGACGCGGGCGGGCGCCTCGATGATGTGGCGCTCGGGCGCGACGGCGGAGGTCTTGCTCACCGCCCGGCCGAGATTGCCGTCCAGCACCTTGAGGCCGCCGGTGGGCTGGAAGGGCTTGGCCACCGGCCGCAGCACCGCTTCGTCACCCGTCGCGGTGGCGCCGTCGGTCCAGGTGAGCTGGCCGGCCTCGTTCAGCGCCGGCTCCGAGGTGTACCCGGAGAGACCCGTGCCCCAGACGGTCTCCACATTCTCGTGCAGCAGGCCTTCGGAGAGCAGTTCGCGGATCACGAAGCCCATACCGCCGGCGGCATGGAAATGGTTCACGTCCGCCTTGCCGTTCGGATAGACGCGGGCGAGCAGCGGCACGACCTCGGCGAGATCGGAGAAATCGTCCCAGGTCAGCGTGATGCCCGCCGCCGCAGCCATGGCGACGAGGTGCAGCGTGTGATTGGTGGAGCCGCCGGTGGCGTGCAGGCCGACCACAGCGTTCACAAAGGCGCGCTCATCCAGAATGCGGCCGAGCGGGGTGTAGTGGTTGCCGAGCGCGGTGATGGCCAGCGCCCGCTTCACGCCCTCGCGGGTCACGGCATCGCGCAAGGGGGTGTTGGGGTTGATGAAGGAGGCGCCGGGCAGGTGCACGCCCATGATCTCCATCATCATCTGGTTGGTGTTGGCGGTGCCGTAGAAGGTGCAGGTGCCCGGACCGTGATAGGACTGGGACTCGGCCTCCAGCAGCGCATCGCGCCCCACCTTGCCCTCGGCGAAGAGCTGGCGCACCCGCGTCTTCTCGTCATTGGGCAGGCCCGAGGTCATGGGGCCGCTCGGCAGGAAGACGGTGGGCAGATGGCCGAAGGAGAGCGCGCCGATGACCAGGCCGGGCACAATCTTGTCGCAGATGCCAAGGAAGACGGCGGAATCATAGGTCTGGTGCGACAGGGCGACGGCGGTGGAGAGGGCGATCACCTCGCGGGAGAAGAGCGAAAGCTCCATGCCCGCCTCGCCCTGCGTGATGCCATCGCACATGGCCGGCACGCCGCCCGCCACCTGCGCCACGCCGCCGGCCTCACGGGCGGCCGCGCGGATGAGGTCAGGATAGCGCTCATAGGGCTGATGGGCGCTCAGCATGTCATTGTAGGCGGTGACGATGGCGAGGTTCGCGCCATCGCCCGCGCGAAGCTCCGCCTTGTCGGCCGGACCGCAGGCGGCAAAGCCGTGGGCCTGGTTGGCGCAGCCGAGCGCCCGACGGCGCGGCCCCTCGGCCCCGGCGGCGGCGATGCGATCGAGATAGCGCTGGCGAGGACCGCTGCTGCGTTGGACGATACGTTCCGTCACCTCGCCGACGCGGGCGTTGAGGGTGGCTTGGATGGCCATGGGGTGCCTCCTGGCTTGAGCGATCCGTCCCGGCGAACCTAATCACCGGGGCGGCGCTCCGCTAGGCCCGAGGCACCATTTCCCCCGCGCGCAAACCCGCGCGGCGCAAGACTCAAAACGTTTTGAGCCTTCCGCTGCGGACCCTCACTCGGCAGGCGTCGGCACGTGGGTGTCGGGGTGCGGCGTGGCTGCCCCACCCTTGCCCCGAAGCCTGTCGATGGCCCGGCTCACCCGGCCCATGGCGAGGTAGACCACCGGCGTCGTGTAGAGCGTCAGGATCTGGCTCACCGCAAGGCCGCCGACAATGGCATAGCCCAGCGGCTGGCGCAGTTCCGATCCCGTCCCGGTGCCGAGCATGAGCGGCACGCCGCCCAGGAGCGCCGCCATGGTGGTCATCATGATCGGCCGGAAGCGGGTCAGACACGCCTCATAGATGGACCGCTCGGGCGCCATACCCTCCTCGCGTTCCTTCTGGAGCGCGAAGTCGATCATCATGATGGCGTTCTTCTTCACGATGCCGATCAGCAGCAGGATGCCGATGAGGCCGATGACGCTGAGATCCTGCCCCGTCAGATAGAGCGTCAGCAGCGCGCCTAGACCCGCCGACGGCAACGTCGAGAGAATGGTGAGCGGGTGGATGAAGCTCTCGTAGAGCACGCCGAGGATGATGTAGACCGCGATGACCGCCGCCGCGATGAGATAGGGCTGGGTGCGCAGGGAGTCCTGGAAGGCCTGCGCCGTGCCCTGGAAGTTGGTGATGAGGGTGACAGGCTTGCCCATCTCCCGCTCCGCCTGCTGGATGGCCGTAACCGCGTCGCCCAGCGCGGCACCGGGGGCAAGGTTGAAGCTCAGCGTCACCGCCGGGAACTGGCCCTGGTGACTGATGGAGAGATAGGAAGTCTTGCTGGTGTCCACCTTCACGAAGGTGGAGAGCGGGATCATGTCCCCGGTGATGGGCGACTTCACATAGATCTTCTCCAGCGCCAGCGAGTCCTGCTGGAGGCCGGGCTCCACTTCCAGCACCACGTGATACTGCGAGAGCTGGGTGAAATACTGCGCCACCTGCCGCTGGCCGAAGGCGTCATAGAGTGTGTTGTCGATCACCTGCGGCTGGATGCCGAAGCGGGCCGCCGTGTCGCGGTCGATGGTCAGCGAAACGATGGGCGCCGAAGCCTGCTGGTCGGTTGCGACGTCCTGAAGCTGCGGGAGGGTCTTCAGCTTGGCGAGCATGCGCGGCGCCCAGCTGTTCAGTTCCTCGAGGTTCGAATCCTGCAGCGTGTACTGGTATTGCGTGCGGGAAGCGCGACCGCCGACATTGATGTCCTGCGCCGCCTGCAGATAGAGCTGGATGCCCGGAACCTGTGCCGTCTGAGGCCGCAGGCGGTTGATGACCTGGGTGGCGCTGGCGTCCCGCTCGTCCTGCGGCTTGAGGTTGATCCACATGCGGCCGGTGTTCACCGTCTGCGAGCCGCCGGTCGCGCCCACCGAGACCGAGACGCTGGAGACCGCCGGGTCCTTCGCGACGATGGCCATCAGCTTCTGCTGCTTCTCGGACATGGCCGCGAAGGAGATGTCCTGCGCCGCTTCCGCGAAGCCGCCGATGAAGCCGGTGTCCTGCTGCGGGAAGAAGCCCTTCGGGATCGCCACATAGATGGCGCCCGTGGCGATGACGGTGGCGAGCAGGCCGAGCAGGGTGATCGTCTGGTGGCGCAGCACCCATTTCAGGCCGCGGTCATAGAGCGCCAGCATGCCGTCGAAGAAGGCTTCCGCCGCCATATAGGCCCGGCCGTGCTTCACCCCATGCTCGTTCTTGAGGAAGCGCGAGCACATCATGGGGGTCAGTGTCAGCGACACCACCACCGAGACAAGGATGGTGATCGTCACCGTCATGGCGAATTCGCGCAAAAGGCGGCCGACGATGCCGCCCATGAGCAGGATGGGAATGAAGACGGCGATCAGCGAGACGCTGATGGAGATGATGGTGAAGCCGATCTCCGCCGCGCCCTTGATGGCGGCTTCGAAGGGCGCCATGCCCTCCTCGATGTGGCGGTAGATGTTCTCCAGCATCACGATGGCATCGTCCACGACGAAGCCCACCGCGATGGTGAGGCCCATGAGGGAGAGATTGTCGAGGCTGTAGCCCAAGAGATACATCACCGCGAAGGTGCCGATGAGCGCCAGCGGCACGGTGATGCTGGGAATGATGGTCGCCCAGACGCTGCGCAGGAAGGCGAAGATCACCGCCACCACGAGGCCGATGGTCAGCATCATGGTGAACTGCACATCGTCCACCGAGGCGCGGATGGTCTGCGTGCGGTCGGTGATGATGCGCACGTCAATGCCCGGCGGCAGCGAGGCTTCGAGGCGCGGGATCATCGCCCGCACCCGGTCCACCGCGTCGATCACATTGGCGCCCGGCTGCTTGAAGACGATGAGCTGGATGCCGCGCCGCCCGTTCTGCCACGAGGCGAGACGCGCATTCTCCGGCCCGTCCACCGCCCGGCCTATGTCGCGGATGCGCACGGGCGCGCCGCTCTTGTAGGCGATGACCACGTCGTTCCAGGGCTGCGAGGCCAGCAACTGGTCGTCCGCATAGATGGTGAAGCTCTGCGAGGGCCCGTCGAAGCTGCCCTTGGGCTGGTCCACCGTCGCATTGGCCAGCACCGTGCGCACATCCTCAAGGCTCATGCCGAGGGCGGCGAGCTTGGAGGGGTCCACCTGCACCCGCACCGCCGGCTTCTGCTCGCCGGTGATCGCCACCTGCGCGATGCCGGGGATCTGGCTGATCTGCTGGGCGAGGATGGTGTCGGCGATGTCGTCCACTTTGGTGATCGGATAGAGATCCGACTGCACCGACAGGATCAGGATGGGCGAATCCGCCGGATTGACCTTTCGGAAGGTGGGCGGGCTCGGCAGATTGTCGGGCAACTGCCCCGAGGCGGCGGTGATGGCCGCCTGCACGTCCTGCGCGGCCGCATCGATGTTGCGGTTGAGATCGAACTGGATGGTGATGGAGGCGACGCCCAGCGCGCTCGACGAGGTCATCTGCGTCACGCCCGCTATCTGGGCGAACTGACGCTCCAGCGGAGTGGCGACGGACGAGGCCATGGTCTCGGGACTGGCGCCCGGCAGGCTGGCGGAGACCTGGATGGTGGGGAAGTCCACCTGCGGCAGCGGGGCCACGGGCAACAGCGGATAGGCGACGACGCCCACCAGAACCAGCGCCACCATGAGGAGCGTGGTGGCGATCGGCCGCCGGATGAAGGGGGTCGAGATGCTCATGCGCCCTTCTCGCCCGTCTCGATGCTGGCGGCAGGCACGGCGCCGCCGTCCGTTTTGCCGGAGCGCACCGCCACCTTGGCACCGGGGGTGAGGCGGGACTGGCCGTCGATCACCACCTGCTCGCCGGGCTTGAGCCCGCTCTTGATGACGGCGGTCTCCCCCGCCATCGAGACGACCGCGATATCGCGCTTCTGGGCCACATTGTCCGCGCCGATGACGAACACGTAAGGCCCAGTCGGGCCGCGCTGGACGGCGCGGGAGGGGATGGTGATCTCGTCCTTCAGCGTGTTCACCAGCACCTTCACGTTCACGAAGGCACCGGGCCACAGGGTCAGGTTGTCATTAGGGAAGGTGGCCTTGAGGCGCAGCGTGCCGGTGTCGGCATTGATGGTGTTGTCGATGAGTTCGACCTTGCCCTCGCCCACCTCGGTCACGCCGTCGCGCTTGTAGGCGATCACCTCTACCGGACCGCGCGCCATGGCCGCCGCCACCTCGTCGAGACGCTCCTGCGGCAGCGCGAAGATCACCGACATGGGCTTGAGCTGGCTGATGACCACGAGCCCGGTGGTGTCTGTAGCATGGACGATGTTGCCCTGATCCACCTGCCGCACGCCCGTCCGCCCGTCGATGGGCGCGCGGATGGTGGTGTAGCCGAGCTGGACGGTGGCATTGTCGATGGCCGCCTGATCGCCCTGTACGGCCGCCTCATATTGCGCGACCAGCGCCTTCTGCGTGTCGAGTGTCTGGCGGGAGGTGGCATTCTTTTCCACCAGCGAGGCATAGCGGTCGAGGTCGAGCTTCGCATTGGCGAGCTGGGCCTCGTCCTTGGCCTTCGTGGCCTTCGCCTGTGCGAGGGCGGCCTGATAGGTGCGCGGATCGATCTCGGCGAGCACCTCGCCCGCCTTCACGTCCTGCCCCTCCTTGAACAGCACCTTCTGCAGTTCTCCGTCCACGCGCACCTTCACGGTGACCGAATTGTAGGCCTGGGCCGCGCCGATGCCGGTGGCATAGACCGGCACGTCCTTGGGCACGGCCGCGGCGACCACCACGGGAATGGCGGCGGGGCTCGGCTTTGCGGCGACCGCCGGGGACATGCCCGGCACTCCATGCCACCAGGCCGCCGCCCCGCCTGCGGCCGCCAACGCCAACACCGCCCACATCCACCGCCGCATCGTAAGGCCCTCATAGGTTCAACGGGTTTGAACCCCCGCGCGTGCGCAACCCTGCGCGGAAATGTCCACCATCACGCACCCGTGACCGCATGACGTAGCGCAGGGTTTCGGCGGCAGCCGGGTTAAACCCCTCGAAGGCGCAGTTCAGACGCCTGCGAAACCAAGGGGTGGGATTGAGGAGGAATGCACCATGGTGTCATTGTGCTTCCCGACATGGCGTCGAGTTCCGGGATGCGTGAGCCGAGCGACGAAGATCTCATGGCCCGCGTTGCTTCCGGAGATGCGGGCGCGTTCCGCGTTCTCAGCGCGCGCCACGCGCCGCGCGCCGTCGCGCTCGCCCGGCGCTACCTGTCCAGCGATGCCGACGCCGAGGATGTCGCGCAGGAAGCCCTGCTGCGCGTCTGGCGCGCCGCGCCGAGCTGGCAGCCGACGGCCCGTTTCACCACCTGGTTCTACCGGATCGTCGTCAATCTCTGCCTCAACCAGAAGCGTCGCGCCGAGCCCGCGCCGCTCGACGACGTGCCCGAGCCCGTCGATCCGACCCCCGACGCCGAGGCCCGGTGGGAGGAAGCCCAGGAACGGGATCGGATCGCCGACGCCGTCTCGCACCTTCCGGACCGGCAGCGCGCCGCGCTGCTCCTCACCTATTGGGAAGGCCTTTCCAACAGCGCCGTGGCTGACGCCCTCGGCACCACCGTGGGCAGTGTCGAGACGCTGCTCGTGCGCGCCCGCAAGGCGCTGCGCGACCGTCTCCAGCCGCGCGAAGGGGGGAAATAGATCATGACGACACGCCAGAACCCGAGCGCCCTGCCGCTCGACGCCATCGACCTCGCCTTCGCCCGCCATGGCGGCGAATTGGCGCTCTGGCCGGCCGAAGTGCGGGGGCAGATGGAGGCGGCCTGCGCCGCCGATCCCGCCTTCCGGGCCGCGTTTGAGGATGCCCGGCGCTTCGACGCGAACCTGCGGGCCGCCCTCGGCGGCGACCTCACGCCCGCCGACATGGCGCTCGGCGGCAAGGTCGCCGCCCGGCTGGCCGTGATGCCGCTGCCCGAGCAGCGGGTGTCCCTCGCCCGCCGCGTTGTCGGCTGGCTGGCGGCGGTGGACCTGCGCCCCGCGTGGCCCGGCGTCGCCGCCCTTACAGGCATGGCCCTGCTCGGCTTCGTGCTGGGCGCCAACCTGACGGACCTCGGCCTCTCCTACGGCCTCGGCGCCACCCGCGCCAATGCGGCCGACGTGAGCGCGCTGCTGTTCGAGCCAGATCCCATCACGGAGAACGGATTTTGACCGACGTGCCCCCATCCGCCTCCGCCGGGCGCGCGCGGCGCTGGCTTCTCATCGCCTCGCTGGCGCTGAACGTCTTCTTCATCGGCGGGCTGGTGTCCGTGGCCTCGCACCGCTTCACCCGGCCGCCGCCGACACCTGCGGACCGCACGCTGGAGGCCCGCATCGACCGGCTGACGAACAGCCTGCCGCCGCAGGATGCCGCCCTGTTGCAGACGCAGTTCAGGGCGGTGGAGGCCACCGTCGAGCGCGCACGGCAGGCCTCCCGCGATGCCCAGCAGAATGTGCGCGTCGCCCTGACCGCGCCGACCTTCGATCCTGACGCTGCGACGCAGGCGCTCGGTGCCCTGCGCGAGGCGCGCGAGCGCATCTGGATCGAAATTCACAGCGCTCTGGTGAAAGCGGCCATCGCAATGTCACCGGAAGGCCGCGAACGTCTCGCACGCTGGATTCCCTCAGGCGAAACCGGCCCCGAACAGAAGAAGCGACCCAAATGAACGAGCCCTTCCGCGATCCCAAGGGCGAGCCCGTCCAGCTTGACCTGCCCGAGGTTCCCGCGCGCAAGAAGCGCCGGTTTCCCTGGTCGCTGCTCATCTGCGCGGCTCTGGTGGCTCTGGTCGGCGCCGGCTGGCTGATCCGCCCGCAGCAGCAGGCGGGACCGGGCATGCGGCGCGCCTTCAATGGTCCCGTGCCGGTCGCCACCGCGACGGTGGAGAAAGGTTCGCTCCCGGTCACGCTCACCGCGCTGGGCACCGTGACGCCTCTCACCACGGTGACGGTGCGCAGCCAGATTTCGGGCCGACTGACCAAGATCAGCTTTCAGGAAGGGCAGGACGTGAAGGCCGGCGATCCACTGGCCGAGGTGGACCCGCGCCCCTATGAGGCGGCGCTGAAGCAGGCGCAGGGCCAGCTCGCCCGCGATCAGGCCCAGCTGCGCAATGCGCAGCTCGATTTGACCCGCTACCAGACGCTGGTGGCCAAATCCGCCGCGTCCCAGCAGTCGGTGGATACGCAGGAAGCCCTCGTCGCGCAGTATCAGGGCACGGTCCAGATGGACCAGGCGCAGGTGCGCACCGCCGAACTGAACCTTGAATACTGTCACATCGTCGCCCCCGTCTCCGGCCGCCTCGGCATCCGGCAGGTGGACGTCGGCAATTATGTGCAGGCGGGCGACAGCACCGGCATCGTGGTCATCACGCAGTTGAAGCCCATCACGGTGGTCTTCTCCCTGCCCGAAGACGTGGTGCCGCAGGTGGCCCGGCGCCTCGAGGCCAAGGCCGACCTGCCGGTCACCGTCTATGACCGCAACCGGCGCGCCAAGATCGCCACCGGCCAGCTCATCACCATCGACAACCAGGTGGACACCACCACGGGCACGGTAAAGCTGAAGGCGCAGTTTCCGAACGACGACGGCAGCCTCTTCCCGAACCAGTTCGTGAATGTGGACCTTCTGGTGAACACCATGGACGGCGCGGTCATCGTGCCCTCCGCCGCCGTCCAGCGCGGCGCGCCGGGGCCTTACGTCTATGTGGTCGGCGCCGATCAGACGGTGAGCGTGCACAAGGTGAAGCTCGGCCCCTCCGCCGGCGACAAGATTGCCGTCCTTGAAGGGCTCAATCCCGGTGACAAGGTGGTGGTCGACGGCGCCGACAAGCTGCGCGAAGGCGCGCAGGTGACCGAGCCGGACGCCGGCCAGACGCCGGGCCAGCCCGGACGCCGGCCCGGAGGCCCCAATGCCGCGGCCGGTCAGGGCCCCTCCGGCGCACCGGGCGCGCCCGGCAACGGCCAGCCGCGCCGGTCGCAGGCACCGACGCCGTGAACCCGTCCCGCCCCTTCATCGAGCGCCCCGTCGCCACATCGCTGCTGATGGCGGCGGTGCTGCTGGTGGGCGCGCTCGCCTTCCGCTTCCTGCCGCTCTCGGCGCTGCCGGAGGTGGACTATCCCACCATTGCGGTGCGCACCTTCTATCCCGGTGCGAGCCCGGAGGTGATGACCTCGGCCGTGACGGCGCCGCTGGAGCGCCAGCTCGGCCAGATGGCCAACCTCAAGCAGATGAGCTCGGTGAGTTCCGCCGGCGCCTCCATCATCACGCTCCAGTTCGGTCTCGACCTGACGCTGGACGTGGCCGAGCAGGAGGTGCAGGCGGCCATCAATGCCGCCGGCAACCTGCTGCCGAGTGACCTGCCCGCCCCGCCCATCTATGCCAAGGTCAATCCGGCCGACGCACCGATCCTCACCCTTGCGGTCACGTCGAAGACCCTGAGCCCGACGGCGCTGGAGGACATTGCGGATACGCGGGTGGCGCAGAAGCTTTCGCAGATTCAGGGCGTCGGTCTCGTCAGCCTCGGCGGCGGTCAGCGGCCGGCGGTGCGCATCCGCGCCAATCTCTCGGCGCTCGCCGCCTATGGCCTCAATATCGACGACCTGCGCACCAGCATTTCCAACGCCAACGTCAACAGCCCCAAGGGCAATTTCGACGGGCCGATGCGCGCCTATTCGGTGACGGCCAACGACCAGATCAAGGACCCGGCCGTCTATCGCGACCTCGTCATTGCCTATCGCA
The DNA here is from genome assembly GCF_004364705.1 of Azorhizobium sp. AG788. Classification (NCBI taxonomy): domain Bacteria; kingdom Pseudomonadati; phylum Pseudomonadota; class Alphaproteobacteria; order Hyphomicrobiales; family Xanthobacteraceae; genus Azorhizobium; species Azorhizobium sp. AG788. The sequence continues at coordinate 516,061 of NZ_SOBM01000002.1, forward strand.
AGGGCGCACCGGTCCGGCTGTCGCAGGTGGCAGAGGTGATCGACGGGGCGGAAAACGACAAGCTCGCCGCCTGGATGAACACGACGCCGGCCATCATCCTCAACATCCAGCGCCAGCCGGGCGCCAACGTCATCGCGGTGGTGAACGAGATCAAGGCGATCCTGCCGGAACTCACCGCCAACCTGCCCTCCGCCGTTCAGGTGGACATCCTCACCGACCGCACCACCACCATCCGCGCCTCCGTGCTCGATACGGAGATCGAGCTGGTGTTCGCCGTGGCCCTCGTGGTGCTGGTGATCTTCCTCTTCCTGCGCAACCTGCCGGCGACCGTCATCCCGAGCCTGTCCGTGCCGCTCTCCATCGTCGGCACGTTCGCGGTCATGTATCTGGCGGGCTTCAGCCTCAACAATCTTTCGCTGATGGCGCTCACCATCGCCACCGGCTTCGTGGTGGACGATGCGATCGTCATGATCGAGAACATCGCCCGCTATGTGGAAGAGGGGATGGAGCCCTATGAGGCGGCGCTGAAGGGCTCGGCGCAGATCGGCTTCACCATCGTCTCGCTTACCGTCTCGCTGATCGCGGTGCTGATCCCGCTGCTGTTCATGGCGGACGTGATCGGCCGCCTGTTCCGCGAGTTCGCCATCACCCTCTCCGTCACGATCCTCATCTCGGCGGTGGTCTCGCTCACCCTCGTGCCCATGCTGTGCGCGCGGATGCTGAAGGCCGCGCCCCACCGCCCCGCCGAGGCCTCCCGGCGCATCGGCTGGTTCGACCGGCTGATCGCCGCCTATGGCCGGATGCTGAAGGTGGTGCTGCGCCACCAGATAACGACCCTGATGGTCGCCCTCGGCACGCTCGCCCTGACCGTGGCGCTCTACGTGTTCATCCCCAAGGGCTTCTTCCCGGTGCAGGACACTGGGCTCATCCAGGGTGTGACCGAAGCCTCCCAGTCCATTTCCTTCTCCGCCATGGCCGAGCGCCAGCAGGCGCTGGTGACGGAGCTGCTGAAGGATCCGAACGTCGAGAACGTCACCTCCTTCATCGGTGCCGACGGCACCAACACGACGCTGAACAGCGGCCGGCTCCAGATCGCGCTGAAACCCCGTGACGACCGGGACATGGGCGTGCTCGACGTGATCCGCGAGCTGAACGCGCGCGTCGCCAACGTGCGGGGCATCTCGCTCTACATGCAGCCGGTGCAGGATCTTACCGTGGATGCCACGGTCGCGCGGGGCCAGTACCAGTTCATCCTCTCGGATACCAATCCGCAGGAGCTCTCCCAGTGGGTGCCCAAGCTCGTGGACGCCCTCGCCGCGCGGCCCGAGCTGCAGGACGTTTCCAGCAACCTTCTGGACAAGGGCCTTGCGGTGGACATCACCCTCGACCGCGACACCGCCGCGCGCTTCGGCATCACCACGGCGACGCTCGACAATGCGCTCTATGACGCCTTCGGGCAGCGCATCATCTCCACCATCTTCACCCAGACCAACCAGTATCGCGTGATCCTCGAAGCGGACCCGGCGCTCCAGGCCAATTTGAAGTCGCTGGAGAATGTCCATGTGCCCTCGTCCGCCGGCGGGCAGGTGCCGCTCTCGGCCATCGCCACCATCACCGAGCGCACTGCGCCGCTCCAGATCGCCCATCTGAGCCAGTTTCCCGCCGTCACCGTCTCCTTCAACCTCGCGCCCGGGGTGGCGCTGGGCGAGGCGGTGGAGATCGTGAAGGAGGTGGAGCGCAGCATCGGCCTGCCGGCCAGCATCACCACCGCCTTCCAGGGCGCGGCGCTGGCCTTCCAGGGGGCGCTGTCGAACCAACTCCTGCTGATCCTCGCGGCGCTGGTGACGGTCTATGTGGTGCTGGGCGTGCTCTATGAGAGCTACATCCACCCGATCACCATCCTCTCCACGCTGCCCTCCGCGAGCGTCGGCGCGCTGCTGGCGCTGATGGCGACCGGCGGGGAGCTGGATGTCATCGGCATCATCGGCATCATCCTGCTCATCGGCATCGTGAAGAAGAATGCGATCATGATGATCGACTTCGCCCTCGATGCGGAGCGCAACCAGGGCATGGCGCCGGAGGAAGCCATCTATCAGGCCTGCCTGCTGCGCTTCCGGCCGATCCTGATGACCACCATGGCGGCCATCCTCGGCGCCCTGCCGCTGGTGTTGGGACAGGGCGCGGGCTCGGAGCTGCGGTCGCCGCTCGGCATCTGCATCATCGGCGGTCTCGTGGCGAGCCAGATCCTCACCCTGTTCACCACGCCGGTCATCTATCTGATGTTCGAGCGCGCCGCCCGGCGCCTCGCCCGCTGGACCGGCCGGGCACCGGAAGAGGCGCTGCCGTGAACATTTCGGCGCCCTTCATCCGACGGTCGGTGGCCACCACGCTGCTGACCATCGGCCTCGGCCTGTCCGGGCTGCTCGCCTATTTCAACCTGCCCGTGGCGCCGTTGCCGCAGGTGGACATCCCGACCATCCAGGTGAGCGCCTCCATGCCGGGCGCGAGCCCGGACACCATGGCCTCCACGGTGGCGACGCCGCTGGAGCGCCATCTCGGCCAGATCGCCGACGTGAGCGAGATCACCTCCAACAGCACGCTCGGCCAGACCCGCATCACGCTCCAGTTCGGCCTCAGCCGCGACATCGACGGTGCCGCACGCGACGTGCAGGCTGCCATCAACGCCGCCCGTGCGGACCTGCCGGCGGCCCTGCGCAGCAATCCGACCTATCGCAAGGTCAACCCGGCGGACGCGCCGGTGATGATCCTGTCGCTCACCTCGGACACGCTGAGCCGCGGCCAGCTCTATGACAGTGCCGCCACGGTGCTCCAGCAGAAGCTCTCGCAGGTGAAGGGCGTCGGGCAGGTGACCATCGGCGGCAGTTCCCTGCCGGCGGTGCGGGTGGAAATCAATCCGAGCGCTCTCTCGCAGTATGGCATCGGCCTTGAGGACGTGCGGGCGGCGCTGGCCGCCGCCAATGCGAATTCCCCCAAGGGCGCCATCGAGTCCAAGGGCCAGCGCTGGCAGATCTATACCAACGACCAGGCCTCCAAGGCGGACGCCTACCGCTCCCTCATCATTGCCTATCGCAACAATGCGCCCGTGCGCATTTCGGACGTCGCGACGGTCGAGGACTCGGTGGAGAACATCCGCAACGAGGGGCTCGCCAACGGCAAGCCCTCGGTGCTCATCCTCATCTCCCGCGAGCCCGGCGCGAACATCATCGAGACCATCGACCGGGTGAAGGACCTGATGCCGGAACTGCGGGCCTCGATCCCCGCCGACATCACGCTCGCCATCGCGCAGGACCGCACCGCCACCATCCGCGCCTCGGTGGCGGACGTGGAACATGCCCTCCTGATCGCCGTCATTCTGGTGGTGGTCGTCGTCTTCGCCTTCCTGCGGGATGCGCGGGCGGCGCTCATTCCCAGTGTGGCGGTGCCGGTGTCGCTGCTTGGCACCTTCTCGGCCATGTATCTGCTGGGCTACAGCCTCGACAACTTTTCCCTCATGGCGCTCACCATCGCCACGGGGTTCGTGGTGGATGACGCCATCGTGGTGGTGGAGAACGTCATCCGCCACATGGAGGCGGGCAAGTCGCGCCTCGAGGCGGCGCTGGCGGGGGCGCGGGAGGTGGGCTTCACCGTGCTCTCCATGAGCATCTCGCTCATCGCCGTCTTCATTCCGCTGCTGCTCATGGGCGGCATTGTCGGCCGCTTCTTCCGGGAATTCTCGGTCACCATCTCGGTGGCCATCCTCGTCTCCATGGTGGTGTCGCTGACCACCACGCCCATGATGTGCGCCTATCTGCTGCGCCCGCACCGGGCGGAGCGGCCCGGCAACCGGCTGGGCCGTGCGGCGGAACGCGTGTTCAAGGGCATCCTCGCCGGCTATGCGCGCTCCCTCGACTGGGCGCTGGCGCACCGTCTCTTCATCCTGCTGCTCCTCGGCGGCGTGGTGGCGCTCAACGTCCACCTCTTCTCCGTCGTGCCCAAGGGGTTCTTCCCGCAGCAGGACACCGGCATGCTGGTGGGCGGCGCGCAGGCGGACCAGAGCATCTCCTTCCAGCTCATGCGCCAGAAGCTCATGCGCTTCGTGGAGATCATCAAGTCCGATCCGGCCGTGGACAGTGTGGTGGGCTATACCGGCGGCGGGCAGACCAATTCCGCCTTCGTCTTCGTCTCGCTGAAGCCCAAGGAGGAACGGGACGCCTCCGCCGATCAGGTCATCGCCCGGCTGCGCGGTCGCCTGTCGTCCGTCCCCGGCGCCACCATGTTCCTTCAGGCCATGCAGGACGTGCGGGCGGGCGGGCGCCAGTCCAATGCCCAGTACCAGTTCACGCTCCAGAGCGACGATCTCGCCGTGCTGCGCGAATGGACGCCCAAGATCACGGAAGCCCTCAAGCGCAACCCCGACCTCGTGGACGTGAATTCGGACACGCAGGAAAAGGGGCTGGAGATGCAGCTCGACATCAACCGGGACACCGCCGCCCGGCTGGGGCTCTCCATGAGCCAGATCAGCAACACGCTCTATGACGCTTTCGGCCAGCGGCAGGTCTCCACCATCTACGCGCCGCTGAACCAGTATCACGTGGTCATGGAGGTGGCGCCGCGTTACTGGCAGGACCCGCGCACGCTGGACGACATCCGCATCTCCACCAGCGGCGCGGCGCTGGCGGGGAGCCTTGCCACCGCATCGGTCACGAGCCAGATCACCTCAACGGTCTCCAGCGCCCTCTCGGCCGCCACGGGCACGACCGATACGACGCTCGATGCGGTACGCAACGCCAGCACGAACCGCATTGCCAACACCACGAAATCCGGCACCTCCACGGGCGCGGCGGTGAGCACCCGCTTCTCGCCCTCCATCCCGCTGTCTGCCTTCGCCTCCTACGGGCCGGGCAATGCGCCGCTGGCGGTGAACCATCAGGGCCTGTTCGCCGCCTCGACCATTTCCTTCAATCTGCCCGAGGGCAAGACCATCGGCGATGCGGTGGCCTCCATCCAGCGCACGATGGTGGAGATCGGCACGCCCTCAAGCGTCCACGGCACCTTCCAGGGGACGGCCAAGGTGTTCCAGCAGTCGCTGTCCTCCCAGCCGCTGTTGATCCTGCTGGCGCTGGCGACGGTCTATGTGGTGCTGGGCGTGCTCTATGAGAGCTTCATCCACCCCATCACCATCCTCTCCACTTTGCCCTCCGCCGGCCTTGGCGCGGTGCTGGCGCTGATCGCCTTCAACACCGAATTCAGCCTCATCGCGCTGATCGGTGTGATCCTGCTCATCGGCATCGTGAAGAAGAATGCCATCATGATGGTGGACTTCGCGCTGGAAGCGGAGCGCCAGCAGGGCCTGCCGCCGGCCGCCGCCATCCGCGAAGCCTGTCTCCAGCGCTTCCGCCCGATCCTGATGACCACGCTGGCGGCAGTCTTCGGCGCCCTGCCACTGGCGCTCGCCTCCGGGACGGGTGCGGAGCTACGCCAGCCGCTCGGCATCTCGATCATCGGCGGACTGCTGGTGAGCCAGTTGCTCACCCTCTATTCGACACCCGTCGTCTATCTCTGGCTGGATCGCCTGCGGGGTCGCGAGCGCCGCCGCCGGCTTGCGCCGGTGCCCGCGGAATGAAATGCGCCCTCAGCCGTTCAGCTGCCAGAGGGTGAAGTTGAGCACGCTGGCGAACCCCACCCAGGCCGCCAGCGGCACGAGGCAGGCGCCCGCCAGCCGGTCCAGCCGCCAGAAGGCGCCGATGGTCGCGAGGATGACCAGCCACTGCGGCCCGATGTTGAGGACGCCCAGCAGCGGGCTGTGGAGATAGAAGAACATCCACGACCAGGCGGCGTTGAGCACGAGCTGGAGGAAGAACAGCGTCAGCGCCGTCGAGCGTCCGGGCGTCGCCTTCGGCAGGCGCAGGATGCGCCACGCCGCATAGGCCATCAGCACATAGAGCGTCGTCCAAACCGGGCCGAAGATCCAGTTCGGCGGGTTGAACGCGGGCTTCACCAACCCCGCGTACCAAGGGGCAAGATTGGGGAAGGTGGCGATCTGCCCAAGCACGGAGGCGGCGACCACCGGCAGCACCGCGAGCGCCACCTGGCCGAGACCCTGTGGGGAAAGAAGCCGAATGCGCTGTGCCGTCATCTCATGATCCTCGCTGTATGTCCGGCCCGAAAGCCGCGCGTCCGCGCCGGCGAACCGAAGGTGCTGGAACCGGTTTACCTGATCCGTGGCCCGTGCCCGTCCGTAGCAGACCACCGAGACCCAGCATCCGGGAGACAATGCCGTGGCCCTCTATCTTCTCGCTTATGTATGCACGGCGCTTGTGTTCCTGGTCATCGACGCGGTCTGGCTCACCGCCATGGGCGACCGTTTCTACAAACCCCTGATGGGCGACATGGTTCTGCCCGGCTTCCGCATGGGCCCGGCGATCGCCTTCTATCTCCTCTATGTGGCCGGGATGGTGATCTTCGCCGTGTCTCCTGCCCTCGCCAACGGCAAGTGGACCACCGCACTCATCTTCGGCGCCGCCTTCGGCTTCTTTGCCTATGCCACTTATGATCTCACCAATCAGGCAACCCTGCGCAACTGGCCGCTTGTCCTCACCCTCGTCGATCTGACCTGGGGCACCGTTCTCACCGCATCCGCCTCCACCCTCGGCTTCCTCGCCGCGCGGACGCTTCACAAGGCCTTCTTCGGCTGAGGGCGCCAGGGCAGGAAGGCGCTGACCCGTTGCTGGTAGGCCCGGAAGGCGTCTCCGCGGCTGCGCATCATGTGCGCTTCCAGTGGCGGAATGCCGGAGAGGTGGACCAGCAGGGCATACATGAAGGCCGGCCCCACCAGCGTGACGAGCCCCCAAGGATAAGCGTTCAGCCCCTGAAGTCCGATGACCACGTAGCCGAACCAGCCCAGCCACTGGAAGAAATAGTTGGGGTGACGCGACAGTCCCCAGAGGCCGACGTCGCACACCTTGCCCCGGTTGGCCGGATCGCGCCGAAAGCGCGCCAGTTGGGCGTCGGAAACCGCCTCGCCAAGGATGCAGGAGACGAGCAGCACGGCGCCGGCGAGATCCATTGCGTTGATCCCCGGCACCGGATTGCGGGCCGCGGCCAGCACGGCAAGAGCGAGCAGAAAGCCGCTAAGCGCCTGGATCTGTAGGAAGAGGAATAGCTCGCTGGCCGCCTTATCCCCCCACAGGGTGCGCAGATGTGCATAGCGTGGATCATCCCCACCACCCCGGGTGCGCCCGGCGATGTGCCCGCCGAGCCGCAATGCCCAGAGCGCCACGAGGCCGGCCACCAGCCATTGCCGCGGGGTGGTCCCGCCGTCCGGCCAGATCGGGGCGAGGGCCGCGAAAAGCCCGGCCCCACCGAGGGTGAAGGACCAGATGCTGTCGATCCAGCCCGACTGGCGCGTTGCCTGCGCCACCGCCCAGGCCAGCGACATGGCGAGGGTGAAGATCGCCGCCAGCAGCAGAAGGAGCACGGGATAGGTCATGCGGGCCGTTTCCCTCTTGATGCCGCGATCGTCAGAATCCCACGAAGGGCTGCATGAGGCGGCCGATGACGCCGCTGAAGCGCATGCTGCCCTCGATGGCAGCGACGCAGATGCAGTCGCCCTCGGGCCCGGCCACCGGCTCATGGTCAAGGGCACTGTCCGCCTCGCAGAAATCACCCGGCCGGTAATCCTGATGGCCGTCCGAGAAGGAGCCGTGGATGACCTGCGTGAACTCGGTGCCGGTGTGCCCATGCTCGGGAATCTTGGAGCCCGGCGCGATCCGCAGCAGCCGGGCGCCGGTGAAGCGATGACCCGGCAGCAGAATGTGCCGGGCCTTCACGCCCGGCCCGAGCCAGCGCCATCGCCCGAAATCATAAGCTCCGAGAACGGACGGCAAGTCCACGTCCGCGGGCTGCCGGCGCGCCGGACGGCTGCGGGGCGGCGGCGGGGCGGCGGCATCCGCGCGCGCCTGCGTCTCGATGAGCGCAGCGTCGGACATTTCCGTGGGCGGAAGGGCGTCAAGAAGGGCGCCGCCTGCGGCTGCAAAGACCCGCAGCCGCTCCCGGCAATGGGAGCAGAATGCCAGATGGCTCTGGGTGACCACCGCCGGTCCGACCTCAAGCCGCCCCGCCGCATAGGCCAGCAGCGTCTCGTCGCTCGGGTGATGGAGCACCTGACGCCCGTTCACGATGCCTTTGTCTTCGCCTGTCACGCTTCCGCTTCCCGCGCCCTGCGGCGCTACATGTGTCGCGAATTGTCTACGGCGGGTGGCGTGATCTGGATCAGCGCGCGGGCAAGTGATCCGGCTTTGGAACGCTGACGTAGGAACAGACAAGCTGACGGCTTCTCCGGCGGCGCAGGCCCGCTCTCCAAAACAAGGTCATATCAATGAGTTCGCTGCGTGCACCCGGAGCCGACCGCCCCCTGCGCATCGCCGTCATCGGCAGCGGCATCTCCGGCCTTTCGGCGGCCTGGCTGCTGTCTTCGCGCCACGAGGTGACGCTCTATGAGGCGGATCGGCGCATCGGCGGGCACAGCAACACCGTGGACACGCCGGCCGGCCCCGTGGACACCGGCTTCATCGTCTATAACGAGGCGGCCTATCCCAATCTCACCGCCCTTTTCGCCCATCTGAACGTGCCCACGAAATGGTCGGACATGTCGCTGGGCGTCTCGCTCGATCGGGGACGGCTCGAATATTCCGGCGACAGCCTGCGCAAGCTGTTCGCCCAGCCCGCCAATCTGGTGAGCGGGCGCTTCTGGACCATGCTGCGTGACCTCCTGCGCTTCTATCGCGAGGCCCCGGCCGCGGTGGCCGCGCTGGAGGATACGCCCCTTGACGTCTACCTCGCCGCCGAGGGCTACAGCGCCGCCTTCCGGGACGACCATCTCTATCCCATGGCCGCCGCCATCTGGTCGACGCCGGCGGCGGAGATCGGCGCCTATCCGGCGGCCGCCTTCATCCGTTTCTGCATCAATCACGGTCTGCTTCAGGTGCTCAACCGGCCGCTCTGGCGGACGGTGGACGGCGGCAGCCGGGAGTATGTCCGCCGCCTGCTCGCCCCCTTGGGCGACCGGGTGCGGGTGGGGTGCGCCGTGCGCAGCGTGCGCCGCGTTTCCGGTCTGGTGGACGTGACGGACCAGTCGGGCAACCGCGCCTTCTTCGATCACGTGGTCATCGCCACCCATGCGGAACAAGCGCTGCGCCTGCTCACCGACCCGACGCTGACCGAGCGCCAGTTGCTCGGAGCCTTCCGCTATTCCACCAACGAGGCCATCCTGCACCGGGACACGTCGCTGATGCCAAAGCGCAAGGCCGTGTGGTCGGCCTGGAACTACATGTCGGAGCGGGATGGGGACGGCGCGCGCCTCTCCGTGACCTACTGGATGAACCGTCTTCAGGGCCTGCCCATGGACCAGCCCCTCTTCGTGACCCTCAACCCGCCACGCGAGCCGCGCGCCGGCACCGTGCTGCGCCGCGAGACCTATACCCATCCCACCTTCAACACCGAGGCGATGGCGACCCAGAAGCAGCTCTGGACCATTCAGGGCCAGCACAACACCTGGTATTGCGGCGCCCATTTCGGCGCCGGTTTCCATGAGGACGGACTTCAGGCGGGTCTTGCCGTGGCCGAGGCGCTCGGCGGCGTGCGTCGGCCGTGGACCGTGGCGAGCGAATCCGGCCGCATCTTCCTCCAGCCACGTGAAGCGGCCATGCCGGCACTGGAGGCAGCCGAATGATGCCCCCGGCCTCCGCCCTCTATTCCGGCACGGTGGTGCACCACCGGGTGCGCCCCCGCGAACATCGCCTCAGCTACAAGATGTTCTCGCTGCTGCTGGACCTCGACGAACTCGACGTGCTCGATGGGCGGCTTCGCCTCTTCTCGCGCAACCGCTTCAACGTCTTCGGCTTCCGCGACCGGGACTATGGCGACGGATCGCGGACGCCGCTGCGGGTGCAGGTGGAGCGGCATCTTGCGGCCGCCGGCATCGCCTTCGATGGCGGGCCGATCCGGCTGCTCACCATGCCGCGCATCCTCGGCTATGCCTTCAATCCGCTCAGCGTCTATTTCTGCTACCGCCGCGACGGCGGGCTGGCTGCGATCCTCTATGAGGTGAACAACACCTTCGGCGAGCGGCACAGCTACCTGCTGCCGACGGACGATCCGTTCGCGCCGACCATTCGCCAGCGGACGGACAAGCGCTTCTTCGTTTCGCCCTTCATGGACATGGACCTGACCTACCAGTTCCGCGTGCAGCCGCCGGGCGCTCGGGTGGGCATCGGCATCGCGACCCGGGACCGTGCGGGGCTCGTCCTCTCCGCCACGCTTGCATCCACACGGGTTGAACTGACGGACAACGCGCTGCTCAACGCCTTCTTTTCCTGTCCGCTTCTGACCCTTAAGGTGATCGGTGGCATCCATTGGGAAGCCCTTCAGATCTTTCTGAAGGGCATCGGGTTGAGGCACCGCCCCCCTCCGCCCGTCCACCCCGTCACGGTTGCGCGTTCCGACACATGAGGGTTCTGGCGGAAAATGTCGGTAGAAAGTGAACGCCGCGGCGCCGTCGTGTCGCGTGAGGCCCCCGCGCGGGGCATCGGCCCCTTCATCCTGAAGCGCCTGCTGTCGCGCCTGTCCCGTGGGCGACTGACGGTGATTCTCCCCTCCGGCGGGCGGATCGAGAGCGCGATGCGCGCGCCGGGGCCGGAAGCAACCCTCGTTCTCCACAACTGGCGCACCTTTCGCCGCTTCGCCGCCCGTGGGCAGGTGGGCTTTGCCGAGGCCTATATGGCCGGGGAATGGACCAGTCCGGACCCGGCGGCGCTGATCGAGCTTGCGGCCATAAATATCGAGCGGCTGGAGGCGGCGCTCAGCGGCCTCTGGCCGGTGCGGCTCGCGCGTCGCCTTACCCATGCCCGGCGGGCCAACACGAAGAAGGGGAGCCGGAAGAACATCTCCTTCCACTACGATCTCGGCAACGATTTCTACCGCCTCTGGCTCGACCCCTCGATGACCTATTCGAGCGCCATCTTCGAGCCGCCGACCCTGTCCCTCGAAGAGGCACAGGACGCGAAACTCGCCCGGATCGGTAGCTGGCTCGATATCGGCGCCGCCGGCACGCGCGTGCTGGAGATCGGCTGCGGCTGGGGCGCGCTCGCCTCCAAGCTCGCGCACATGGGTGCCCATGTGACCGGACTGACGCTCTCCAAGGAACAGCTTGCCTTCGCGCAGGAGCGGATCGCGCGCGAGGGCATGGCCGAGCGCGTGGACCTGCGCCTTCAGGATTATCGCGATGTGGTGGGGCAGTTCGACCGCATCGTCTCCATCGAGATGCTGGAGGCGGTGGGCGAGCAATACTGGCCGGTCTATTTCGGAGCCATCAAGAAGCATCTCGTGCCCGGTGGCGTCGCGGTCCTGCAAGGCATCACCATCGACGAGCCGCGCTATGAGGGCTACCGCGCCAATCCGGACTTCATCCAGCACTACATCTTTCCCGGCGGCATGCTGCCGACCAAGGAGATCATGGCCGCGCAGGCGAAGGCAGCCGGCCTCGTGCTGGAGAAGGTGGAGAGCTTCGGCCTCAGCTATGCCATGACGCTCGCCGAATGGCGCCGCCGCTTCCTGGCCGCCTGGCCGGCCATCGAGAAGATGGGGTTCGACACCACCTTCAAACGCCTTTGGGAATATTACCTCGCTTATTGCGAGGGGGGCTTCCGGGCCGGTGTGATCGACGTCTCGCTTTATCGCCTGCGGGCCTGAGGGGGCGCTGCCCCCTCCTTCTCACTCCAGAAACTCGAACCCCCTGGTGCGGGCGTGATAATGCAGCCCGCCGTCCTGGACGATGAGGAACAGCGCCCGGCTGTCGCCGCCATTGTGATGGGAATGCGGGGCGCCGGGTGGCGTCACAAGCGTGGCGAAGGGCGACCAGTCGCAGCGTACGCCGCCAACCATGGAATAGCTGTCGTCCCCGTTCAGCACGAGGGTGAGCGCCGCCGAATTGTGCCGGTGCGCTTTCTGGTGCGTCTTGGGCGGCAGGGTGTTCAGCGACAGCGTGAGCGTCGGCAGGATGTTGCGCGCCGCCTGCTGGCGGTCGGACGAGAAGATCAGCGCCATGCCGGAGGTCTGGGCGTTTGGCGCCGCGCCATAGATGATCTCGATCTGCCGGGCGATCTCGGCCGCCGGATAATGCACGGGATCGACCGGGCGGGCCTCTTCGGACGGCCGACGGTCGGCATCGAAGGCAAGCTGGGGCTCGTTCGTGACCACCCAGAGCACGGTGCGCGTTGCGGCCTCTAGCGCCGCCGGCGCGCCGGTGAGCAGGAACACGTCGCCCTTGGCGAAGGCGATGGTCTCGCCGCCCTGAACCACCCGGCCCTCGCCTTCGATAACGTACCAGATGGAGCCGGTGGCCTCGAAATCCGCAACGAGATGCTCACCCGCTCCGATGACCGCATAGCGCGCCAGCATGAGCGGCGAGGTCGCGGGAAAGGCGCAGCCCATGGCGGCCGACTGGTCGCAGGCGATGAAGCCGGTGGGCGTATCGGCCGAGAGGGCCTGTCGCGCCTGTTCGGTGAAGACGCCGCCGGGGACCGGCGGCAGCTTGATGTTGAAGGCATTGCCCGAATTGAAATAGCGCGCCCGCGCTTCCGCCTCGCTCGCCGGGGCGAGCGCGCTCTGCGGCGGCAGATCCGCCATGTCCATCACGGGCGTGGTGATCTTGGCGGAAGCGGGCATGGGCGCAACTCCTCAGGCAGACGGCATTTCAGAAGAGGCGAGCAGATCGGCCAGGACATCGCAGAGCACCTGCGCGCCGGCCGCCACGTGGGCAGGCTCGGACCATTCGGCCTCGGCATGGCTGATGCCATCGCGACAGGGGATGAAGATCATCGCCGCCGGCGCGCGCTTGGCGAGGTGGCGGGAATCGTGCCCGGCATAAGAGAGGATCGGCATGGCGCCGTAGCCGTGCCGTTCTGCTGCCGCGCTGATGGCCTGCTGGAGAACCGGCGAGAAATCGTTGGAAGGCTCGTTGACCAGCAGGTCGAGCGCGACGGCGCAAGGTGCCGCTTCCGCCGTGCAGATGGCGCGGATGCGCTCGGCCAACAACTCCAGCACGGCATTGTCGGGATGGCGCATGTCGATGCTGAACGTGACCTTGCCGGGAATGACCGAGGGCGCGTTGGGCTCCACCTGCACGCGGCCGATGGTGAACTTGATGAGCGCATCATGGGCGCCCACCTGCCGGTTCAGTTCCACCACCATGCGGCCGAAGGCGGCGATGGCATCGCGCCGCTCCGCCATGGCGAGCGTGCCTGCATGGCCTTCCGCGCCGGAGATGGTGATGCGGAAGGTACGCTTCCCCTGCATCCCGGTGACGATGCCGATCTCCTTGCCCTGCGCCTCCAGCACCGGCCCCTGCTCGATGTGCAACTCCACATAGGCGCCCACCGGGAACCCCAGCGGGCGCTGGGGCACGTCCGGGAAGCTGGCATGCAGCCGGTCCAGTTCCGCGCCCATGGTGATGCCGTCGAGGTCCGTGCGGGCGCGGATCTCGGCGAGCGGTCGGGTGGCCGAGAAGGCCTCCGATCCGGTCATGCCCGGCGCGAAGCGGCTGCCTTCCTCATTCATCCACGCCACCACCACCAGATCCCGCCGGCGCGGCACGCCCGCCGCTGCCAGCGTTTCGGCGGCCTCGAAGGCGGTCAGCACGCCGGCCGCGCCATCGAACTTGCCGCCGGTGGGCTGGGTGTCGATGTGGCTCCCGGCCACCACCGGCGGCAGGCTGCGGTCCTCGCCCGGCAAGGTGAGGAAGAGATTGCCCGCCGGGTCCGTCGAGGGCTCGAAACCGAGCGGCCGCGCCCAGTCGAGGATCAGCCGCCACGCCTCGGCCTCGCCGAGGGTCAAAGCCTGACGATTGACGCCGCCCTGCGAGAGCGCGCCGATCTCGGCCAGCGCCATCAGGCGGTTCCAGACCCGCCCGGCATCGATCAAAGGATAGGCCATGGGTCAGTTCGTCCGCATGATCTGGCCGGGAATGGCGCGCGGATCGCGCGGCAGCCAGCGCCCCGCCTCCACCTGCGCAATGAACTCCGCCAGTTGCGCGTTGAAGGCGGCGGGCTCCTCAAGGTTCAGCGTGTGGCCGGTCTTGGGGAAGACGCACAGGCCACTCGCCGGGATGGTCTTCTTGAGGAAGATGCCCGGCTGGAGGCAATGGTCATCCTCGTCACCCACCATGATGAGGGTCGGCACGTTCATGGATTTCAGCCCCTCTTCCAGATCCCAGAAGGAGGGCCGGCGGGCCTGCACGCCGCGCATGGTCATGGCCGCGCCGAGGTCCGAATGGGTGGCGAGGCGGTCGGCAAATTCGTTCCAGCCGCGCGGATCCTTGTTCTGGAACTGCACGCGGCTCGCGCCCAGCGCATAGATCTTGGAGAACTCCCTGGCGCCCTGGCGCTCGAAATTGTCCGCCACCTCCCGCGAGACGCCCCGGAAATACTCCTCAAATTCCTTCTCGCAGCCATAGCCGGCACCGGCCACCGTGAGCGAGAGCGCGCGTTCCGGCGTGCGCAGGCCGAAATGGACGGTGGCGAAACCGCCCATGGAGAGGCCGACGATGTGCGCCTTCCCGATGCCGAGGCCGTCCAGCACCGCCACCGCGTCATCGGCCGCAAGCGCCTGCGAATACTGCTCCATGTCGCTCGGAATATCCGACGGCGCATAGCCCCGCGCCGCATAGGTGATGCAGCGGTGGCGGCGGGCGAAGAACCGCATCTGCGGCTCCCAGCTCATATGATTGCCGCCGAACTCATGGACGAAGAGGATGGGCGTACCCTCGCCCGCCTCTTCCACATGCAGGCGGATGCCGTCCTTCGTGGTCACATGCATGGTGCGTCTCTCAAGGCTCAGAACTGGGGGCCGATGTCGTTGAGCGTGCGGGCGGTGGCGACGAGCGCGGGAAGCTGCGCGCAGAAGGCATCCACCCAGCCCTCCGGGACCGAGGTGCTCACCTTCACGAAGCGGTCGCCGAAACGTGCCGTGTGATAGGTGCCCTGGCGGATCATCATCTTCTCGCGCCGGGCCGCTTCCACCAGGGCCTCCGGCCGGATGCCGGCGCCGATGGTTTCCAGCACGAGGAAGTTGCCGTGCGAGGGATAGACCGGCAACGCGAAGCCTTCGATGGCGGACGCAGCCTCCTTGATCTTGGCCTTGTTGGCGCGATCGATACGGCGCACCTCGGCCATCCATTCGGGCTTCACCTTCAGCCCCGCCTCGGCCGCTCGCTGGGCGATGACGCTGGCGCCCAGCACGCTGGTCGCCCGCTCGGCGCAGGCCTCCAGCACGGCGGGCGCCGCCACCAGCGCGCCGACGCGCAGGCCGGCAAGGCCGAGCCATTTGGAGAAGGAGAGCGAGACGATGGCGCCCTCGGGCGCGGCGAGCAGCGCCGGATGATGGCCGTCCGCGAAATCGCGATAGGTGCAGTCATGCACCAGCATGGCGCCGCAGTCGCGGGCAATGGCTGCGAAGGCCTCGATCTCCTCGCGCGTGTAACGGATGCCGAGCGGATTGTTGGGGTCCACGAGATAGATGATGGCGGTGCGCTCATCCACCGCCGCTTTCAGCGCCTCGGGCGTCAGGCGATAGTTGCAGGCGGGATCATAGATGGGGATCTCGATCACCTCCGCGCCCGCCTGCTTCGCAAAGAGGCAGGGCCACTTCCAGGTGGGATCGGTGGTGACGAAGGTGGTGCCCGGCCGGCAATAGGCGCGGCACACCATGGCGAGCGCCGAGACGCCACCTTCCGTCACCAGCGCCTCGGCACCGGGCGTGCCGAGATCGGCGACGATGGCCGCGCGCAGCGCCTCGAAGCCCAGCGGCGGGGCATAGGCGTTGAAGGCGCCTTCCTCGATGGCCGCGATCATCGCCGCCTTCACCGCCGGATGGGCCGGGATGTGGTTGGTGTTCTGCCCCAGCCACATGAGGCCGGGCGTGCTGGAGAGCGCATCGAAATAGCGATTGCGCTGGCTGGCGGATGACATGAGCGGTCCTTGGGGCGAGCCGGGAAGGAACGCGGCCGGTGCGGGCCGGCCGCAGGAAAGCGCTGGCGCTCAGATGACCGAGCCGCGGGCCGAGATGCCGCCGTCGATGGTCACGTTGGTGCCGGTGATGTAGCCGGCGCGGGGCGAGGCGAGGAACGCCACGAGGTCCGCCACTTCCTCGGAGGTCGCGGGCCGCTTGCCCGGATATTTGTCGAACAGCTCCTCCCAGCGGCTTTCATCGCCCAGCATGTCGATGGCCTTGCGCTTCATGATCTTGAGCATGCGATCGGTCGCCACCGGCCCCGGATTGACGCCCACCACGCGCACGCCTTCATTGAGGCTCGCGCCGCCAAGCGCCTTCGTAAAGGACATGAGCGCCGCATTGCCCGTGGAGCCGGCGATATAGCTCGCATCCCAGTTCTCACCGGAATTGCCGATGACATTGACGATCACGCCATCCTTGCCGCGCATCTTCTTATAGAAGGCGCGGGCCAGCGTGATGTAGCCGAAGACCTTGAGATCGAAGCCGCGCCGCCAGGCGGCATCGTCCACGATCTCCAGCGAGCCGGCGGGGATGTCGCCGGCATTGTTGATCAGAATGTCCACATAGCCCACGTCCTCGGCCAGCTTCTCCATGGCCTCGGTGGACGACAGATCGAGCGCATGCACGGTAACGCGCACGCCGTGGGCGGCTTCCAGCTCGCCCTTGGCCTGCGCCATCGCCTCGCCATTGCGGGCGGCCAGATGCAGGTGGCAGCCTTCGGCGGCAAACACCTGCGCCACGGCAAGGCCGATACCCTTCGAGGCGCCGGTGATCAGGGCGGTCTTGTTCGTGAGGTCCAACTTCAAGGCAGGTCTCCAGGCGAAATGGATATACAATAGCTAGCAAATTGCATACCAACTCGCGTCGCTCGCGCTCATCCGAAGGCGGCGAGGAAATCCAGCAAATTATCGCCCAGCAGATTCACGTGGTCCCGCATGGCCTTGTGGGCCCGCTCCGCATCATGGTCGGCAATCGCCGCAATCACCTCCGCATGCTCGCGCAGCGTATCCGATATGCGGGTCGGCATGCGGGTGACACGGCGCCGATAGGCGGCCACCTGATTGCGCAGCCGGCGGGTCTGGTCGGCCAGAAAGGCGTTCGCCGAAGCCTCATAGAGCGCCTCGTGAAACTCCTGGTTCACATCGTAGAAAAGGTCGATGTCCTTTAGGGTTGCGACCTGTTCCAGCTTCTCGTGGATGGCCCTCAGCTTGTCCATCTGGGCCGGCGTGATGCGCCGCGCGGCGAGGCGGGCGCACAGACCCTCCATCTCCGCCATCACCTGAAACATCTCGATCAGCGCATGCGCACCAATTGAGCGCACCACCGCCCCTTGCCGGCCGCGCAGTTCGACCAGACCGCTGGCGGCGAGAAGGCGGAACGCCTCGCGCACCGGGGTGCGGGAAACCCCATAGCGGGCGGCGATTTCCTGCTCATCGAGACGACTGCCGGGCTCAAGGCGCCCGGCGGCGATGGCGGTCTCAAGCTCTCCGCGCAGCTTCTCGGCCAACGTGGGCGCGGCGGTGCGGAGCCCGTCCTGCCCAAAAGGCGCGCATTCCGCGTCATCCTGTGCACGGATACTGCTCATTCGCGCACTCATTCTCTTCCTCGGTATACATAAAGGCGGGTCGCTCACCGCCAGTCTCTCCCAACTCGCCACCGCAAGCAAATGTCGGCTCTGCATAAGGCACATATGCCGGGCGCGTCATCGCCGCCCGCGACCGGCGAGGCGCCTTCCCTTCCGTTGGCACATCGATTGCTTGGGATGAAGGAAAGCGGCGCATTTTTGCGTATGCGGAAAATGCCACTCATTATACATGGTGGAAGGACGGCTTTTGACCCTCGCATCCAGCAGCCTCCCGCTTCCGGCCGAAGCGGCGGGTCCGACGGCCTCGACCTCCGCCGCGGACGCGCGTCCGCTTCTGGAGATGAAGGGACTGTCGAAAAGCTTCGCCAACGTCACCGCCGTTTCCGGCTTCGAGGCCGCCATCGCGCCGGGCGAGTTCGTCACCGTCGTCGGCCCTAGCGGCTGCGGAAAGAGCACCCTGTTCAACATCGTAGCCGGGCTGGAGGAGCCGGACAGCGGCAGCATCCTGCGCTTCGAGGGGCGCAGCTGCCATGCGCGCGAACTTCTGGGCAAGGTGTCCTTCATGCCCCAGCGCGACCTGCTTCTCCCCTGGCGCACGGTCATCGACAATGCCGTCATCCCGATGGAGATCGAGGGCCGCTCGCGGAAGGCCGCGCGGGCCGAGGCGCGCGAGATGCTGCCCGAGTTCGGCCTTGCCGGCTTCGGCGACCAGTATCCGCACGAGCTCTCCGGCGGCATGCGCCAGCGCGTGGCGCTCATGCGCACCTTCATGTTCAAGCGCGAGCTGATGCTGCTGGACGAGCCGTTCGGCGCGCTCGATGCGCTCACGCGCACCATGATGCAACGCTGGCTGCTGGAGGTGTGGCGCAAGCACCGCCGCACCATCCTCTTCATCACCCATGATGTGGACGAGGCGCTGTTCCTTGGCGACCGCGTGCTCGTCATGTCGGCGCGGCCGGGCCGGGTGAAGCTGGAGCTTCCCGTCTCCCTGCCGCGCCCGCGCTCCGCCGAACTCGTCACGGACCCGGAATTCGTGCGCCTGAAGCGCATCCTGCTGGAAGCCATCGAGGAGGAGGCCATGAAGTCCTTCCTCGCCCCCGGCGCTTCCGGCACCCACTGATGGATCATCCCATGACCGCGACCGACACCACCGCCGCCTGCCCGGCGCACATGGACCCGAGCGAATGGGACGCCCGCGTCGCGCTCGCCGCCTGCTACCGCATGGTGGCGAAGCTCGGCCTGGACGATCTCATCTACAACCACATCTCCAGCCGCGTGCCGGGGCATGAGAACCAGTTCCTCATCAATCCCTATGGCCTGCTGTTCAGCGAGATGACGGCCTCGAGCCTCGTCAAGATCGACATCGAGGGCCGCAAGCTGCAGGAAACACCCTATGAGGTGAACCTGGCCGCCTTCGTCATCCATGCGGCGCTCCACAAGACCAGCCATGACGCGGTCTGCGTGCTGCACACCCATTCGGATGCCAGCGTGGCGGTGTCCGGGCAGGAGCAGGGCCTCCTGCCGCTGAGCCAATTCGCCATGCGCTTCTACAACCGGCAGGCCTTCCACGATTACGAGGGCGTCGCCATCGACCTCGACGAGCAGCAGCGTCTGGTGCGCGATCTCGGGCCCCACAAGGTCATGCTCATGCGCAATCACGGCATCCTCACCGTCGGCCGCACGCCGGGGGAAGCCTTCATGCTGCTCTATTATTTCGAGCGTGCCGCCAAGATCCAGCTCGCCATGCAGGCGGCCTGCGCGTCGGGCGTGAAGCTCGTCATTCCCCCGCATGAGGTCTGCGAGCATGCCGCCCGCCAGTTCTGGGAGCTGAAGGGCGACATTCTCGTGCCCGGCGAGCGCGAATGGCCCGCGCTCATGCGCCAGCTCGACCGCGAAGATCCGTCCTACCGCCAATAACAGCCAACACCTTCCGGAGACGAAGACGATGACTGAACGGGTTGAAAAGACGCGCCGCACAGGTCCGAGCCGCCGGCATGTGATGGCCGGCCTCGCCGCGGGGCTTGCGATGATGGGCGGGGCCGGCGCCGCTCCCGCCAGGGCCGCCGATCTCACCAAGGCGACGCTGCGCCTCAAGTGGCTGCCGCAGACCCAGTTCGCCGGCTTCTACGTCGCTGTGGCCAAGGGCTATTACAAGGACGAGGGCATCGACCTCACCATCAATCCCGGCGGCCCGAACCTGCTGGCGGAAAACCTCGTCGCCACCGGCGCCGACACGTTCGGCCTGTCGGGTGGCCTCGACAGCGTGTTCGCCGCCCGCGACAAGGGCATGCCGGTGGTGTGTATCGGCATTTCCCACCAGATGACGCCCTTCGTCTTCGTCGCTCGCGCCGACGGGCCGATAAAGACCATTCAGGATTTCAAGGGCAAGACCGTCACCACCTGGTTCACCGGCGCGAACCATGTGCTCAACGCCATTCTCGCCAAGAACGGCATCGATCCTTCGCTGGTGACCATCCAGCCGCAGCAGGTGAGCGTCACGCCCTTCATCGATGGGCAGGTCGATGTCATCACCGCCACGCGGTACAATGAATATTACACCATCAAGACCCGCATGGGCGAAGAGAAGCTGCGCACGTTCGTGGCCGAGGACAGCGGCATCACCTTCCCCCGTGACACGCTGATCGTGTCGGAGACCACCGCGAAGGAGAAGCCGGAGCTGGTGAAGGCCTTCCTGCGCGCCTCCATCAAGGGATGGAAGGACGCCTTCAACGATCCCAAGGGCGCCGTGGATACGGTGATGGCCATCGCCCCGACCCTCGACCGTGCCCATCAGGAATTCCAGCTCACCGAGGCCAAGAAGCTGATGGTGGCCGGCAAGGTGCCGGAGAAGGGCCTGTTCTGGATCGACATGGATTCCGTGAAGATCACGCAGGACCTGTTCCTGAACGCCAAGGTCATCTCCAAGCCCGTGGACCTCGGCGCCACCTTCAACACAAGCTTCCTCGAAGCCATTCCGCTGGCCGACCGCAAGCCGTGAGGCGGACCGCCCGGCCTGCCCTCTCCCCAACCCTCCCCCGCAAGCGGGAGAGGGCGTGGCGATCGCACCCGGACCAAAACCGTTCTCCTCGGGATCATGCGTGCCACCATTACGTCCGCGAGACGCAAAGCCCTCTCCCGCTTGCGGGGGAGGGTTGGGAGGGGGCAGGCATCCGCGTCAAGGACGAGCGTCCGGCCCCTTTTCACCTTCTGCCCCGGCCGTGGCCCCGCCCACCGAAGAATAGGAAGCGATGAGCACGTCCAGCCTCGCCCATCCGGCCCTGCCGCCGTCGGGCGCCTCCCTCCGCCTCCTCCTGCCGCTGCTGCGCCTTTTGCGCGGGCTCGCCATTCTCGTGGCCGTCTTCGCGGCCTGGGAGGCGCTGGTCATCGCCTTCGCCATCCGCCCCTATTATCTGCCGCGCCCGACCGTCATCTTCGCCGCCCTCTGGCAGACGCCCGCGCCTTATGTGCAGGGGTTCCTGCGCACGCTCAGCGAGACGCTCCTCGGCTTCGTCGCGGGCGGCGTCTTCGGCATCGGGATCGGGCTCCTGTTCTTCCGGGCGCGGGCGCTGCGGGAGCTGATCTTCCCGCTCTTCATCGTGTCCCAGACCATCCCGGTCATCGCCTTCGGCGCGCTGGTGGTGCTGTGGTTCGGCAACACGCTCCTCGCTAAGGCCGCGATCGCCTTCTACCTCACCTTCTTCCCGGTGACGGTGAACACGCTGCTGGGGCTCGAAAGTGTCGATCCGCGACAGGAAGCGCTGCTGCGTTCCTTCGGCGCAAGCCCGCTCCAGTTGCTCACGCGGCTGCAATTTCCAACTGCCCTGCCGCAGATCTTCGTGGCGCTGCGCCTGGCCTCCTCGCTCGCCCTCGTGGGCGCCATCGTGGGGGAATGGTTCGGCGACACCGTGGGCCTCGGCGTGCTGCTCCTTCAGGGCATGTATACGGAGAATGTCGTGAGCATCTGGGCGACGCTGCTCGTCTCCGCCCTGCTCGGCACCGGCTTCTATGCCCTCGTGGCCGCCGCCGAACGGGCCTTCGTCTTTTGGGGGGCGGAGCAATGAGCGACGCACCGGAGATGGCCGGCGCCGCCCGGCCGCGCAGCCTCACGCTCCAGCGCGGCATGCTCGGCATCGTGCTGTTCGTCCTGGCCTGGGAAGGCATCGCGCGGGGCTTTCACCTGCCGGCCTATACGCTGCCGGCGGTCAGCGACATCCTCGCCAGCATCTATGCCAAGCGCGCGGTCCTTCTCACCGCCGCCGGCTTCACCCTCACCGAGGCGCTGGTGGGCTATGTCCTCGGCGCGCTCATCGGCATCGGGCTCGCGATCGTCATCACGCTGATCCCGCCCACCCGCACTGTGCTCCTGCCCGCCGCCACCGCCATCAATTCCGTGCCGGTGGTGGCCTATTCGCCACTGATCCTGCTGTGGTTCGGCATCGGCATGGGCTCGAAGTTCGTGATGGTGGCGCTGGCGGTGAGCTTCACGGTCTTCCTTTCCGCCCTTGCCGGCTTCGACCGGGTGGACCGGCGCTCGGTCGACCTGTTGCGCAGCTTCGGGGCCGGGCGGCTCGCCATCCTGTGGCGTCTGCGCCTGCCCACCGCTTTGCCGCTGATCGCCGCCGGCCTGCGGGTTTCGACCGTCCGCTCTCTCATCGTCGCCATCGTCACGGAAATGCTTGGCGCCTATGGCGGGCTCGGCTGGGTGATCTATCAGGCGGTGCTCCAGATCGACTTCGTGCAGGTGTGGGGCGCCATCTTCGTCGCCTCCGCCGCCAGCCTCGCCTTCTTTGGCCTCATCGGCTTTGCCGAAAAGCGCATCATCTTCTGGAAGTGAAATCATGAAACGGCAGATGCATCTCGGCCTGTTCCTGCTGGGCACGGGCAGCCACATCGCGGGCTGGCGCATGCCCGGCGCGGTGGACAGTTTCCAGGACATCGAAGCGGTGTGCGAGATCGCCCGAACTGCCGAACGGGCGAAGTTCGACCTCATTTTCATGGGCGACAATCTCAATGCCGATCCCGCCGCCCATCCCTCCTATACGGCGCGCCTCGAACCGCTGACGCTGCTCTCTGCCGTCGCCATGGCAACAGAGCGCGTCGGCCTCGGTGCGACGGTCTCCACCACCTATTCCGATCCCTTCACGGTGGCGCGCGCTTTCGCTTCCCTCGACCACATCAGCCATGGCCGCGCCGCCTGGAATGCCGTCACCACCGCAGCGCCGGCCGCCGCCGCGAATTTCGGCACCCAGCATCCCGACCACGGTCGCCGCTATGAGATCGCCGGCGAATTCCTCGATACGGTGAAGGGGCTCTGGGACTGCTGGGCGGACGATGCCATCGTCGCCGACCGGGAGAGCGGGCTCTATATCGATCCCGCCAGGGTGAAGCCCCTCGATCACGAGGGCGCCTTCTTCAAGGTGAAGGGGCCGGTGAACATCGGTCGGGCGCCGCAGGGCCATCCGATCATTTCGCAGGCGGGCGGCTCGGAACCTGGCCAGCAACTGGCCGCACGCACCGCCGATCTGGTGTTCGCCGTCGTGCAGGACATTGACGAGGCGCGCGCCGGCTATCAGGCCCTCAAGGCGCGCCTTCCCGCCCTCGGCCGCCGGCCGGAGGAGGTCTGCGTGCTGCCCGGCGTGATGCCGGTGGTGGGGCGCACCGACCGGGAGGCCCGCGACAAGCTCAACGCGCTGATGCGCCATGTGAACGCCAGCAATGCGCTGGGCATGCTGTCCGAGCGCTTCGGCGTGGACATGAGCGCTTACGATCTCGATGGTCCCATCCCGGACCTGCCGAAGGCAGACACCTATCACTCCTTCACCGGCGTGATGCTGGCCAAGGCCCGGCGCGAGAGCATGACGCTTCGCGACCTCTACAATCTGGTCGCCGCCGCACGCGGGCATTGGGTGCTGTGCGGTTCCGCCGAGAGCGTGGCGGACACGTTGCAGGACTGGTTCGAGACCGAAGCGGCGGACGGCTTCAACGTCATGCCGCCCTATTTCCACGAGGGGTTTACGGATTTCACCGATCTTGTGGTGCCCCTCCTTCAGGAACGTGGCCTGTTCCGGGCCGATTACGAGGGCACGACGCTGCGCGACCACCTCGGCCTGCAGCGTCCCGCCAATCCCAATTTCCCGGCCTGAGGCGCGTCAGGTCATCTCGCCCGCCGGCGGGGCGACGACGGCGAAATAGGCGCCCTGCGGATCGCGACCCTGCGCGATCCAGGCGCCGCCCGGCACTTCCATGGGCCCGTGAAGCACCTGCCCGCCTTCCGCGGCGATGGTCGCCACCGCCGCAGCGATGTCGGGCACCTGCGCATAATAGAGCCAGCCGGGCGCCGGCATCTCCGGCGGCTTGTTGAACATGCCGCCGATGGCCCGCCCACCGTGCTCGAAGAGCTGGTAGGTGCCCATACCCCCCATGTCGATGGGCTCGCCCTTGGTCCAGCCAAACAGCTCCGCATAGAAGGGGAAGACCGCCGGCCAGTCACTGGCGGCGAGTTCGTGCCACCCCACCGCACCCATACGGTTCGCCGGCGCGGGCGGCGGCGCGTTGCCTTCGTTCCAGTGGATCAGCGACAGCACCGCGCCCTGCGGATCGCCGATCACCGCAAAGCGGCCGACGTCGGGAATGTCCGCCGGCGGGGAATGGATGATGCCGCCGGAAGCCGACACGCGGGCGGCGGTGGCATCGACATCCTCCACCTCCACATAGCCCATCCAGTAGGGGCCGATGGCGGCCTTCAGCACGTCTTCCGGCAGCGCCATCATGCCGCCGACATCGACACCGTCCTTCGACAGGAGGATGTAGGTCATGCCCTGCATCCCCGCATCTCGCCCCTGCCAGTCAAGCAGGCGACGGTAGAATGCACCGGCGGCCTCCACGTCCGTGGTGCAGAGCTGGTACCAGCTGAAGTCTCCATGTGGCATGTGGCGTTCCCCTTTATTTCAGTGAAACTTGGACTCTGCCGTCTCGTTCTGATCATCTTGGGTCGACGACATCGCAGGACTTAAACCAACCTTGCGACATGTGATAGACAAAAGCATCCCGCCCTGCGGCTCCGGGAGCCGGCAAAGGTGGAGAAGAGGCGCCCGGAAAAAATTGCGGCGCAGTGTCGGTTTGCGAGCCGGCCGGACGTCCTTGGGGCGCATCATCTAGAGGAGGACAGGATGCGCGTAATGGTTCTGGTGAAGGCGGACGTGAACAGCGAGCAGGGCGCCCTGCCTCCGGCCAAGCTGCTGGAGGACATGATGGCCTATAATGAGGAACTGGTGAAAGCCGGCATCATGGTCGCGGGCGAGGGACTGAAGCCGTCCTCGCAAGGGGTGCGCATCCGTTTTTCGGGCGACCAGCGCACCGTGACCGAGGGCCCCTTCGCCGAGACGCGCGAACTCGTCGCCGGCTTCTGGATCTGGGAGGTGGAGTCGATGGCGCAGGCCGTGGAATGGGCCAAGCGCTGCCCCAATCCGCAGCTCTCGGATTCCGATCTCGAAATCCGCCCCTTCTATGCGCTTTCGGACTTCGGCGAGGTGGTGACCCCGGAGGTGGAAGCGCAAGTGGAGCGCCTCACGGCCGCCATCGAAGGCCAGCACGGCAAATACATGTGACGGTGACGGACGACGAGGTCGCACAGGCGAAAGAGCCGCGCCCAAGCCTTCGCGGGGATCGCGACTCCATGGATGCGGCCTTTCGGGCCGCGTCCCCCGCCGCCATGGCCGCGCTGTTACGCGGGCTGGGCACGCTCGACCGGGCGGAAGACGCCTTTCAGGAGGCCTGCCTGCGCGCCCTCGCCCACTGGCCGGAGCGCGGCCCGCCCCACGATCCGACGTCGTGGCTGGTGAGGGTCGGCCGCAATGCCGGCATCGACAGGCTCCGCCGGCACGCCCGAGAGGCGGGGCTGCCGACCGAGCATCTGGGGCCCGCGACGCCGGACGAGGAAGACCGGCGCGCGGACGCCCTCGACCGGACCGGCCTCGGCGACGATGTGCTGCGCCTCCTGTTCATCTGTTGCCATCCTGACTTGGCGCCGGCGCATCAGATCGCGCTGGCCCTGCGCGTGGTCTGCGGGCTCAGCGTGCCGGAGATCGCCCGCGTCTTTCTCATGGGCGAAGCGGCGATGGAACAGCGGATCACACGCGCCAAGCGCCGGGTGGCCCAGGCCGGCCTTCCCTTCGAGACGCCCGCACCGCGCGAGCGGCAGGCGCGCCTGTCCGCCGTCTCGGCCATGGTCTATCTCATCTTCACCGAGGGCCATTCGGCATCCGCGCAGGAAAGCGGCCGCAAGGCGCCCCTCTGCTTGGAAGCCATAAGGCTCGGCCGCCTTCTGGCGCAGCTCTTCCCCGAGGAGCCTGAGGTGCTCGGGCTCCTCGCTTTGATGCTCCTCCATGACGCCCGCGCACCCGCCCGCTTCGGCGGTGACGGGGCCATCATTCTGCTGGAGGATCAGGACCGCCGCCTCTGGAACCGCGCCGCCATCGCCGAGGGCACGGCCCTCACCAACCGCGCCTTCCGCATGCACCGGCCCGGTCCCTATCAGCTTCAGGCCGCCATTGCGGCCCTGCATGCCCGCGCGCCGGATGTCGATCGCACGGACTGGGTTCAGATCGAGCAACTCTATGGCGTGCTTGCGGACATGGACCCGACGCCGGTCGTCATCCTCAACCACGCGGTGGCGCTCTCGCGGGCGAAAGGTCCCACCGAAGGTCTGGCGCGGATCGCGCCGCTGGCGCAGGCGCTCGCCAGCTATTTCCATTACCACGCGGTTCTCGGCCATCTGCTGGAGCGTCTCGGCGCACGGGAAGAGGCCCACGCGGCCTATGCACGAAGCCTCGATCTTGCGCCCAGCGCTGCGGAGGCCGCACAGGTCCGGCTCTATATGGATCGGCTGGCCGCGCCGACGCCCGTCAGCCCCCAATGACCTCGCGGGGATCGGCGTCGAAATAGTCGGGATTGACGTCCCGGATCAGGCCGAGGCTGCCGTGCAGCGTCTTCACGTGCCGTCGCATGGCGGCCGAGGCCGCTTCCACGTCATGGGCTGCGATGGCAGCGACGATCTCGCTGTGCTCGCGGATCACCCGGTCCATCCGCCCGGGATGAGGCAGGCTCAGATGACGGCAGCGGTCCACCTGCGTCTTGAGATGCAGGACCAGCCGCCAGATGCCGGGCAGGCCCGCGATCTCGGCAATGGTCTGGTGCAAGGCATCGTCCGCCGCATGGAAGGCGCGATGGTCGCCCCGCGCCGCCACGGCCATTTCGTCCGCGATCACCGCGTCGAGCCGCTTGAGGTCCGCCGCACTCGCCTTTTCGGCGGCCGCCTGGGCGGTGACGTCCTCCAGCGCCGCGCGGGCGATCATGGCCTCGTGCAGGCTCGCCAGAGGAATGCGGGAGACATAGGTGCCGGACTTGGGGGCGATCTCCACCAACCCCTCGTCCGCGAGCCGCAGCAGCGCCTCGCGCACCGGCGTGCGGCTGAGCCCATGGGCCGCCGCGATCTCCTTTTCGGCGATCACTTCGCCGGGAACGCGCTTCAGGGATACGATCTCGTCCCGCAACTGATGGTAGACGACGCTCGCGGCCGTCAACCGGCGTGGCCCGCTCTCGTCTCCCGGAAGCGCGAGGCCCACGGCCTGCAAGCGTTCCATGCGCATCCCCCAAGTGGTGGCGGGACGATGCGCCGAAACGAAGCGGTCGTCATCCCGATCCATGGTCAGGCGATACAAAACGCCGGCGCCCCCCGCAAGCGCCGGTGCAGCGCCCCTGCTATGCGGCAAAACCTCCCCCCTTGCCCGCCACGCCGCCGCGCAGGATCAGCAGGCCGGACAGCGCCGCGGTGACGACCAGCGTCAGGCCGGAGACCGCCGCAATGGACGGCTCCAACTGGTAGGAGAGGCTGGAGAAGATCTGGATCGGCGCCGTGGTCATGCGGCTCGCGAGGAAATAGGTGACGATGAACTCGTCGAACGAGGTGATGAAGGCGAACACCGCCCCGCCGATGAGACCGGGCCGGATGATCGGCAGTGTCACCCGCCACAGCGCCACCGGCAGAGGCGCACCGAGACTGGCTGCCGCCTGCTCCAGCGAGCGGTCGAAGGCCTGAAGGCTCGCGCCCACGGTGACGATCACATAGGGGATGCACAGCACCAGATGGGCGGCGATGAAGCCCATCAGCGTGTCGTCGAAGCGCAGCGGCAGGAACACCCGGTAGATGGCCATGCCCAGCACCACGTGCGGCAGCACCATGGGTGAGACCAGCAGGGTGCGTAACGCCTTGCGCGTGATGAGCGGTCCGCGGTCGAGGCCGAGTGCCGCCGCCGTGCCGAACAGCAGCGCCAGCGGCGTCACCACGCCGGCAACGATCAGGCTGGTGCCGACCGCCTTCCGCCAGGTGTCATCCTGAAAGATGAAGCCGTACCAGCGCAGGCCGTAGGCCTTCGGCGGGAAAGACAGATAGTCCTCGGCGGTGAAGGACTGAATAAGCAGGATCACCTGCGGCAGGATGAGGAAGATCATCACCGCCACGGCGACGATGCTGACGAGGAGGCCCAGGGGCCGCTTGGCGTCGGTCATCAGGCGCCCTCCCCGCGCATGCGCTCGATGCGCTTCTCCGCCCGGCTCGACAGGCCAAGGACGATGAGGATGAAGGCGAGCAGCACGATGGCGAAGGCCGCCGCCCGGCTCCAGCCAAACTGGTTGCGCAC
Source organism: Azorhizobium sp. AG788 (assembly GCF_004364705.1). NCBI lineage: Bacteria > Pseudomonadati > Pseudomonadota > Alphaproteobacteria > Hyphomicrobiales > Xanthobacteraceae > Azorhizobium > Azorhizobium sp. AG788. The sequence goes on from NZ_SOBM01000002.1 coordinate 544,408, forward strand.
GAGGTCGGTCATGACCATCGGCAAAGTGGTGACGAAGCTGCCGCCCATGATCACCGGCGTCAGATAGACGCCCATGGACAAGACGAAAACGAGCGTTGTCCCCGCGATCAGGCCCGGAAGGCTCAAGGGAAAGGTGACGCGCCAGAAGACCGTGGTGCGCGAGGCGCCAAGGCTCGCCGCCGCATCTTCGACGGACGGGTCGATGGACAGCAGCGAGGAAAAGACCGGCATCACCAGAAAGGCGAGATAGACGTGGGTCACGCCCACGACGACGCCGAACGTATTGTAGAGGAGCGGCAGCGGGCCATCGATGAGACCGCTCTGGCGCAGCAGGGCATTCACCATGCCCTCGCGCCCCAGCACCAGCAACCAGGCCACATTGCGCACCACGACGCTGGTGAGCAGCGGCGAGATGACGATGGTGAGCGCTACGAGCCGCAGGACGGGCCCGGCGCGACGCATGAACAGCGCCAGCGGATAGCCGAACAGTATGCACCCGGCGGTGATGAGCAGCGACAGCCGCACCGTGCGCCAGAAGATGGAAAGCGTGACGCCATCCGTAAAGAAGGCGGCGTAATTGGCGGAGGTCAGCCCGCCGCCGGCGCCGGCATGCAGGCTCTCGGAGCCGAGGATGCCAAGCGGCACGAAGAAGATCAGGGCATAGAGGACGAAGGTGGGGGCAATGAGCCCCCACCAGAAGATCCGCCGGCCGGTGCGGAGCGCCATGGATGATCTCCGCTCAGCTCTGCTTCCACGCATCCCAGCGCCGGCGCCATTCGGGCAGATTGTCGACGATAGCCTCGTAATCCTCCGGCACCGCGCGGGCGAGTTCCTCGGGCGTCGAGACGACCACACGCTTGGCGATCTCCGGCGAATAGACGACCTTCTTGTTGGGCGAGGCGTAGAACAGCTTCTCGGCCATCGCCTGCTGCGGGGCGACGGTGCAGGAGAAGTTGATGAAGGCCTTGGCGAGATCCGGATTGCGGGCGCCGCGCGGAATGCAGAAGGGATCGGCGCGCGTGAAGAAACCTTCCTGCGGGCTGACGAAATCGATCGGCACGCCCTGATCCTTCAGCGGATAGACGCGCCCGTTCCACACGGCGATGAGCGAAACCTCGCCCGAGCGGATCAGCTGCTCCGCCTGCGCGCCGGTCGTCCAGAGGGTGGCAAGGTTGGGCCGCAGTTTGGTGAGGGCGGCGAAGGTCGCATCGTCCACCGGCAGGGGCTTGCCCTTCACGACGAGATTGACCATTTCGAGGGCCTGATCGAACAGGGCCTCGTTGAGCGCCACCTTGCCCTTGTACTGCGGGTCCCAGAGATCCGCCCATTTGGTGGGCGGCGTCTTCACCTTCTCGGTGTTGTAGCCGATGCCATAGCTCCACAGCACCAGCTTCGGCCCGTGCGGGGTGATGTAGCTGGGATAGAGGTTGGCATATTCCGGCATGTCCTTCGCGTCGATGGTCTGGAACAGGTTGTTCCGGACGCCGAAGACATAGTCCGTCATCTGCATGGGGATGACATCGGCATCGGGCCGGCCCGCATCCACCTGCGCCTTGATCTTCGCCATGGGCGGCGAGGAACCCTGCATGGTGAGCACCTCGACCTTCACGCCGGTCTTCTGGGTGAAGGGATCGATCCAGTGGTCCTTGATGACCTTTCCGAGCAGGCCGTCGAAATTATAGACCACCAGCGTCTCGCCCGCGGCGAGCGAGCGGGTGATCACCGCTGGTGCCGCCAGCGGCGCGGCGGCGAGCATCCCGAGCCCCTTGAGCGCCGTGCGGCGGCTGAGGCGGATCTTGTCCGTCATTGTCTGTTCCCCTTCTTGAGTTGAGCGAAGGCCTGCGCGCCTTGAGGCGCGTTCTGGTATCGTTGGCGTTGGAAATCGGCGGCGGATCAGGCGGCCGGCGTCACCTCGAACAGGCAGAAGGCATGGCCTTCCGCGGCGCATTGCGTCTCGGCCGACTGGAGCTTGCGCGGCGCGCCCGCCTGCTCGCAGACGAATTCGAGGGCACCGGCGAGCCAGGGCGCGAACATGTAGCAGAGCTTGCGCCCCGCCCCTCGCGTCTCGTCCGTGACGAAGGAGGAATGGTCGAGCCGCACGGTGGCCGTGCCCGCCGCCGGATCGATGGCGAGGATGGAGAACTTGCCCCAGCCGCGCTGGGACAGGCGCTTCATGTAGTGGGCGAACACATCGACGCCTCTGAGGCCATAGACCTCGCTCTGCTTCTTGCACCACACATAGGCCGACTTGTGCCCGGCGGGCGCCAAGGCGGAATTGAAGGCCTCCGCGCCGATCTCCGCCTCGATGGCGAAGTGGTTGTTGTTGTAGAAATGCTGGGGCACCAGGATCATGGGCATCTGGTCGGCGTACCAGCGCCCCGTTTCCGGATCGACGTCGAGTTCGATTTCAGGCTTGGCCACGGACGGCTCCTTCTGTTGCGGCGGGATGAGCGGGGCCTCAGCGGCCCCACACGTCCTTCAGGAGTTGCAACCAGTTGCCACCCATCACCTTCTCGATCCGGCCGGTGGACCAGCCGCGCTGCTCCATGGCGGCGGTGAGGTTCGGGAAGTCGCCGATCTCGCGGAAGCCCTCGGGATTGATGACGGCGCCGAAGTCGGTGAGCTTGCGGCCGAAACCCTTGTCGTGGGTGATCCAGTCGAAGAAGGGCTGGCCATAGCCCTGCGTGAAGTCGGTGCCGACGCCGACGATATCCTCGCCCACGAGGTTGATGACGTATTCCATCGCCTCGACATAATCGGCCACCGTCGCGGCCGGGCCTTTCTTGAGGAAGGGCGGGAACATGGTCACGCCGACGAAGCCGCCCTTCTCGGCGATGAAGCGCAACTGCTCGTCGCTCTTGTTGCGCTTGTGCTCCTTGAGGCCGGACGGCAGGCAGTGGGAATAGGCCACGCGCTGCTTGGAGGCCTTGATGACGTCCTCGGAGGTCTTCGGCCCCACATGCGAGAGATCGCACAGGATGCCGAGGCGGTTCATCTCGGCCACCACGTCATGGCCGAAGTCGGAAAGGCCGCTGTCGCGGCTCTCGTAACAGCCCGAGCCCACCCAGTTCTGGGTGTTGTAGGTCATCTGGATGATGCGGATGCCGAGTTCGTGGAACAGCGGCAGATATTCGATGCGGTCCTCGATGGCACTGGTGTTCTGCCAGCCGAGGATGATGCCCGTCTTGTTCTCCGCCTTGGCGCGGAGGATGTCCTCGGAGGTGTAGACCTGCGTGATGAGATCCGCGTGGGTGCGGAAATCGGCCTTCCACTTGGCGATATTGCGCATGGTCTCGGTGAAGTTCTCCCACACCGAGCAGGTGCAGTTGGCGGCCGTCAGGCCGCCCTTGCGCATGTCCTCGAAAACCGGGCGGCTGAAATCGGAAATGATCAGGCCGTCAATGACGATCAGGCTGTCGTGAAGCGTCGACACGATACTCTTCCTTCGCTTGAAAAAATGGAGAACGGACTGAGACCGGAAGCTCAGAGCGGCACGAGAACCGCCGCCTCCGGCTGCCAGGAGACATGAACCGGCTGACCCGCGTTCAGCGGGCTTGGGCCGCCGGCGGCCGGCGAGGGGCAGCGGGCGGTGAGCGTGAGGCCCGAGGCGGCCCGCACCTGATAATCGATGACGAGGCCCCGATAGGTGGCCAGTTCCACCCGGCCGGGCAGATGGCCCTGCCCGCCCTCGCCCACCGCGATGACGATCCGTTCGGGGCGCACGCCGAGGGCCACGTCCTCCTTGCCCGGCGGCGGGCCGGCGACCGGCACCACCTCGCCCGTCGCGAGCCGGAAGCCCCCGGTGTCGGGGCGCCCCGGCAGAAGGTTCGTCACCCCCATGAATTCGGCCACGAAATGGGATTTCGGCGTGGCAAAGACCTCGTCCGGCGAGCCCTCCTGCTCGATGCGCCCGGCGCGCATCACCACCACCCGGTCGGACACTGAGAGCGCCTCGTCCTGATCATGGGTTACGAAGATGGTGGTTATGCCGAGTGACCGCTGGATCTGCCGGATTTCCAGCTTCATCTCCTGCCGCAACTGGGCATCGAGGTTGGAGAGCGGCTCGTCGAGCAGCAGCACGTCCGGCTCGATCACCAGCGCCCGGGCCAGCGCCACGCGCTGCTGCTGGCCGCCGGACAATTGCTTGGGCAGGCGCTCCGACAGGTGGCCGAGGCGCACCTTGTCCAGCGCCGTCTTCACCCGCGCGGCGATGTCAACCTTGGAGACCTTGCGCATCTCGAGGCCGAAGGCGACGTTCTGCGCGACGCTCATGTGCGGGAACAGCGCGTAATTCTGGAAGCCGAAGCCCATGTTGCGCTTGTGCGGCGGCAGGTGGGTGACGTCGCGCCCGCCCACCATGATGCGCCCCTCGGTCACCGGCACGAAGCCGCCGACCATGCGCAGCGTCGTGGTCTTGCCGCAGCCGGAGGGGCCGAGCAGCGCCACCAGTTCCCCTTGCCCGATAGATAGGGAGACATGGTCCACGGCGACCATGTGCTCGTAGCGCTTGACGATGGACTGGAGAACGACCTCGGACATGGAAGCACCCGTGTTCGCAGCCCGGCGCTCAGAAGGCGCGGGCAAGTTTGGCGTAGCGGTCGCTGACGATGAGCAGCGTACCGATGATGAGGATCTGGACGGTGGCGACGGCGGCGACCGTGGAATCGAGGTTCCACTCCAGATAGGAGACGAGCGCGATCTGGAGCGTGGTGCGGCCCGGCCCCACGAGGAAGATCGACTTCTCCAGATCGATGAAGGAGATGACGAAGGAGAACAGCGCCGCCGCGACGATGGCGGGGCGGATCATCGGCAGCGTCACCCGCCGGAACACCGTGAAGGGCGTCGCCCCGAGCGAGGATGCCGCCTCCTCGCAGGAGCTGTTGGCGCCCGCGAGGCCTGCCGTGACAAGTCGCACCGTCCAGGGCAGCGCGATGAGGCCATGGGCGACCAGCAGGCCGCCGAAGGTGCCGGTCACGTCCCGGTCGATCAGCACCTCCAGCTCGATGAAGGCGATGAACAGCGCCGCGCCGCCGACGATGCCGGGCACCACCATAGGCGCCAGCAGCAGCGTCTGGATGGCATCGCGCCCCGGGGAGCGATAACGCACCAGCGCAAGGCTCGCCGGAACGCCAAGCCCGAGAGAGATGATGACCGCGCACAACGCCGTCTCCACGCTGGTGAGGAAGCCGTTGCGGAAGGCCTCCTGCTCCCAGGCCCGCGCATACCAGGACAAGGTGTAGCCGGTGGGCGGGAAGGAGAGGATGCGGTTCTCGAAGAAGCTCACCCAGACGATGGCGACCAGCGGCAGCAGCACGAAGGCGAGCACGGTGGCGGAGAGGCCGGCATAGATGCGGCGGATGGCAAGCGCGCCCATCACTCGCTCCATTTCCGGTAATGCCGCTGCACGAGCACATTGGCGGTGGTGGTGAGGAACAGGGTGACGGCCATCAGCACGAAAGCGAGCGCGGCGCCGAAGGGCCAGTTCATGGCCTTGGCCACCTGCTGGTAGACGGTGGGCGCCATCATGTGGAAGGTCGGCCCACCGATCAGCACCGGCGTCGCATAGGCATTCATCGAGAGGATGAAGCACAGCATGGTGCCGGCGAGGAGGCCCGGCAGCGCCAGCGGCAGCACCACCCGGCGCAGCACCACCCCATGCGGCGCGCCGAGGCTGGCTGCGGCCGCCTCCAGATTCTCGTCGATGCCCTCCAGCACGCTCTGGAGCGTCACGATCATGAAGGGCAGCATCACGGAGACGAGGCCGATGACGACGGCGGTCGGCGTGTACATCAGCTTGACGGCGGAGAGGCCCACGCTGCCGAGTGCGGCATTGAACAGGCCCTTGTCGCCGAGGATCACCATCCAGGCGGCGGTGCGCACCGCATTGCCCATGAGCAGCGGCAGGATGATGAGGATGAGCAGGCGCGGCTTCCACTTCGGCCCGGCGTGGCGCACTAGCGCGTAGGCCACGGGGAAGCCTGCCAGCAGGCACAGGGCGGTGGAGAGGGCAGACACCCAGAGCGTGGTGCCCAGCACCTCCTGATAGAAGCTGTCGGAAAAGAACTTCTGATAATTGGCGAGGGTCAGCGCCTCGACCATCATCTGGCCCGGCACGAAGCGGTTGAGGCTATAGCGGAACATCAGCGCTAGCGGCGCCACCAGCCCGAGCAGCACGAAGAGCGTGGCCGGCGCCGCCAGCCCGAAGGCCGGCGACACGCGGACGCCGGCCCGCGCGCGAGGCGCGGGCACATCCATTTCCATCTGACCGTTCATCGCTGAGGCGGGCATGTCGCGGCTCAGCGGGCGATGTTCTTGTTCCACCACTCCAGCCATTCGGCCGTATTCTTGGCCACGTGCTCATAATCGGGGAATTTGAGCGCCGCTGCCTCCGCCGCCGTGAAGTCGATCTTCGCTTTCAGCTCGGGCGAAAGGGCTGCCTTGGCGTTGGCCGGAGCGTAGAAGCTGGCGCCCGCGAGGCCCGCCATGGCCTTGGGATCGAGCATGGCGTTGAAATAGACATAGGCCAGCTCCGGGCTCGGGGCCCGCTTGGGCAGGGCCGCGCCGAACATGACGGCGATGGCGCCCTCGGCCGGATACTGGATGGCGAGCGGCGCCCCATCATTGGCCCACTGGAGGCCGCGCGCCTTGTAATTGATGGCGATGTCCACCTCGCCATTGGCAAGGCCCGCCGCCAGTTGCTGATGGGCGGCATAGATGCGCGGCTGGGTCAGCTCCTTCAGCTCGATGAGGCGCTTCTTGCCCTCTTCCGTATTGGTGACGTTACCGCCCTTGATCAGGCCGGCCATCATCACATAGTTGAAATAAAGCTGGTTGGTGAGGCCGAGCTTACCGACCCACTTCTTGTCCCACAACTCCGCATAGGACTTCGGCGGGTTCGGCACCTTGTCCTTGTTGTAGATGAGCGTCACGCCGCTATAGAGCCAAGGCACGAAGAAGGGCTTCGACTTCAGCGCGGGGACCACATCCGCATAGTTCGGCACCTTGGCGAAATCGATGTCGGCCAGCACGTCCTGACCGTTCAGTTCGACGCTGTCGCCCTCATTGATATGGATGACGTCGATGGTGCCGCGGCGCAGGCGCTTCTCGGCGATGAGCTTGGCCTTGCGCTCCGGCTCCATGCCGAGGTCCCGGACGATCTTGATGCCCTGGCTTTCCACCAGCGGCGCCTCGACGAACTTGATGGTGCGTTCGTTCCAGTCGCCGCCCCAGTTGGAGACCACAAGCGTGCCCTCAAGGGCGGCGGCGCCACGGGGCAGGCCGAACGCGGCGCTGCCGGCAGCAAGGCCAAGGCCCGCGAGGACAGAGCGGCGCGAAAAGGGCGCAGAAAAGTGAGTAGTCGTCTTCGTCATGTCCGCCTCTGGATTTTTATGATGCGTGCGTGGCGAAGAGGCGCGCACGGAGCGCGCGCCTCGTGGACGGACCGGCCTCAGGCGGCAGCGCGCGTACCCACGTCGTCCAGATAGGCGATGCAGCGCGACAGGGGCTCCACATCGGCGAACTTGGCGTCGATATCGAACAGGTTCCAGGCCACCGCACCCGGCACGCGATCGCCGATGCATTCCTTCACCGCAATGGTGCGGAAGCCTTCCGCAAGCCCGTCGCACAACGTCGTGCGCACGCAGGCGGAGGCGGTGACGCCGGTGACAAGGATGGTGTCGACATTGTTGGCGCGCAGGAAGCCGGCGAGATAGGTGCCGTGGAAGGCCGAGGCGCGCTTCTTGATGAGAACCTGTTCGCCCGGCACCGGCTCGATGCGGCTGTCGATGGCCCAGAGGTCCGGCTTGTCCTGAGCCACCACTTCAACCGGGATCTTCTGGTGCCAGAGCCCCATGTCCGTGGCATCGCTGGCGCGGTCGGTCACCTGATAGCAGGTCGTGACATGAACCACGGGATGGCCGTTGCGGCGGCACGCGGCCAGCAGCGCCTGCACGCCCGGAATGATCTCCTCGTCGATCTTCTCGCAGGTGAAGGGATTGCCGGGGCGCGTCCAGGCATTGGCGAGATCCACATTGATCAGTGCGGGCCGCCGGCCGAAGCCGACACGGCGCTGGAAGCCGTTGCGCTGGTAGAGTTCGCTCGCCTTGCCGAAGGCAGCCGAAAGGGCTGCGTCGAGTTCCGCATCGAAAGCCATCGCTGTCGTCCTCTGGAGGTTCGCGCTGTTGTTGCTGCGCTTGACCGCAACGATGGGGCCGTTCGATCGAGAATGGGAAATTCTAATTTCTTCGCTATTGATATGGTTTTTGGTATGAATTCCGGATGCGTTTCGACCTGCGCCACATTCGGAGCTTCATCGTCCTCGCCGAGACCTTGCATTTCGGCCGGGCGGCGGAACGGCTGAACATGACCCAGCCCGGCATGAGCCGGCTGATCGGCGAGCTCGAGCGGGAGGTGGGCGTTCCCCTCTTCCGCCGAACCACGCGTACCGTGGAGCTGACGGAAGCCGGCAAGGCCTTCCTCGGGGAATGCGCGCTCGCCATGGACCGGCTCGACCGCGCGGTGTCCATCGCCCGGCGTACCGCCAAGGGCGAGACCGGCATCCTGCGCATCGCCTACATGGATTTCGCCATCAACGGGCGCCTGCCGGAACTGTTGCGCAGCTTCAGCCGCATGCGGCCGGACATCCGGCTTGAACTGTCCTTCATCGCGACGCTGAAACAGTATGAGGCGCTGCTGGCGGACCGCATCGACATCGGCTTCCTCATCGGCCCCGTGGACCAGCCGGGGCTCGCCAGCTACACCTTTGACCGCGACCGCTACGTGGTCCTTCTGCCGACCACCCACCCGCTCTCGAACGTGCGCAACCTGCGCCTGTCGGATCTCGCCCGCGAGCCCTTCGTGCTCGGGTCCGGCGAGAACTGGGGCGCCTTCCGCAACCAGCTCTTCGCGCTCTGCCACCGGGCCGGTTTCGTGCCGGACATCGTGCAGGAAGCCTCCTCCTCGGAAGGCATCTTCGGCCTCGTGGCAGCCGGGGCGGGCATCAGCCTCTATGCGAGCTGTGTGCGCAACCTCCAGCGCCGGGGCATCGTCATCCGCGAGATCGAGGACACGCCGGACCAGCTTCTCACCTGCGCCGCCTGGATCAGCCCGACGCAGTCGCCTGGCGTTCAAGTGTTCGTGGATTTCCTCTCACAGGTCTGGGGCGGTCAGGCGGCGCACATTCCGGCCCCATCGGCCTGAAACGCAGACGGGCGGCCGAAGCCGCCCGCTGCGTGTCTCTTGCGGGGCGATGCGGCTCAGGCGGCCCGGACCGTCTGGAGGAAGCGCGCCATTTCCGCGCTCAGCGCCTGCGCCTGGCCCTGGAGGTCGGAGGATAGCGTCAGCACCTGCCCCGCTGCAGACCCCACGCTCTGCGCGGTCTGTGCAACGCCGGTGATGTTGCCGGTCACCTCGCTCGTGCCCGCGGACGCTTCCGCGACGCTGCGCACGATCTCGCCGGTGGCGACACCCTGCTGCGCCACGGCCGCCGCGACGGCGTTGGCGTAGGTGTTCATCTCCTGAATGGTGGTGGCGATACGGCCGATGGCATCCACCGCCTTGCCGGTGGTGGACTGGATGGCGCCCACCTGCCCCGAGATCTCGGCGGTGGCCTTGGCCGTCTGGTCGGCGAGTTCCTTCACCTCGCTCGCCACCACTGCGAAGCCCTTGCCTGCCTCACCCGCGCGCGCCGCCTCGATGGTGGCATTGAGGGCAAGGAGGTTGGTCTGGCCGGCGATCGAGCTGATGAGGTTCAGGATGTCGCTGATCTTGGCCGCAGCCAGCGAGAGTTCGCGGACGATCTCGCCCGTGGCATGCGCCTCGTTCACGGCGGTCATGGAGACGTCCGCTGCCTGCTGCACCTGCCGGCGGATTTCCTGCACGGAGCTGCCGAGTTCCTCCGCAGAGGAGGCGACGACGTTGACGTTCGCCGCCGCCTGCTCGGCCGCAGCGGCAACGGTGTTCGAGCGGCCGGCGGTGTCGTCGGCGCTCTGCGAGAGCACCTGCGCCGAGGCCTTGAGCTGGTCGGCGGAAGCCCCCACGGCGCCGATGATGCCTCCCACATTGGTCTCAAACAGATCCGCGAGCTGCTGCATGGCATCGCGGCGCTCGGCCTCCGAACGCGCTCGGGCGGCGGCGGTTTCCGCTTCCAGCGCGCTGTTGCGCAGCAGGCTGTCCTTGAACACCTGAACGGAGCTGGCCATGTGGCCGATCTCGTCCTTACGGCCGACACCGGGGATTTCGGTCTCCAGCTCGCCGTCGGCGATCCGGCCGATGGCCGCCGTCATCTGGAACAGAGGACGAATGGCCCGGCGCTGCACCACCACGAGCACGGCAAGGGCAGCAAGCACCACCACCACGAGGCCGACGACTGAAAGGATCAGGTTCTGGCGCGCGGAGGCGATGGCACTGTCGATGGCAAGCTCGGAGCCTTCGAACGCGGCGTCGCGCAGGGCGATGACGACGTTCCACATGCGGAAGGTGCGCTCGCGATAGGTGCTGCCGTCGATGGGGAAGTCGCCTGTCTCGAAATACTTCGCCATCTCGTCCCGCAGGCCGGCGAAGAACTGGATGTAGTCGCTGTTCGCCTTGTCGAGCGCCGGCTTGAAGGAGGGCGCACCGCCCGTCACGTTCCGCAGCTCCCACAGGCCACCCCAGAGCTGATCAACGCGCCCCTGCAACGTGTAGAACTGGATGCGCTGCTCGGGCGTCACCGGCTTGTGCGCAGCCACCAGCGACTGCAGCATGCCCGCCTGACGTCCGCCGTAATCACGCAGGTCCAGGATAGCGGCACCGACGTTGCCCCAGGCGAAGGCGACGCCGTTGGCGGGCGCCATCTTGCGCAGCTGCGTGTTGAGCGCCTGCGCCGCGAGCGTGTTCATGGCGCTCGCCTTGTCGGTCACCACATTGGCCGCCGTGCCGCGCTGGTTGATGGGCAGGGCCATGGCGCTGGACTGGGTGTCCTTGATCTGGCGATAGGCCTCGTCGAGCTGCTTCGACACCGCGATGATGGCGTCCGCGTCGGCAAGCTGGCCGACCGTCGCCTCGGTGCGGGCGCGGATGGCGGCCAGCGCCTTTTCGGAGGCCTCGCGATAGGCCGGCAGATCGGTGCGGCTGACCTGATCGCTCGTCATGGTCTGGATGGCGAGCGTGAGCAGGCCGCGCTCCGGGTTCATAACCCGCGGCACGTCGGCAAGCGCACGAACCACCTCCAGCCGGAGGCGCGCATCCTGGCTCAGGGTGAGCTGGTTGTACTGCCGCACGGCCATCATGATCGATAGCACGCAGGCTATCGCGGCAACACACAGGATGGACAGAGATAGCAGGCGCTTGATCGTCACGGGTGGCGTCTCCCTAAGGCTGTAGCTGGCCTGCCGCCTTCTTCAAGCGGCATTTACGTCCAGCCTGCCTTATATTCCGGCGGCCTTGCCCGGAGATTGCGCCACGGAGCTACCGCTCCGGATTGATCCTGCGGAATGCTTTCCCGTCCATCATGATGCCGTAGCCGTCGAACGCCAGCGCGGCGCCCGCCGCCGCCTCGAGATCGGCAGCCGTGGAGGCATGGATGACAAATAGCGGGTCTCCCGCGCGCACCACGTCGCCCACCCGCGCCTTCAGATCGATGCCGGCGCCCTTGTCCAGCGGCGCGCCGGCAAGGCGGGCGATGCCGGCCACGGCGAACCCGTCGATATCGCTCACCTGTCCGTCATTTTGGGCGGTCACGGTGTGCGTGAGGCGGGCGGGACGCACCGGCTCGCTCCAGCGCCCCTGCGCCTCCACGATCCGCTCCAGCGCCGCGCGGGCGGCACCGGAAGCGAGAAGCTCCTCGGCGCGGGCGCGCGCCCTGTCCGGACCAACGGCCGGATCCCAGGCGAGAATGCGGCTGGCGAAGAAGAGGGCTTTCTCCTTCAGGTCCGGCGGGGCTTCGGAATGATCCTCCAGGACCCAGAGCACGTCCCGGACCTCAAGAGCCGGCCCGATGCCGCGCCCGATGGGAGCGCTGCCGTCGGTAGGAATGGCTTCGACGGTGAGGCCGAGCCCGGCCCCGACCTGCTCGAACAGGCGCGCCATCTCGTGCGCTTCGCCCGCCCCCTTTACACGGGCGCGGGCGCCAAACGGCAGGTCGATCACCACATGGGTCGACCCGGCGGCCAGTTTCTTGGACAGGATGGAGGCCACCGACCAGCGCGTGGAATCGAGCCCCAGCGGCCGGGTGATGGCGTTCATGACGTCATCGAGGGCCGAATGACTGAGCCGCCCATTCCAGGCGATGCAGCCGCGTGCCCGTTCCACGGTGCGGCGCACCTCGGCGCTGTCGAGATCGACGCGCGCCAGCGTCTCCATAGCGTCCGCCGTGCCGGCCGCCGAGGTGATGGCGCGGGAGGAGGTCTTGGGGATGGCAAGCCCGTGCGCGGCGACGATGGGCACCACGATCATGGTGATGCGCGAACCGGGAATGCCGCCCATGGAATGCTTGTCCACCACCATGGGTTCATCCCAGGTGATGCGGCTCGCGAATTTCGCCCGCACCTTGGCGAGCGCCAGCACTTCGTCGTCACTCAGGCTGCGGTCGGCGGCGACGAGAAAGCCGGCGACCTCGCTGTCGGGATAACGCCCCTCCACGATGTCTCCCACCACCTGCGCATAAGCGCCCTCATCCAGCGTCGCGCCCTGGATCTTACGGCGGAGCGCGGCGCGGCTTTCGGGCACGGGGGTGCGGGTGAGGACCAGTTCCGATCCTTCCGGCAGGCCGAGGGCCTCGAAGGCTTCCGAGGACAGGCCCACGGCACCGGACGGCAGCAAGGCATCGCCCACCAATGCCACTTCGGCGCGGATGCTGCGCCCCTCGCCGATCAGGTCCACACGCCCCGGCCCGAGATAGTCCGGCGCGGCCACAACGGTATTCCCACGAGCCAGAAAGGCGACATTTCGTCGTCCGGTCTCGATGGCCATCCGCACCAGCCTCAGGCGGGCGGTCTGCGCGACAAGCGCAGCGACGAATTTCTCGATGCCGGCGCGTGGCGTGCTGTCGTTCGGCACCTGAATGACCGTGACGCTCTCCGGAAACGGCGGCACTTTGCGCTCAAGCCGGGCGGCGATGTTCTCCGCGCCTTCGCGTCCCCTGCCCTTCAGGCGCTCGGCCAACACCGCCTCCGGCGCCGTGATCTCCAGCACCACCAGATGCGGCACCCGCTCCGCCAGCGCGGCGACCATGGCCCGCGAGCCATTGGCGATCACGTGGCGCCCGGCGGCCATGTCGTCGAGCAGCGTGGCGCGCAGGCCGTATTTGAGCCCGTGCGCCTCCCAGTGGATCAGGAATCCGCCCTGCGCCAGCGCGGCGTCAAACTGGTCGACGCTCAGCGCCTCGTGCGCCTCGCCGCCCGCATCGGCCGGCCGGGTGATGGACCGGCGCGCAAACACGTACCGGCCGGTGGGACCGAGAGCCGCCTTCGCCCCCTCGATGAGGGTGTCCTTGCCCGAGCCGCTCGGCCCGACCACGAAGAAGAAGAGTCCCGATCCCATGGCGTTCACTCCGCCTCGTCGAGGCCGATGTCGACGGCCGGCGCCGACTGGGTGATCTTGCTGGTGGAGATGTAATTCACCCCCGTCTGCGCGATGGGGCCGATGGTGTCGAGCCGGATGCCGCCGGAGGCTTCCAGCGGCACGCGCCCGGCCACCAGCTCCACCGCCGCCTTCATGTCCGGGATGGACATGTTGTCGAGCATGATCACGTCCGCACCCGCAGCGAGCGCCTCGCCCACCTGATCGAGGCGGTCGCATTCCACCTCGATCTTGGTGAGGGTCGGCAGGCTTTTCCGGGCGCGGGCGACAGCCGGGCCGATGCCGCCGCACACGGCGATGTGGTTGTCCTTGATCATCACGCCGTTATCGAGGCCGAGGCGGTGGTTGAGGCCGCCGCCGGATGTGACGGCATGCTTCTCGATCATGCGCAGGCCGGGCGTGGTCTTGCGGGTGTCGATGAGGCGCGCCTTGGTGCCGGCAACCGCCGCCACATATTTCGCCGTCTCGGTGGCGATGCCGCTCATGCGCTGGACGATATTGAGGGCCGTGCGCTCGGCGGTGAGGATGCCGCGCGCCGGGCCGCGCACGGTGAGCAGCACCGCGCCCTTTTCCACCACATCGCCGTCCTTCACCTTCACTTCCACGTCGAGCCGCTTGTCGTAGCGCCGGAAGATGGCGGCCGCGATCTCGATGCCGGAAATGGTCATGGGCTCGCGGGCATTCATGTAGAAATGACCCTGCTCGTCCGGCTCGATCATCACCTGCACGGTGAGGTCGCAATAGCCGATGTCCTCGGCAAGCCAGAGGTCGATCAGCCGGTCAATCTGGAAGGGATCATACATGGGGCTTCTCCCGAGGAAGGCGCATTGAATTCAGGCGTGTTGCGGCCGACGCCGGGAGGCCGTTGTGGCGGCCCGGCGGGACAGAATTTCAGAGCGATCAGCGGTGGTCCGTCAGGACCGGAAGGACGGTTTCAGGTGCGGCACCTCCTCATGACGGCCGCCGCGAACGGTCGAGCGCGAGCAGGAGACCGTTGGCGACGAGCGCCACGATGGCGATGAGGAGGGCGACAGCCAGAACGGTCGGCATGTCGCCCCGCTCCATGGCATGGGTGACCATGTAGCCAAGGCCGTTGCGCGAGGCGAACATCTCCCCGATGAGCACGCCCAGCAGGCAGAGCGAGACCCCGAGCCGGGCGCCGGTGATGACCTGCGGCAGGATGGCGGGGAGGATGACGCTCACCGCCGTCTGCCACGAGGTGAGCCCCATCACCGCCGCGCTGCGTCGATAGACCGGCTTCAGCTGCAGGATGGCGTTCATGGTGAAGAGCGTGAGCGGGATCAGGCCATGCATGATGCCGAAGGCGATGCGGGCGGAGATGCCGAGCCCGAAGATGAGCAGCACCAGAGGATAGAGCGTCACCTTGGGCAGCGAATAGAGATTCACGAGGATGGGCTCCGCCACCTCCCCCGCGAGCCGCTTCATGCCGAGCAGGACACCGAGAGTGATGCCCGCCGCCGTGGAGAGAACAACCGCCACCGCAAACGCATAGAAAGTCTGGCCCGCCTGCTTCCAGAAGGTGGGATCACCCAGCAGCACGCCCATCTGGCGGAGCGTTTCCAGCGGCGAGGGCAGGCTGGAATTGGCGACGCCGAGGTGCAGCGCCTCCCAGGCGACGAGGCCGGCGAGAATGACGAGGAGAGGACCAAGGACATGGCGCATGGCGATCACCGCCTCAGCCGGGACTGGAGCCGCCGGTCGACCGCGTCGAGCCCGGCATTGATCACCGTGACCGCAAGGATGATGAGCAGCATCAAGGCGTACATGTCGCGGTTGTTGAAGTTGTTATAGGCATAGGCGATGGCGTAACCGATGCCAGCGCCCGACAGGATGAATTCGGACGCGATGACGCCGATGAAAGCATAGGCGACCGAGAGCTTCATGCCGGTGAAGAGATAGGGCAGCGCCGCCGGCAGGCTGATCTTCAAGGCCCGCTCCACCGGCCCCATGCGCAGCATGCGCGCGGTCTTGCCGAGCACGGGCGGAATGCGGTCGATGCCGTTCAGCGTCGCGGTGATCATGGCCACGATGGCGAGCAGCACGGCGATGGCGATGATGGCCCCGCTACCGACCCCGAACAGGATGATGAAGACCGGGTAGAACATGAAGGTCGGGACAGCATAATAGCTGGCCAGCAGAGGCTCCACCGCGCCGCGTACCTTCGGCAGGGCGTGCAGGATGGCGCCGATGAGAAAGCCGAGCACGATGGCGATCACGGTCGCCGCCGCCACATTGCTGAAGCTCACCAGCATGTCGCGATTGTAGGTGCCGCGCGCCAGGATCTCCGCAAGGCTCGCCGCCATCACCGACGGCGGCAGAAGGATGGTCATGGGAATCCAGCCGATGCGGCAGGCAAATTCCAGCGCCCCCACCGCGCCCACGATGACAGCGAGCCGCAGCCAGAAGGCATAGCCGGAGAAGCGGTAGAGCGCCGAATTCGCCACGGCCGCCTCCTCAGCTTCCGCGCAGGTGCTTGAGGGATTCGGCGCGCAGCTTCTCCCACAGATGCGCGGTGAGTTCGCCGAAGCGCGGATGGGAGACGATGCGGCTGTCGCGATCGCGCGGCCAGCCGGTTTCCAGGACGTCGATGAACAGGCCGGGACGGGCCGACATCACGCCCACGCGATCGGAGAGCATGGCCGCCTCGTCCAGCGCGTGGGTGATGAGGAGAACCGTCGCGTTCGTCTCCCGCCAGAGGCGCAGCAGTTCGTCACCCATCAGCAGTCGGGTCTGCTGGTCGAGCGCGCCGAAGGGCTCGTCCAGCAAGATGAGGCGCGGCTGCATGACCAGCGTGCGGGCGATGCACACGCGCTGGCGCATGCCGCCGGAGAGTTGCGCCGGATAGGCCTTGGCAAAATCCTTCAGCCCCATGAAGCCGAGGGCATAGTCCACGCGCCGCTCGATCTCCGCAGGATCGACGCCCGAGCGCCGCAGGCCGAAAGAGACGTTGTCGTGCACATTCAACCAGGGGAAGGACGCGTCCTCCTGGAACACCACGCCGACGCCCGCCGGCACGCCGGTGATCGGCTTGCCCTCGAACTCCGCATGTCCGGCCGTAGGGGCCGAGAGACCGGCGAGGACGTCCAGCAGGGTTGACTTGCCACAACCCGAAGGGCCGACCACCGAGAAGAACTCCCCCCGCCGCAGGTCGAGATCCACCGGTCCAAGCGCGTGGACTGCGCCCCCCTTGGGGGAGCCGAAGACCCGGGTCACACCCGTCAGCCGGGCGTGGTGGTC
Source organism: Azorhizobium sp. AG788 (assembly GCF_004364705.1). Classification (NCBI taxonomy): domain Bacteria; kingdom Pseudomonadati; phylum Pseudomonadota; class Alphaproteobacteria; order Hyphomicrobiales; family Xanthobacteraceae; genus Azorhizobium; species Azorhizobium sp. AG788. The sequence goes on from NZ_SOBM01000002.1 coordinate 561,223, forward strand.
GTCGGTGGCGGCGGAGGGCACCGCTGCGAGCGCCGCGCTCATTTCGTGCCCTGGAGGGCCGGAGGCAGGTAGCTCGGATCGAGCAGCTTCGACCAGTCCACGTCGGCCGTCACCTCGCCGATCAGCTTCAAGCCGTCCACGGTGCGGTTCAATTCGGGAATCGAGAACTCGCCCTCGCTCCACATGCGCGGGCCGATCATGTTGTCCACCGCGATCTTTGCGATCTTCGGCTCAAGCTTGAAGTCCTTGCCGACGATCTCCGCTGCCTTGGCGGGATCGGCATAGATGGCTTTAACACCGTCGGCCCGGCCGGCGATGATCGCCTTGAGCTTTGCCGGATTGGCCTTGGCGAAGGCGCGCGTCGTGATGCCCACCGAGGTCGTCATGGGCGGCAGCACCTTGCCGTAATTGACGACGGTCCGGTACTTGTCGGCGCGGATGATGGAGAGCGGCTCAATAAGGGCCGCCGCGGCCACGGCGCCCTGCTCCAGCATGGTGAGGCCGTTCACATAGCCGCCCGAGGCCACGCGCTCCACCTTGGACGCGTCCACGCCCTGTTCCTTGAGCGCCATCAGCAGCAGCATCTCCGAGACGCCCTTGGGCGAGGTGATGGCGACCTTCTTGCCTTCCAGATCCTTCAGCGACTTGATCGGCGAGTCCGGCATGGTGACGAGGGAGGCTTCCGCCACCGAACGGGTACCCGTGTTGACGATGATGACATCAAGTCCCTGACGCTGCGCCGCAAGCGCGGCGGCGATCGCCACATCGCCATAAGGCGTATCGCTGGCGAGAAGATTACGCACCGTCGTGCCGCCGCCGCCCGAGCCGATGATGCTCGTGATGTCGACGCCCGCCTTCTTGAACAGGCCTTCCGCCATGGCCACCGCATAAGGTGCGCCATAGAGGCTCGTGCCCCACTGGGTCACGGAAATCTCGTCGGCCTTGGCGGCACAGACGGCGGCGACGCCGGTGATCGTGACCGCAGCCACAAAGGACCGGATGGACGGGAAGAAGGACATGAAGCTGACCCCGCTGACTGTGTCGTTCCACGCAGAATAGGCGTCGCAGGACCGAGGGGAAGCCGCAGAAGCGTGCCTGCGGCGGAGCGTGCACCTATCCGGTACCGATCGATTGCTTGCGAAGTAGAGTACACACTTTTTAGTTCGTCAACGTAGAAGGCGACCTCGCGAGCGTTTTCGAGCAAGGATATTTTGTGCAGCGCGTGCCAATTTAATTTGCACACGCACAAATTTCGAGACGCAGCGCGAAATCAACATTTCCCGATTGCGCGAGAAGAAGAGTGCACACTACGATCCCATAGATGAGCGCCGTCGTGACGGGACGACGGGACCGTCACGACCGGAGTGACAGCGTGTCCGACGATCGCCACCGCGAGACTTCGACCGGAACGGCCGACGCTCCGCACGCGGACGGCCCCTACGACTTCCGCGACCAGGTCGGCCACCTCTTGCGCAAGACCTACCAGCGCCACCTGGCGATCTTCCAGCAGCACGCCGCCGACCCCAACCTCACCGCAGTCCAGTTCGTCACCCTCTGCGCCCTGCGCGACAACGGCCCGAGTTCCCAGAGCGAACTGGTCCGCCTGACGGCCGTCGACCAGGGCACCATCCGCGGCATCATCGACCGCCTGCGCGCCCGCGAACTCATCTCTCTCACCACAGACCCGGAAGACCGGCGCAAGGTGATCGCAACGCTGACGGACGGCGGCCGGGAGGCAATCGCAGATATGGTGCCCTGCGCCCGTCGGATCACGGAACTGACGCTGCAAAATCTCAATGCGGCAGAACGCGTGGCCCTGCAGTTTCTCCTGCGCAAGATGCTCGGTCCGGACACACAGGGCTGATAAGCCCGATCTCATCAGCCGCGGAAATCCACCGGCCCAGCCCCAGATGGGGCTGCGCAGGCGCTTGTGCGCATGCCAAAACATATGTAGCGTATTCCAATCACAGTAATTGTAATGCGATTACTCAAGGTCCAAGCATGGCCAGTCCGTCTTCCGATATCGTCTCCGCTTTGACCGCGCTCCTCGGCGCCGACAGCCTCCTCACGGAGGCGGCGGACCTCGCGGCGCATATCGAAGACTGGCGCGAGCGATATCGGGGCCCCGCGGCCTGCGTCGTGCTGCCGAGGAGCACGCAGGAAGTATCCGACGTGGTGCGCCTGTGCCACGCCCATGGCGTCCCCGTCCTCCCGCAGGGCGGCAACACCAGCCTGTGCGGCGGCGCAGTGCCTGGCACGGACGGGCAGCCCCCGGTGATCGTCGCGCTCTCCCGCCTGCGCCGCATCCGGTCCGTCGATCCGGCCAACAATGCAATGGTGGTGGACGGCGGCTGCGTGCTTGCGAACGTGCAGGAGGCGGCGCGGGAGGCCGACCGGCTCTATCCCATCAGCCTCGGGGCGGAAGGCTCCTGCCAGATCGCCGGCACCATCGCCACCAATGCCGGCGGCACCGCTGTCCTGCGCTACGGCAACACACGCGAGAATATCCTCGGCCTTGAAGTGGTGCTGCCGGACGGCGCCATCTGGGACGGTCTGAAGGCGCTCCGCAAGAACAACACGGGCTACGACCTCAAGCACCTGTTCATCGGCTCGGAAGGCACGCTCGGCATCATCACCGGCGCCACCCTGAAGCTGCACCCGCTGCCGACCGCCTTCTGTGTGGCCTGGGTCGGCGTCAGCTCGCCGGATGCGGCGCTGTCCCTGCTCGGGCGACTCCAGTCCGCCTGCGGTGCCCGCCTTTCCGCCTTCGAGCTCATCAATGACCTCCAGCTTGATCTCGTGCTCGCAAATGTTCCGGGCCGCCGCAATCCCTTCGCGGCCAGCCATCCTTGGCACGTGCTGGTGGAACTGAGCGACAACAGCCCCGAGGTGGAGCTGTCCGCCGTTCTCGGCCGGGTGCTCGAAGAAGCCATGGAAGCCGACCTCATCGAGGATGCCGTCCTCGCCGCCAGCGAAGCCCAGCGCGCGGCCCTCTGGGAGATCCGCCACTCGGTGTCGGAAGCCAACAAGAAGGCCGGCGTCGGCCTCACCACCGACTGCGCGGTGCCGGTCTCGGCCGTGCCGACCTTCATCGCGCAGGCGACGGATGCCGTTCGCGCCATTGTTCCGGACCTGCCGGTGATCGTCGTCGCCCACATGGGCGACGGCAATGCGCACTTCATTCCCTTCTTCACCTATCCGGAATGGGAGGCGGTGGCCGACAAGGAGGCCATGGCGCACCGGATGCGCCATGTGGTCAACGAGGTTTCCCACGCCCTCGGCGGCACCTTCAGTGCCGAGCACGGCGTGGGGCGCACGCACATCGCGGAGATGGCGCACTTCAAGTCGCCCGTCGAACTCAAGCTCATGCACGCGGTGAAGGCCGCCTTCGACCCCGACAACCTCTTCAATCCCGGCCGCCTGCTGCCCCCCGCAGCCTGAGCCGGGAAACGGCCGATCCCACGTTCAACAGTGTCTCAGGTCCTCATAACAAACTTCAGAGGTGAGCCCATGACTGACGTTCCCGGTACCGGTCCCTCCCGCCGCACGCTGCTCAAGAGCGCCGCCGCCGGCGCAGCCGCGGTCATGATGCCGGCCGTCTGGTCGCCCTCCCGCGCCGCCGGCAAACGCATCGTGGTGCGCGATGACGGCGGCATCTACACCAAGGCCTACGGCGCGGTGTTCTATAAGCCGTTCACCGAGAAGACCGGCATCGAGGTGGTGGGCGTGCAGGCCGCCGCCGAACCCACCGCTCAGATCAAGAGCATGGTGGAGACGAAGAACTACACCTGGGACATGGCCAAGATCAGCAAGCCGGCCATCCTGATCCTCACCGACGGCGGCACGCCTTATCTTGAGAAGCATGGCCTCGAGAGCGATCCGGTGATCGCGTCGATCCCGGCCCAGTACATGTCCCCCTACGGCGTCGGCACGAACGTCTATACGACGGTGCTCGCCTATCGCTCGGACGCTTTCCAGGGCAAGAAGGCGCCCAAGTCCTGGGCCGACTTCTGGAACGTGAAGGACTTCCCCGGCCGCCGCGCCATGCGCAAGCATCCCTTCGACACCGTCGAGGAAGCGCTGATGGCGACCGGCGTCCCCACCAACCTCGTCTACCCCTGCAATGTGGACAAGGCGTTCGCGGCGCTCGACCAGATCAAGCCGAACATCGCCGTCTGGTGGACCTCCGGCGCGCTGGTGGAACAGGTGCTCACCTCCGGTGAGGTGGACATGATCCCGACCTGGGTTTCCCGCGCACAGGCCGCGCAGGCCAAGGGCGCCCCGGTGGAGATCATCTGGGATCAGGGCATCTGGGGCGGCGACCACTGGTCGATCCTCGCCGGCACGCCCAATGCGGACGCCTGCCGCGAGTTCATCAAGTTCGCCTCCGATCCGGAGCGCATGGCCAAGCTGACCGAATTCTTCCCCGCCGGCGTCACCCAGCCGAAGGCGTTCGACTACATCAAGCCGGACATCGCCAAGAACTGCCCGACCTTCCCGGCCAACATTCAGTCCGGCCTCCAGATCGACGCTGCCTACTGGCTGAAGAACCAGGCGGCCGTCATCGAGCGCTTCAACAGCTGGGTGCTCGGCTGATCCCACTCGGCGCCCGCTCTCCCCTCCCCAGGGCGCCGAGCGTGCCGGCCGGATCTTCCCCATCCGGCCGGCACCCCCTTCTTGTCGCAGACACTTGTCCCGGAGCCGTTTGATGTCCTCGTCCAGCCTGTCCGTCCACGGCCTCGGCAAGCGCTACGGCGAATTCGTCGCCCTCGCGCCCACCGATCTGGAGGTGGCTGCCGGGGAGTTCCTGACGCTGCTCGGCCCCTCGGGTTCGGGCAAGACCACGCTGCTTAGCCTCATCGCCGGCCTCACGGCGCCGGATGACGGCGCCATCCGCATCGGCGGCGCGGACGTGACCTACCGCCCGCCCTATGAGCGCGACCTCGGCATGGTGTTCCAGAACTATGCCCTGTTCCCGCACATGACCATTGAGGACAACATCGCCTTCCCGCTCAAGATGCGGAAGGTGAAGGGCGCGGACGCGAAGAAGCGCGCCGCCGAGGCGCTGGAGCTTGTGCGTCTGCCGCATGTGGCAAAGCGCTTCCCGCGCGAGCTGTCCGGCGGCCAGCAGCAGCGCATCGCGCTCGCCCGCTGCCTCGTCTATCGCCCGTCCATCATTCTCATGGACGAACCGCTCGGCGCGCTCGACAAGAAGCTGCGCGAGCATATGCAGCTCGAGATCAAGCGCATCCACCGCGAACTCGGCACCACCATCATCTATGTGACGCACGATCAGGAAGAGGCGATGACCATGTCGGATCGCATCTGCCTGATGAACAGCGGGAAGATCGAACAACTGGGAGCGCCCGGCGATCTCTACTTCCGCCCGCGGACCGTCTTCGTGGCGGACTTCCTCGGGGAGTCGAACCTTCTGCCCGCACAGGTGGACCGCAACGAGGCCGGTACGCTGGCCGTGACGCTCGACGGAGGCGCCGGCAGCGGGCAGGCGATCGGCAATGGCGCCAATCTGGCGGCCGGCGCGAAGGTGACGGTCATGGTGCGCCCGCAGAACATCACGGTGCGCCCCGCCGGCGAGGGATCGGGCAAGCTCAAGGGTCGGCTCACCGACATCATGGTCACGGGCAGCCTCACCAAGCTCTATCTGGAAGCGCTGGCACCCGGGCTACCGCAGCTCGTGGCGGCCTATCCGACCCGCACGCTCAGCGACGACCACAGCATCGGCGACGTGCTCGAACTGGACTGGCAGGCGCAGGATGCGGTCGCCATTCCGGCGGGACAGTGACATGAGCACCGCACTCTCCGCTCCCGCCCGCGCCGCGGCCCGCCGGAAGGCGTTCGGCCGCGCGCTCATGGCGGCGCCGCTCATCGTGCTGCTGCTGGTCTTCCTGGTCTATCCGGTGGGCCAGTTGCTGCTGCTCAGCGTCTGGGGCGCCAAGGGCTTCAGCCTTCAGGCCTACGCGCCGCTGTTCTCCTCGCCCCTCTATATCAACGTTCTGCTCATCACGTTGAAGATCTCCGCCATCACCACGCTCCTGTCGGTGATCGGCGGCTATCCGATCGCCTATCTCATTTCCGTCTCCGCCCCCGAGCGCAAGGCGCGGCTGCTGTTCTGGGTGCTGCTGTCCTTCTGGACCAGCTTCCTCGTGCGCGCCTTCGCCTGGATCGTCATCCTCGGCCGCCGGGGCGTCGTGAACCATCTGCTGCTGAGCCTCGGCCTCGCCGACCAGCCCGCCGACCTCCTCTATAATTTCAGCAGCGTCATCATCGGCATGGTGCATGCGCTGATGCCGCTCGCCATCCTCACCATGCTCTCGGTGATGGAGAACATCGACCGCACCCTGCCCCGCGCCGCCTCGACGCTGGGCGCTCGGCCCGGCACGGCCTTCTGGAAAATCTATTTCCCGCTCTCTCTGCCGGGCGTTGCCGCGGCGGCCATCATGGTGTTCGTCACCGCCATCGGCTTCTTCATCGTGCCCGCCCTCCTCGGCGGACGGCGTGAGACGATGATCACGCAGCTCATCATCGACCAGGTGCTCCAGACCATGAACTGGGGCTTCGCCGGCGCCATCTCGGTGCTGCTGCTGGTGGTCGTGCTGGTGGTCTTCCTCGCCTATGACAAGCTCGTCGGCCTCTCGACCATGACCGGCTCGGGCAGCACGCGCCCGGCCAAGGCCGCCTCCGGCGGCCTCTCGCAGCGGATCGGCGATGCCCTGCTCACCGCCCTCGGCACCGCCAGCGACGCGCTGATCTCGCTCTTCCCCCACCGCAAGAAGGCAAGCGGAAAGGCGCCCCTCCCCCTCGTCTTCTTCGTCGTCGCCCTGCTCGTGCTCATGAGCCTTCCGGCCGTGCTCATGATCCCGCTGTCCTTCGGCTCGGGCGGGCTCAACTGGCCGCCGCGCGGCTTCACGCTGGAATGGTATGAGCAGATGCTCCAGTCGCCCGTCTGGGGGCAGGCGCTCATGCGCTCGCTGCTGGTGGGCCTCGGCACCGGCGTCCTTGCCATGCTCATCGGCACGCCTGCCGCCTTCCTGCTGGTGCGCAGCGACATGAAGGGCAAGGGCGCGATCCTCGCCTTCGTGCTTTCGCCCATCGTCGTGCCGCGCATGATCATCGCGGTGGGCCTGTTCTACATGTTCGCCCGCATCGGCCTCGTCGGCACGGCCCTCGGCCTCATCCTCGGCCACACGGTCGTCGCCGTGCCCTATGTGGTGATGACCATGATGGCGGTGCTGCGGAACTATGACACCCGCCTCGATCTTGCGGCCCAGAGCCTGGGCGCGCGCCCGCTCGCAACGCTGCGCTATGTGACATTGCCGATCCTCGGGGCGGGCATGCTGTCATCCTTCCTGTTCGCCTTCGCGACCTCTTTCGACGAGCTGACGATCGCGCTCTTTGCCTCCGGCGGCCTCAACGCCACCTTGCCCAAGCAGTTCTGGGACGAGGTGACGCTCCAGGTCTCCCCCATGATCGCGGCGGTTTCGACCTGCCTCTTCATCTTCATCGCGGTGCTGATCTTCGTTGCCGACCGGCTGCGCCGGCGCAGCCTCGCCAGCTGACCGCAAACCCCGTCACAGACCCAGGGCTCTCCATGCTGACCTCTTCCCAACTGCGCGGCATCTTTCCGGCCACTCCGACGCCGGTGAACGCGGACGACACCATCAACGTGGGCGCCTCGAAGGCGCTGTTCTCCTGGCTGCTGAAGCAGGGGATCGACGGCCTCGTCCCGCTCGGCGGCACGGGCGAATACGGCGCCCTGCCGCGGTCCGAGCGCATCAAGTTCGCGGGTCTCGCCGCGGAGGCCATGACGGGCAAGGGCCCGGTGATCGCCGGCGTTCTGGACACCGGCTATCATGATGCGCTTCAGGCGGGCCGTGAGTTTGCGGCGGCGGGCGTGGACGGCCTGCTGGTGCTCACGCCCTATTACACGAACCCGACCCAGGCCGGCATCCGCGATTATTTCCTGCGCTATGCCGATGCCTCGCCGGTGCCGATCCTCATCTATGAAATCCCCTACCGCACCCGCATTGCCATCAATCCGGAGATCCTGCACGAGCTCTCCCGCCATGAGCGCATCATCGGCATGAAGGCGTGCAACACGGACATGTACCACTTCCTGCGCACGGTCGCGGGCGTGGACGAGAGCTTCACCATCCTCAGCGGCGAGGACACGCTCTTCCCGCTGCATGTGGCGGCTGGCGCCAAGGGCGGCATCGTGGTGACGGCCAACCTGGTGCCGAACGCCTGGCGCCAGATCTTCGACCTTGCCCTCGCCGGCAAGACGCAGGACGCGCTGGCTTTGCATCGCCGCCTGATCCCGCTGATGAACATGGCCTTCGCCGAGACCAACCCCGGCCCCATGAAGGCGGTGATGGATCTCATCGGCGTGGATGCCCCGCGCATGCTGGCGCCGCTCGTCTCCGCCGCGCCCGATCTCGCCGCGCGGCTGCGAAGGGAACTTCAACCCCTGTTGCAGGAATTCGAAGGCGTTCCGCACGCCCTCGCCTCCTGAACCCGAAGGCCGCGCGGCCGTATTGTGCATCTGCATTGCCATTGACGGCTGCGCGGCGAACCCGAAATTTAAGGCATCATGCGCAAGCCCAGCCGGACCTCCCTCCGCCCAGCCAGTGCCAAGCCCGCCGCTCCCTCCCCCGTCCGCACGGAACGCGCGGATGCCGGCGCGGCGGTCGCCGAGAAGAAGCGCTCCTCGCTCTTCGTCGGCTCGACGGAGAAGGCCTTCCAGGTGCTGCATGCCTTCGACGGGCCGCTGCGCTTCATGACGCTGGCCGACATCGCGCGCGCCTCCGGCCTCGACCGGAGCGCCGCGCAGCGGCTCGTGCACACGCTGGAAACGCTCGGCTACATCCGCCGCGTGCCGGACACGCGCAATTATGCCCTCACCTCCAAGGTGCTCCAGTTCTCCTACAGCTACATCCGCGCCAATGAGCTAATTGACAAGGCCTCGCCCTATCTGCTTGACATCAGCCGCCGCCTCGGGGAGACCACCAACCTGCATGAGCTGGACGGGCCGGAGGTGGTGTTCGTCGCCCGCTTCCCCGGCCAGCACATGAACAATATCGACATCGTGGTCGGCAGCCGCCTGCCCACGTTCTTCACCTCCTCAGGCACCGCCATGCTGTCGCAACTGAGCGAAGAGGAGCAGCGGGAGATTCTCGCCCGCACGAATCTCTCCCCCCGCACGCCCTTCACAGTGACGGATCCCGAGGCGCTTCTGGCGCGTGTGAGGCAGGCGGGAGAGCGCGGCTATGCGATGATCGTGAACGAGACCGTGATGGGCGACATCTCCATCTCCGCCCCCATCACCGACGAGCACGGCCGCCCGGTCGCGGGCATCAACATCTCGGTGCCCACCAGCCGCTGGACGCCGGAGCGCGCGGAGGCGGAACTGGCGCAGGAAATCCAGGTGGCCGCGACCTCCATCTCCAAGCCGAAACTCACCCGTGTTTCAAGCTGAGGTGCGCGGCTCAGCGGCGGGCGATCTCCACACCGCCCGACGGAGCGCGTGAAATGCCGCCGCACAGCCGGGCATTCGCCAGACGGGGCGCATCGGCCACCTGATATTTGAGGTCGTCCAACGTCCGCGCACCATAAGGGTCGTGCAGAATAACGGCCAAGACTTGCGCCGCTTCCTCGATCTGCGCGGGCACATCATCGGTCGGGCGCATGCGCTGGAAATTGCCGCGGGATCCATCGGTGCTGAACCCGGCACCGGACAGGATCGCCGCAACGCTTGGCGTCACCTCCATCCGGTCCTGAGGGCGTCCGTAAAAGCCGGACGACACCTCGCAGAGCAGTCCGCCGTCCTTCACGAACAGGCACTGTACGTAGGCCTGCCCGATGCGGCGCGCCTCGACGATGACGAATCGGTGGGGGCCGTTGGGTCTCGCTCCGACGATCCTGAGCCGTTCACGGATCTCGCAGGCCGCGGCCGGCAGGAAACGCGCCCGAACATCGCTGCCATCGACACTGAACGGTGCGGCGACAGCCGGCGGCAGGCCCGCCGCGCCGGCCACAAGAAGCCATCGCCACCATCGCTGCCAGCCCATCGGCACCCCCGCTCCCGAAGCAAGGATAACGGCGCCGGCGAGCACTGGAAATGGCGCTGCGTCAGGCCTTGTAGCGGTTCATGGCGGTGAGCTTCTGCACATAGGGCTCGACGGCGCGCAGATAGACTTCCTCGCGCAGGAAGGTGATCTCCTCGCCCAGCGCCTCGTCCTCAACCTCGCGGTACCAGGATTTCGGGCGGCCGTCGGAGCCGTCGTTCCAGCGGTAGCCGCGTGCTTTCAGTGCGTCCTTCATGTCGAAGGGGCTGTTCTCAGCCCAGACACGAAAGCGCGGGCGGCGGGCGGTTTCCAGCAGGCGGCCGAAGGCGGTGCCGGTCGCCTCCTTGAGCGGGGCCGCGAGCACTTCCAACAAGGCGTGACAGTCGTCCACCGCACGGTGGCCGTTGTGGAACATGCCGCACTGGCCGATGAGATAGCCGAGCTTGGTGCCCTCGAAGCCGAAATCCGCCCACGGCACCTCGACCACCGAACAGGCCCAGGGCTTCACATCGAAGCCCTCCACCAGATGCTCGCAGAAGGGTCGGTCGAAGCGGGCGTTATGGGCAATGACGATGGAGGCCGGCTGGATGAAACGGGCTGCCGCCTCGAGATCGATGCTCTGGCCGGCCACCATTTCCGGCGTGATGCCGGTCAGCTTGGTGATGACGGGGCTGATGGGAACGGTTGGCTCGCGCAGGGCGCTGAAGGTGTCCACCACATCGCCGATGGCGCCGCCCTCGCGATAGGTGAAAGCCACCATGCCGAGTTCGATCACCTCGTCCCTGGTGTGATCGAGGCCGGTGGTTTCGGTATCCACGATGACCGCGAGTTTCTCGCCGAGTTCCAGCGCTCGCGGGACGACCCGGCGCGGCTCCAGCCGGCGCAGCACCCGAAAGCGGCCAGTCTCCTCAAGTTCGTGGACATAGCTGTCATGGCGGGCGTCGAAGGCCAGCGCTGGCCCCTTGCGCGGCTTCGGGGGGGCCTTGCGCCGGGGCCGGTCGGCGCCAAACAGATCCGCCTGCGGCTCTTCCACATTGAGCAAGGCGAAGAAATCGGCCTGCTGTGCCATGCGCCGTTCCGTCTCCTGCCGCGCCGACTCACCCATTGTTAACGATATGATACCCGATGGGATGTGGTGGCGCCCGGTTCAGGCGGCGGCGAGCCAGATCATGTGGCGGGCGCCGCGCCCCTTGGTTGAAGCCCGCACGGCATGCTCCTCTACCTGGAAGCCGGCGGTGCGCAGGCGCCGTGTGAAGCGCTCGTCCGGCGCCGATGCCCACACCGCCAGGACGCCGCCCGGCACCAGCGCCGCCTTCGCCCGGCCGAGGCCGCCCGGCGCATAGAGGCGGTCGTTGCTCTCGACCGTGAGGCCCTCGGGCCCATTGTCCACATCGAGCAGGATGGCGTCGAAGGCGGCACGGCTCTGGGCGATGAGGGGGGCGACGTCGCCCACATGCAGGCGCACCCGGGGATCATCGAGGCTGCCGGCGAACACCTCGGCCATGGGTCCGCGCGCCCAGTCCACAACCTGCGGGACCAGTTCGCACACAGTGATGGCGGCATCCGCAGGCGCCACGGCCAGCGCAGCGCGGAGCGTGAATCCCATGCCGAGACCGCCGATGAGGATGTGGGGCTGGGCCTGGCCCGCCAGCCGTTCGCACGCGAGGCGCGCTAACGCCTCCTCGGAGCCGAACAGGCGGCTGTTCATGAGCTCGTTGGTGCCGAGCATGATGGAAAATTCTGTGCCGCGCTGCTTGAGGCGCAGGCTACCGCCGCCCGGCAGAGGCGCGGTGTCGATCAGCGTCCAGGGTATCATCGTCTCGTCCGGCGTGGGCGCGCACCATACACGGCGCGCCGAAGACCGGAAGGGCACCGATCAGCGGCGATCGAAGAAGCGCTGGCGCAGGTCTTCCATCACATTGCCGATGTGGCGCGCCATGGCCTGTTCGGCCGCATCCGCATCGCCGGAGGCCACCGCGTCGAGGATGGCGAGATGCTCGCGGGCGATCTCGCCGATGCGGCGCGGCCGGCGTTCGAGACCGAAGAGGCGCGAGCGCTGGCGTACCTGCCGGATGAGTTCTGCGAGCAGCGGATTGCCGCTAGCATTGGCGATGACCTCGTGCAGATCGTCGTCCGTCCCGTCGAGATCGGTGCGGCTGGGATGGGGATCGTCGCCCTCCTCATGCTGCGTCACCGCCTCGATCCGCGCCCGCAGCGCCGCGAGGGTCGCCGGCGGGACATGGCCGGCAGCCAGACGCGCGGCTTCCCGCTCCAGCACGAGGCGCACCCGCAAGGCGTGGCTGTAATCCTCCAGCGTCACGGTCTTGACCTGTAGCGCACCTTCGCCGCGCCGGATCAGCAGTCCTTCGCCTTCGAGGCGAAAGAGCGCATCGCGCAAAGGCGTGCGGGAGACGTCGAGCTGCTTGGCAAGCTTTCGCTCCTGCACCAGCGAGCCGGCTTCCAGCGCGCCGCTCAGGATCATCTCGAGCAACTGGCGATAGGCCACTTCGGTCAGGCGGGGTGCGGCGGTTCCCGCGTCTGTCTCCGTGACCATCCTCAGCGCGCTCCTGCTGTTCTCGGGGCATGGACTGCATAAAAAATGAGCATGCAATCCAATTGACCGACATGGAATACCACCGGCATACTATTTCTCGCACCCCTTGCAAAGCCCCACTGCGCAAGGCGTAGCGGACCCGGCGGGTGGCGACGCAAATCGCCAGGGCCCGCGTCCAGGCACAGGACACCCAACGATGCGCAAGACCTTCCAGAGCACCCGCGCCGCCGCCTTCGCGATGGCCCTCGCCGCCCTTCCCTGGGCCGCCACTTCTGCGCTGGCGCAGGATGCGGGCCTCAAGACCGGCGTGGACGGCACCTTCGCCCCCCATGCCATGCCGAACCTCTCGGGCGGCGTGCAGGGCTTCAACATCGACCTCGCCAATGAGCTGGCCAAGCGACTCGGCACCAAGGTCACCATCGACGCTACCCAGTTCTCCGGTCTCGTGCCCGGCCTGCAGGCCGGCACCTACGATTTCATCGCGGCTCCGGTGACCGTGAACAAGGATCGTGCCGAACAGCTCCTCTTCACCGAGGGCTATCTCAACACCGACTTCCAGTTCGTGGTGAAGAAGGACGCGCCGGAGATCACCAAGCTCGAGGATCTCAAAGGCAAGGTCATCGCCGTGAACAAGGGGTCGGCCTATGACAGCTGGGCGCGCGACCTTGCCGACAAGATCGGCTGGACGGTCGAATCCTACGGCACCAATTCGGACGCCATCCAGGCGGTCCTCACCGGGCGCGCCTATGCGAACGTCGCCGGCAACACGGTCTCCGCCTGGGCGGTGAAGAACAACCCGGCCATCAAGCTGTCCTACCTCTATTCCACCGGCCTCGTCTGGGCGATCCCGGTGCGCAAGGACAATGTCGCGCTCCGCAACAAGCTGGATAGCGCGATCGAATGCATGAAGAAGGACGGCACCCTCGCCTCCATGCACGAGAAGTGGTTCGGCACCAAGCCGGCCCCGGGCTCTGCTGCCGCCACCATCTTCCCCGGCTACGGCGTGCCGGACATGCCCGGCTACGACAAGACGGAGCACCCGCTCTCCTGCTCCTGATCCGCAAGACCTGACCCAGCGCGGGGCGCTCTTGCCCCGCGCTCCCCATCCCACGGCACGGTTCTCCTGTGATTGAAACCACCCCATCCGACGCCCCGCGCACCGAGCCGATGCTCGACATCCGCGCCCTGCGCAAAACCTTCGGCGCGGTGGAAGTGCTGAAGGGTATCGACCTCAAGGTCGCCCAGCAGGAACTGGTGTTCATCATCGGCCCGTCGGGTTCCGGCAAGAGCACGTTCCTGCGTTGCATGAACCGGCTGGAGGAGCCGACCGACGGCTCCATCTTCGTCGACGGCGTCGACCTGCTTCACCCCAAGACGGACATCAACGCCATGCGCCGCCGTGTCGGCATGGTGTTCCAGTCGTTCAACCTCTACCCGCACATGAGCGCGCTCGGGAACGTCACGCTCGCGCTGCGCAAGGTGCTGGGCAAGTCCGCCGCCGAGGCGGAGGCCATCGGCATGGCGGCACTGGAGCGCGTCGGCCTTGCGGAACGCGCCCGCTATTATCCGAGCCAGCTTTCCGGCGGCCAGCAGCAGCGCGTGGCCATCGCCCGCGCCATCGCGCTCGAACCGCGTGTGATGCTCTTCGACGAACCCACCTCAGCGCTTGATCCCGAATTGGCGGGAAGCGTGCTCGCCGTCATGCGTGATCTCAAGAACGCCGGAATGACCATGGTGGTGGTCAGCCACGAAATGCGCTTTGCCCGCGACGATGCCGACCGCGTGGTCTTCATGGAAGCCGGCCAAGTGGTCGAGGAGGGGCCGCCGGCCCGCCTCTTCGGCCCCGACGCCCATCCGCGCGTGCGCGCCTTCCTCACTGAAATCACCCGCTGAGGCCGCCATGACGAGTGGCGCGCTTTTTCTCGAAACCTTCTTCAACCCGGTCATCATCGCGCGCTATCTGCCCGCTATCGGCAAGGGCATGCTGGTGACGATCGAGGTGGCCGCCTGCGTCATCGTCACCGGCATCGCCCTCGGGCTGGCGCTGGCGGTGGTGCGCAGCTTCCGCCTCAAGGCGGTCAATGCCGCCATCATCGTGATGGTCGACATCCTGCGCGCTTTGCCGCCGCTGGTGCTCGTCCTTCTCGTCTATTTCGGCCTGCCGAACGTCGGCCTCACCCTGCCGAGCTTCGCCGTGCTGTGGCTGGTGCTCTCCCTCGTTCTGGCGGCCTTCGCGGAAGAGGTGTTCTGGGCGGGCATCGTCTCGGTGCGCAAGGGCCAGTGGGAAGCGGGGCGCTGCACCGGCCTCACCGAATTCCAGACGCTGCGCTATATCGTGCTGCCGCAGGCCATCCGCCTCACCGTGCCGCCGCTCACAAACCGCACCATCGCCATCACCAAGAACACGGCGCTCGGCACCGTGATCGGCGTGCCGGAAATCCTCAATCAGGCCACCACCGCCCAGAGCTTCTCCGGCAGCGCCACGCCGTTGATGATGGGCGCGGTCGCCTATCTCATCCTCTTCGTGCCGGTGGTCATCGCCGGGCGCTATATCGAGACGCGCTTTGCCTGGAGGCGGGCCTGATGGACGCGATCCTCCTCCAGTTCTTCAATCTGGACATCATGCGGCAGGCTGCCCCCCTGGTACTCCAGGGCCTCGGCATGACGCTGATGGTGTGCTGCGCGGTGATCCCGCTCGGGCTCGTCGGCGGCCTCATCGTGGCGCTCGGCAGCCGGGCGCGCTCCCACCTCGCGAGAGGCCTGCTGGCCGGCTTCATCGACGTGCTGCGCGCCCTGCCGCCGCTGGTGCTGCTGATCGCCATCTCGGCCGGACTGCCCTTCGCGGGCATCCGCCTCTCGCCCTTCGCCTGCGTGACACTGGCGCTGTTCCTCAACACCTCGGCCTATTATGGCGAGGTGTATCGCGCCGGCCTCGACAGCGTGTCTCACGGACAGTGGGAAGCGGCGCGCTGCACCGGCCTCAGCGCCTCGCAGGCCATGTTCTACGTCATCATCCCGCAGGCGGTGCGCAACGTGCTACCGGACCTCGTGTCCAACACGGTGGAGGTGGTGAAGCTCACCTCGCTGGCCAGCGTCGTGGCCCTGCCGGAGATGCTCTATTCGGCGGACATGGCCCGCTCGCTCACCTTCAATTCCTCTCCCATCATGCTGGCCGCGCTCATCTACCTCGCCCTGCTGTGGCCCGTGGTGCGCCTCATGAGCCGGCTCGAACACCGGCTCGGAACCTGATCCCCTCTCAAGCGAAACGGCCCGGCGCGGCGGAGCGCCAGCCCCCAGGAGTCTAGGAAGATGCGTGAAATCAAGGTCGCGGCGGCCCAGTTGGGCGCCATCCAGAAGGCGGAGAGCCGGGAGGCCGTGGTCGGCCGCATGCTCGCCCTGATGGCCCAGGCGAAAGCCGCCGGCTGCAACCTCATCGTCTATCCCGAGCTCGCGCTCACCACCTTCTTCCCGCGCTGGTACCACGAGAACCGCGCCGAGGCGGACGTGTGGTTCGAGAGCGCGATGCCCAACGAGGCCACCCAGCCGCTGTTCGACGCCGCGCGCGAATATGGCATGGCCATGAGCTTCGGCTATGCGGAGCTGACCCCGGACGGCCACCACTTCAACACGTCCATCCTCGTGGACGACAAGGGCAACATTGTCGGCAAGTATCGCAAGATCCACCTGCCGGGCCATGCGGAATACGACCACGACCGCAGCCACCAGCATCTGGAGAAGCGCTATTTCGAGCCGGGCGATCTCGGCTTCAACGTGTGGCGCACCATGGGCGGCATCTTCGGCATGGCCATCTGCAACGATCGCCGCTGGCCGGAGACCTATCGCGAGATGGGCCTTCAGGGCGTGGAGATGATCCTACTGGGCTTCAACACCCCGTCGGTGAACGGCCAGAAGGGCGCCGAGGCCCATGCCCAGCGCATGTTCCACCACAAGCTCTCCGTGCAGGCCGGCGCCTACCAGAATTCCACCTGGGTCATCGCCGTCGCCAAGGCCGGTTCCGAGGACGGCCATCACCTGATGGGCGGCACCGTCATCGTGAATCCGGATGGCGAGATCGTAGCGGAATCGAAGACCGAGGACGATGAACTGGTGATCGCCGCCTGCGATCTCGATGCCACCGTTTTCGGCAAGGAGACGGTGTTCGATTTCGCCCGCCACCGCCGCATCGAACACTATGGCCGCATCAACACCCAGACGGGCGTGATCCTGCCGCCGGAGGCCTGATCCCATGAGCGATACGGACGCGGCCGAAGGGCTGAGCTTTGATTTCGGCGCCACAGCGCCGGACCTGCGCTACAAGCTGCTGACCGGCCTCGTGGTGCCGCGTCCCATCGCCTGGGTCACCACCCGCTCCACGGCGGGCGTCGTGAATGCGGCGCCCTTCTCCTTCTTCAACGTGTTCGCGCAGGAGCCGCCGCTTCTGGTTCTCGGCATCGACACCCGCAGCGACGGCAGCCCGAAGGACACTTTGGTCAATATCCGCGAGACCCGCGCCTTCGTGGTGCATCTGCCGGACGAGGCCACCGCCAAGGCGATGAACGACACCGCCATGGATTTTCCCGGCGCGGAAGGCGAGCCCGAGGCCCTTGGCCTCGCGCTCGTGCCGGGCACGCACGGCCCGGTGCCGCGCCTTCGGGACGCACCGGTCGCCATGGAGTGCCGGCAGGTGACGACGCTGAACTTCGGTCCGCGCCGCGATCTCGTGCTTGGGGAAGTGCTGGCGCTCCACACCCGCCCCGGCATTCTGGATGCCGGCACGCTGCGGACCAATTACGAGGTCTACCAGCCCATCGCCCGCCTCGGCGGGACGCTCTATGCCCATCTGAACGACCGCTTCAGCATGGAGCGCGAGACCTATGAGACGTTCAAGGCGCGCACCGGCAAGGACGGCGCCTGAGGCCCTTCAGGCCCGCGCCGCCTGTACCGCCCCGATGGCCATGGTGACTGCGGCGAGCACCGGATCGACGACCGGCACACCCAGCGCCTCCTCCAGCGGCCGGCGGTGGCGGGACATGCCAGCGCAGCCCATGACGATGACATCGCAGCGGTCGAGCCGCATGAGGTCGCGCCCCACCTCGATCATGCGGGCGAGCGTGTTTTCCCCCGCCGCGCTCTCCGCGACGCTCATGTTGAGCGGACGCTCCCCGGCGAAGCGCTCATAGAGGCCCATCTGGCGCACATAGCGCTGATGCCGCGCCATGGTGCCCTCGCCGATGGCGATGACGCCGAAGCGGTCGCCCCGCGCCAGCGCCGTGAGCAGGCCCGCCTCGCAGATGCCGAACACCGGCGCTTTCGTACCCTCGCGGCACACATGCAGGCCCGGATCGCTGTAGCAGGCGATGACGAAGGCGCCCGCGCCCTGCTCGCGCTCCACGAGCCGGCGCAGGGGCAAGGAGACGGATTCCACATCCGCCTGCGTCTCCACCCCATAGGGGCCGTCGTCCAGCGTGACACAGCGGATCGCGGGGCCGTCCGAGAAGCGCAGCGGCGCCAGCGCAGCATCGAAGCCGGCGGTCACCACCGCATTGGAGTTGGGATTGACCACAAGGATGTCCGGCCGCGTCATCACTGATCCCCGCTGATGGTCCCTTTCCCGATGATTAGACCGTCCCTTGCGTCACTGTCCACGCGGGCGTCGTCCGCCACGCGGAACGGCGGCACCTGAAAAATCCTCCTTCGCCACACCGGCGAGAATCGCCCGGTGCAACGCACGGCCGGCGGGCGTGAGATCGCGGCCCGCCCGCTTGATGAGGAACAGCTGCCGCTCCACGCGCGGCTCCACCAGCGGACGGAAGGCCAGCACCGCATGATCCGGACGCGGCCAGGCCAGGCCCGGCAGCGGCGCCACCCCGACGCCTGCCTCCACCATGGCCAGCAACGTCGCCGGATGCTCCGCCTCGTGGTGAGGCGCGGCGGGCGCGGGCAGGCCGCGCTCCATTTCCAGCCGGATGCCCGTGCCCGGCGCCATGGCGATGAGGCCCGCCTGCCCGGCCTCCTCCCATGTCACGCTCTCATGGGCGGCCAGTGGATGGTCCCGCCGCATCACGAGGGCGAAGCTGTCGGTGAGGAGGAAGGTGCTGTCGAGATCGGGATCATCGCCCGGCACATTGGCGACGCCCAGTTCCGCATCCCCGCTGCGCAGAGCGGTGATGATCTGGTGGCGCGGCGCCTCGCGCACGGCGACGCTCACCATGGGATGGGCCTCCTGAAACTGCGCCAGCACCTGTGGCAGCAGGCGCAGGGCGACCGAAGGCACACACGTTACAGTCACATGGCCGCGCCGATGCTCCTTGAGGTCTCGGAGATCCTGCAACTGGTGATCAAGGTCCGCCAGCACGCGCTGCACACCCGGCAGGAATTCGCGCCCGATGGCGCTCAACTGCACGCTGCGGGTGGTGCGGTCCAGAAGGCGCACGCCGAGGTCCGCCTCCAGCTGCTGCACCGCCTGGCTCAGGGCGGACTGGGAGAGGCCGAGGAGGCGCGCGGCGCGGCTGAAGCTGCCGGTCTGGGCCACCGCCACGAAGGCCCGCAACTGCCGCAGGTTCATATTTATCGACATAGCTTATGAATATATCGATTTTTCCCGGCTTGTTAATAAGCTGGGCGGATGCCACCATTTTCACCGTGAACAATGAATGTGCAGCGGCCCTCACGCCGCCAGCATGGACGGCGCGGAACACGCGCCGCCGCCTTCCTTCCAAGAGGCCTTCCCATGGTGATGGACCGGCGTTCGCTCCTGAAATTCTCGCTCGCCAGCGCGGCGGCGGGCACATTCGGCCTGCCGGGCATCGCCCGCGCGGCCGGCACCCCCGTGGTGGTGTCGGAGGCCCTGCGCCTCGGCATGTATGCGACGCTGTATGTGGCGGCGGACAAGGGCCTGTTCGCCAAGCACGGGCTGGAGGCGGATGTCTCCACCGCTGGCGGCATCGCCTTGCCGACGCCCATGGTGCTCTCCGGCCGCGCGCAGTTCGGCGTCACCAGCCCCGGCATGTCGGTGAATGCGGTGCGCGAGGGCGGCAAGATCAAGAACATAGCCAAGATCGTCGGCGGCGTCTCCATGTGGGCCATGGCGCGGCCCGACAGCGCGATCAAGTCCATCGAGGATCTCAAGGGCAAGACCATCGCCACCCTGAAATTCCCCTCTTCCACCATCCAGGTGCCCACCTACGCCATGAAGGCGGTGGGCAAGTTCGACCCGAAGGAAGCGGGCGTCACCTTCCTCGAACTGCCGCCGGGCGCACAGGCCGCCGCCGTGAAGGACGGGCGGGCGGACGTCGCCACCGCCTTCGAATGGGACATCTCCATCGGTGCCGAACAGTTCGGACTCAAGCCGGTGCTCTCGTTCGGCGACATCATCGGCCCGCTCTGCTTCACCTCCGCCATGGCGAGCGAGGAGTTCATCGCCAAGAACCCGGCGACCGTGCAGGGCTTCTGCAATGCGCTGGCCGAGGCGCAGAAGCTGATGCACCAGGACAATGCGGTCTTCACGCAGGTGGCGGAGAAGTATTTCCCGAAGGTCGCGCCCTCGGTGATCGCCAACGCGACGAAGAATTTCTTCGGCTCGCGCACCGCCATTCCCCAGAACCCCACCATCTCACAGGAGGAGTGGGAGCGCGACATGCAGCTCGAACTCGGCGGCGGCTCCATCAAGGAGGCCCTGCCCTATGCCCAGATGGTGGACAATTCCTTCGCTCTGAAGGCGGCGAAGGACTTCGGAGTGGCCGGATGACCCTTTCGACCAGCTATCCCCCGGCCCGCCGCACCGTCGTGCTGCCGGCCCGGCCCGAACCCCTGTCCGTGGCGGTGGAGGAAACCGCCGTCGTGGTCGTGGACATGCAGAATGCCTACGCCTCGCCCGGCGGCTATCTCGATATCGCCGGCTTCGACATTTCCGGCGCCAAGGCCGCCATTTCGGCCATCGCCGAGACGGTGGAGGCGGCCCGCGCGGCCGGCGTGACGGTGATCTATTTCCAGAACGGTTGGGACAAGGATTATGTGGAGGCCGGCGGCCCCGGCTCGCCCAACTGGCACAAGTCCAACGCGCTGAAGACCATGCGCAAGGAGCCCGAACTGCAGGGCAAGCTGCTGGCAAAGGGCGGCTGGGACTATGCGCTGGTGGACCAGCTTCAGCCTCAGCCCGGCGACATCGTGGTGCCGAAGCCGCGTTATTCCGGCTTCTTCAACTCGCAGTTCGACAGCATCCTGCGGGCGCGCGGCATCCGCAATCTCGTCTTCTGCGGCATCGCCACCAATGTCTGCGTGGAATCCACCCTGCGCGACGGCTTCCACCTCGAATATTTCGGCATCCTGCTGGAGGACGCGACCCATCAGGCCGGTCCCGAATACGTGCAGAAGGCCGCCATCTACAATGTGGAGACCTTCTTCGGCTGGGTTTCCACCGTCGCCGATTTCCGCCGCGCCTTCGCGCAGATCCCTCCCAAGGAAGACTGACCGGCCATGACCTCCCGCGCCATCATTCCCCCCGGCTCCGGCGTGCCGCTGGCGCCCTATTCGCCCGGCATGCAGGCGGACAACGTGATCTATGTCTCCGGCACCCTGCCCTTCGACAAGGACAACAACGTCGTCCATCTGGGCGACGCCGCGGCCCAGACCCGGCATGTACTGGAGATCATCAAGGGCGTGCTGGAAGCCGCCGGCTCCGGCATGACGGACGTGACCTTCAACCACATCTTCCTGACCGACTGGGCGAATTACGGCGCCATCAACGCCGTTTATGCCGAATACTTCCCCGGCGAGAAGCCCGCCCGCTATTGCGTGCAGGTGGGCCTCGTGAAACCCGGCGCGCTGGTGGAGATCGCCACCATCGCCCACAAGCGGGCCTGAGCCATGGCGATGGCCCCTGCCCGGACCCTGCCTCACCGCGGCGGATGGCGGGTGGCCATGCCCTCCCCCTCCCGCGTCGCGCTCTACCAGATCGCCCTCCTCCTCGCCCTGCTGGCGCTGTGGGAGGCGGGCGTCGCCCTCGGCTGGCTGCCGGTCTTCCTCTATGGCCGCCCGAGCGGCGTCATCGCCAAGGGCTGGCAGCTCATCCTTTCCGGGGAACTTGCCCGTGACGCAGCGCTGACCGCCTGGGAGGCCATCGCCGGCTTTGCCATCGGCACGGTGCTCGGCAGTGCCGCCGGGCTCACGCTCTGGCTGTTCCCCACGGGCGCGGCGGTGCTGCGGCCCTACATGATCGCGCTCAACGGCCTGCCGAAGATCGCGCTGGCCCCGCTCATCATCGTGTGGTTCGGCATCGGCCTCGGCTCCAAGATCGCCATTGCCGCCATCATCACCTTCATCGTCGCCCTCATCACCGCCCAGCAGGGCGCGAAAGAGGTGGACGCGGACCTCGTGAAGCTCATGCGCTCGCTGGGCGCCAGCCGCCTGCGCACCTGGCGGACGGTGATCGTGCCCGGCGCCATGCCGTGGATCGTCTCGGCTTTCCGGCTCAACGTCGGCTTCGCGCTCATCGGCGCCGTGGTGGGCGAATACATCGCCTCCAAGGAGGGCCTCGGCTACATGATCTACTATGCCGGGGTGCTCTATGACCTCAACGCCGTGTGGGTGGGCATCGCCGCACTCATGGGTGTCGCGCTGGCAATGTACGGCGTCATCGACCTGATCGAACGGCGCCTGCGCGCCTGACCATCCCAAAATCCCGTTCAAAGCGAAGACGTTCCATGCCCTATGCGCACGGCGGCGACGCCGACCTCTATTATGAAATCCATGGCGCGGGGACGCCCATCCTGCTCTCCGCCGGCATGGGCGGGGGCGCCGGCTTCTGGCGCCCGCAGATCGAGGCGCTTGCCGCCCGGCATAGGGTGATCCTCTATGATCACGCCGGCACCGGGCGCAGCGGGCGGGACATCGGCCCGCGCAGCATCACGGAAATGGCGCGGGACATGGTCCACGTGCTCGATGCGGCGGGCGTGGACGATGCCCATGTGGCGGGCCACGCCATCGGCGGCATCATCGGCATGGAACTGGCGCTGGCCGCGCCCGAGCGGGTGCGCAGCCTGACCATCGTCAACGGCTGGGCGCGGGCGGATGGCTTCCTGCGGCGCTGCTTCGAGGTGCGCAAGCGCATCCTCCTCGCCTCCGGCCCGGAAGCCTATGTGCGCGCGCAGCCGCTCTTCCTCTATCCACCCCGCTGGATCGCCGAGAACATCGCCGCACTGGAGGAGGAAGAGGCACACATGGTGGCGCACTTCCCCGGGACGCAGACCATGCTGAGCCGCATCGAGACCTTCCTCGCCTTCGACGGGCGCGAGCGCCTCGCGGACATCCGCGTGCCCACCCTGCTCGCCGCGGCGAAGGACGATGCGCTCGTGCCCTCCTATCTCTCGGCGCTGCTGGCGGAAGGCATTCCGGACGCGCGCATCGCCGAGGTGGACTGGGGCGCGCACGCGTTCAGCGCGGTGACGCCCGGCGTGTTCAACGACATGCTGCTCGGCTTCTGCGGGGAGATCGACCAATGAGCGAAGGATCAGGCGGGCGCCGGGTCGTCCTGCGCGCCGAGGATGTGAGCGTCGTCTTTCCCGGCGCCAACGGCCCGGTGGAAGCCATCCGCAGGGTGGATTTCGAGCTTTATGAAGGCGAGACGCTGGCCATCGTCGGTCCCTCCGGCTGCGGCAAGTCCACCTTGTTCAACGCCATCTCCGGCCTCCTGAAGCCGACGCGCGGCCTCATCGAGGTGGACGGCGTTCGGGTGGACGATGCCACCGGCCATGTGGGCTACATGCTGCAGAAGGACCTGCTGCTGCCCTGGCGTTCGGTAATGGACAATGTGGTGCTGGGCCTTGAGGTGCGCGGCACGCCGAAGACCGAGGCCCGCGCCATCGCCCAGAAGCTTATCACCGCTTATGGCCTCGCCGGCTTCGAGAAGACGAAGCCCGCCACCCTCTCCGGCGGAATGCGCCAGCGCGTCGCCATCATGCGCACGCTGGCCTTCGATCCGACCGTCATCCTCCTGGACGAGCCCTTTTCCGCGCTCGATTTCCAGACCCGCCTGCTGCTTCAGGCGGATGTGGCGCGCATCATTGCCGAGCAGCGCAAGAGCGCCATTCTCGTGACCCACGATATCGGCGAAGCCATCGCCATGGCCGACCGGGTGCTGGTGCTGTCGCTGCGCCCCGCCACCGTGAAGGCGCTGCACGAGATCCGCCTGCCGAAAGGCGAACGCGATCCGGTGGCGCTGCGGGCCGATCCCGTCTTCAACGCGCATTTCTCGGAGATCTGGGCCGATCTGGAGATCCCCAAGGCCGCGTGAGTTCGGCCGCGCGCTTTCCCCTCGCGCCGCACCAACCGGCACGCCAAGATGCGCGCCATGCTGCATCACGATCTGCAATCGCTCCGCCTGTTCGTCGCCGTCTGCGAGACCCGCAGCCTCTCCAAGGCGGCGGAACGGATGAATCTGGCGCTCTCCGCCGCCAGCCGCCGCCTGCGCCTGCTGGAAGAGGAGGCGGGCATGCCTCTGGTGCGCCGCCTGCCCCATGGGGTCGAGCCCACCATGGCCGGGCAGACCGCCCTCTCCTATGCCCAGTCCGTGCTCATGCTGGCGGATCGCTATGTGGCGGGTCTCGCCGACCACCGCTCCGGTGCACGCGGACGGGTGCGGGTTTCGGCCTCCAGTTCCGCGCTGGTGGAGCGCCTCGCCACCGACCTTGCGGACTTCGCCAAGCGCCATCCCGACATCCGCATCGACCTGGAAGAACAGCCCACGGCCGACACCATCGCCGCCGTGACCCGCAAGCAGGCGGACCTCGGCGTCATCGTGCGCGGACAGGCGGTGGAGGGGCTGACGCTTCTTCCCTATTCCACCGACCGCCTGTCCGTGGTGGTGCGCAGCGATCATCCGCTGGCGGATCGGGCGGCCGTCTCCTTCGCGGACCTGCTCGACGAGGATTTCGTGGCGCTAGAAGCCGGCACCGCCGTCAACCGGCTGGTGATGGAGCGGGCGCGGGAGTTGGGGCGGTTCCTCAAGGTGCGGGTGCAGGTGCGCAGCTTCGAAGTGATGTGCCAGATGGTGCACCACGGCCTAGGCATCGGCATCCTGCCCGAGGCGGCGCTGCGCCCGCTCGCCACGGCGCTGGGCCTCACCCTCGTCCGGCTGGAAGAGACCTGGGCGGCGCGCGAGATCGCCATCTGCCTGAGGGAAAACGAGGAATTGCCGAGCGCCACGCGCCGTCTTCTGGACGAGTTGTTGACGAGCTAGCGCCTGCGCATTTCGCGAAATCTGAATGCTTTCTTTTCTAATTCCGCGAAGCACATACCTGCGCTTACCCTGCCTGTGCTGGAGAAACAGGCATGACTGCTTTAGGTGCACCGCGGGAGAAGGGGACGACCGAAGGCGACGCCGTCGCCTCCGCCTGCGCCCGCTGCGCAGCAGCCACCCCCTCCAATGCTTTCGTCGCTCTTCTGCCCCCCGCACCGGGCGGCCGCTTTCCCTTCGCGGTGAAGGACATGGCGGATGTGGCCGGCCACGCCCCCACCTATGGCCTCGCCCATCCGCAGGGCTCGCCCCGCGCCGCTTCCGCGCCCGTGATCGGTCTGCTGGAAGCCGCAGGCGGACGCGCCGTGGCGCTGGCGCAGATGACGCCGCTGGCCTTCGATCCGTCCGGCGACAACCGCTGGCAGGGGCGCCCGCTCAACCCGTGGAACACTGACCGCATCTGCGGCGGCTCGTCATCCGGCTCGGCGGTGGCCGTTGCGCTGGGTGCGGTTCCGCTGGCGCTGGGATCGGACACGGCGGGCTCATTGCGCATCCCCGCCCACTGCTGCGGCGTGCTGTCCTGGAAGGCCACCGCCGGGCTCATTCCGCTGGACGGGGTGCTCACCCTCGCGCCGACTCTCGACACGCTGGGCTTCCTCGGCATCGATGCGGACTGGCTGGACAGTGCCGCCGCCGTTTTCGCACCCGTCATCGCCGCTCGCCCGCAGCGGATTGGGCTCGCGACCGATCTGCTGGATACCTGCGACGCGGATGTGGCGACCGCATTCCGCACCGCTGCCGATCAAGCGCAGACGTCGTCCACCACGACGGAGGTTGCCCTCGCGCCGCTCATCGCTGCGACGGACGGTCCCGTGCTCGATCTGCTGATCGGAGAAAGCGCCCGCTCGCTGGCGCACCTGCCCGAGGCGGAAGCCGATCCGCTTTTTGCCAAGCGCCTCGCCAAAGGCCGCGCCCTGCCGGACGCGCATCTCGCCGCCTGCCGCGACCAGTTACGCGCGGCGGAGGCCATGGCGGCGGATATCTTCGCTGACTGCGACGCCCTCCTGCTGCCGGCCATGCCCTGCGCGACGCCCACCATCGCCGCTTGCGATCCGCAGGCGCCCGGCTTCTCCGGCCGCACGCTCTATCGCCTCTCCGCCTTCACCCGCTTCGCCAACGGCCTCGGCCTCCCGGTCGTGACCTTTCCCATCGGCCTTGATGCCAACGGCATGCCCGTGGCGGCGCAACTGGTGGGGCCCCGCGGCAGTGACCGCGCCCTCATCGCCGGCGTGCGCCATCTCATGGCCGACATCCCACGGCCGCCAGAATACAAACATCCGTCCCGGAAGGAGCCCCACGCGTGAGCGCCACCGCACAGGCCCCCGCGGCCGACCGTCCGGCCGCCTCCACGGCCCTCGCCAACCTGCGCATCCTCGACCTGACGCGGGTGCGGGCCGGGCCGACCTGCTGCCGCATCTTCGCGGACTTCGGCGCGGACGTGATCAAGATCGAGGCGCCCGATGGCGTCGATCCCAATGAGAGCATGTCGGGGGCCCGCGACGGCTATGACATGCTCAATCTTCACCGCAACAAACGTTCTCTCTCCCTCAATCTGAAGCGCAAGGAGGGGCTGGAGCTGTTCCTGAAGCTGGTGGAGAGCGCCGATGTGGTGGTGGAGAATTATCGGCCCGACGTGAAGGCGCGGCTCGGCATCGATTATCCGGCGCTGAAGGCCCGCAACCCCCGCATCATCCTCGCCTCCATCTCCGGCTTCGGACAGGACGGGCCCTATGCCCGCCGCGCCGGCTTCGACCAGATCGCGCAGGGCATGGGCGGCCTCATGTGGGTCACCGGCCTGCCGGGGCAAGGACCGGTGCGGGCGGGCGCGGCGGTGGCCGATTCCACTGCCGGCCTGTATGCCGCCACCGGCATTCTGGTAGCCCTGCGCGAACGCGACGTCTCGGGCGAAGGCCAGTGGGTGCAGACTTCCCTGCTTCAGGCGCAGATCGCTTTGTGCGATTTCCAGGCCGCCCGCTATCTGGTGGATGGCGTGGTGCCGGAGCAGTCCGGCAACGACCATCCCTATTCCACCCCCATGGGCGTCATAGCCACGGCAGACGGCTTCATCAATCTGGCAGTGGGGGGCGATGGCCAGTGGCGCGACCTCTGCCGCGCCATCCAGCGCAGCGATCTCGCCGAGCATCCCGATTATGCCACCCAGCCCCAGCGCCTCGCCCATCGGGCGCAGGTGTGGGCGCTCCTCACCCCGATCTTCGCCGCCGACACCTCCGCCAACTGGCTGCAGCGGCTGGAGGAAGTGGGTGTGCCCGCCGGCCCGATCTATCGCATGGACGAGGTGTTCGAGGACCCGCAGGTGAAACATCTCGGCCTCGCCCGGAGCGTGACGCATCCGCGCCTTGGCGAAGTGACGCTGGTCGGCCAGCCCATCGGCCTGTCGCGCACCCCGCCGGCCGTGGTCGCCCCGCTCTCGGACAAGGGCGCGGACGGCGAGGCCATCCTCGCCGAGATCGGCCTCGATGCGGGCCGCATCGCGGCGCTCCGGGCGGAGGGCATCCTGTGAGCGCCACACTGACCTATGAGGCGCAAGAAGGTCTCGCCCGCATCACCATCGCGCAGGACGCGAAGATGAATGCGATGACCTTCGAGATGTGGTCGGCCCTGCCCGGCCTCATCGCCCGCGCATCCGCCGATCCCGCCATCCGCGCCATCGTGCTCACCGGCGCCGGCGAGAAAGCCTTCTGCGCCGGGGCCGACATCTCCCAGTTCGGCGAACGCCGTTCCGATCCGGAGGCGGTCGCCGCCTATGATCATGCGGTTGCAGCCGGAATGGCGGCCCTCGCCGGGGCGGAGAAGCCGACCGTGGCCCTCATCAAGGGCATCTGCTTCGGCGGCGGCTTCGGCCTCGCGCTCGCCTGCGACATCCGGCTCGCCCGTGCGGACGCCCGCTTCCGCGTGCCAGCGGCGCGGCTCGGGCTCGGCTATGGCTATGAAGGCGTCAAGCTCATCAGCCGCAAGCTGGGGCCGGACGCCACGGCCGACATCCTCTTCTCCGCCCGCATCCTCGATGCCGCCGAGGCCGAACGCCTCGGCGTCGTGGCGCGGGCCTGGGCGGCAGAGGCCTTCGAGACCGAAAGCGCGGCCTATCTCGGCCAGATCGCCGCCAATGCGCCGCTGACGCTTGTGGCGGCCAAGCGCGCGCTGGTGGAACTCGCCCGCCTAGAAGCTGAGCGAGACCTCGACGGGGTCGCCGCGCGCGTCGCTGCCTGCTTTGCAAGCGCCGACTATCGCGAGGGTCAGGCTGCCTTCAAGGAGAAGAGACCGCCCCGCTTTACCGGCGCCTAAGCGCCGGCCTTTCCCACGCCGTTCCGTTCGTTGCGTCCCCCAATCAAAAATCCAGAGGACCAGGACATGCATCGCAGGACGTTTCTCGCCGGACTTTCGGGGCTTGGTGCCTCGGCTCTCCTTCCCGTCTCCGGCGCCCTCGCGCAGGGCGCCGCCCCTGTCACGCTGACGGTGGGCTACGCCAAGGTCGCCCATCTCGCACCCATCATCCTGATTGCGGACAAGCTCAAGGCGCAGGGCGTGGAGCTGAAGCTCGTGGAATTCGCGCGCTATGCGGATGCGCGCACCGCACTTCAGGCCGGTTCGCTCGACATTGCGACCGTCGGCCCGGCCGATATTCCGATTTCTCTCGCCAACGGCTCCACAGCCCTCGTCGGCATCATGGGGGTGGGCTCCTCGCCCAAATATGTGATCGCCCGCACCGGCACCAAGTTCGAGAGCTGGGACAACATCAAGGGCAAGAAGATCGCCATCGCGCCCGGCTCGGCCGTATGGTTCCAGTTCGCGGCGACGCTCATCGAGAAGGGCGTGCCCTACAATTCTTTCCAGGCCATCAACATCCAGGGCGGCGGCGCCAATTTCGACCAGGCGCTGGAGAAGGGTGAGGTGGATGCCATCGTCACATGGGAGCCCTTTGAGTCCATCCCGGTGATGAAGGGCTACGGCTATTTCGCCAAGAACCTCGATTACAGCACCTCCAAGGCGGCCGGCGCCGAACTGGGCATGCTGGTGGCCAACAAGACCAACATCGCCGGCAAGGACGCCGCCGTTCAGGCCTTCGTCTCCGCTTATGTGAAGGAGATGAAGGCCCTGGAAGCATCTCCCGCCGCCTTCGCCACCGCCATCCAGACCCTCACCGGCCTCGATGCGGATATCTCAAAGCGCATCGCCGAGATCATCAAGCTCGGCCCGGTGGTGACGCCGGACCAGTTGAAGCGTCAGGCCAAGGCCTTCAACGATCTGGGCGTCATCCCGAAGGACGTGACCGGCCAGATCGATGGCGCCTGGAACAGCACCTATCTCGACAAGGCGCTGAAGTCCTGAACCGATCCCCCTTCCGTTCGGAGGTCTCTGCCCCGCAGGGACCTTCCGGAGCGCGGGCACTCCTCTCCCCTCTCCCCCGGGGTGCCCGCGCCGATATCATGGATGCCTCGATCCTGACGATGCGCGAGGCGAGACGTTGCGGAGCCGCGACATGACCACCCTCACCACCGGCGCGCGCGCCGGCCGCCGACCTTGGCGCCTGCCGATCCCGCGGGCTGGCGCCCTCGTGCTGGCGCTGATCCTTCCTGTCGCGCTCGTCATCCTCTGGCAGCTCTCGGGCAAGGACGGCGCGCTGTTTGGCGGCGCACTGCCGACACCCGACCGGGTCTGGAACGCTTGGGTCACCTGGGCCTTCGGACCCAAGGGCATGGGCCTCAATCCCTATTCCGGCACGTGGCTGGAGAGCGTCACCTTCTCCACCATCCGCGTCGCCAAGGGTTTCTCGCTGGCCATTCTGGTCGGCGTGCCGCTCGGCATCGCCATCGGCTGGTGGAAGCTGTTCGCCATGGTGGTGGACCCGACGATCCAGTGGCTGCGGCCCGTGCCGATCACCGCCTGGCTGCCGATCTCCATCGCCATCTTCGGCATCAGCGACTTCGGCTCCATCTTCCTCATCACCATCGGCGCCTTCTATCCGATCGTCATCAACACCACCCACGGCACGCGGGATGTTGAGAAGAACTGGATCCGCGCCGCGCTGATGATGGGCTCGTCCCCGCTCACCGTGATGCGGCGCGTGGTGCTGCCCGCCGCCCTGCCGTCCATCTTCACCGGCCTGCGCATCGGCCTCGGCATTGCGTGGACGGCGGTGATCGTCTCCGAAATGGTGGCCGTGAAATCCGGCCTCGGCTACGTGCTGTGGGATGCCTATTACGTTGGCCGCATGGACATCGTGATCGCCGACATGGTCTCCATCGGCCTGCTGGGCTACCTCAGCGACGTCCTCATCGTCCGCCTCGAGCACACCGTGCTGCGCTGGCGGCGCCTGCAATCCTTCAACGCGTGAGGCCACCATGGGCACCGTTTCCATGACCGGCGTGTCCAAGGTGTATGGCGGCGCCCACGGCGTCCGTGCCCTGGACAATGTGGACGTGCATCTTGCCGAGGGCGAGTTCATGGCCCTGCTTGGCCCCTCGGGCTGCGGCAAGTCCACCTTGCTGAACATGCTCGCCGGCTTCGAGGGCCAGACCGAGGGGGCCATCAGCTTCGACGGCCGCAGCGTCGTGAAGCCCGGCCCCGACCGGGGCGTCGTGTTCCAGGAGGCAGCGCTGCTGCCCTGGCTCACCGTCTGGCAGAATGTGGTGTTCGGGCCGCAGGTTCAGGGCGTGCCGCGCGCCGACTATGAGCCCCGCGCGAAGGAGATCCTGCGGGTGGTGGGGCTCGATGCCTTCCACGACGCTTTGCCGGCGCAATTGTCCGGCGGCATGCGCCAGCGCGTCGGTATCGCCCGTGCATTGGTGATGCAGCCGCGCGCGCTGCTCATGGACGAGCCCTTTGGCGCGCTGGATGCCCAGACCCGCCTCTCCATGCAGCAGCTGCTGCTGGAGGTGTGGCAGCGCTTCAAGACCACGGTGCTGTTCGTGACCCACGACATCGACGAGGCGATCCTCCTCGCGGACCGTGTGTGCATCATGACCGCCCGCCCCGGCCGCATCACCCGCGACATCCCCATCACCCTGCCGCGCCCGCGCACCATCGACGACCTGCTCAGCCCCGCCTTCGTGGCGTTCAAGGCGCAGATCATGTCCGAGATGCGCGGCGCGCACTAAGGCGCCGCTCCCCCATACGGCCGGCCATGCCCCAATGGGCCGCCTGCACCACCTGCCGCTGAACGCCTCAGGCTCTCCTGCGAGGACCGTCATGGCCAACCCGCGCATTCCCTATCGCTTCTCCACGTCCGCGCCGCCTTTGCCGC
The DNA here is from genome assembly GCF_004364705.1 of Azorhizobium sp. AG788. Taxonomy (NCBI): domain Bacteria; kingdom Pseudomonadati; phylum Pseudomonadota; class Alphaproteobacteria; order Hyphomicrobiales; family Xanthobacteraceae; genus Azorhizobium; species Azorhizobium sp. AG788. Next base: position 592,413 of record NZ_SOBM01000002.1, read on the forward strand.
CGCTAAACGGCAAGCGCATCCTCGTCCATCTGGTGGTGAACGTGGAGCACTGGCAGTTCGACCGCGCCATGCCACGCACCATCATCACCCCACCCCACGGGCAGGGCTCGATCCCGGACGTGCCCAACTTCTCCTGGGCGGATTACGGCATGCGCGCGGGCCTGCCACGCATCCTCGATCTGTTCAGCGCCCGTGGCCTGCCCGCCTCCACCAGTTTCAATGCCGGCGTCATCGACGCCTATCCGCAAGCCGCCGAGGCGATGCTCAGGGCCGGCTGGGAGTTCATCGGCCACGGCCTGCACCAGAAGGCGATCCAGAACACGGACGGCGATGCGGAAGCCGAGATGATCGCCGCCGCACTCGACAAGATCGCCGGCTTCACGGGTGCCCGCCCCCGCGGCTGGCTGTCGCCGGGTCTGCGGGAGAGCGAGCGCACGCCGGATCTCCTGAAGGCGCAGGGCGTCGATTATGTCTGCGACTGGGTGGTGGACGACGTGCCGAACTGGATGACCACCGCCCACGGGCCGCTGGTCGCCATGCCCTACAATCTGGAGATCAACGACAGCATCATCTACGCCATCGAGCGCCACGCCACGGGCGAGATGGAGAAACGGCTCAGGCACACGCTGGCGCTGTTCGAGGCCGAATGCACCCGTGCACCGCGTGTGCTGGCGCTGGGGCTGCACCCCCATCTCATCAGCGTGCCCCATCGCATGCATGAGCTGGTCAATATGGTGGATGCGCTGGCCGCCTCGCCCGAAGTGGCCTTCGTCACCGGCAGCCAGATCTGCGACTGGTTCACCACCGCCGTTTCCCCGGAGAGCTGACCCATGGACCTCGATCTCAAGGGGCGTCGCGTCCTCATCACCGGCGGTTCAAAGGGCATCGGCGCGGCCTGTGCGCGCGTCTTCCTGGGGGAAGGCGCCGGCGTGCTGCTCGCCGCCCGTGACGAACGCCAGCTCGCCGCAACCGCCGCCGACCTCTCCGGCCTCGGCCCCGTCGCCACCTGGGCCGGAGACCTTTCGCGCGCCGAGGAGCGGGAGCGGCTGCACCGGGAAGCAGATGGCTACGACATCCTGGTCAACAATGCCGGGGCGATCCCGCGCGGCGGCCTGCTCGACATGACCATGGAGCAGTGGGAAGCCGCCTGGGCGCTGAAGGTGATGGGTTATATCCACCTCACCCAGTTGGCGCTCGGGACCATGAAAGCGCGGGGCAGCGGCGTCATCGTCAACATCATCGGACAGGCCGGGCGGCAGCCGCGCTATGGCTATGTATGCGGCGCCACCGGCAATGCGGCGCTCATGGCCTTCACCCATGCGGTGGGCGGCAAGGCGCCGGATTTCGGGGTGCGCGTATTCGGCATCAATCCCTCGGGCACGCGAACCGAGCGCATGGAGACATTGGCAGCACAGGAGGGCCGCACCATCGCCGATGTGGGCGCCAGCGCGCCCTTCGGCCGACTCGCCGAGCCGCTGGAGATCGCCCGCACCACGGCCTTCCTCGCATCACCCGCCTGCGGCTATGTCAGCGGGACGGTCCTCGATATTGACGGCGGCGCAGGGTCGCACTGAACAAGGCACATTCTTTTACCATTTGGCGCCACGATCGCCTTGTCTCGGACATCGGAACTGCTAACGTCTCGTATCGCCTCCGGTATTCAGCGGCGTTCGGAGGGTGTCCCGTGGGACAATTCGTTCTCGTTGCTGGATACGAGTCTCCCGATGGGCCGGCGTTACCTTACGAAAACCACGTCACACGCCCGTGAAACCGGCGGACACGGTGGCCAGCCCACATCCTTTACCATCGCTTTTCAGCCGATCGTCGATGTGAGCCGCGAGCATGTCTGGGGCTATGAAGCGTTGGTGCGTGGCGAGAATGGCGAGAGCGCCGCGTCCATCTTCGCCCAGGTGGAAGAGCCAAGAAAACACCATTTCGATCAGGCCTGCCGCCAGCGCGCCATCGAAATGGCAGGCCGGCTCTTTCCCGATGAGCGCACACGCCTCTCGGTGAACTTCCTGCCCGACCACGAGCAGGTGCCCAAGGCGGCCATGCGGGCGTCCCTCGATGCTGCGAGCCGGGCCGGACTGCGGCCGAACCAACTGATGTTCGAATTCACGGAAACCGGCCATTTCGGGGATCTGGGAGGCACGGCGAATCTCGTCGAAAAATACCGCGACCTCGGCCTGCTCACGGCGCTCGACGATTTCGGCTCGGGCTATTCCGGCCTCCTGCGGCTCGCGGGCCTTCAGCCGGATTTCCTCAAGATCGACATGGGCCTCGTGCGCAACATCTCGGCCGACAAGCGACGACAGGCCATCGTTGCCGCCGTCGTGAGCCTGGCGAGGGCACTGGACATCGACCTCATCGCCGAGGGGGTCGAGACCCGCGAGGAGAGCACCGCCCTGCGCGAACTCGGCATCACGCTCTTCCAGGGCTTCCACTATGCCCGGCCGACCATCGGCACGCTGCCGCCCGTCATGGTCTCCTGAAGGCGGATCGGGAAGGGCCTGCCCCCTCCCGATGGAGCGTCCTCTCAGGTCGCCTCCGCCTTCATGCACGGCTGACCGTCCGCTCCGGCCGCCCAGAGCTCCAGCCCTTCGCCGGTCGCCACCGCATTCAGCGTCATGGGCGGACCATCGAAGATCGGGCGAACGCTTCGGAAGGCGAAGGTGCGGGGCGCGCGACCCAGCAATCGGCCCGCGAACTCGGCCAGCAGGGTCGCCTGAAGCGGACCGTGCACCACGAGGCCGGGATAGCCCTCCTCCTCGATGCAATAGGTCCGGTCGTAATGGATGCGATGACCGTTGAAGGTGATGGCGGAATAACGGAACAGCAGAACGGGCGAGGTCTCGACGCTCTCCTGCCATTGCGCCACCGGCGCCGGCTGCCCGGTGCCCGCCCCGCCGGGCGGCGCATCGGTGCCGCGATAAACGATGTCCTGCCGCTCCCGCACTGCAACACCACGCGCCGTCGTGATTTCGTGTTCCACGGTGACGAAGCACAGGACGCCGGTGCGCCCCTCCTTCACCACAACGTCGGCGATGCGCGAGGCGCGCGTCACCTCATCGCCCACCCGCAGTGCGTCGTGCCATTCGAGGCGTCCGCCCGCCCACATGCGGCGTGGTAGCGGCACCGGCGGCAAGAACCCGCCGCGCGCAGGATGACCATCCGGCCCGAGCCCGTCCATGGGCACGGCGGGCGGCGCGAGGCACCAGTGGCTGGTGAGAAGCGCCGGTTCCCCCGGCGCGGGCGCCCCTGCGGCAAGGTTTAGTGTCACACGAAACTCCCGCAAGGCGCGCGCGGTCAGCAGGTCGCGCACCGTCTCGGTGCGGCCGATCCAGCTGCGCAGATGGTCGATGTCCAGCGTCGCCATGGCAGGCCTCAATAGGAGCGCGGCAGGCCGAGCACATGCTCGGCGAGATAGGAGAGGATAAGATTGGTGGAGATGGGCGCCACCTGATAGAGGCGCGTCTCGCGGAACTTGCGCTCCACATCATATTCCTCGGCGAAGCCGAAGCCGCCATGGGTCTGCACGCAGGCTTCCGCCGCCGCCCAGGAGGCATCCGCCGCCAGCATCTTGGCCATGTTGGCTTCCTGCCCGCAGTCCTGCCCTGCTTCGAAGAGCGCCGCCGCGCGATGCACCATCAGCTCGGCTGCGCGCATCTGCGCATAGGCCTTGGCGATGGGGAACTGGACGCCCTGATTCTGGCCGATGGGCCGGCCGAAAACCACGCGCTCCTTGGCATAAGCGGTGGCCTTGTCGATGAACCATTTGGCATCGCCCACGCATTCGGCCGCGATGAGGATGCGCTCCGCATTCATGCCGGAGAGGATGTAGCGGAAGCCCTTGCCCTCCTCGCCCACGAGGTTCTCCGCCGGAACCTTCATATTGTCGAAGAAGACCTCGGTGGTGGAGTGGTTCATCATCGCCCTGATGGGGCGGATGGTGAGGCCATTGCCCTTGGCCTCCCGCATGTCCACGATGAAGACTGAGAGACCATCCGTGCGCTTCTGCACCTGATCGCGCGGCGTGGTGCGGGCGAGCAGCAGCATGAGATCGGAATGCTCGGCGCGGGAGGTCCAGACCTTCTGGCCGTTCACCACATAATGGTCGCCCCGCTTCTCGGCGAAGGTCTTCAGCGCCGTGGTGTCGGTGCCGGAGGTGGGCTCGGTGACGCCGAAAGCCTGAAGGCGCAGTTCTCCGGAGGCGATCTTCGGCAGATAGGTCTCCTTCTGCGCCCCGGTCCCATGCCGCAGCAGGGCGCCCATGATGTACATCTGGGCGTGGCAGGCGCCGCCATTGCATCCGGCCCGCTGCACTTCCTCCAGGATCGCCGCCGCCGCCGAGAGCGGCAGGCCGGCGCCGCCATAGCTTTCGGGGATGAGGGCGGCGAGAAAGCCTGAATGGGTCAGCGCCTCGACGAAGGCGGTGGGATAGGCGCTCTCCCGATCGAGCTTGCGCCAGTATTCGCCGGGGAAGTCCGCGCACAGTTTGCGGACCGCTTCGCGGATATCGGAGAAATTGGCGTCGATGGCCTCGATGGTCCCGCTCATGACCGCTCCCTGGAAGGTGTTGCTCCCTTCCTAGCAAGCGGAGCCCCCATAGGGGAAAACGCTAAATCTGATCACCGCCAGAAGAAGAGGTGATGGCCGCCCGCATCGGGACACGGGCGGCGGAAGCCTCAGTAGAGGCCGGTGAGATAATAGAAGCCGATCACGAAGAAGACGGCCATGGTCTTCACCAGCGTGATGGCGAAGATGTCGCCATAGGACTGGCGGTGGGTGAGGCCGCAGACCGCCAGCAAGGTGATGACGGCGCCATTGTGCGGCAGCGTGTCCATGCCGCCCGAGGCCATGGCGGCGACACGGTGCATCACGTCGAGCGGGATGCCCGCCGCATTGGCCTGCGCGATGAACTGCTCCGACATGGCCGCCAGCGCGATGGACAGGCCGCCCGAGGCCGAGCCGGTGATGCCGGCCAGCGTCGTGACGGAGATGGCCTCGTTGACCAGAGGATTGGGGATGGCCGACAGCGCATTGCGGATGACAAGGAAGCCCGGCAGCGCGGCGATGACGGCACCGAAGCCATATTCCGTCGCGGTGTTCAGGGAGGCGAGAAGCGCCCCGGCGACGGACGATTTCGAGCCCTCCGCAAACTGCGCCGCCACCCGACGGAAGGCGAAGAGGAAGACGGTGAAGATGCCGAGCAGCAGCGCGCCCATCACCGCCCAGATGGCCGCGACAGACGCGGTCGGCAGCGTCAGGGCCGGCTGGCCTTCCACGAGGACCGCGGTCGCGTTTGGGCCGAACCAGACGGGGATCATGCGGGCGAGCAGAAGATTGGCGACACCCACCACCACCAGGGGCAGGAGCGCGATGAGCGGATGGACCAGCGCTGCCTCGCCTTCCGTCTTCGGCTCATTGGTGTGGCCGGTGCCGTAACCCTCCCCCGCCCGCAGGGCCTGTCGGCGGCGGAATTCGAGATAGCCGACGCCCACCACCAGCATGAAGGCCGTGCCCACGAAGCCGAGGATCGGCGCCGCATAGGCCGTGGTCTTGAAGAAGGTGGTCGGGATGATGTTCTGGATCTGCGGCGTCCCCGGCAGGGTGTCCATGGTGAAGGAAAAGGCGCCGAGCGCGATCACCGCCGGCAGAAGGCGCTTGGGGATGCCGATCTGGCGGAACATCTCGGCCCCGAACGGATAGACCGCGAACACCACCACGAACAGCGAAACGCCGCCATAGGTCAGCACCGCGCCCACGAGGACGATGGCCAGCACCGCCTGGCTGGGGCCGAGTATCCTGATGATGGCCGAGACAATGGAGCGGGAGAAGCCGGAGAGCTCGATGACCTTGCCAAAGACGGTACCGAGCAGGAAGACCGGGAAGTAGAGTTTGATGAAGCCGACCATCTTGTCCATGAAGAGGCCGGAAAAGATCACGGGCACGGCGGTCGGATCGGTCAGCGCCACGGCCGCCATGGCGGCGACGGGGGCGAACAGGATCACGCTGAAGCCGCGATAGGCGACGAACATAAGAAAGGCGAGCGCGCCCAGGCAGATGAGAAAGCTCATCCCGGTTCTCCTTGGGACCTGTGCGCGGCGGTGGCGTCAAGGCGCCCTGGCGGCCGGCACGGTCTTCCTCCCGGCGAAACGGGACGGCTGAAGAGCCCCGCACCGCCGCATGTGAGCCCGCTCCTGAGGATACGGACCCGGCGAAGCGGCTCTTGGGTCGAAGCCCGCGCCGTCTTTGTCTTGAATTCGGCTTGCGTCCCGAAAGCTCTGTTATGAGACGGCGCGATCCGCCGTCCGGAAGATCGCAGCGTCCCATCTTCCGATTTTCAACATAAGGTAAGCTTAGCTGCTCGACCAGATACCCGGATAACCTGCGGTGCCCGCAAAGGTTCCGCTTGCCGAACGGCGGCGCGGGCGGCTTGATGCCCGCGCGGTGCCCCCTCAGGGCATGAGGGCGATCTGGTCGATGCCCATGGCCTCGGGGAACCCAAGCACGAGGTTCATGTTCTGGATCGCCTGTCCGGAGGCGCCCTTCACCAGATTGTCGGTGGTGCAGAGCACGGTGGCCCGGCCCGCCACGCGGTCGGCCACGACACCGATATGCGCCCAGTTAGAACCGCGCACATGGCGCGACTGCGGCACCTGGCCGAAAGGCAGGACATGGACGAAATGCTCGTCCTTGTAGAATTCGGCGAGGATGCGATGCAGGTCCTCGGCGGTGCCGCCGGTGGTGCGCACATAGATGGTGGCGTAGATGCCCCGGTTCATGGGCGCGAGATGCGGCACGAACACCGGCTGCACGGTGCGGCCGGCGGCCTTGGAATATTCCTGGTCCAGCTCGCCCATGTGCCGGTGGCCGGACACGGAATAGGCATGGATGCCCTCGGAGACTTCCGAGAACAGCATGGCCTCCTTGGCCGAGCGGCCGGCACCGGACATGCCGGTCTTGCTGTCGACCACGATCTGGTCCGGCTCGATGGCGCCGGCTTCCAGCAGCGGCACGATCGGCAGGATGGCGGTGGTCGTGTGGCAGCCCGGATTGGCGACGAGGCGCGCCTTCCTGATCTCGTCGCGGTAAAGCTCGACGAGGCCGAACACCGCTTCCTTCTGGAGGTCGAGGGCGGCATGGATGTGGCCGTACCACTTCTCATAGGCACCGGGATCGGTCAGCCGGAAGTCGGCCGAGAGGTCCACCACCTTCACCTTCGGCGCCTTCTCGAACACGTCCTTGATCACCGTCTGGGTGGTGGCGTGCGGGAGGGCGCAGAAGACGAGGTCAACCTGCGTGAAATCCACGCTGTCGATGGTCACGAGCGTCGGCAGCTTGAAAGGCGCGAACTGCGGGAAGACGTCGGCCATGGACTGGCCCGCCTTCCGGTCGGCGGTGAGCGCCACAAGCTCCACGCGCGGGTGTCGCAGCAGAAGGCGCACAAGCTCAGAGCCCGTATAGCCCGAGGCGCCCAATACCGCGATCCGTGCTTTCGCTTCCGACATGACACTCTCCTGCCCGCCTCTCGCGGGACCAACTTGAGACCGGCGCATCAGCGTCCTGTCGGACGCGGCCACGCGGGCGACGGTGATTACACCCTTCCCATGTCGCATAAAAGACAGGAAGCGCATCACTGGGCCGCGCTCCCGGCACGCCGTCTCCCCTTGAATAGCTTTCGATGCAATCTCGGCTTTACGAATGCAACCAGTGTTGCCAAGCTAGGGGCGACTGCATTGACTGCAACAGAACCCATCCGACGCAACGGAGGGCACGCCGCAGGGAGCCGGCCTTACCCCCATGAACGAGCACGTTTCCAAGGATCTGGTCCTCGCCCGCCTCTCCGAGACGGTGAGCTCGGCGCGCTCACTGGAGGAGCTGACGCGGCCGCTGCTGGAGCTTCTGGAACTGATTACCGGCCTTGAGAGCACCTTCCTGACGCGCATCGATTTCGCAGCGGGCATCCAGAACGTCCTGTTTTCCCGCAACAGCAGCACCTTGCACTTGCCGGAGACGCTCTCGGTTCCCTGGGGCGACACGCTGTGCAAGCGCGCGCTGGCCGAGCAATGCCCCTATGCCGACAACGTCTCGACCCGCTGGGGTGATTCTGAGGCGGCCCGCGTCCTCGGCATCGAGACCTTCACGAGCACACCCGTCTATCTCGAGGGCGGCTCGCTCTATGGGACGCTGTGCGCGGCGAGTTGCGATCGCAAGCCGATCTCGTCCGACGGCCAGCACGTGCTGCGCCTGTTCTCAGCGCTCATCGCACAACAGATCCAGCAGGACCAGCTGATGCAGGAGCTGCGCCGCGCCAATGCGCAGCTCGCCGCCTATTCGTTTACGGACGCGCTCACCGGCCTGCCCAACCGCCGTTTCATCCTCGACGAACTCCAGCGCATGACGGCGCAGGCCGCGCGTAGCGGGCAGAACCTGATCGTCGCCTTCATCGACCTCGACGGCTTCAAGGCCATCAACGATGCCCACGGCCATGACGCCGGAGATGCCTTCCTGATCGAGGTCGGCCGCCGCCTGTCGCTGGGTCTTCGGGCCGGCGACGTACTGGGGCGGCTCGGAGGCGACGAATTCGTCATGGTGGGCTTCACCGCGCCGGGCGAGCCCGGCCGCGCGCCGGCCGATGCCACGCGCCAGCGCCTCACCGCTCTGATCGAGGGCCATTACGAACTCGGCCGCTGGCGCATCGACTATGAGGGCGCGAGCATCGGCGTGATCGAAGCCGAACCCGGCGAGAGCGCGCCCGAGGAGATTCTGCGCCGGGCCGACGCCCTCATGTACGAGACCAAGAAGGCGCGCCGGGCCACCCGCCGGTCAGCGACGGGATAGGCGCTTTTCCAATCTCCGTGTCATTTCCTCCGCATGCGCGCAGGGAAACGGGACGATCGCCGGCACCAGAAGGCTGCCATGTGCGCGGGTCGAGGCGACTCGGCTAGAAAGTTCGGCTACAAGGGCACAAACCGTGTACATCCCGCGTCCGCCGCAAGGCCGGGCGCCTCGCGAGATCCGATCGCTACATGTCCAATTCCGACGACCTCTTCTCCAATCCCCCTCCCTCCCGCGGCCGCAAGACCACGGTCGTGCCGCAGATGGCGAGCGACTATACCGCCGCCCACATCGAGGTGCTGGAAGGGCTGGAGCCGGTGCGGCGCCGGCCCGGCATGTATATCGGCGGCACCGATGCCAAGGCGCTGCATCACCTCTTCGCCGAGGTGATCGACAACTCCATGGACGAGGCGGTGGCGGGCCATGCCACTTTCATCGAGGTGCAGCTCTCCAATGACGGCTCGCTGACGGTGATCGACAACGGGCGCGGCATCCCGGTGGAGGAACACCCCAAGTTCCCCGGCAAGTCGGCGCTCGAAGTCATCATGACCACGCTGCATTCGGGCGGAAAGTTCGACAGCAAGGTCTATGAGACCTCCGGCGGCCTGCACGGCGTCGGCGTCTCGGTGGTGAACGCGCTCTCCGACGCCTTCGAGGTGGAGGTCGCCCGCAACCAGACGCTCTACCGCCAGACCTTCTCGCGCGGCACGCCGCAGGGCAAGCTGAAGGAAGTGGGCCGCATCACCAACCGGCGCGGCACCAAGATCCGCTTCCATCCCGATCCGGACATCTTCGGCCCGAGCGCCAAGTTCGAGCCCGGCCGCGTGTTCCGCATGGCGCGCGCCAAGGCCTATCTGTTCGGCGGCGTGGAAATCCGCTGGTCCTGCGATCCCGAACTGCTCGCCGGCACCACCGGCGTGCCGGAAAAGATGACCTTCCGTTTCCCCGGCGGTCTCCGGGACTATCTGGCCGCCGACATCGAGGGCCAGACCCTCGTGCATGGCGACATCTTCTCTGGGCGCGTGCAGAAACCGGGCGGCCATGGCTCGGCCGAATGGGCGGTGGCCTGGATCGCCGATGGCGACGGCAGCATCTCCTCTTACTGCAACACCATCCCGACGCCGGACGGCGGCACCCATGAGAACGGCCTGCGCGCCGTGCTGCTCAAGGGCCTGCGCGAGCATGGCGAGCGGACCAACCAGTCCAAGCGCGCCGCCCTCCTCACCGGCGAGGACGTGACCGCGGGCTGCGCGGCCATGCTCTCCGTCTTCGTGCGCGAGCCGGAATTCCAGGGCCAGACCAAGGAGCGTCTCGCCACCGCCGAGGCGGCCCGCATCGTCGAGCAGACGGTGCGCGATCCCTTCGACCACTGGCTCGCCGCCAATCCGGCCCAGGCCACCCGCCTGTTCGACCATGTGGTGGAGCGGGCCGAGGAGCGGCTGCGGCGCAAGCAGGAGAAGGAAATCTCCCGCAAGACCGCCGTGCGCAAGCTGCGCCTGCCCGGCAAGCTGGCGGACTGCTCCAACACCGAGGCGGCCGGCTCCGAACTCTTCATCGTCGAGGGCGACTCGGCCGGCGGCTCCGCCAAGCAGGCCCGCGACCGCCGGACCCAGGCGGTGCTGCCCCTGCGCGGCAAGATCCTCAATGTCGCCAATGCCGGCCGCGACAAGCTTGCCCAGAACCAGCAATTGGCCGATCTCGGCCAGGCGCTCGGCTGCGGCACGCTCTCGCACTATCGCGAGGCGGACCTTCGCTATGAGAAGGTCATCATCATGACCGACGCGGACGTGGACGGCGCCCACATCGCCTCCCTCCTCGTCACCTTCTTCTACCGTCAGATGCCGAAGCTGGTGGACGAGGGGCATCTCTTCCTCGCCGTGCCGCCGCTCTATCGCATCACGCAGGGCGCCAAGACGCTCTATGCCCGAGACGACGCCCACAAGGAGAAGCTCCTGAAGAAGGAGTTCAACGGCCGCGGCAAGGTGGAGATCGGGCGGTTCAAAGGCCTCGGCGAGATGATGCCGGCGCAGCTCAAGGAAACCACCATGGACCCGAAGACGCGCACGCTGCTTCAGGTCAGCATCGAGGAGGCGGCCCGCGCCGCCACCGACGACATCGTGGAACGCCTCATGGGCAACAAGCCGGAGGCGCGCTTCGCCTTCATCTCCGAGCACGCCGCCTTCGCGGGCGAGGAACTGCTCGACATCTGAGCCGAGGCGTCCGGCTCAGACCGGCTCCACCGACTGGACCTTGCGGGCGGCGGCCTCCTCCGCCTCCCGGCGCACACGCTCGGCCAAGGGCGCGAGGCGCGAGGCCGGCCAGGCGAGGGCGAACATGGCAAGCCCCGCCACCACGAACATGCCGGGCAGCGAGCCCACCGCGTGCGACACCGCCCCCGCCACCACCGCGCCGAAGGCCTGCCCGGCGAAGAAGAAGGTGGCATAGAGCGACACGCCCGAGCCGCGCGCGCTGGGCGCCAGCTCGGTGGACATGATCTGAAGCGTGTTGTGGATGGTGTAGAAGCCGAAGCCCATGACGCCGAACAGCGCCATCATGAACACGAGCGAGGGGGCGAAGGCGATGCCGATGAGGCAGCAGCCGACGATGAGCGCGCCCGTCGCCGCCATGCCGCTGAGGCCCAGCAGATCCACGAGCTTCTGCACCACCACGCTGTAGAGCACGCCGCCGATGGCGAAGGCGCCCATGGCGATGCCCGCCTCCACGGCATCGCCGATGTGGAACTCCACCATCAGCGGCGCCACGAAGGGGAAGACGCCGAAGATGATGCCGCCCTCCACCGCCGACACGGCGAAATGGCGGATGGAGACCGGATTGCGGAAGACGGTGCGATAGCCCTCCAGCGTCGCGGCCACCGAGATGGGCTTGCGGGCACCCAGTTCCTTCAGGAACAGGATGGTGCACAAGGTCGCGGCGGCGGAAACGGCCGCTGCGGCGAAAAACACCGTGCGCCAGCCGAAATAGGTGGCGAGCGTGCCGGAGATGATGGCGCCCCCCAACTGCCCCAGCACCACGGCCAGCAACAGGCGGCCGAGCGCCACGGTGCGCTGCTCGAAGGCGACGCGATCGCCCACGATGGCGAAGGACACGGGAATGATGCCGCCCGCCCAGCCGCCGGCGAACACCCGCGCCGCCACCAGCACCGGATGGTTCGGCGCAAAGGCACAGGCCAGATGGCCGATGGTGAGGCAGGCGAGCGTGATGCGGATAAGCCGCACCCGGCCGAAGGCATCGCCGATGGGGCCGAACACCAGTTGCATCAGCGCATAGGGCAGCGTGAAGGCAGTTGCGAGCAGGGCCGCGGCCTGGAGCGAAACGCCAAGATCAGACGCCAAAAGATTGAGCATCGGATCGACGGAACGCGCCGTAAAAGCGCTGGCGAAGTCCGCAAGGCCAAGAATAAGCAGAAAGGACATGGGGGGCTACACTAGGGACGGAAGGGCGCCCGGTGCGCCGTCCCGTCCTGTCTCCGACGGGCCGGCGGGCCGGTCAAGCAGCGGAATTGCATGGCATGCGCTGTGCGCCCCGAGCCAGCGCATGGCATTAACATTGACACAGCGCACAATGCTTCTATTTTCTACCGCGTCGTCCGAGATGTATTCGAATCCAAGCGCGCCGACCGACGACCACTCGTTTGGGCCCGTACACGGCATGGGACCTTCGATCAGCGGGGCGCTGCCACATCAAGCGACCCAATGTCATTTTCTGAACTCGGCCTGAGCGAAAAAGTCCTCTCGGCCGTCGCGGCCACGGGCTACACCACCCCTACGCCCATCCAGGCGCAAGCCATTCCGCATGTCCTCGCCCGGCGGGACGTGCTCGGCCTCGCGCAGACCGGAACGGGCAAGACCGCCGCATTCACGCTGCCCATGCTGACCCTGCTGGAGCAGGGCCGGGCGCGCGCGCGCATGCCGCGCACTCTCATCCTCGAACCGACGCGCGAGCTCGCGGCGCAGGTGGAGGAGAATTTTGTCCGTTACGGCAAGAACCACAAGCTGAACGTCGCCCTGCTTATCGGCGGCGTTTCCTTCGGCGACCAGGACACCAAGCTGCTGCGCGGCGTGGACGTGCTGATTGCCACCCCCGGCCGCCTGCTCGACCATGTGGAGCGCGGCCGCCTCCTGCTCTCCGGCATCGAGGTGCTCGTCATCGACGAGGCCGACCGCATGCTGGACATGGGCTTCATCCCGGACATCGAGCGCATCTGCAAGCTGGTGCCCTTCACGCGCCAGACGCTGTTCTTCTCGGCCACCATGCCGCCGGAGATCCAGCGCCTCGTCTCGCAGTTCCTCTCGAACCCGGTGCGGGTCGAGGTGTCGAAGCCCGCCAGCGCCAACACCTCCATCACCCAGCTTCTCGTCGCCTCGGGCCGCGAGGACTATGAGAAGCGCGAGACCCTGCGTGAGTTGATCCGCAACGCGGACCAGTTGCAGAACGGCATCGTCTTCTGCAACCGCAAGCGGGACGTGGCGGTGGTGCATCGCTCGCTGCAGAAGCACGGATTCAACGTGGTGTGCCTGCATGGCGACATGGACCAGCACGCCCGCACGCAGGCGCTGGACCAGTTCCGCACCGGCGAAGCCACCTTGCTGGTGGCCTCCGACGTCGCGGCCCGTGGCCTCGACATTCCGGCGGTGAGCCACGTCTTCAACTATGACGTGCCGCACCACTCGGAAGACTATGTGCACCGCATCGGCCGCACCGGCCGCGCCGGCCGCACCGGCACCGCCATCATGCTGGTGACGCACGACGACGCGAAGTCCCTGGCGGCCATCGAGAAGCTCATCGGCAACGCCATCCCCTGGCAGGGCGAGCCGCTCGGCGAAGCCCCGCCGCGCGAGAAGCGCTCCCGTGGCGGCGACCGCCGCGAAGAGCGTGGGGAGCGGAGCGAGCGTAACAAGCGTTCGGGCCGTGGCCGCAGCGAGCGCAAGGCCGAGGTTGAGGATGGGGTCGAGGTCCGCGCCGAGCGCGCGCCGCGTCCTGCCCGCGAAGGACGCCCCGAACGCGAGCCCCGGCCGGAGCGCGAGCCCCGCGCCGAGCGTCAGCCGCGTCCCGAGCGGGAAGCGCGCCCTGAGCGTGAGGCCCGTCCGGAACGGGAAGCCCGCCCCGAAGGCGAGCGCGCCCGCAAGCCCCGTCCCGAGACGGCGGACGCGGCCAGCCGCAACCGGCGCGACCGCTCCGCCAGCGAGCCGGCGGACATGTCCCACCTGCCCGCCTTCCTGCTGCGCCCGGTGCGCATCAAGGCCTCCTCCTGACGCCCATTCCGGCCGGATTGCATCGCGATCCGGCCGTTTGAATTCTGAGCAAGCCTGCCGCGCAGCACGTCCCGGCGTTCTGAGAAGCCGGATGATCAAGCCCTGAACTGACGGTCCAGCAGCGGGCGTGGCTGACCTGATGACCTCGGCGAGGCCGCTCAGGCAAAGACGACGCGGTTCCGGCCCATCTGCTTCGATCGATAGAGCGCCGCATCCACGAGCCGCAGAGCCTCGGCGAGACCGCCCTCCCCGTCCCAGAGCGCGACGCCGGCGGAAATGGTGACCCCACCGCTCTCGTCGTCCGGCAACACGGCCACCGCCTGACGCAGTTTCTCGGCGAGGGCTTCGGCCTCCGGCGCCGACAGATCCGCCGAGACCACCAGAAACTCGTCCCCGCCCCAACGGCCGATGACATCGCCTTCGCGCAGCACGCGTCGAAGCGCATCGACGACGTTCTGAAGGACGCGGTCGCCGAACACGTGCCCCCATTGGTCATTGACGGTCTTGAAGTAATCCATGTCCAGCAGGATCAGCGCCCACTGCCGGGATGAGGCGCCCTGCATTTCAAGGGCCCGCTCGATGCCGCGCCGGTTCGCAATGCCGGTAAGCGGGTCGGACAGAGCCGCGCTCTCCATCATGCTCGCCTGGGCCTTGGCCTGCTGGTAGGCGGCCTGCGAGTAGGAGAAGAGCACGAGAACCAGCAGCGAAATGGCCTGCACGATGATGGCGTTCAGCAATAGCGCGTTGGTGGTGTCCGGCCAGTTCGCCGGCTCACTGTTGAACCACACCCAGACCGCCGTTGCCGCCGGGATGAGGAAGCCGATCACCGCGGCGGGAATGCTCTCGCGGCCGGGAAAGATGATGAAGGCCGCCACGCTGATCAGCGGCAGCCATTGCAGCGTGTCGGCGATCACATAGAGCCTGATCTGGGGGTCCGGATCGCCGAATGTGAAGACACCGGTCGCGCAGCCGATGCAGAAGGCGAGAAACAGGCTTCGCTCCGCAACGATCCGCCAGCGCTCGCTGATATCCGTGACGATGAAGCCGACCGCGCAGATGAGAACCAGCAACGGATCCGTCAGGGTGGCATTTCGTGCGCTGATGATGCCCTGATAGCTGTCGTAAAGCCAGAACCAGACATTGCAGACAAAGCCGATCGCGAACAGAATTCGCATGATGCGCGTACGCAGTCTGGCGAATTCCGGGCTCATTTCGGTTTTGGTCCGCGTTCGGCCAGAGGGGAGCATGTTCTTCATCCGCGAATGACGCGTTGTGTTGTGAGCCTGTCAGCCTTGGGAAGCGGTGCTCCATCCAGATACGCACGTTATCGCGAATGGCGCATTCGACGCAGCACCCGGGCCCGCTCTTCCGCCTCAGGCAAACACCACCCGGTTCCGGCCCATCTGCTTGGAGCGATAAAGCGCCGCGTCCACCTGCCGGAGCGCCTCCACAAGGCCGCCTTCCCCATTCCACAGCGCGATGCCGACGGAGATGGTCACGCCGCCGCTGTCGTCCTCCAGAAGGCCGGCCACCGCCTGCCGCAGCCGCTCGGCCAGCGCCTCCGCCTCGGCCGCCGGCGCGCCGGGGGAGATCACCAGAAATTCGTCGCCGCCCCACCGGCCGATGACATCGCCGCCACGCAGGTTGGGGCGGATCGCATTCACCACATTCTGGAGCACGCGATCCCCAAAGACGTGGCCACGCTCGTCGTTGACCATCTTGAAGTGATCCATGTCCAGAAGGATGAGCGCCCACGGGCGGGGCACCGAAGCCGCCGTCTGTGTCTCCAGCGCCCGCTCGATGCCGCGCCGGTTGGCAATGCCCGTGAGCGGGTCGGAGAGGGCCGCACTCTCCATCATCCTGGCCTCCGCCCGGGCCTGCTGGAAGGCGGCCTGCGAATGCGAGAACAGAACGAGGGCCGCCACCGACACCACATGGATGACGAGCGCATTGAACAGAAGCGTGCTCGTGGTGGCCGGCCAGGTCGCAGCATCGCTTCCCCACCACACCCAGACCGCCGTTCCCGCCGGAATGAGGAAGCCCACCACCGACGCCACCACGCTCTGGCGGCCGGGAAAGATCATGAAGGCGATGATGCTGATGAGCGGGATCCATTGCAGCGTATCGGCAATGGCGTAGTAGCGCACCGGTTCGTCCGCGGCCGTGAAGGACAGCACGCCGCTGGCGCAATTGGCACAGAAGGACAGGAAGGCGAGCCACTCCGTCGCTGCGCGCCACCGATCACCCAGCTCGATGACAAAGAATCCGGCGGCATAGATGAACATGACCGAGGGATAGGTCACATAGGCATCACGCGCGCTGATGATGCCGCTGCTGCTCTCGAAAATCAGAAACCATCCGTTGCAGACAAAGCCGATGGCGAACAACAGCCGCAACATCCGCTTCCGCAATCTGATGAATTCGATGTCCATCGCAGCACTCCCCAGGCGAGCACTT
Organism: Azorhizobium sp. AG788; assembly: GCF_004364705.1. Lineage (NCBI taxonomy): Bacteria > Pseudomonadati > Pseudomonadota > Alphaproteobacteria > Hyphomicrobiales > Xanthobacteraceae > Azorhizobium > Azorhizobium sp. AG788. The sequence goes on from NZ_SOBM01000002.1 coordinate 608,984, forward strand.
GGACATAGGCCACTGACACACGCAAGCAGACCGCCGCCCTCGGCTGGGGAGGAGGACGGCCAGGCAGCGACAGGACGGAGGGACCGGACATCTCCCCTCCTCGGACCGGCGGCAGCGGCGCTGGCTCGACATCGGAGGGGACGCAACTGACTTAAGGCTTCCGGCGCGTCTGGCGTTGCGAAGCCGGGACGCCGATCCCCAGCGCATCGAAGTCCGGCGCCGGCCCGGCGGGCGCCTTGGAAGCCGCCTTCTTTCCGCGCGCCTTTCTGGCAGCGCCCGCCCGCGCTACCCCTTGAGCCCGCCGAAACAGCACTTCGCGCGCCTCGGGGTCGTCGAGCGCCGCTTCGGGCAGGGTCCAGTAAGGCAGCGTCACCTGCCGGTTGCGGGCCGTATAGCCCAGCGGCGCGCAACCGAGTGCGGCCAGTTCCTGCGCGAAGTCCCCATCGGCCTTGATGAAGAGGTCGCCGCCGCTCTCCAGGGCGAACATCCGCCCGTCGCAGAAGATGCCGTGACCGCCGAACATGCGCTTGATCTCGACGGGCCCGAGCGGCGCAAAGAGGTCGGCCAGATCATCGCGGTCCATCCCGGCCTCCCCGCGCCCGTCTCAGCCCTTGACGAGATCGAGCAGGCGCACCGCCGCGCGCATTTCCTTCTCGCGGGCGGCGCGGCGGGCCGTCGCCTCCGCATCCTCGCCCCAGCGCTCGATCGTCCAGTCCTCGTCCACATGGGCCGCGCGCCAGGCGGCATCGGCATCGAGGACGCCATTGGCCAGCGCCACAGCGAGGAAGGCCGATCCGGTCAAAGCGGTCAGCGTGCTCAAGGCCGCGAGGGAGAGCGGATCGTCGGTTCCGACCAGCGCAGCCACGCGCGCCACCATGTCGGCGGGCTGCTCCACGTGGCGGATGCCTTCGGCGAGGAAGAAGCGGGCGTCATGCGCGCGGTCGAGCCAGGCCAGCACCGGGTCCCAATGGGCCGCTTGCCGCGCGACCAGCCCCTCAGGCCCCTCGGCGCGATAGAGCAGGAGGTCGCTGCCCATGTAGCGCACGATTTCCTCCTTCACCTCCTGCGGATTGCGCGCCACGCCATCGAGCGCGACGTTCACGAGGCGGGTGAGCGGCATGGTGAAGGGGTCGATCTCCACGCCCTGCGCCGCCCATTCCTCCGCCAGAGCGGCGGCGAGCGCGGCGCTCGGCACCGCGAGCTTTGCCTTGGCGGGCGTGCGCAGGGGACGGCCGTCGAGGCGCACCTCATGGCCTCCCTCGCCTTCCGCGACCGTCACCTCCTTGTAGAAGCGCTTGGGCAGCGTGCGGCGGCTCTGCGCGCGGATGGCCTCGGCCGGATCGAGCGGCGACTGCTCGAGGTCGCTCAGGATGTCGCGCATGGCTCGGCTCCTCGAAAATCTCAGGCGACGGCGGGCGCGCGACCGCCGACCAGCGCCGCGATGGCGTCCGGAATCTCGCGGAAGTCGCGCACGATCACATCGGCACCGGCTGCGGTGAGTTGTTCCAGCGGATGATAGCCCCAGGCGACGCCGATGGCATGGGCCCCGGCCGCCTTGGCCATGGCCATGTCGAAGCCGGTGTCGCCAATCACCACCGTGCGGGCGGAGGGCTGTCCCATCTCCGCCATGGCCTGCTGCACCATGGCCGGATGGGGCTTGGAGGGGGCATCGTCCGCCGTCTGGATGGTGGAGAACCAGCCGTCCATGGCATTGGCCGCCAGAACGCGCGTGACGCCGCGCCGGGCCTTGCCCGTCACCATGCCGAGCAGCATGTCGTCGCGCTGGCGCAGCCCATCGAGCGTATCGCGGGCGAAGGGGTACATGGGCTCAGGCGGCTCGCGGTCGCGCAGGTCCATGAAGGCGCTGCGATAGGCTTCCACCATCTCCTCCACGGGAAAGGCGGCATCGCCCTCGGCGAGGTCGGTGAAGGCTTCGCGCAGCGACAGGCCGACGATGGAGAGCATGCGCAGCCGGTCCGGCGCGGGGAGGCCCTGCCGGGCATAGGCCGTGCCCATGGCGGCGACGATCATGTGCTGACTGTCCACCAGCGTGCCGTCGCAGTCGAACAGGGCGAGGATGGGCTCAAGGGTCATTTCTGGGTCAACTTGTCGGTGTCGAGATCGAGGGTCCAGGTGGTGGTGCCGTTGGGATCGATGAACACCACCTGCTTGAAGCCGCGCGCCTTGCACTGGCGCGGGAACGGGCCGCCGCTGATCAGGTCCACGGCGGTCTTGGCGGGGAAGTTAAACTTCAGGGTCATCACGGTCGCGCCCTCGCCGGTGGCCGTCACCGTCATGTCGAGGCCGTTTTCCTTGAAGGCGTCCTGCGTGGATTTCGCATAGTCGCGCCGGGTGCCGGGATCGCTCGGGATCGAGGGCATGGGCGGGCGCTGGCTGCCCGGCGGCACCGTCTGGAGGGTCGGCGCAGCCGCAGGTGCGGCGGGGGCCGGATCCGGCGTCGCGGTCTGGGGGATAGGTGTCGGAGCCGGCGGTGGCTCAGGCGCGGCCTGGGGCGGCGGTGCAACGGCAGCCTGCTGCTGCGGCGCCGATGCTGCGGGTGACGGCGCCTTGGGCGTCAGCAGCACCCACACGCCGGCACCGGCGGCCAGCGCCACCAGTACACCGGCAATCCCCACCACCACGGGAAGCGCGCGCCGGGGCGGCGCAGGCGACGCGAGTTCAAGGCCGCAGACGGCGCAGGCGACATCGTCCGGATGCACCGGTGCACCGCAGCCGGGACAGGTCTCGGTCTGTGGGGACATGGGGGCACCTCCGATGATTGACGGGCGGCATCGGCCTTGCGACGGCCGGGACCGGGCGAACCCAGCCACGCCGCCAGCCCCCCGGCGACGCGATGCCCCGGACCGCCGCGCACGGCCGGACAGGGCGCCCTGTCTAGCAGAGGCGAGGCGCGCAGGCGACCGCCGAAAATGCAAAGCCGCCCGGCGCTTGCGCAGCGGGCGGCTTTGTCGTGGACCGTCGGGCGCCTATTTGGGAGCGCCGAAATCCAGCGCCGGCGGAGGCGGCGCGGAGTCGAGATCCGGGGTGAGGTTGTCGAACTGCTTCTGCACCGCCCCCTGATCCAGTTGCACGGAGCTGCTCTTGTAGTGCGTCACCATGCCGGGGAAGAGCACGACCAGCGCCACCATGATGAGCTGGATGCCGACGAACGGCACCGCACCCCAGTAGATCTGGCCCGTGGTCACCGGCTCCATGCGCTTGCCCGTCACGCGGTCGAGATAGGGCACCTTGGGTGCCACCGACCGCAGGAAGAACAGCGCAAAGCCGAAGGGCGGATGCATGAAGGAGGTCTGCATGTTCACCGCCAGCATCACGCCGAACCAGATCAGGTCGATGCCGAGCTTGTCGGCGGCCGGTCCGAGCAGCGGGATGATGATGAAGGCCAGCTCGAAATAATCGAGGAAGAAGGCCAGCAGGAACACGAGGATGTTCACCACGATGAGGAAGCCGGTCTGGCCGCCGGGCAGCGAGACAAGCAGTTCCTCCACCCAGCGGTGGCCGTCCACACCATAGAAGGTCAGGGAGAACACGCGCGAGCCGAGCAGGATGAACAGCACGAAGGCCGAGAGCTTGGCCGTCGAGTAGGTCGCCTGCCGCATCAGGTCGAACTTCAGGCGCCCGCGGCCGGCGGCGAGCAGCAGCGCGCCCACCGAGCCCATGGCGCCGCCCTCGGTTGGCGTCGCGACGCCGATGAAGATGGTGCCGAGCACGAGGAAGATCAGGGCCAGCGGGGGCACCATCACGAAGATGACCTGCTCGGCCAGCTTCGAGAGCAGGCCCAGCCGGAACACGCGGTTGATGACCGCCACCACGAAGGCGAGACCCACCGTCATGGACATGGCAAGGACCACATAGTCCGAGCCGACCCGCATGCCCGAGCGCTCCATCACCGCGATCGAGATGCCGATGGCGATGGACAAGGCGATGAACAGCGAGGGGGTGAGCAGGCGGGCGGTGCCGCTCATGATGAAATAGAAGAGGACGAAGGCGCCGAGGCCCCAGACTGCCAGATTGGCCGCGCCCGGCAGGCTGCCGGCCGTGAGGCCCGGCAGCGAGCCGGTGGCGATCAGCACCGCAAAGCCGGCGGCGAAGATGGCGCCGAGCAGCCGCGAGGGGCCGCGCTTCTGATTCTTGTCGCGCAGGGTCTGGGCTTCCAGCGGCAGGCCGGGGGCTGCGTTCGGAAACAGCGTCGAGACGAGGAAGATGTAGAGCGCGTAGAGGCCGGCCAGCAACAGGCCGGGCACGAAGGCGCCCTCGTACATGTCACCCACGGACCGGTTGAGCTGGTCGGCCATGACGATGAGCACGAGGGAGGGCGGGATGATCTGGGCCAGCGTGCCCGAGGCCGCGATCACGCCCGAAGCCACGCGCCGGTCATAGCCGTAGCGCAGCATGATGGGCAGCGAGATGAGGCCCATGGAGATGACCGAGGCCGCAACGACGCCCGTGGTGGCGGCCAGCAGCGCGCCTACGAAGATCACCGCATAGGCAAGGCCGCCGCGGATGGAGCCGAACACCTGTCCGATGGTGTCGAGCAGATCCTCGGCCATGCCGGAGCGCTCGAGGATGAGGCCCATGAAGGTGAAGAAGGGCACCGCGAGGAGCACTTCATTGTTCATGGTGCCATAGACGCGCTCGGGCAGCGCCTGAAGGAAGTCCGGCCGGAACAGGCCGAGCTCGATGCCGATGACGCCGAACACGAGGCCGTTGGCGGCCAGCGCGAAGGCCACCGGATAGCCCAGCAGCAGGAAGATCACGAGGGCGCCGAACATGATCGGCGCCATGTTGTGGGTGACGAAGGCGCGCAGGCCGCCATCGGCGGCGAAGGCCATCTCCGGACCGAGGGTGCTGAGCGCCACGGCGAGCGCGCAGAGGAGGCCCGTCTTGAAGACGCGGTTCTGGATCATGATCGCGTTTCCTCAGGGCGTCTTGGTGTCGGCGACGATGGCGACGGGCTCGACATCGGCGAGCAGGCGCTGGGCTTCCGCCTCGGCGGAGGCAAGGTGGCCGCCCGCCCCCTCGTTGGGGTCCTCCATCTTGCCGGTGAAGATGGCGACGCGCTTGATGAGCTCGGAGATCGCCTGGATCAGCAGCAGAGCGAAGCCCACGGGCACGAGCATCTTGGCCGGCCACTGGGGCAGGCCGCCGGCGTTCAGGGACTGCTCGTTGATGCGGTAGGAATTCAGCGCGAAGGGAATGGACGTGTAGAGCATCACGAGGGCGAACGGCATCAGGAAGAAGACATTTCCGAAGATGTCGATGCCGTCGCGCAGGCGCTTGGACAGGCGGGAATTCACGATGTCGATGCGGATGTGCTCGTTGTCCATCAGCGTCCAGGGCGAGCACATCAGGAACACCGCGGCGAACAGCACCCATTGCAGTTCGAGCCAGGCGTTCGAGCTCAAGTCGAACAGCTTGCGGATGACCGCATTGCCGGCGGAAACGATGATGGCGACGAGGATCAGCCAGGATACCAGACGCCCGATGCGGGCATTGATGGCATCAATCGCCCGGCTGAGCGCGAGCAAAACGGACATGGGATTTCCCCCCGGCGATGCGGATTCCCGCTTCTGATCGCAACGGCCCGTTCGGGTCCGCCTGCGGTGACGAGCGGACGGCAGATGAACAAAAGTCCATCCGCCGCCGAGCCGCGCACCATAGGCAAAGCCCATCAATGCGCAAGTCTGTCCGAAAGTCTAACGCCTGAAATACCTTGGGCCGACGTGCTGCAATGCAGCAACGCCGATGAAATGTTCAACCCTCGGGCGATTCCACGATGGGATCGTACTGGGTTGCATCAAAGCCGAGCACGGCCCACGACTGCGCCATGTGGGGCGGCAGCGGCGCAGAGACGTCGATCATGCCCTCCCCGCGCGGATGGGGAATCACCAGCCGGCGCGCGAGGAGATGCAGCCTGTTCTGCAAGCCGCCGGGCAATTCCCAGTTCTCGATGTTGAAATACTTGGGATCGCCCACGATCGGGTGATGGATATGGGCCAGATGCGCGCGGATCTGGTGCGTGCGCCCGGTCACCGGCTTCAGCGACAACCAGCTCATCTTCTGCGCCGCATGCTCGACGACCGCATAATAGGTCACGGCGTGGCTGGCATCCTCCTCGCCATGGCGGGCAACGCGCATGCGCTCCTCGGCCTCCTCGCGGGCGAGATACGTGGAGATGCGGCCCTGCCGGGGTTTCGGCACGCCCGGCACCAGTGCCCAGTAGATCTTGCGCGCCTCGCGGGAGCGGAAGTTCTTGGCGAGCTGCGCCGCCGACAGACGGTTCTTGGCGATCAGCAGGCAGCCGGCGGTGTCCTTGTCGATGCGATGGACGAGGCGGGGCTTCTGGCCATCCTTGGCCCGCAGGGCGTCCAGCATGCCGTCGATGTGGCGGAAGGTGCCCGAACCGCCCTGCACGGCGATGCCGGACGGCTTGTTGAGGACGAGGACGTCCTTGTCCTCGAACAGGATGATCGAGCGCAGGAATTCCGCATCCGTCTGCTCGCGGCGGGCAGCGGCGCGCACCTGATGCGCGGCCGGCGCGAAGGGACTGCCGGAGCCGGCAAAGCCCCCCTCCTCCCCCGCGACGGCGCCCTCGCCCTTTGCCTTCGACTGGGCCGGGGACGAGGCGGGCGCGGCATCGTCGCCCAGCGGCGGCACGCGCACGCTCTGGCCGGGCGAAAGGCGCGTCGAGGTCTTCACCCGCCCGCCGTCCACGCGCACCTGACCGGTCCGCACCAGCTTCTGCAGATGGCCGAAGGACAGATCCGGGAAATGCGTCTTGAACCAGCGGTCGAGGCGCATGTCGGCCTCGTCCTCGGTCACCTGCTTCAACTCCACCGCCATATGCGGGCCACCTCTCCATCCGGCGCGGCTTCGCCGCCGGGACACCTGTTCGTGCCTATCGGTCACAGAACGGGCGCGGCGTCCAGAGCTTTGCGCGAATGGGGGGCATTCGGGAGCGGATCAGCCCATGGCGCGGATGAGCGAAAGGCCCGCGAACACGCCGACGAGGCACAGGACGAGGGAGCCGACCGCATAGGCGGCCGCCGGGCCCATTTCGCCGCGCTCCACCAGCACCGCGAATTCCAGCGAGAAGGTGGAGAAGGTGGTGAAGCCGCCCAGCATCCCGGTGGTCAGAAGCAGGCGCACGTGCTGCGTCCAGAAGCTGCCCTGCCCCGCCCGCATGGCGAAGGCCGCCGTGAGCGCGCCCATGATGAAGCAGCCGAGCACGTTGATGAACATGGTCGCGAAAGGAAAGGACAGCGTGCCGAACAGGCGCACGGTCGTGATGTTCACGATGTGGCGCATCAACCCGCCGAAGCCGGCGCCCAGAAACACGAGAACGGCGGGGATCATGTTGGCCCTCATGCTGCGTTGCAGGAGATTGCTACAGAGGGCCGCGCCACCCGGCAAGATCACGCTGCGAGACCGCAAGGCCCTGCGCGCTCACGCCAGCAGGGCGACGGCAGAAAGCGCGCCCAGGAGCGCCAGGAAGCCGGCCGCCACATAGAACATCCGGGACGTGCGCCCCCGCCCGCCCTCAGGCGCCGGAAGCACGCGGCCGAGCAGGCACAGGATCACATAGACGAAGGCAAGGGCCGCCAGAGCCACGACCACGTTGAACAGCACCAGCACGTTGAACAGGGCGTCGGCATTTACAAACATCGACGCGCCTCCTCCGCTTTCGGCCTCAAGGCACCCGCCCCTCAGTCGAAGGCCCGGTCCGCCTTCAGGCGGGCCCAATAGTCGAGGCGCTTCTTCACCTCGCGCTCGAAGCCGCGCTCATTGGGCTGGTAGAGGTCCGGGCGATGGTCGCCCGCGAGCTCGTCGGGGAAGAATTCCTGCCCCGCATAGGCGTCGGGATAATCGTGATCGTAGCGATAGCCCGCGTGGTAACCGAGTTCCTTCATGAGCTTGGTCGGCGCATTCAGGATGTGCTTGGGCGGGGCGAGCGACCCTGTCTTCTGCGCCAGCGCCAAGGCTGCATTGAAGGCGGAATAGGCGGCGTTGGATTTCGGCGCGGTCGCCACATAGGCGATGGCCTGCGCCATGAAGAGGCGACCTTCCGGCCAGCCGACGCGCTCGAAGGCGGTCCAGGCGGCGATCACCTGTGGCATAGCCTGCGGATCAGCCATGCCGACATCCTCGGAGGCGCAGCAGGCAAGCCGGCGGAAGATGGTGCCCGGGTCCTCGCCGCCGGTCATCATGCGCGCGGCCCAGTACATCGCCGCATTCACATCCGAACCGCGCAGGCTTTTGTGGAAGCAGGAGAGCAGGTTGTAATGCTCCTCCTGCGCCTTGTCGTAAACGGGCGCGCGCTTCTGCACCGTCTGGGCGAGGGCCTCCAGATCGAGGTCCGGCCCCGGCGGGAGGGTGAGGAGCTCCTCCACGAGGCCCAGCAGATAGCGCCCGTCGCCGTCCGCCATCTCGGTCAGCGCCTCGCGGGCCTGCGCGTCCAGCGGCAGGCGGCGGCCGGCATGGGCTTCCGCCCGCTCCAGCAGGCGGCCGAGATCCGCCTTCTCCAGCCGGCGCAGCGTATAGACCTTGGCCCGCGACAGCAGCGCGGCCACCATGGAGAAGCTCGGGTTTTCCGTGGTGGCGCCGATCAGAACGATGGTGCCGTCCTCCACATGGGGGAGCAGCGCATCCTGTGTGGTGCGGTTGAAGCGATGCAGTTCGTCCACGAACACCGCCGTCTGGCGCCCCGAGCCCGTGCGCAACTGCCGGGCGGTCTCCACCACCTTGCGCAGATCGGCGACACCCGAGAGCACGGCGGAGAGCTGCACGAACTCGAAGCCGAGCCCGCGCGCGACGAGGCGGGCGATGGTGGTCTTACCCGAGCCGGGCGGCCCCCAGAGGATGAAGGAAGAGAGCCGCTTGCCTTTCACCATCCGCCCGATGGGACCCTCCGGGCCGAGCAGATGCTCCTGCCCGATCACATCCTCCAGCCGCTGCGGGCGCAGCACCTCGGCCAGTGGACGCGGGGCAGCCTCCTCGAACAGCGACAGGGTCATCAGGTGTCTCCGGGGGTCCGCGCATCACGCGGACAAGGGCCGCCGGCAACCGGCGGCCCTTGATAGATGGTGTTTCGTGTCCCGCCCGCCAGCCGGCGGGCATGCGACTCAGCCGCCGAGAACCGCAGTGATGGTGCGCCCGCCGCGCGCCACCGTCACCTTCCAGGCGCGGGACGGGGTGCGGGTGGCCGCCACCAGATCCTTGGTGCGTTCGATGCGGCCGCCATTCACCTCGAGGATGATGTCGCCCGCCCGGAAGCCCGCCGCATCGGCGGGCGAGCCGTCCGCCACCTCCGAGATCACGACCACGCCCTCGTCCACATCGAGGCGCAGTTCGTCAGCGACGGCCGGGGAGACATTGAGGACCCGCGCGCCGGCAAAGGGCGAGCGCGAGGAGATCACCACCTCGTCCCGCGGCACGCTCTCCGGCGGGGGCTCCAGCGTCACCACCAGGGTCTGGTCGCGGCCCTGACGGACGATACCGAGATTGGCCTTGCCGCCGAGCGGGCGGGTGCCCCAGCGATAGTTCAGGGACTCGGGATCATCGATCGGCTGTCCCTCGACGGCGACGATGAGGTCGCCCGTCTTCAGGCCGGCGCGGGCGGCCGGGCCATCCGTGGCCACGGACTGGACGAGCGCTCCCGTCGGCCGCTGCAGGCCGAGGCTGTCGGCGATCTCCGGCGTCACGCGCTGGAGCTTGGCGCCGAGCCAGGGCCGGCGCACGGTCTTGCCGCCGGCCTTGGCCGAGGCGACCACCACCTTCACCATATTGGCGGGGATGGCGAAGCCGATGCCATGCGAGCCGCCCGAGCGCGAATAGATGGCGCTGTTGATGCCCACGAGGCGCCCGTCCATGTCCACGAGGGCGCCGCCGGAGTTGCCGGGATTGATGGCGGCATCCGTCTGGATGAAGAACTGATAGTCGGACACACCCACCTGCGTGCGGGCGAGCGCAGAGACGATGCCCTGCGTCACCGTCTGGCCGACGCCGAAGGGATCGCCGATGGCAAGCACGAGATCGCCGACCGCGAGTTCATCCGAATTGCCGATCTCCAGCGAGGAGAATTTGGCCCCCTCCCCCTTGATGCGCAGCACGGCAAGGTCCGTGCGCTGGTCGGAGAGGAGCACCTCGGCGTCGAACTCACGCTTGTCATTGAGGGCGATGCGGATCTGGTCCGCGCCCTGGATCACGTGCTGGTTGGTAACCACGAGGCCGCTGGGATCGACGATCACGCCCGAGCCGAGCGAACGCTGCACCCGCTCGGGCGCGCCGAGCCCGCCGCCTCCAGGGCCGCCGCCGAAGAAGCGCCGGAAGAAGGGGTCATCGATGAAGGGATTGGTGCGCTGGGCGATCTTCAGCGCATAGACATTGACGACCGCCGGCGCTGTGCGCGCCACCACGGGCGCGAAACTCATCTTCATCGCCGCGGCCGAGGACGGAACGACGGTTCCCGCCTGGGCATGCGCCGACGCCCCGGCGGGGGCCTGCCGTTCGACCTGCTGCGCCACGGCGACCGAAAGACCGGCAACGACGAGGCCGCCCGCCAGAACCGCTCCCACCCAGGACCGCACGCCGGCAAAACCCATGGTCTGTCACCCTCGCTGAAGTCGTCGCGCGCCGGCCCGGACGAGTCGGCACGCTTTCGTGCTGATTAAACGAAAGAAGGGCGACCGTGAGGCCGCCCTTCCAGAAACGTTGCACTGCGACGCGGGATCCCCCGCGTGCGCAAATCAGGCCGCGACGGCCTCGGCCGCCTCGGCGCGGGCACGATCGGCGGCGCCCTTGGCGTCCACGTCACGGTCCACGAACTCGATCACGGCGACCGGGGTCGAGTCGCCATAACGGAAGCCGGCCTTGATGATGCGGGTGTAGCCGCCCGGACGACCTTCATAGCGCTTGGCCAGCACGTCGAAGAGCTTCTTCACGACGTTGAGGTCGCGCAGCTCAGCGATGGCCTGGCGGCGGGCGTGCAGGTCGCCACGGCGGGCGAGCGTCACGAGCTTCTCGACGACCGGACGCAGATCCTTCGCCTTCGGCAGGGTGGTGACGATCTGCTCGTGGGTGATGAGCGCACCGGCGAGGTTGGCGAACATCGCCTTGCGATGCTCCGCGGTGCGGTTGAACTTGCGGTGAACCTTGCCGTGACGCATGACGGCGAACTCCTAAATGCCTCCGGCGTTTCGAGCCGAGATTGGTTAAGCGACTCGAGCCGCGGGGTGAATGGTCAGTAGTGGTCTTCGAAGCGCTTCGCGAGCTCTTCGATGTTCTCCGGCGGCCAGCCCGGCACTTCCATGCCGAGGTGCAGGCCCATGGAGGCCAGCACTTCCTTGATCTCATTGAGCGACTTGCGGCCGAAATTCGGCGTACGGAGCATCTCCGTCTCGCTCTTCTGGATCAGGTCGCCGATGTAGACGATGTTGTCGTTCTTCAGGCAGTTCGCCGAACGCACCGACAGTTCGAGCTCGTCCACCTTCTTCAGGAGCGCCGGGTTGAAGGGCAGTTCCTGGATGGCAGCGGTCTCGCTCTCGCGCTTGGGCTCCTCGAAGTTCACGAAGATCTCAAGCTGGTCCTGCAGGATGCGGGCCGCATAGGCGAGCGCGTCCTCGGCGGACACCGAGCCGTCGGTCTCGATCTGCATGGTCAGCTTGTCATAGTCGAGGATCTGACCCTCACGGGTGTTCTCGACCTTGTAGGAGACCTTGCGGACCGGCGAGTAGAGGCTGTCGATCGGGATGAGGCCGATCGGAGCATCCTCGGGACGGTTGCGTTCGGCGGGGACGTAGCCCTTGCCGGTGTCGACGGTGAATTCCATGCGCAGTTCCGCGCCCTCGTCCAGCGTGCAGAGCACGAGGTGGGGGTTCAGGATCTGGATGTCGCCCACGGTCTGGATGTCGCCGGCGACGAGGACGCCGGGACCGTTCTTCTTCGCCACGAGACGCTTGGGGCCATCGCCCTGCATCTTGATGGCGATGTCCTTGATGTTGAGGATGATGTCGGTGACGTCCTCACGCACGCCCGGAATGGACGAGAACTCGTGCAGCACGCCATCGATGTGCACCGACGTCACCGCCGCGCCCTGAAGGGACGACAGCAGGATCCGGCGCAGCGAATTGCCGAGCGTCATGCCGAAGCCGCGCTCCAGCGGCTCGGCCACGACGGTGGCGAGGCGCTTGGGATCGGCGCCGGCAGTCACCTGCAGCTTCTCGGGCTTGATCAGCTCTTGCCAGTTCTTCTGAATCACTTGCGTCACCTTGCCTTCTCGCCGGGCGGCGGCACTCGATCAACCGAACGGAAACCCCGCTGGTCCTGTGCGGCGCCGGCCCGCCCCGCTCGCCGGGGATGAACCGAGCAGAGGCCCGGCGGGAAGATCCCGCGGGCCATTGGCACGCTCAGACGCGCCGGCGCTTGCGCGGACGGCAGCCGTTGTGCGGGATCGGCGTCACGTCACGGATCGAAGTGACCAGGAAACCGGCGGCCTGCAGCGCGCGCAGGGCCGATTCACGGCCCGAACCGGGACCGGAGACTTCCACTTCCAGGGTGCGCATGCCGTGCTCGGCCGCCTTGCGGGCCGCATCCTCGGCCGCGAGCTGCGCGGCGTACGGGGTGGACTTGCGCGAACCCTTGAAGCCCATGGCACCGGCGGACGACCAGGAGATGGTGTTCCCCTGCGCATCGGTGATGGTGATCATGGTGTTGTTGAACGACGCATTCACATGCGCAACGCCCGAGGCGATGTTCTTGCGCTCGCGGCGCTTAACGCGTGCTGCTTCCTTAGCCATCTCGTCTTCGATCCTTCAGGCGCGCCCGTAGCTCCAGGCGCTCGGGATGGGCACCCTTTCGGGCACCCGGGATAAAAGGAAAGGCCGGAGCCCGGCCTTTCCCTCAAACTAATGCGATCGCGGCGATCACTTCTTCTTGCCGGCGATCGGCTTGGCCGGACCCTTGCGGGTGCGGGCATTTGTGTGGGTGCGCTGGCCGCGGACCGGGAGGCCGCGACGGTGACGCAGGCCGCGGTAGCAGCCCAGGTCCATCAGACGCTTGATGTTCATCGCCACTTCGCGGCGCAGATCGCCTTCCACGATGTAGTCGCGGTCGATGGTCTCACGGATCTGCAGCACTTCCGCGTCGGTGAGCTGGTTCACGCGACGCTCGGCCGCGATGCCGACCTTCTCCACGATCTCTTCGGCCTTCTTCGGGCCGATGCCGTGAATGTACTGGAGCGCGATGACGACGCGCTTGTTGGTCGGGATGTTAACGCCTGCAATACGAGCCACTGCTCTCTCCATCTCAGCCACCCCGGCGGGGCGGCGGAAAGCTCCGCGTCCGGTGGAGGCCGGCCCTTGCGGAGACAACAACAATCCGTGCGAGTCGCGCCTCATGCGAGGGCGACACGCACGGATCTCGAAAAGGAAGGAGCGCCATTACGCGCTTTTCCGGATTCTGTCAACGCCCCGCAACGCCTCCAGGCGCTGTCACGGAGCGCGAGGGACGCTCAGGCCGTCTCGAGAATCGAGTCGATAGCCTGCGTCACCTTCTCGATCGGCGCCATGCCGTCGATCTGCTGAAGCTGGCCTCGGGCCGAATAATAGGGCGCCACGACCGCGGTATCGCGGTTGTAGGCCTCAAGGCGGGTCTTGAAGACCTCCGGATCGTCATCCTTGCGCACCGGCTCGCCCTTGGCCTTGGCCTCGGCAGCGCGGTTGAGGATGCGATCGAGGAGCTTGGCCTGATCCACCTTCAGCTCGATGACGGCATCGAGCTTGAGGCCCTTGTCCGTCAGCAGCCTGTCGAGGGCGTCCGCCTGCGCGACCGTGCGCGGGAAGCCGTCGAGAATGAAGCCCTTGCGGGCATCCGGCTGATCGAGCCGCTCGGCGATGATGCCGATGACGATCTCGTCCGAGACGAGGCCGCCCGATTCCATCACCGCCTTGGCCTTGAGGCCCACCGGCGTGCCGGCGGCGACCGCCGCCCGCAGCATGTCGCCGGTGGAGAGCTGGACGATCCCGTGACGCTGGACGAGACGCAGCGCCTGCGTGCCCTTTCCGGCACCGGGAGGACCAAGCAGTACCAACCTCATTTCCGTTTCCCCCCGCGCAGCTTGGACTTCTTGACCAAGCCCTCATATTGATGCGCCAGCAGATGTCCCTGGATCTGCGAGACCGTATCCATGGTCACGCTCACCACGATCAGCAGCGACGTTCCGCCAAAATAGAACGGCACGGCGGCGTAGGAAATCAGCACTTCGGGGAAGAGACAGACCGCCGCGATGTAGGCTGCGCCCACCACCGTGATCCGGGTCAGCACATAGTCGATATATTCCGCGGTGCGCTCGCCGGGGCGGATGCCGGGAATGAAGCCGCCGTGCTTCTTCAGATTGTCGGCCGTCTCCACCGGATTGAACACGATGGCGGTGTAGAAGAAGCAAAAGAACACGATCAGCAGCACATACAGCAGCATGTACAGCGGACGGCCGTGACCCAGCAGGGCCGTGACCTGATTCAGCCACTCGGGACCCGCGCCCTGCAGGAAGCTGGCGATCGTGGTGGGGATCAGCAGCAGCGAGGAGGCGAAGATGGGCGGAATGACGCCCGACGTATTCAGCTTGAGCGGCAGATGCGAGGACTGGCCCTCATAGAGCCGGTTGCCGACCTGGCGCTTGGGATACTGGATCAGAAGCCGGCGCTGGGCGCGCTCCATGAACACGATGAAGGCGATGAGGCAGACCACCATCACCAGCACGCCGAGAATGATCGGCGTGGAGATGGCGCCCTGACGGCCCAGTTCCAGCGTGCGGACGAAGGCGCCCGGCAGTTCGGCGACGATGCCACCGAAGATGATGAGCGAGGTGCCGTTGCCGATGCCGCGCGAAGTGATCTGCTCGCCCAGCCACATCATGAACATGGTGCCGCCGGTGAGCGTGATCACCGTGGAGATGCGGAAGAACCAGCCCGGATCCATGACGACGCCGGTGGAGCGCTCCAGACCGACGGCGATGCCATAGGCCTGGAACACCGCCAGAACGACGGTCAGATAGCGGGTGTACTGGTTGATCTTCTTGCGGCCCGCCTCGCCTTCCTTCTTCAGCGCCTCGAGCGTCGGGGAGACGGTCGTCAGCAACTGCACGATGATGGAGGCCGAGATGTACGGCATGATGTTCAGGGCGAAGATCGCCATGCGCTCCACGGCGCCGCCCGAGAACATGTTGAAGAGGCCGATGATCCCCTGCTGGGCGCCGCGGAACACGTCCTGCAGCGCATCGGGGTTGATGCCGGGAAGCGGGATATATGTCCCGAGCCGGAAGACGATGAGCGCGCCGAGGGTGAACCAGATGCGCTTCTTCAGCTCCTCGGCCTTGCCGAGGGAACCGAAATTCAGATTTGCCGCGAGTTGTTCGGCCGCCGAGACCATGCCTTGCTCCGCTTCCGCCGCCGCACCGGGAGGCGGGCTATAGATGAGAGGCGCGTGTGAGCCGCGAAAGACCCCCGGAGCATCGGCCGCACGGAAAGCGGCGTCAAACCGGGAAATCGTAAGCAGCCCAGGTCGGCCGCGAATCCTCT
This sequence comes from Azorhizobium sp. AG788, assembly GCF_004364705.1. Lineage (NCBI taxonomy): Bacteria > Pseudomonadati > Pseudomonadota > Alphaproteobacteria > Hyphomicrobiales > Xanthobacteraceae > Azorhizobium > Azorhizobium sp. AG788. The sequence goes on from NZ_SOBM01000002.1 coordinate 624,577, forward strand.
TCCCCGACGGTCATAACCGGCTTTGTCCGGCCCATCCATAGCCGCTTTGCCGCGCAGGTGCCCTCCCCGCGCTCGCGCACCGACTGGAACAGGCCCTGCCGCAGGTCGCGGCACGGGGCACGCGACACAGGAACCGAACGGCGCTCAGGACCAGCGGACCGCACCCGAGCCCACAAACACAGAACGGCCCCGGATCGCTCCGGGGCCGGTCCAATACGCGAGGCTTCAGACCGCTTCCGCGGCTTCCGCCTTGACCGACACCTTCACGGAGCCGCCGAGCTTCTCGACCGCCTCGGTCGCGGACTTCGTGGCATAAGCCACGTCCAGCGCAACCTTGGCCTTGAGCTCGCCGCTGCCGAGAACGCGCACGCCATCCTTGGCGCGGCGCAGGACGCCGGACGCCACGAGGGCGGCCTCCGTCACCGGAGCGGACGCGTCCAGCTTGCCGGCGTCGATGGCGGCCTGAATGCGGCCGAGCGACACTTCGTTGAAGTCGAGCGCGAAGATGTTGTGGAAGCCACGCTTCGGCAGACGCCGATGCAGAGGCATCTGACCACCTTCAAAGCCCTTGATGGCGACGCCGGTACGGGCCTTCTGACCCTTGACGCCGCGACCAGCGGTCTTGCCCTTGCCGGAGCCGATGCCCCGGCCGACGCGCATGCGCTTCTTGCGCGCGCCGTCGTTGTCCCTGATTTCGTCGAGCTTCATCTCGCTTCCCCTCACTCGTCCGCGACGACGCGGACGAGATGCTGGACCTTCGCGATCATGCCGCGCACGGCCGGAGTATCCTGGAGGGTGGAGCGACGGTGCCGCTTGTTCAGCCCGAGGCCCACCAGCGTCGCGCGCTGGTCGCCCGGACGGCGGATCGGCGAACCGATCTGCTCCACGGTGACGGTCTTGGTTTCAGACGCCTTAGCCATGGCGTTATCCTTTCAGATGCGGCCGGGCTCAGTCGGTCGCTTCGGCGTCTTCGACGCGGCGGCGGGACTGGAGCTGGGAAACCTTGAGACCACGACGGGCCGCGACGGAGCGCGGGCTGTCCTGGTTGGTCAGGGCGTCGAAAGTGGCACGAACCATGTTGTAGGGGTTGGAAGACCCGAAGGACTTCGCCACCACGTCATGGACGCCGAGGGTCTCGAACACGGCGCGCATCGGACCACCGGCGATGATGCCGGTACCCGCAGGCGCAGCGCGCAGGATGACCTTGCCGGCGCCGTGGTGACCATGCACGTCGTGGTGCAGGGTCCGGCCTTCGCGCAGCGGCACGCGGATCAGCGCACGCTTGGCGCTTTCCGTGGCCTTGCGGATCGCTTCCGGCACCTCACGGGCCTTGCCGTGGCCGAAGCCCACGCGGCCCTTCTGGTCACCGACGATGACCAGGGCGGCGAAACCGAAGCGCCGGCCGCCCTTCACAACCTTGGCAACACGGTTGATGTGGACAAGCTTGTCCACGAACGTGTTGTCACGATCCTCGCGCTCTGCGCGGTGTTCCCGATCACGGGCCATATCGCTGCGTCCTCGCGTCAGAACTGAAGGCCGCCTTCGCGGGCGCCCTCAGCGAGCGCCTTGACGCGCCCATGATAGATGTAAGCGCCACGGTCGAAGACGACCGCGGTCACGCCCTTGGCAGTGGCCCGCTCAGCGACCAGCTTGCCGATGGCCTTGGCGGCCTCGACGTCAGCGCCGGTCTTGAGCGAGGAACGCAGGTCCTTCTCGAGGCTCGAGGCGGCGACCAAGGTCTCGCCCTTCGCGTCATCGATGATCTGCGCGTAGATATGCTTCGAGGTGCGGTGCACGGACAGGCGCGGACGCCCGTTGGCCGCGGCGCGGATCGCGCGACGCACCTTGGCCTTGCGGCGCTCAAGCGCCTCCAGATCTCTAGCCATGGTTCGCCTCCGTCACTTCTTCTTGCCTTCCTTGCGGAAGATGAATTCGCCAGCGTACTTGACGCCCTTGCCCTTGTAAGGCTCGGGGCCGCGGAACTCACGGATCTCAGCGGCGACCTGACCGACCTGCTGCTTGTTGATGCCGGTCACAACCAGCTCGGTCGGCTTGGGAGCCGCGATCTGGATGCCTTCCGGGATCGGGTAGATCACGTCATGGCTGTAGCCGAGGGAAAGCTGCAGGTTCTTGCCCGCAACCGCCGCCTTGTAGCCGACGCCGTTGATCTCGAGCTTCTTCTCGAAGCCCTTGGTCACGCCTTCGACCAGGTTCGCCACCAGCGTGCGGGACATGCCCCACATGGACTTGTGACGCGGAGTTTCGCCGCGCATGGCGATCTTCAGCTCGCCGCCTTCCAGCGACGCCTGAATCTCTTCCACGAGCACCACTTCGAGGGCGCCCTTGGGGCCCTTCACCTTGACCGTCTGACCGTCCACGCTGGCAGTGACGCCGGCGGGAATGGCGACGGGATGCTTGCCGATCTTCGACATTTCTCTCTCCGCCGCTCGATCAGAACACGGTGCAGAGCACTTCGCCGCCGACATTCTTGTCGCGGGCGTCGTGATCCGCCATCACGCCCTGGGGCGTGGACAGCACGGCAATGCCGAGGCCGTTGGCAACACGCGGCAGCGCCTTCACGGAGGCGTAGACGCGGCGGCCGGGCTTGGACACGCGGGTGATCTCGCGGATCACCGGCTGGCCGTCGAAGTACTTGAGCTCGATCTCGAACTCGGTACGGCCGTTGCCATGGTCGGTGGTGGTGTAGCCGCGGATGTAACCCTCGTCGCGGAGGACATCCAGGAGGCTGGCGCGCAGACGCGAACCCGGCGTGGACGTCTTGTCCTTGCGGCGCATCTGGGCGTTGCGGATGCGGGTGATCAGATCGCCGATAGGATCATTGATGGACATCGGCCTCTCCTCACCAGCTCGACTTCACCAGGCCCGGAACCAGGCCCTGGGAACCGAGTTCGCGCAGCGCGACACGGCTCATCTTCAGCTTGCGATAGAACGCACGGGGACGGCCGGTGACTTCGCACCGGTTGCGCACGCGGATCTTCGCGGAATTGCGCGGCATCTGCGCGAGCTTGAGGGTCGCGGCAAAGCGCTCCTCGATCGGCAGGGTCTTGTCGTTCACGATCGCCTTCAGACTTGCGCGCTTCGCCGCCTTGCTCTGGGAGAGCTTGCGGCGACGCTCGTTCGTCTCGATCGCGCTCTTTTTCGCCATGTCTTGCTCCTGTTCTCCGCGTCTGAGGTGCGTCACCGCATCCCCACTGCCGGAAAATCAAAACCCGTCACATAGATGAAAGGGTTCGGCGCCCGGCCATGCCGGACGCCGATCCTTCTATACTGTCACTGGCGGAAGGGGAAGTTGAAGGCGCGCAGCAGAGCCCGCGCCTCGTCGTCCGTCTTCGCCGTCGTGCACACGATGATGTCCATGCCCCAGATCTGCTCGACCTGGTCATAGTTGATCTCGGGGAACACGATGTGCTCCTTCATGCCCATGGCGTAGTTGCCACGGCCGTCGAAGCTCTTCGGGTTCAGGCCGCGGAAGTCGCGGACGCGCGGCAGCGCGACCGTGATGAGGCGGTCCATGAATTCGTACATGCGCGCCTGGCGAAGGGTCACCTTCGCGCCAACCGGCTGGTTCTCGCGCAGCTTGAAGTTCGAGATCGCCTTGCGGGCCCGCGTCAGCACCGGCTTCTGGCCGGCAATGCGCGCGAGGTCAGCGGCGGCCGTCGTCACCTTCTTGGTGTCGGCGGTGGCTTCGCCCACGCCCATGTTGATGACGATCTTCTCGATGACCGGCACCTGCATGGGGTTCTTGTAGCCGAACTCTTCGATCAGCTTGGGGCGCACCACGGAATCGTAGTGGGTGCGCAGCCGCGGGGTATAAGTCGCCTCAGCCATCGATCCTCTCCCCGGAACGCTTGGCCACGCGGACCTTGCGCCCGTCGTCCAGCACCTCGAAACCGACGCGGGTGGGCTTGCCATCCTTGGGGTCGGCAACCGCGATGTTCGAGAGGTGGATGGGAGCCTCCTTGGAGATGATCCCGCCCTCCGACTGCGCGGTCTGGCGCTGATGACGCTTCACAACGTTGACGCCGCGGACGAGCGCACGCTCTTCCTTCGGCAGCACCTGGAGCACCTCGCCCGTGCGACCCTTGTCGCGGCCGGCGAGGACGACGACCTTGTCGCCCTTCTTGATCTTCGCGGCCATCACAGCACCTCCGGCGCCAGCGAGATGATCTTCATGTGGTTCTTCGCGCGCAGCTCGCGCGGAACCGGCCCGAAGATACGGGTCCCGACGGGTTCCTTGTTATTGTTGATCAGCACGGCCGCATTGCGGTCGAAGCGGATCACGGAACCGTCGACGCGACGGATGTCCTTGGCCGTGCGAACCACGACCGCCTTCATCACATCGCCCTTCTTCACGCGACCGCGCGGAATGGCTTCCTTGACCGACACAACGATGATGTCGCCCACGTGAGCATACTTCCGCTTCGAGCCGCCCAGCACCTTGATGCACATGACGCGACGCGCACCGGAATTGTCCGCCACGTCGAGATTGGTCTGCATCTGGATCATGACGCACCTGCTCTCGTCATCCAGCGCCGCCGATTTAACGGCATTGCTCGTCCACACTGCCGTGCCCGCTCATCGGAACACGGTTGCCGCCGCGATGCGGTCTCCACTCGATCCGGACCTCCTGAACGGGAGGCACGAATGCGACGGACCCAGCACCGGAGCGTTGTCCTGAAACGCGAATGGGACGGCTGGAACAGTTGCTGTTGCCGGCTACCCAGTGAATCGCGCCCCACTCCATAAACAGAGACGGCTTCACCGTCCATAGGAATCGCACAGGCGGTTCCCATGAACGGCCGCTTCTGTCGGTATCAGACCTCGGCGCGCTTCTCGCCCTGGACCACGATCCAGTTCTTCAGCTTCGACAGAGGCCGATGCTCCTCGATCCAGACGGTATCGCCGATGGACCAGGTGTTGGCCTCGTCATGGGCGTGATACTTCTTGGACCGACGAACGGTCTTCTTCAGCAGCGGATGGGTGAAGCGACGCTCCACCCGGACCACTACGGTCTTGTCCTGCTTGTCGCTCACCACGACGCCCTGGAGCACGCGCTTCGGCATCGCTCACCCTCACTTCACGTTGGCAGCAGCGACGCGCTTGGCGTTCTGCACCGTCTTGATCCGGGCGATGTCGCGACGGATCTCCTTGGAGCGCGCCGTGTTTTCCATCTGGCCGGTGGCCTTCTGGAAACGCAGGTTGAACTGCTCCTTCTTCAGCTTCAGCAGCTCATCGGCGAGCTGATCGGGGCTGAGGGCCCGAACGTCCTCGGCTTTCATGAGCCTCTCCCTCACTCGGCGATGCGCTGAATGAAGCGCGTCTTGATCGGCAGCTTGGCGGCGGCGAGCGTCAGCGCTTCACGGGCGAGGTCGACCGGCACGCCGTCGATCTCGAACATGATGCGGCCAGGCTTGACCTTGGCCGCCCAATATTCCGGGGCGCCCTTGCCCTTACCCATACGAACTTCGGTGGGCTTGGAGGTGACGGGCACGTCCGGGAAGACGCGGATCCACACCCGGCCCGCACGCTTCATGTGACGGGTGAGCGCGCGACGCGCGGCTTCGATCTGGCGGGCGGTGACACGCTCGGGCTCAAGAGCCTTGAGACCGAACTCACCGAAATTCAGTTCCGTACCGCCCTTCGCGACGCCGTGGATACGGCCCTTGAACTGCTTGCGGAACTTCGTGCGCTTGGGTTGCAGCATGGCTTAATCGCCTTCCTTTTGCAGCCGGTCACGCGGCGCTGTCGCGGTCGCGATCGCGGTCACGATCACGGTCACGACGCGGCGGACGACCGCTGGACGGGCCTTCGCTCTCCGCGGTCATGCGCTTGTCCACGGCCATCGGATCGTGCTCGAGGATCTCGCCCTTGAAGATCCACACCTTGACACCGCAGGTGCCGTAGGTGGTGAAGGCGGTCGCCGTGCCATAATCCACGTCCGCACGCAAGGTGTGCAGCGGAACGCGGCCCTCGCGGTACCACTCCAGACGCGCGATCTCGGCGCCGCCGAGACGGCCGGAGCAGTTGATGCGGATGCCTTCGGCGCCGAGACGCATGGCCGACTGCACGGCCCGCTTCATGGCGCGACGGAAAGCCACGCGGCGCTCCAGCTGCTGGGCGATCGACTCGGCCACCAGGCGCGCATCGATTTCCGGCTTGCGGATCTCCACGATGTTGATGAAGACCTCCGACTTGGTCATGTCGGCGACCTTCTTGCGCAGCTTGTCGATGTCCGCGCCCTTCTTGCCGATGACCACGCCCGGACGCGCCGAGTAGATGGTCACGCGGCACTTCTTGTGCGGACGCTCGATCACCACCTTGGACACCGCGGCCTGCTTCAGCTGCTTCAGCAGCATCTGGCGGATCTTGATGTCCTCGTGGAGCAGCGTGCCGTAGTCGCCCTTATTGGCGAACCAGCGGCTGTCCCAGGTGCGGTTGATGCCGAGCCGCAGCCCGACCGGATTGACCTTTTGACCCATCAGGCCCGCTCCTCGACTTCCCGCACCACGATGGTGATGTGGGAGAAGGGCTTCTCGATGCGCGAGGCGCGACCACGCGCACGCGGCGAGAACCGCTTCATGACCAAACCCTTGCCCACGTGCGCCTCGGCGACGATCAGATCGTCCACGTCGAGGTCGTGGTTGTTCTCGGCGTTCGCGATGGCGCTCTCGAGGCACTTCTTCACGTCACGCGCAATGCGCTTGCGGGAGAACTCGAGATCCGCCAGGGCGGTGGACACCTTCTTGCCGCGGATCAGGCCCGCGACAAGGTTGAGCTTCTGGGGCGACACGCGCAGGTTGCGCGCAACAGCCTTGGCTTCGTTGTCCGCGAGAGCGCGGGGAGTTGCCTGCTTACCCATGGCTGATCACCGCCGCTTCGACTTCTTGTCGGCCGCATGCCCGTAGTAGGTACGGGTCGGCGAGAACTCGCCGAACTTATGGCCGACCATGTCCTCCGAAACGTAAACGGGAACGTGCTTCGCCCCGTTATACACACCGAAGGTAAGGCCAACGAACTGGGGAAGGATCGTGGAGCGACGGCTCCAGATCTTGATGGTCTCGTTGCGACCCGAAGCGCGCGCCGCATCTGCCTTCTTGAGCAGATAGCCGTCGACGAACGGGCCTTTCCAGATAGATCTCGACATAGGTTAGGCCCTCACTTCTTCCGCTTGTGACGGCTCGTGACAATGAACTTGTCGGTCGCCTTGTTCGAGCGGGTCTTCATGCCCTTCGTGGGCTTGCCCCACGGGGTGACAGGATGACGGCCACCAGACGTGCGGCCTTCACCGCCGCCGTGCGGATGGTCGACCGGGTTCATGGTCACGCCGCGGTTATGCGGCTTGACGCCCAGCCAGCGGCTGCGCCCGGCCTTGCCGAGCGAGGTGTTCATGTGGTCCGGGTTGGAGACCGCGCCGACCGTGGCATAGCAGGCGCCGTGGATGAGGCGCTGCTCGCCGGAGTTCAGGCGAACGATCACATAGCCCTGGTCGCGGCCAACGATCTGAGCGTAGGAGCCGGCGGAGCGGGCGATCTGGCCGCCCTTGCCGATCTTCATCTCGACGTTGTGCACGATGGTGCCGACCGGCAGGTTCGACAGCGGAGCCGCGTTGCCGGGCTTCACGTCCACCTGCTCGCCCGCAATCACCTTGTCGCCGACGGCCAGGCGCTGCGGCGCCAGGATGTAGGCGAGCTCGCCGTCCTCATACTTGATGAGGGCGATGAAGGCGGTGCGGTTCGGATCGTACTCCAGACGCGCCACGGTGGCGGACACGTCGCGCTTGGCGCGCTTGAAGTCCACCAGACGGTAGGTCTGCTTGTGACCGCCGCCACGGAAGCGGACCGTGATGCGGCCGTTGTTGTTGCGGCCGCCCGAGGAGCTCTTGCCCTCGGTCAGCGTCTTCACCGGCTTGCCCTTGTAGAGGCCGGAGCGGTCCACGATCACGAGCTGGCGAAGGCCCGGCGTGACCGGCTTGAAATGCTTCAGCGCCATGGTCTTAGTTCCGTTCCTTCACTCACAGGCCCGTGGTGATGTCGATCCGCTGGCCCTCTTCGAGGGTCACCACGGCCTTCTTGACATCGCTCTGGACGCCCTTGCGGCCGCGGAAGATCTTCACCTTGCCCTTGCGGACCAGCGTGTTCACGCTCTTGACCTTCACGTCGAACAGCTTCTCCACGGCCTCCTTGATCTGAGGCTTGGTGGCGTCGGCGGCGACGTTGAAGACCACCTTGTTCTGCTCGCTCTGCGCCGTCGCCTTCTCGGTGATGACGGGGGAGCGGATCACGTCGTAATGACGCGGCTCGATGTTGGCCTGCGGGCTCATTTGAAGCGCGCCTCCAGCGCGTCCACGGCGGCCCGGGTCAGAACCAGGGTGTCGCGCCGCAGAATGTCGTACACGTTGATGCCCTGCACAGGCAGCACGTCCACGGAAGCGAGGTTGCGGGCCGCAAGAGCGAAATTGGTCGCCACCTGCTCGCCGTCCACCACCAGCACCGAAGCGATGCCGAGCTTCTCGAAACGCTCCTTCAGAGCCTTGGTCTTGGCGTCCGTCAGGGTCGCGGCGTCGAGCACGATGATCTGCTCGGCCTTGGCCTTGGAGGACAGCGCATGCTTGAGGGCAAGCGCGCGGACCTTCTTGGGAAGGTCGAAAGCGTGCGAGCGCACCACCGGCCCGAAGGCCCGGCCGCCGCCGCGGAACTGCGGAGCGGAGGCAGCGCCGTGACGGGCGTTGCCGGTGCCCTTCTGCTTGTAGAGCTTCTTGGACGTGCGGTTGATCTCCGAACGGCCCTTGGTGCGGTGCGTGCCGGCCTGGCGACGGGCGAGCTGCCACGTCACCATGCGGTGCAGGATGTCCGCGCGGGGCTCGAGACCGAAGATGGCGTCCGAAAGCTGGATCGAACCGGCTTCAGCGCCGTCGAGCGTCTTGACGGTGAGTTCCATCACGCGCCCTCCTCGTTGGTGGCTTCGGCCGCGGCAGCGCCAGCGGTCTCGCGCAGCTTGAACGCGCCGGGCTTGGGCGCTTCGCTCGGGAGGCGCTTCTTCACCGCGTCGCGGACCATGATCCAGCCGCCGGCGTGACCGGGAACGGCGCCTTCCACGGCGATGAGGCCGCGCTCGACGTCGGTCATCACGACCTTCAGGTTCTGGGTGGTGACGGTGACGTCACCCATGTGGCCGGGCATCTTCTTGTTCTTGAAGGTCTTGCCCGGATCCTGGCGACCACCGGTCGAACCGATGGAGCGGTGGGAGATCGACACGCCGTGCGAGGCGCGCAGACCGCCGAAGTTGTGCCGCTTCATGCCGCCGGCAAAACCCTTACCGATCGTGGTGCCGGTGACGTCCACATACTGGCCCACGACGAAGTGGTCAGCCGTGATCTCGGCGCCGACCGGGATCAGAGCGTCGGCGTCCACGCGGAATTCCGCGAGCTTGCGCTTGGGCTCGACCTCGGCCCGGGCGAACTGCCCGCGCTCGGCCTTGTTGGTGTTCTTCGGCTTGCGCTTGCCAGCACCGAGCTGGACCGCGACGTAACCGTTCTTGTCGAGCGTGCGGTGGGCGACCACCTGGCAGCTCTCAACTTTCAGCACAGTGACCGGCAAATGCTCGCCCGCATCCGTGAAGATGCGTGTCATGCCGAGTTTCTGGGCGATGACGCCTGACCGCATGGTCGTGTCTCCTCGCCTCACGTCAGAGCTTGATTTCGACGTCGACGCCAGCGGCGAGGTCGAGCTTCATCAGCGCGTCCACGGTCTGGGGAGTCGGATCGACGATATCGAGCAACCGCTTGTGAGTACGCATCTCAAACTGCTCGCGCGACTTCTTATCGATGTGCGGAGAGCGATTGACGGTGAACTTCTCGATCCGCGTCGGCAGCGGAATCGGGCCGCGCACCTGCGCGCCAGTGCGCTTGGCCGTGGCGACGATCTCGCGGGTCGACGCATCGAGGATGCGGTGATCGAACGCCTTAAGGCGGATCCGAATGTTCTGGCCGTTCATGGCTCAAGGGCTCCAAGAAAAAGAGGGACGCGCCGCGCTGGCGGCGCGGCCCCGTTTCTTATTGTTTCACTCGATGATGGAGGCGACGACGCCGGCGCCGACGGTGCGGCCGCCCTCACGGATGGCGAAGCGGAGCTTCTCTTCCATCGCGATCGGGACGATCAGCTGCACGTCCACCGAGATGTTGTCGCCCGGCATCACCATCTCGGTGCCTTCGGGCAGCGTCACCACGCCGGTCACGTCCGTCGTGCGGAAGTAGAACTGCGGGCGGTAGTTGGTGAAGAACGGCGTGTGACGGCCGCCCTCTTCCTTCGTCAGGATGTAGGCTTCGGCCTTGAACTTGGTGTGCGGCTTCACCGAACCCGGCTTGCACACCACCTGGCCACGCTCCACGTCCTCGCGCTTCGTGCCGCGCAGCAGCACGCCGACGTTGTCGCCGGCCTGGCCCTGGTCGAGCAGCTTGCGGAACATCTCGATGCCGGTGACGGTGGTCTTCACCGTCGGACGGATGCCGACGATCTCGACTTCGTCGCCCACCTTCACGATGCCGCGCTCGACACGGCCGGTCACCACGGTGCCGCGGCCGGAGATCGAGAACACGTCTTCGATCGGCATCAGGAAGGGCTGGTCAACCGGACGCTCCGGCTGCGGGATGTACTTGTCCACCTCGGCCATCAGCTTCAGGATGGCTTCGGCGCCGAGCTCGGGAGACTTGTTCTCGAGCGCGCACAGGGCAGAGCCGCGCACGATCGGGATGTCGTCGCCGGGGAAGTCGTACTTGGACAGAAGCTCGCGGACCTCGAGCTCGACCAGCTCAAGAAGCTCCGGATCATCGACCATGTCGCACTTGTTCAGGAACACCACCAGAGCCGGCACGCCGACCTGACGGGCGAGCAGGATGTGCTCGCGGGTCTGCGGCATCGGGCCGTCGGCGGCGGACACCACCAGGATCGCGCCGTCCATCTGCGCCGCGCCGGTGATCATGTTCTTCACATAGTCGGCGTGGCCGGGGCAGTCCACGTGCGCATAGTGGCGGTTCTGCGTCTCGTACTCGACGTGCGCCGTCGAGATCGTGATGCCGCGCGCCTTCTCTTCCGGCGCCTTGTCGATCTGGTCGTAGGCGGTGAAGGTCGCGCCACCCGACGTCTCGGCGAGCACCTTCGTGATCGCGGCCGTCAGAGAGGTCTTGCCGTGGTCAACGTGGCCGATGGTGCCAATGTTGCAGTGCGGCTTGTTACGTTCAAACTTAGCTTTGGCCATGGGACTCTCCGTTGGGTCTCTCTGGCGGTGATTTCTTGCGAAAACGATAAGGACTTAAGAAGTTCAGGCGTATTTCGCCTGAACCTCCTGAGCGACGTTCGACGGCACCTGCTCGTAGTGGTCGAACTGCATGGTGAAGGTCGCGCGGCCCTGGCTGAAGGAGCGCAGGGTGTTCACGTAACCGAACATGTTCGCCAGCGGGACCATGGCGTTCACGACATTCGCGTTGCCGCGCATGTCCTGGCCCTGGATCTGGCCGCGACGGGAGTTGAGGTCGCCGATGACCGAACCCGTGTAATCCTCGGGGGTCACGACCTCGACCTTCATGATCGGCTCGAGCAGAACCGAGCCGCCCTTCTGCAGGGCTTCACGGAAGCCGGCACGAGAGGCGATTTCGAAGGCCAGGGCCGACGAGTCGACTTCGTGGAAGGCGCCGTCGGTGAGCGTCACCTTGACGTCCACCACCGGGAAGCCGGCGATGACACCCGCGCCGAGCACGCTCTCGAGGCCCTTCTGGACGCCCGGGATGTACTCCTTCGGCACCGCGCCGCCGATGATGGCGCTTTCGAACTCGAAGCCCTTGCCGGCCTCGTTCGGCTCCACCGTGAACTTGACCCGCGCGAACTGGCCGGTACCACCGGTCTGCTTCTTGTGGGTGTAGTCCACCTCGGTCTTCTTCGTGAGGGTCTCACGATAGGCGACCTGCGGAGCGCCGATGTTGGCGTCCACCTTGTAGGTGCGCTTCAGGATGTCGACCTTGATGTCGAGGTGCAGTTCGCCCATCCCCTTGAGGATGGTCTGGCCGCTCTCGTGGTCGGTCGACACGCGGAAGGACGGATCTTCGGCGGCGAGCTTGGAAAGCGCGATGCCGAGCTTCTCCTGGTCGGCCTTGGACTTCGGCTCGATCGCGATCTCGATGACCGGCTCGGGGAATTCCATCTTCTCCAGGATCACGGCCTTCGCGGGGTCGCACAGCGTATCGCCGGTGCGCACTTCCTTGAGGCCGGCCAGGGCGACGATGTCACCCGCATAGGCTTCCTTGATGTCTTCCCGGTTGTTCGCATGCATGAGCAGCATGCGGCCGACGCGCTCGCGCTTGTCGCGGGTCGAGTTGAGGAGGCCCATGCCCGCTTCCATCACACCCGAATAGATGCGGCAGAAGGTGATGGTGCCGACGAACGGGTCGTCCATGATCTTGAACGCGAGCACCGACAGGGGCTCCTCGTCCGAAGGCTTGCGAACCGTCTCTTCCTCGGTCTTGAAGTCGATACCCTTGATCGCGCCGCGATCGATGGGGCTCGGCAGATAGTCCACGACGGCGTCGAGCAGGGGCTGCACGCCCTTGTTCTTGAACGCCGAGCCGCAGAAGACCGGGTTGAACTTGCGGCCGACGACCGCGAGACGGATCAGGCGCTTCAGCGTCGCCTCGTCCGGCTCCTGGCCGTCGAGATAGGCGGCCATGGCATCGTCGTCGAGCTCGACGGCGGCCTCGACCAGCTTGTTGCGATATTCAGCGGCCTTGTCGGCGAGATCGGCGGGGATCTCCTCGTCGTGGAACTTGGCGCCGAGCGCCTCGTCTTCCCACACGACCGCCTTCATGCGCACCAGGTCGATGATGCCCTTGAAGTTGTTCTCGGAGCCGATCGGCAGCTGGCAGCACACGGGGTTGCCGGCCACGCGGTCGATGATCATCTCGACGCAGCGGTAGAAGTCCGCGCCGGTCTTGTCCATCTTGTTGACGAACACGATGCGCGGGACGTTGTACTTGTCGGCCTGGCGCCAGACGGTTTCCGTCTGGGGCTCAACGCCCTGGTTGCCGTCCAGCACGCACACCGCACCGTCGAGCACGCGCAGGGAGCGTTCGACTTCGATGGTGAAGTCCACGTGCCCGGGGGTGTCGATGATGTTCAGGCGCTTGCCCGACCAGAAGGCGGTCGTCGCAGCAGAAGTGATCGTGATGCCACGCTCCTGCTCCTGCGTCATCCAATCCATGGTGGCAGCGCCATCATGGACTTCGCCGATCTTGTGGCTCTTGCCGGTGTAATAGAGGATCCGCTCCGTGGTCGTGGTCTTTCCGGCATCAATGTGGGCCATGATGCCGAAATTGCGGTAGTCCTCGATGGCGTGCGTACGCGGCATGACTGAGGTCCTCTCCGATCACCAGCGGTAGTGCGAGAAGGCGCGGTTGGCTTCCGCCATCCGGTGCGTGTCTTCGCGCTTCTTCACGGCGTTGCCGCGATTGTTGGCCGCATCGAGCAGTTCGGCGGAGAGACGCTCCACCATGGTCTTCTCGTTGCGGGCACGGGCCGAGGCGATGAGCCAGCGGATCGCGAGGGTCTGGCGACGCTCGGTGCGCACTTCGACGGGCACCTGGTAGGTGGCGCCGCCGACGCGGCGGGACCGCACTTCCACGGCGGGAGCGACGTTCTCGAGCGCGGTCACGAACAGATCCAGCGGATTGCTCTTGGCCTTGGCTTCGACCACGTCGAGCGCACCGTAGACGATGCTCTCGGCGACCGACTTCTTGCCGTCGCGCATGATGGAATTCATGAAGCGCGACACGATGATGTTGCCGAACTTGGCGTCCGGAATGACTTCGCGACGCTCAGCCTTGTGACGACGAGACATTGTTCAGGCTCCCCTTATCACTTCGGCCGCTTCGCGCCGTACTTCGAACGACGCTGCTTACGGTTCTTCACGCCCTGGGTATCCAGAACGCCACGCAGGATGTGATAGCGCACACCCGGAAGGTCCTTCACGCGGCCGCCGCGGATCATGACCACGGAGTGCTCCTGAAGGTTGTGACCTTCGCCGGGGATATAGCCGATCACTTCGTAGCTGTTGGTCAGCCGCACCTTGGCGACCTTACGAAGCGCCGAGTTCGGCTTCTTCGGGGTCGTGGTGTAGACGCGGGTGCACACGCCGCGCTTCTGCGGGCTCGACTGAAGAGCGGGTGCCTTGTCCCGGGCCTTCTGCGCTTCCCGCGGCTTCCGGATCAGCTGGTTGATCGTCGGCATGTAGCCTTCGCCTCGTCCTGACCTGCGGCTTGCGCCGCATCCAATGTTTCGCGCCCCTTACGGACCGCAACGGTTCGGCGACCGAGGTCGCCAACGAAAAATTCGCGCCGGCGGGAAAATTCCCATCGGCGGGACCACGAACGAAAAGCGCTGTCCGCTGCTGGTCACAGCGGGCGCGCCCGTTCGCGACAGAGGATCACGAAACTCAATCCCCTTTCGGGAACCGGCGCCGCGATCGTGCACCTGACTTTCTCAGTGCTGTACCTGGCAGCGTATCGGTGAACCGATCGGGGCCTGACTGAACCCATCCCGCAGGATGTTGCTCAAGACTGCCACTCCGATCGCGTTGGGACACCGACGCCTGCCGCGAAAGTGGGTGGTGTCTAGCGTCCCCCCTGCCCCGCGTCAAGGGCCGAGATGCCGCCAGCGCTTATTTTCCGCGCACTCCAGCCATGCAATCGCGCTCACGCGAAGATCACATGATCGGGCAGTTCGTTGCGGTCCTGCGCGCTCGCGGGAAAGGTTTCGGAAAGCCTTATGCCGGCTTGGTTAACGCCGGCTGCCAAGGCACCGGAAAGATCGCCGTCCGCCGCCGCTTTCGATACCACCGCACAGACCTCCTCGCAAACGCCGGGGCCCAGTTTTGCGAGGATGGTCTCGTCCGCCACCACCTCGATGAGGCGGTCCGGCGCAGCAGCAAGAATCATGAGTCCGGTCCGGGACTCAGTGAGATGGATGCCGAGGGCCAAGAATCGGTCGAGCGCCGCCGCCCGCGCCGCAGCCCGTCTCACGGCCGGCGGAACGGTGCGGCGGGCGAGCGCCGGCACCGACAGCAGGGCCAGAAGCGCGAGGAAGATGAGGCCCTGCACCGCCAACAGCGGAATGGGGCGCAGCGGCACCGCCAGCACCAGCAGCCAGGGCAGAGCGAGCGCAGCCAGCGCCGCCCAGAGCACCGGATAGAAGGTATGGCGGATGAGCGGGCGGGAGAGCACCACCACCCGGATTTCCGCGCTGGTCTGCGCCTCGGCGGCGCGGACGGCGGCGAGGATGCGCTCGCGCGCGGCGTGATCGAGCACAGGGGTCATCACCATCCTCCCGAAGCGCCGCCGCCGCCGGACGAGCCGCCCCCGCCGGAGAAGCCCCCGCTCGAACTGCCGCCGCCCCCGCTGCTCTCCCAGCGCCAGCTCGAGGAGGAGGCGCCCACGCCGCTGCCGACGGAGAAACCACGCCCCCGGCCGCCGCCGAACCAGATGATCAGAAGGATCACCACGACAAGAATCACGAAGATGACGAACAGCACCATCCCGTCGTCGCCCACCGCCGTTGCCGGGGCGCCGGCCGCCCGCTGGCGGGCCTCCTCGGGATCGAGATTGAGGATTTCCAGCACCGCCTCGGCGCCGGCCACGATGCCGGCCGGCATGTCGCCCTTGCGGAAGGCTGGCAGGATGGTGGTCTGGATGATGGTGCTGGCGACCGCATCGGTCAGGATGCCTTCGAGCCCATAACCCACCTCGATGCGTACCTTGCGCTCGTTCGGCGCCACCAGCAGCAGCACGCCGTTGTTCTTCTTCTCCTGTCCCAGCTTCCAGAAGCGGAACAGGCGGTTGGCATAGTCCTCGATCGAGGTGCCCTGCAGAGAGGGCACGGTGGCCACCACGAACTGATCGCTGGCCTTGGCCTCCTGCGCGGCGAGCTTGCCGTCGAGCATGGCCCGCGTGGTGGCGGGCAGGACGTTTGCCGCGTCCACCACCCGCCCGCTGAGTGCCGGAAAGGAGAGATCCGCCAAGGCCGGCGCTGCCACGGCGACGAGAACTGCCGCGAGCAGGATCAAGATGCCCGCCAGCGGCCCCGGAACGCGCAGCGGGCGGCGCGGGAAGGCGGCGGGCGGGTTCATGCGGGGCCGGCTCATGGCGCGTACCGCCCGCTCAGAACTTCACCTTGGGCACCTGCATCTGCTGCTCGGAGATGGTGAAGGTCTCCATGGGCTTGTTGTTGCGGTAGAGCGTCGAGGCCCAGATGGCGCCGGGGAAGGTCTTGAGCTCGGTGTTATAGACGCGCACCGCCTCGATATAGTCGCGACGTGCGACGGCGATGCGATTCTCCGTCCCTTCGATCTGCGACTGGAGCGCGAGGAAGTTCTGGTTCGACTTCAGGTCCGGATAAGCCTCGCTCACCGCCAGCAGCCGCCCGAGGGCGCCGGAAAGCTGGGTCTGGGCATCCTGGAACTGCTTGAACTGTGCGGGATCTGTGATGGTGGAGGCATCGACGCGCACGGAGGTCGCCTTGGCGCGGGCCTCGACCACCTGCGTCAGCACGTCCTTCTCCTGCTGGGCGTAGCCCTTCACCGTCTCCACGAGATTGGGGATGAGGTCGGAACGGCGCTGGTACTGGTTCAGCACGTCGCTCCACTTCGCCTTGGCCTGTTCCTCGGCGGTGGGAATGCCGTTGATGCCGCACCCACCGAGGGCCAGCCCGAGGGTCAGCAGAAGGACCGGCAGGCGGAGGCGGGTGGCAAGGCGCGAGGCGGACATGGGCGTCTCCCTGGGACACGAACGGCTGCCCCTTATAACGCCCCTGCGTGACTGGAACCACGCCGCACCCGATGGCACAAACAGGACGCCATCCGCCCCGCCTTCAGCCCCTTGCGACATGTCCGATTCTTCCACGCTGCCCTGCCCCTGGTCCGCCTATCTCGTCGAATGTGGCGACGGCTCGCTTTATTGCGGGGTGGCGATCGATGTGGAGCGGCGGATGCGCGACCACGCGACGCCCAAGGGCGCACGCTATGTGCGCGGGCATGGCGGCGTGAAGCGCCTACTCTGGTCGCGTCCCTTCGCCTCGCGTGGCGCCGCGCTCAGGGCAGAACTGCGCATCAAGGCCCTGCCCCGCCGGGCCAAGCTGGACCTTGCCGCCACCGGGGCCATGCCCGGCGGCTGGCCGGAGTGAGCGGCGCGCGCCCGCACGCCGCTCCGGATCTCACGCCGCGTTAAGGTCGCGGACGAAGGTCTCCACCACCGACCGCAAGTCCGTCGCCTGGGCCGAGAGACCCTGCGAGAGGCTGAGCAACTGGTTGGAGGCCGCCCCCGTCGCCTGCGCGGCCCGGCCGACGCCGGTGATGTTGTCGGTCACTTCCTGCGTGCCCGTGGACGCCTGCTGGCAGTTCTGGGCGATCTCGCCCGTCGCTTCGCCCTGCTGCGCCACCGAGCCGGAGATGGCCGAGGAGATCTCCTTGATGTTGGTCACCACCCGGATGATCTCCGCCATGGAGGCCACCGTGCCGTTGGTGGCGGACTGGATCTCCTCCACCTTCTGCGAGATGTCGCTGGTGGCCTTGGCGGTCTGGGAGGCCAGTTCCTTCACCTCCGAGGCGACGACCGCGAAGCCCTTGCCCGCGTCGCCGGCACGGGCGGCCTCGATGGTGGCGTTGAGAGCCAGCAGGTTGGTCTGGTCGGCGATGGACTTGATGAGGTTGATGACCTCGCCGATGTCCGCCGCCGCCCTAGCGAGTTCGCTGATCCGCTGGTTGGAGGCATCGGCCTCGCGGAAGGCGAGATCCGCGACCGTGGCCGAATGGCTCACCTGCGCCGTGATCTCCCGCACCGAGGCGGCCAGTTCCTCCGAAGAGGCCGCAACGGTCTGCACATTGGTCGCGGCCTGCTCGGCGGCCGCAGCCACGGCCTGCGCCTGCTGCGCGGTCTGGTCGGCCGAAGCGGACAGATCGCGGGCGGCGTGTGCCACCTCGCCGGACGAGCCCGCGAAGCTGGAGGCGAGCTCCTTCATGCGGGCGACGAAATTCTGGGCCAGCGCCTCGCGCCGGACCATGGTCTGGCGCTCCACCTCTTCGCGCTCCTGCTGGGCCCGGCGCAGAACCTCCGCCTCGGAGAGCTGGCCGCGCAGATGCTCGAGCGAGGTCGCCATGGCGCCGATCTCATCCTTGCGGGTGGTGCCGGCGACCGGGGTGCCGAGCTTGCCCTGCCCCATGTCGGCCATGGCGCCCATCATGGTGCGGATCGGAGCGACGATGCCGCTGCGCACCAGCAGGATCGCCACGGCGATCATGGCGAGGGTGGCGCCGGCGATGCCAAGCAACGTCACCAGGGCCGAGTGGCGGGTCTGCGCCTGGAGCGTCGCGCGGATGGCATTGCTTTCGGCGGTGAGCTTGCCATTGAACTCGACGGTGGCGGCGATCACCGCATTGATGGCCGGTTCGCAGCGCGCCGACATGAGCGCACCGGCGCGGGCGATGGAATCGAGCGAGGTCTCGGTGGTGGCGATCCGGACCACCTCCCCGCACTCATTGGCGACGACGGTGGTGAGCCGGTCGCGCAACTGGGTGATCTCGGCGCGCTTGTTCGGCACGGCGTCCGCGCCTTCGTCCATCAGTTCGCCGAAGCGCTTCATGGAAGCCTTCAGGGCGGCAGCCGCTTTCACATTGTCATCGTCCGAGGTGGAGATGATGGCGCGCATGATGTCCGTGCTGACGGTCGCCGCCGAACGGGCCGAACGGGCGATCTTGTTGATGGCGGTCTGCGGACCGTCCGCCAGCTCGCCGTATGCGCTGTCGATGCTGGACATGGTGGAGGTGGAATAGAGCGCGCCGCCGAGGCTGATCACCCCCAGCAACGCGAGCAGAACCACCACCTTCCAGGTCATGGGAAGATTTGCGTAGCTCATGGCGTCCCCCGTGTTTTGTTGCGAACGTTGGCCGTCGCTTTTGCCCGGCACCCTCGCAAGCCATCCGTCGTAGCGCCAGCTTGGCGCTCTCATGCACAGCAAGCTATCGACGGTAAGTGCCCACGATAAGTGCAGATAAAAACCATCATCGGGCATTCATTTCCAATGTGGTGCTATTTTTAATTCATCTTGGAAGACTGCCTGCATATTTTTTGCGCCGCAAGAATAAGCACGCGCCCGATCTTCCGCAGCGGCAAATTCCCTGCGTGGGCAGCGGCGCGGACTTGCCCGCCGGCCTACCCGGTGCTCGGTGGCAAACAGCCGACGGTGCACCTCGACACCCCGGCGGCACGCATGGAGGCAGGGCATACACCCCACCATCTTGTTTTGAGGTTTTGAGAATCGCACGCGCCGCGCCGCGAGCGCCTCTGGCACGAGCCGGGGCCGGCGCGTCAGTCCCTGGACGTGTCGCCGAGATAGCCGGGCAGGTCCTGGGCCTCGTCGAGACGGGCGAGCTTGATGGCGAGGTCGCGGGCGAGATCGAAATCGGTCTCGATCAGACGCTTCGACATGAACGAGCGGAAATACTCGCCCCACATGAATTCCTTGAACGGCGTCTCGTCATCGTCCCGGAAGGCGGGGCCGCGCACCGAGCGGGCGAGCGTGCGCCACGGATTGTCCGTGAGGTCGCGCACATGGTTCGGAATGCGGGCATAGGGCCGCCGGTTGCCGTCGGCATCAATGGGCCAGCAATTGCCCTCGCGCTCCATCTCTTCCCAGAAGGCGGTGCGGTCGAGATGGGACCAGTCCGCCTGGCGGGACAGGTCCAGATACACCTCCTTGAAGCCGGCCATCAGAGCGGCGCGGCAGAGATGATGGTGATCGATCAGATAGAGCTGGTTGCCGGGCCCGCGCACGCAGGGGATCGGCTTCTTGCGGAAGAGCGCCTCGGCCTCCTCTTCGCCCATGGCCATCATTTTCTTGGCCCGCCGGGCGACCTCCTGCATCCCCAACGTGAGCTGGGTGGGGTGCAGATCGTCGATGGCAACGGATTCGAGATGGTCGGGCAGGCTGGCCATGACGCGCTTCCGGAACATGAGACGAAAAAGGGGTGCGGCGACCGGCGCCGCACCCCCATGAACGCAATCGGCCTGAAACGGATCAGCCGGGAGAGATCATGTTCTCCGGACGGACGACCGCGTCGAACTCCTCGTTCGTCACATAGCCGCCGCCGACCGCTTCCTCGCGCAGCGTGGTGCCGTTCTTGTGGGCGGTCTTGGCGATCTTGGCGGCCGCGTCATAGCCGATCTTCGGCGCCAGCGCGGTGACCAGCATCAGGGAGCGCTCGAGGCCCGCCTTGATGTTGTCCTCGCGCGGCTCGATGCCGACCACGCAGTGCTCGGTGAAGCTCACCGCCGCATCCGCGATCAGGCGCACCGACTGCAGGAAGTTGTAGGCCATCACCGGGTTGAACACGTTCAGCTCGAAATGGCCCTGGCTGCCGGCGAAGGTGAGCGCGGCGTTGTTGCCGAACACCTGCACGCAAACCTGCGTCAGCGCCTCGCACTGGGTCGGGTTCACCTTGCCCGGCATGATGGACGAGCCGGGCTCGTTCTCCGGCAGGGCCAGCTCGCCGAGGCCGGAGCGCGGACCCGAGCCGAGGAAGCGGATGTCGTTGGCGATCTTGAACAGCGAGGCGGCCACCGTGTTGATGGCGCCGTGCGAGAACACCATGGCGTCATGGGCGGCGAGCGCCTCGAACTTGTTCGGAGCGGTGGTGAAGGGCAGGCCGGTGATGGCGGCGATCTTCTCGGCCACCTTCTCGGCAAAGCCCACCGGTGCATTGAGGCCGGTACCGACCGCCGTGCCGCCCTGGGCGAGCTGCATCAGCGCAGGGAGGGTGGATTCGATGCGGGCGATGCCGTTTTCCACCTGCTTGGCATAGCCGGAGAATTCCTGGCCGAGCGTCAGCGGGGTTGCGTCCTGCGTGTGCGTGCGGCCGATCTTGATGATCGAGGCCCACTGCTTCGCCTTGGCGTCGAGGGCGCCGTGCAGCGTCTTCAGGGCGGGAAGCAGCCGGTGCACGATCTCCTCCGAGCAGGCGACATGCATCGCCGTCGGATAGGTGTCGTTGGACGACTGGCTCATGTTGACGTGGTCGTTCGGGTGCACGGGCTTCTTGGAGCCCTTCTCGCCGCCCAGCATCTCGATGGCGCGGTTCGAGATGACCTCGTTCGCGTTCATGTTGGACTGGGTGCCCGAGCCGGTCTGCCAGACCACCAGCGGGAAATGGTCGTCGAGCTTGCCGTCGATCACTTCCTGGGCGGCCGCGACTATGGCGTCGGCGATCTTGCCGTCCAGCTTGCCGAGGTCACGGTTGGCCTCGGCGGCGGCGCGCTTCACGATGCCGAGAGCGCGGACGACCGGAAGCGGCTGGCGTTCCCAGCCGATCTTGAAATTGCCGTAGGATCGCTGCGCCTGCGCGCCCCAATAACGGTCCGCCGGCACCTCGATGGGGCCGAAAGTGT
Organism: Azorhizobium sp. AG788; assembly: GCF_004364705.1. Taxonomy (NCBI): domain Bacteria; kingdom Pseudomonadati; phylum Pseudomonadota; class Alphaproteobacteria; order Hyphomicrobiales; family Xanthobacteraceae; genus Azorhizobium; species Azorhizobium sp. AG788. The sequence goes on from NZ_SOBM01000002.1 coordinate 646,070, forward strand.
CAGTTTCGACGCGGGTGGCACTCATGGTCCGGTACTCTCCTTGGACTGTCCAGCGGCCAGGCTTCTAGCACACGTCATCAGAAGTCCGTGAGCGCCGGGCGCGATCAAAATAATTGCAGGGAGGTACCTAATGACGCCGGGATCGGTAATTTTGGCCCTAGCTTCGCGGCGCAGGCGGATGACAATGCGAGTCCGCGCACTATGTGATGGTAACGTCGGACTGGGTTCGGATCAGGACGACGCGCGTTAACCCGGCTCGGTTGGGGGCCAGAGTCGAGACTGAGAAACACTTTGGGCGACGTCGTGAACCTCAATAAGGCCCGCAAGACGCGGGCCCGACAGCAGGCGCAGGCCGAGGCTGCCGAGAACCGGATCCGGTTCGGGCGCACCAAGGCCGAGCGTGAAGCTCAGGCCGCGCAGGAACGCCTGCAGGCCAAGCGCCTGGATGGTCACGCCCGCACCGAAAGGGAAGAATCATGAAAAGCCCCGTGGTGAAGAGATCCATCGTTATTGCCGGTCACAAGACCAGCGTGAGCCTGGAGGACGCCTTCTGGGATGCGCTCAAGGAAATCGCGGGGCAGCGGCGCCTGACCCTGTCCGACCTGGTGGCGACCATCGACTCCGGCCGCAATCAGGGCAACCTGTCGTCCGCGATCCGGCTGTTCGTGCTGGACTATTATCGCGGCACCGCGAATGCCGCGCGCGGACACAGCATGGGCGAACGCGTCGGAGCCGGCAGCGCTACCGTTGCGTAATCGCATAGTAGTTCCTATCTGAATGCATGAGGCGCGCGCCGCGTTGAAAGGGGACGCGCGCTTTTCTATAACCTGCCCGCCGGCTCGCGGGGCTCGGCGCGTCCATGGGGCGCGTGTGCCCAGACCGCGAAGCGGTGGCAGAGTGGTACAGGTCTGGACCGCCGCCATCGCGCGGCGCTCCTACGGGAGTCGACGATGTCGTGGAAAAATCAGGGCGGTGGCCCCTGGGGAAATGGGCCGCGGGGGCCCTGGGGTCAGGGACCGAACAATTCCGGACCGACGCCTCCAGACATTGAAGACATCATCCGCCGCAGTCAGGACCGCCTGCGGCACATGCTCCCGGGCTCCATGGGCACCAAGGGCGCAATTCTTCTGGTCGCTCTGGTGGTGGCCGGCTGGCTCCTCTCCGGCTTCTACCGCGTCGAGCCCGACGAGCAGGGTGTCGTCCTGCGCTTCGGCCGCTTCGTGCAGCTCACCCAGCCGGGCCTCAACTATCACCTGCCCTACCCGATCGAGACCGTGCTGACCCCCAAGGTCACGCGCGTGAACCGCATCGACATCGGCATGCGCCTCGCCGAGGACACCCGACGCAACGCCACCGTGCTGCGCGACGTTCCCGAGGAGAGCCTGATGCTCACCGGCGACGAGAACATCGTCGACGTGGATTTCGCCGTCTTCTGGGTCATCAACAACGCCGAGCAGTATCTGTTCAACGTGCAGAACCCCGAAAGCACCATCAAGGCGGTGGCCGAGAGCGCCATGCGCGAGGTGGTCGGCCGCAACAACATCCAGCCGATCCTCACCGGCGCCCGGCAGAACATCGAGACCGGCGTGCAGGACCTGATGCAGCGGGTGCTCGACAGCTACAGCGCCGGCGTGAAGATCACGCAGGTCCAGCTCCAGAAGGTGGACCCGCCGGCGCAGGTCATCGACGCCTTCCGCGACGTGCAGGCCGCCCGCGCGGACGCCGAGCGCGCCCAGAACGAGGCGCAAACCTACGCCAACCGCGTCGTGCCCGAGGCGCGAGGCGAAGCCGCCCGCATCGAGAACGGCGCCCAGGCCTACCGCGAGCGCACCGTGGTGGAAGCCCGCGGCCAGGCCGAGCGCTTCCTCAAGATCTACGATGAATATGTGAAGGCGAAGGACGTGACGCGCGAGCGCATGTATCTGGAGACCATGGAACGTGTGCTCGGCGGCACCGACAAGGTGATCGTCGACCAGAGCGCCAGCCGCAGCGGCGGCGTGGTGCCCGTGCTGCCGCTCAACGAGCCGGCCCGCCGCGCCCCCGCCCCCACCGGCCCGCAGACCCAGGGAGCCGCCCGATGAAAAACTCTTTCCTCGGCGGCGGCATCCTCGTCGTCTTCCTCATCGTGGTGATTGGCCTCTATTCTTCGGCCTTCACCGTGACCCAGAACCAGCAGGCGCTGGTGCTGCGCCTCGGCAATCCGCGGCCGCCCATCACGACGCCGGGCCTGCACTGGAAGGTGCCGTTCATCGACACGGTGGTCTATCTGGACAAGCGCATCCTCGACCTCGAGAACCCCTCGCAGGAAGTGATCGCCTCGGACCAGAAGCGCCTCGTGGTGGATGCCTTCGCGCGCTACCGCATCTCCGATCCGCTCAAGTACTATCAGGCGGTCGGCACGGTTGAGGGCGCCAACTCCCGCCTCGCCACCGTCCTCAACTCGGCCCTGCGCCGCGTGCTGGGCGAAAGCACCTTCACCCAGGTGGTGCGTGACGAGCGCGAGGGCCTCATGGCCCGCATCAAGGAGCAGGTGAACCGCGAGGCCTCCAACTTCGGCATCACGGTGGTGGACGTGCGCATCCGCCGCGCGGACCTGCCGGACGCCAATAGCCAGGCTGTGTTCCAGCGCATGCAGACGGAACGCCAGCGTGAGGCGGCCGAGATCCGCGCCCAGGGCGGCGAGGCAGCCCAGCGCACCCGCTCGCGTGCCGACCGCGAGGTGACGATCCTGATCGCCGAAGCCAACTCCCGGGGCGAGGCCGTGCGCGGCCAGGGCGATGCGGAGCGCAACCAGATCTTCGCCCAGGCCTATGGGCGCGATCCGGAGTTCTTCACCTTCTATCGCTCGCTCCAGGCCTACGAGCAGTCGATCAAGGCTTCCGACACCCGTCTCGTGTTGAGCCCGGAGGCGGACTTCTTCCGCTTCCTGCGCAACCCGCAAGGCACACGGGGCCCGGTCGGCGCGGCCCCGGCGGACAGCGTCACGCCCGTTCCCGTTCCGGCCCGCTGAAGGTCAGGGAAACGTGCGCGATCTCGTCGCCGCCCTCGGGCTCGTGCTGGTCATCGAGGGCCTCAGCCTCGCGGCGTTCCCCGCCGCGTGGCGCCGCGCCATGAAGGCGATCCTGAAGGCGCCCGAACAACCCATGCGCATCGCCGGCCTCGTGGCCGGCGTCGTCGGTGTGGTGCTCGTCTGGCTCGTCCGGGCGCATTTTTAGCCGGGGACCCGGCCTCCTCCGCCATGGTGGTGCCGCAGTGCTTCCGATCATCGGACGCTGCGCCACCCGGCCCGCTTGCGTCCGCCGTGCCGGGACCGCGCCCCGTTGCGGCGCAGCGCGGAGGATTGACGTTCCGTTCACCCGAGCGTGACTCTCGTCCAACGCGTTTTTGAAGTCTCATTGCCCTTCGCGGGGGATGGTGCTTCCGTGCCAGTTCGTCATCGAAAGTCCGGGTCCGCGAGGAGATCCCATGTTCCGTATCGATCGTTTGCGCGCTGCGATGGCCGCCCCTGCGCTGGCGCTTGCCCTGGCCGTATCCGGCCCCGTGCATGCCGCTGCCAGCAAGGGGCCGGACACGGTCGCGGATGTCGCTGAGAAGGTGATGGATGCGGTGGTGAACATCTCCACCTCGCAGAACGTCGCCCCGTCCCGCAGCGTGCCCGCCCCGCAGCTCCCGCCCGGCTCGCCCTTCGAGGATTTCTTCGACGAGTTCTTCAAGCGCCGGCAACAGCAGGATGACGGCGACCAGGAACAGTCGAACCGCCGCCCCCGCCGCGTCTCGTCCCTTGGCTCGGGCTTCGTCATCGATCCGACCGGCTACATCGTGACCAACAATCACGTCATTGCCGACGCGGACGAGATCTACGCCAATTTCAACGACGGCACGAAGCTCAAGGCCGAACTCGTCGGCCGCGACACCAAGACCGACCTCGCCCTGCTGAAGGTGAAGCCCGAGAAGCCGCTGGTGTCCGTGAAGTTCGGCGACAGCGACAAGATGCGGGTCGGCGATTGGGTGATGGCCATCGGCAATCCGTTCGGCCTCGGCGGCACGCTCACGGTGGGCGTCATCTCCGCCCGCAACCGCGACATCAATTCCGGTCCCTACGACAACTTCCTGCAGACGGACGCGGCCATCAACCGGGGCAATTCCGGCGGCCCGCTGTTCAACATGGAAGGCGATGTGATCGGCGTGAACACCGCCATCATCTCCCCCTCGGGCGGCTCCATCGGCATCGGCTTCGCCGTGCCCTCCTCCACCGCCGGCCCGGTGATTGCCCAGCTCCAGCAGTTCAAGGAAGTGCGGCGCGGCTGGATCGGCGTGCGCATCCAGAACGTCTCCGACGAGATCGCCGAGAGCCTCGGCATCGGGAAGGCGCGCGGCGCGCTGGTGGGCGGCCTCAATGACGACAACAGCCCGGCGGCCAAGGCCGGCGTGAAGGCCGGCGACGTCATCGTCAAGTTCGACGGCAAGGACGTGAAGGATGTCCGCGACCTGCCCCGCATCGTGGCCGACACGCCAGTGGGCAAGGAAGTGGACATCGTCGTCCTGCGCAAGGGCAAGGAAGAGACCCTGAAGATCACGGTCGCCCGCGCCCCCGAGGAGGAGAAGACCGCCGCCGACAAGTCCAAGCCCCAGAGCGCGGACGCCGACAAGCCGGTGGTGAAGAAGGTGCTCGGCCTCGAGGTCGCCAGCATCACCGACGACCTGCGCCGCCGCTTCAAGATCAAGGACACGGTGAAGGGCGTGGTCATCACCTCCGTGGACCGCAATTCCGCCGCCGCCGACAAGGGCCTCAAGGCCGGTCAGGTGATCGTGGAGGTGGGCCAGGAGCCGGTCTCCGCCCCGGCCGACCTCCAGAAGCGCGTGGACGCGCTGAAGAAGGACAACAAGAAGTCGGCCCTGCTGCTGATTTCCGATGGCGAAGGCCAGGTCCAGTTCGCGGCCGTGCCGCTCAACTGACGGCGGCGTCCGGCTCGAACGCCAGCCCCCCTGAAATGCGATCCGCGGCGCGCCATTGGCGCGCCGCTTTGCGTTTGGCCGGTCGAATCGAAGGCCACGGCAATGCGGCGATGGTTTCTCGCCGTCCCGAATGCACAGATCGGAACGCCCCCCTGTTCGGAGCTCCGAGAGAACGGGTCGGGCCCGTCCCTGACGAAAAACATATATCAAAAGTAGATTATAGAGCCATTTTCACACCGAATAATTGCAAATTCAGACAATTCCAGCTTCAGGCAAGGTGACTGATAGACAGTCTCACAAGTAATAAGTTGGAGAGTTTTATGCGCATCCGGGGGATATTCCTCATATGCATCTCAACGCTGGGCGCCGTGGCGCTGGCGGGAAGCATCATGTTCGCCGTGGGCGAATGGCAGCGATGGCAATCGGCCATCAGCGCCCAAGCCTTGATGCAGGTGCTCGCAAATCTTTCCTATTCCACCGAGCGTTTCGGACTTGAGCGCGGTGACTTCAACCAGATGCTGCTCGGCGAAAGCGCGGCATCGGAAGCGCAGATCGCGACCACCAAGAAGAATATGGGCCGCACCGACGAAACGTTGGCTGCGGCGAAGACGCTCGCCGCATCCCTGCGACCGGCGGACCGCGCGATCGCCGAAGGGGCGATCACCAAGGCCATCGCGGACCTGCGGAAACTGCGGGATGATGCGTGGGAAGAAGCGAGAAAGCCCCGCGACAGCCGGAATCCCGCCGTCACGAAGAACTTCCTCCCCTCCGCCGCAGAACTGCTGCGCTCCGTGACCTCCCTTATGGAGGCCCTGGAACTGCGGATCGGCGACGAAGATCCGGCCATGGAAAGCTATGTCTCTGTGGCCCGTCTCTCGTCGGCGATGCGGGATGCAGGTGGCCGCCGTTCCGCGGTGGTCCTGCTTTATCTCGGCTCCGGGAAAAAGTTCACGCCGGCGCAGCTTGAACAGTTCCTCATGCTCGACGGTGAGGCCGAAGCCTATTGGGCCATGGTCAAGCACGCGGCCAAGCCGCTGGAAAATGTCCCCGGCATCAAGGAATCGCTCGCCACGGCCCAGGACCAGTTCATCGGCGTCGGAGGCCGCATCACCCGCCAGATTTATGCCAGCGGGATCTCCGATACGCCCCCGCCGATGACCCTCCCGGAGTTTCGCGCGCAGATCGCGCCTCCGCTGATCAAGGCTCTGGCGCCTCGCGATGCTGCCTTTGCTGCCGCCCAGATTCAAAGCGAACAGAATATCAGCAACAGCCGCACCGGCTTCATTCTCGCCTGCCTCTTCATGTTGGCCATCGTCGGTGTCGTCGCGGGCTTTGCCGTCTTCATCACCCATCGTGTGGTGAGGCCCATCCGCACCCTGGCCAGCGGCATCGAGAGCATTTCGAAGGGCGAGTTTGACGTGGAAATCCCGGGCCTCGACCGCAAGGATGAGGTAGGGGAGATCGGCCGTGCCGTGGAAATCTTGCGGGGCAACAGCCAGGAAATGGTGCGCCTGCAGGAAGAGCAGGTGTCGCTTCGCGCCCAGGCCGAGGAAGAGCGGCGCCGGGCATTCGATCTCGTGGCCGACGAGCTCGGCAGCGTGGTCGGCGAGATCGCAGGCGTGGTGTCCACCGCCTCGGAGGGCCTTCAGGCGTCCGCCCAGAGCATGCTGACCATGGCGGAACAGACGTCCAGCCGATCCGACGTCGCCAGCCGGGCGTCCGAGGAAGCCAACAAAATGGTGGGCGCCGTCGCCACGGCCGCCGAGGAGCTGTCCGCCTCCGTCTCGGAGATCGGCTCCCAGGTGAAGGAATCCGCCCGTGTCGCCAGCATTGCGGTGACCGAAGCCAACGCTGCGGCCTCCAAGGTCAACACCATGTCAGAAGCCGCCCGCCGCATCGGCGACATCCTGAGTCTGATCAGCAACATCGCTGGCCAGACCAACCTGCTGGCGCTCAACGCGACCATTGAAGCGGCCCGTGCGGGCGAGGCGGGTCGCGGCTTCGCCGTGGTGGCTTCCGAGGTGAAGAATCTCGCGGAACAAACCTCCAAGGCCACGGCGGAAATCGAAGCTCAAATCTCCACCGTTCAGGGCGCCACGGACGAAGCGGTATCGGCCATCACCGGCATTGCGTCGACCATCGGGCGCATGAACGAAATCTCCAACACCATCGCGTCGGCGGTGTCGCAGCAGACGGCCGCGACGAACGAGATCGCCCATTCCATCTCGCGCGCCTCTCAGGGGGTGCGCGATGCCTCCGAGAACATGGCGGAGGTCAATCAGACGGCGGCGGAGACGGGAACGACCGCCACTCAGGTGCTCGGCGCCTCCACCGATCTGTCCCGCACGTCGGGCGAACTGCGCCGGGCGACGGAGAACTTCGTCGCCCGCATCCGCAGCGCCTGAGCCCGCTCCAGCCCCCGGCCCTGCCGGGGGCTTTGCGTGCCACCTGAAGGTCCGGGTCAGCCCTCGCGGAAATCGTCGCGGTGGTAGCCCTGCATATAAAGGAGCGCGGTGAGGTCCCCATGGTCCACACGGGCCTTGGCTTCCGCCGCCACCTTGGGCTTGGCGTGATAGGCGACGCCGAGACCGGCTTCCCCCAGCATGGCGAGATCATTCGCCCCATCGCCCACGGCCATCGTCTCCGAGGGCGAAAGGTGCAGGCGGTCGCGCAGCTCCACGAGGGTCGCGAGCTTGGCTTCCTTGCCAAGGATCGGCTCGGTCACGGTGCCGGCGAGCTTGCCGCCGTCCGTCTCCAGAATGTTGGCGCGGTTCTCGTCGAAGCCGATCATCTGCGCCACCGCGCCGGTGAACAGCGTGAAGCCGCCCGAGACCAGCGCCGTATAAGCCCCGTTCGCCTTCATGGTGGAAACGAGCGCCTTGCCGCCCGGCATGAGGGTGATGCGCTCGCGCAGGACATCATCCACCACCTCGGCGGCGAGGCCCTTCAGCAGCGCCACGCGCTCGCGGAGCGCCGGCTCGAAGGCGATCTCGCCCCGCATGGCCCGCTCGGTGATGGCGGAGACATGGGCCTTGAGGCCGACGAGATCGGCCAATTCGTCGATGCATTCCTGCCCGATCATGGTGGAATCCATGTCCGCGAGGAACAGGCGCTTGCGCCGCCCGGCCGCAAGCTGCACCACCACATCCACCGGCGCGCCGTCCAGCGCGGCGCGGACCTGATCCTCCAGGCCGTGGACAGAGACGTCGGCGGGCGGGTCGAAATGGATCTCGCTCGCCACGTCGGCATTAAGAGTGATGGGCTCGTCCGCCCCGGGCAGAACCGCGCGGGCGGCAGCCACCACCTCGCGGGTTATGGCGGGGTGGGCGGGATTTGAGATAAGTGTCGCGACATAGACCATGGGACTGCGGGACTCTGAAGCATTGAAACCATTGGCGGTGCTCATCGCAGGTCCAACGGCCAGCGGCAAGTCGGCGCTGGCGCTGGATCTGGCGGAACGGACCGACGGCGTCATCATCAACGCCGATTCCATGCAGGTTTATGGCGATCTGCGCATTTTGACCGCCCGGCCGACGCCGGAGGAGGAAATGCGGGTGCCCCACCGCCTCTACGGCCACGTGGACGGCGCCGCCGATTATTCCGTCGCGCGCTGGATCGCCGACGCGGCGGCGGCGATGGCCACCGCCCGCGCCGAGGGGCGCCTGCCCATCGTCATCGGCGGCACGGGCCTTTATTTCCGGGCGCTGACGCGCGGCCTTGCCCCTATCCCAGAGATCCCCGAGGAGGTGCGCCAGCGGGTGCGGCGCATGGCCGAGGACGAGGTGACGGTGGTGCTGCATGCCCGCCTCGCCACCCGTGACCCGGAAGCCGCCGTGCGCCTGCAGCCGCAGGATCGCCAGCGCATCCTGCGGGCGCTGGAGGTGTTCGAGGCCACCGGCCAGCCGCTCAGCCAGTGGCAGCGCGCCACCCACCGGCCGGTGCTGGAGGAGGCGGCCGCCGTGCGCTTCGTGCTGGAGGTGGAGCGCGAAACGCTGCGGGGTCGCATCGACCGCCGCTTCGAGACCATGATGGAGGCCGGCGCGCTGGCGGAGGTCGAGCGGCTGGCCGCACGCGCGCTTCCGGCGGACCGGACCATCCTCAAGGCCCACGGCGCCCCTGCCCTCACCCGCTATCTGCGGGGCGAGATGTCGCGGGCGGACGCCATCGCGGAAGGCCAGAACGACACCCGCCGCTATGCCAAGCGGCAGGTCACGTGGTTCCGCCACCAGATGCCGGACTGGATGCGTGGCACGCCTGACACCGCGCTCGAGCAGCTGACCGGGGCGCTCGGCCTCTGATCAGGCGCGCGCCCGCGCCACCTTCGCGGGCGGAAGCACCTTGAGACGCACCGTGCCGGCGAGCGCAACGCCGAGCCCCGCTGCCAGCACCCACAGCGCGGGGCTGATGCCGAGCCCCGGCTGGAAATTGGCCTGCGCCACCAGCCACGGGCTGACACCAGTGAAGAGGCCGTACCAGGCGATCTCCAGCAGCGCCGTCAGCACGGCGCTGAGGCCCGCCAGCGCGAACAGAGCGAGGGGGCCGACCGCATTGGTGCGGCGGTGCCAGAGGCGATAGGCGAACAGCCAGATCAGCAGGCCGGTGGTCAGCACCGCCTCCGTCACATCCAGCTTCGACTGGATGAAGAAGTGAACGCTGGCGAGGATGGCGATGCCATAGACCGTGGCGTGGAGCGCATTCCAGCGCTTGCCGCCCATCCGGCGGATCACGCTGTCGAAGGAGGTGGCGCCGAGCGCCACGAGGAAGGCGACGCCGACGGCGCCAATGGTGAGATAGAAGCGCAGCACGATCTCCCGCGCCACCGTGCCGATGTTCCAGCCTTGGTCCATCGCATAGAGGCCGAGGTGCAGGAGCGCGTAGCACATGGCGGCGACGCCGAGGATGCGGCGGGCCAGCACGAGTTTCGGCCAGTGGAAGATGCGCCGGGCCGGCGTGACGGCGAGACTCACGAGCAGCAGGCGGATGGCCCAGAGGCCTGAAAAGTGAATCGCCGCCGAAACCGGCCGCGCGCCCAGATCGCCTGCCACCGCCCACGCACCGAGCCAGATGGCCGGCAGCACGCTACCGACCAAGGCCAGCGTCTTCTCGGGGCTGAATTTTCCGTTGCGCTCGTGAAACAGCGACATGCGCTCACCTGACCTCGTGCGAAACCTGCTTCTACTACGTCAAGCCGCGTGGCCTTGTTACGGCTGCCCCTTGCAAAATGCCGTGAGGCCATTTGATCCGGCAATCCCAACGGCTTCGGCGACACTCATGCACACGGGAGGACTATGCCGCAGCCGCTCGCCGCTTGCTCATCGCTTGCGGGCGTCCTAAGGCGAGAGAACGATCACGAGGACCGCCATGAGCATCACCGGCCAGCAACTCGAGGACATCCGCCAGGCGCGCGCGACGACCACGGCCACCCTGCGGCCGACCGTGCCGGCGCTGGAGGAGGTGCTCTATGAGCCCATCCCGCTGCTGGACCACGGCTTCCTCCGCGTGATCGATTATATGGGCGACGACAATGCCGTGGTGCAGGCCGCCCGCGTCTCCTACGGGCGCGGCACCAAGAAGGTGAGCGAGGATCGCGGCCTCATCATGTATCTGATGCGGCACTGGCACACGACGCCCTTCGAGATGGCCGAGATCAAGTTCCATGTGAAGCTGCCCATCTTCGTGGCGCGCCAGTGGATCCGCCATCGCACCGCCAGCGTGAACGAATATTCCGCCCGCTATTCCATCCTCGACAAGGAATTCTATCTGCCGGCGCCGGAGCAGCTCGCCGCCCAATCGAGCGCGAACCGGCAGGGGCGCGGCGACGTGCTGGAGGGCGAGGAAGCCCAGCGCGTGCTCGACCTGCTGCGCGGCGATGCCGAGCGCACCTATGCCGACTATGCCTGGATGCTGAACGAAGGCACCGAGGAGCAGCCCGCCGATCCCGACCGCTCGGGCCTTGCGCGCGAACTCGCCCGCATGAACCTGACGCTGAACACCTATACTCAGTGGTATTGGAAGACCAATCTTCACAATCTCATGCACTTCCTGCGCCTGCGGGCCGATCCGCATGCGCAGTACGAGATCCGCGTCTATGCGGAGAAGATGCTGGACATCATGAAGCGCTGGGTGCCGATCACCACGGAAGCCTTCATCGAGCACCGCATGGAATCGGCGAGCCTCTCGCGCACGGCGCTGGCGGCGGTGAAGCGCATGATCGCCGGCGAAACGGTGACGGCGGCCACCAGCGGCCTCTCCGCCCGAGAGTGGCGGGAACTCGCCGCCACCCTCGGCCTCCCCGAGGCCTGATCCATTTCTGACGGGCGACCCCGCCCGTCAGCGCCTCACGCGAAATCGGGCGGGCGGCGGAAGCCGTAGAGCTCTTCGAGCGCGGCGGCGAAGGCGATGGGCGTGCGGTCCTCCAGATAGGGACCGACGATCTGCACACCCACGGGAAGGCCATCTGCCGTCTCGCCGATGGGCGCCACACTCGCCGGCAGGCCCGCCAGCGTAGCGATGCCGGCCCAGAAGAGCTGGTCGTTATAATCCGCCTGCCGGCCGTTGATGGTGAGGGTGCGCGCCTCGCGGGGGCGATCCTCGTCCAGCGGGAAGGCGGCCCCGGTGGTCACTGGCGCGAGCAGCACGTCATAGCTTTCGAAGAAGGCGGCCCAGGCCCGCTGGATGGCGGCCCGGCGCTCCTGAATACCGAGCCACGCCCGGTGGCTCTGGGTCAGTGCCCGGTCGGATTCGGCCACATAGGAATGGTCGTCCGCGGCGGTGGTCTTCAGGCGTGCCAGAGCCGCGTCGACGGCTGCCTGCGGCGGGCGGGCGCTCGCGGCCCCGCGCAGCACCTGAAGCAGCACATGGTGGTGCTCGGCATCGTCGAAATCCGGCCGGGCGTTGTCGTTCACATTCACGCCCTCGGCGCGCAGGCGCTCCACCAGCGCCCTGAGACGCGAGGCATAGGCCTCGTCCACCTCGGCGATGGACGAGCCGTAGAGGACCGCGACACGGAAATCCTTGAGCTTGCGGGCGCGGGGCTCGCGCAGCTCCAGCCGCCAGGCGATGGCATCCGGCCCGGCCGGGCCGGCGAGGATGCCGAGCAGCAGGTCGAGATCGCCCGCCGAACGCGCCATTGGGCCGGAGGTCGAGACCTCGTTGCCAATGGTGCTGCCCGGCCGGTCATTGCCCGCCTGCGGCACCACATGAATGCTGGGCCGGTGGCCGAACACGCCGCAGAAATGGGCGGGCATGCGCACGGAGCCGCCCGCATCGCTCCCCAGCTCGGCCGCCGTGAAGCCCGCCGCCAGCGCCACCGCCGAGCCGCCCGAGGAGCCGCCCGGCGTCACGTCACGCCGCCAGGGATTGTGCGTGGTGCCATGGATGGCGTTGTAGCTCTGCCAGTCCAGGAGATGAATCGGCACATTGGTCTTGCCGAAGACGATGGCCCCGGCATCGAGAAGCCGCTGCACCACGACGCCCGTCGCCTCCGGCCGGAAATCGGCGGTGGCCGGATCGCCCCAGGTGGTGGGCCAGCCGGCGATATGGTGGGATTCCTTCACCGTCATGGGCAGGCCGTGCAGCGGCCCCCAGCTCTCGCCGCGGGCGCGGGCGGCGTCGGCGGCGTCCGCACGAGCACGGGCAGCCTCGGCCTCCAGAAAGATCACCGCATTCAGCGCCGGATTGTGGCGCTCGATCCGGCCGAGATAGAGCTCCAGCAGGGCGCGGGAGGTGACGTCGCCGCGCCGCAGAGCCTCCAGCAGATCGACGGCCGAGGCGAAGGCGAGCGCCTCGGGCGCCGGCAGGATGGTGTCGGAACGGGTCATGCTCAAACCTCCTCGGACGGAGCCGCGGTGCGCCCGCCCTCCCAGAAGACGATGCGCTTGGCGATGAAGCGCATGAGGCTCGATCCCGCCATGCCGATGGCGGCGAGGATGAGGACGCCCGCGAACATGGTGCTGACGCTCATATTCACCGTGGCCGAGCCGATGAGATAGCCGAGCCCCTGTTCGGAGGCGATGAACTCACCCACAACCGCGCCGATCAGCGCCAGCACAATGCCGATCTGGAGGCCGGCGAAGATGGAGCTCGCCGCCGAGGGCAGCTTCACATGCAGGAAGATGAAGGCCCGCGAGCGGTTGAAGGAGCGGCACATCTCCACCAGCTCGGGATCGGTGCGGCGGATGCCGACGATGGTGTTCACCAGCAGCGGAAAGAAGCAGAGCAGCGCCACCAGCACCACCTTCGACATCAGCCCGAAGCCGAACCAGACGAGGATGAGCGGCGCCAGCGCCACCTTGGGCATGGATTGAACGGCGACGATGAGCGGGAAGACGAACTTCTCGAACGTCTCCGATTCCGCGATCAGGATGCCCACCACCACCGCCGCGAGGCTCCCGATGGCATAGCCCGTGAGCGTCGAGAGCAAGGTGAAGCGGATGTGCGGCCAGTAGCTGCCGTCCACCAGCCCGCCATAGAGGGTCGAAAAGACCGCGCCCGGCGGCGGCAGGAGATAGGAGGGCAACCCGCCGGGTCGGGTGGCGAAGGCCCAGGCCGCAATCACCAGCGCCAGCGTGATGAGCGGGTAGAGGATGGATTGCACGGTCTTCATGACGCCCTCCGCGCCGCACCCGCCAGATCACGGAACAGGCGGCGCAGTTCGTAGGCGATGGTGTTGAACTCGGACGAGGTCAGCGTCTCGATGGTGCGCGGGCGCGGCAGCGGCACGGCGACGTCCGCCACCACCTTCGCCGGCCGGCCGGCCAGCACCACCACGCGATCCGCCAGCAGCACCGCCTCGGGAATGGAATGGGTGACGAAGAGCGCCGTCTTGCGGCCCGCCATCCAGATGCTCTGGAGTTCCAGCGAGAGATCCTCGCGGGTCATGGCATCGAGCGCCGCGAAGGGCTCGTCGAGGATGAGGAGGCTCGGATCATGCAGCAGCATGCGGGCAATGCCCACGCGCTGCGCCATGCCGCCGGAGAGCTGGAAGGGATAGGCGCCGGCCACATCCGACAGGCCCACCAGCGCCAGCAGCCGGTCCGCCTGCGTCCGTGCCTCGGAACCGGCGGCGCGGGCAAAGCCGGCGGGCAGCAGCACATTGTCCCGCACAGTGCGCCAGGGCAGCAGCGTTGGCTTCTGGAACACCATGCCGATGTCCTGCCGCGGGCCGGTGATGGGGCGTCCGTCGAGGCGGATCGCGCCGCCTGTCGGGCGTTCGAGACCGACGACGAGGCGCAGCAAGGTGGACTTGCCGCTGCCGGAGGGACCGAGGATGGCGACAAACTCGCCATCCCGCACGTTCAGCGACAGCCCCTCCAGCACCTTGCGGCCCGTCCTGCCGTCATAGCCGAAGGCGACATCGGAGAGGACGAGGCGGCCGTCCGGCGCTCCGCCGGGGACACCGGCGGGCGCGGCGGGCTCCATCTTCATGGCAGGGCCTTGGCGCGGGCGATGAGGGCAGCGCGGTCGAACTTGGAATATTCCGGCACGAACTGGTTGCTGAAGTAGGTCTCCAGCGGGATGTCGGCGGTGGCGAACTCGCCGTATTCATGCATCGCCTTCACATAGGCGCGGATGATCTCGAGGTCGAAGGCGCCGGGCACGCGGTCCTTGCCCTGCGCGTCACGCACCGTGAGGGCGAGCCGGCGCTTCAGGATCTCCACGTTGTCGGCAAGCGCCTTGTCCGCATCGCCCTGAGGCTTGGCCTGCGGATTGCGCTTCCAGAAGGCCTCGACGCAGGCCTTGGGATTGGCGTCGCAGGCCACCACCGCCTGCGCATAGGCGCGGCCGAAGCGGGCGATGAGGTCCGGCTGCTGCTTCACCGTGTCGGCATGGGTGAGGAAGCCGTTGACGATCATGTTGGCGAACACGGGCGGATAGGGAAGGCGCCGCGCCTTGGTGCCTTCCAGCTCCATGAGGTCGATCCAGGTGCTGTTGAAATTCAGCGCCTCGACCCGGTTCTCGCGCAGGGCATGGAAACCCGAGCCCAGATTGCCCACGGCGACGATGGAGACGTCTTTGCCCGGCTCCAGCCCCTCGCTGCGCAGCAGGGCGCGGGTCTGCGGGATGGTGCCCCAGGTCAGCGCCCCGACGCCGATCTTGCCGCCCTTCAGATCCTTGATGCTCTTGATGTCGGAGGAGGCGAGGACGGACAGCTCGAGGGAATTGTACGGGTTGGCGTTATAGACATAGGTCAGCGGCAGCGGCGGCTCGCCCGGCTTGTGGGCGGCGAGCAGTGTCTCGGGCAGCGGGAAGCCGAAGGTCACCTTCTTCTGCAGAAGCTGGGGCACGATGGCTCCCGCCCCCTGCAGCACCACGCTCTCCACCTCGATGTTCTGCTCCTTGAACAGGCCCAGCTCATCGGCGATCGCATAGACGCCGCCGTCCGTGATGGTCGGGGGAATCGCGAGACCGACCAGGACCTTGTCGGCGGCTGAGGCGGAGGCTGTGGGCAGAACGGCGGCGGCGAGGCAAACGGCGGTCGCGAAGCGAAGGGCCGTTCCGAGCAAAGGCTTCATCCCTGTCTCCTGAACGAGTCCGGCAAGCCGGAAGCAGTAAGAACGCATGCTATATAATTCATGGATTATATCATATAGGCCCGACTGACGCGGCGGCGCGAGTCTGCGCGCGCAGAATATCGGACGCATTCCGGTACGCCAGTCACGTCAAAACACCAGACCGCGCCGGCGCGCAAGGAACGGCGGGTCGCCCCAATCCGGCGGAGCGCCGTGATGCGATCGCGCGACAGCCGAGCGCCCGGCTTCCCACGGGGCCAAAGTTGCAGCATATCCCTCGCGGGGCGGGGCAGCTAAGATCGCGGCTCCGAGATTCCCGGCAGGCGGGCATGGATCACGATCGCGACACCGCGCACCAGATGGGCCAGCTGCTCAACCGCTTCGTGGTGGGAAAGCTGCCGTTCCCCGAGCTGACGCGCGCCCTTGCCCCCCTGTGCCGGACCGCTGAAGGCGCCGATGCGCTGGACGACCTGCTCCAGCGCTGGATCGACGTTCAGGGGCTCGGCGTCTCGTTGGCGGAAGGCATTCGGAGCGAAACGCTGACTCTCGCCGCCGCTCCACCCGTGGAGACATCGGCCAGCCGCAGCGCCCCGTCGCGCAACCTGCCCGGCATGGTGGAGGATGCGGTCCTGTCCTCCTTCGTCGATCGCTTCAAGAAGGAGCGCAGCGGCGGCAATCCGGCGGCGAAGCACGATACGCTGGGCTCCGCCCTGTCCGCCTATGAAGGGCTGCGCCTGCGCCGCTACGCGCGCGAGACCACGGAAGGCGCCGTGCGCCCGCCGCTCCAGACCAAGCCGGAGGCGGAAGCCCAGAAGGGCATGGTGCTGCGCGACCGCTTCATCCTGGAGAACGAGCTCGGGCGCGGCGGCATGGGCATCGTCTATCGCGCCATCGACCGGCGCCGTCTGGAAGCGGGCGCGCGCCAGCCGTATGTCGCCATCAAGATGCTGAACCTCAGCTTCGCCAGCCATCCCGACGCCCTGCGGGCACTGGAGGCGGAGACCCGGCGCACGCAGGATCTCGCCGATCCGCGCATCACCACCGTCTATGACTTCGACCGGGACGGGACCCACGCCTTCATCGTGATGGAGCTGCTGGAGGGCGTCGGCCTCGACCGCCTTTTGCGGGAGGAGCCGACCTTCTGCGGCAGCGAGGATGCCCAGCGCGTGCTGCGCGACCTCATGGAGGCGCTCGCCTTCACCCACAGCCGCGGCGCCATCCATGCGGACCTGAAGCCCGGCAATCTCTTCCTGTGCGCCGACGGGCGGCTGAAGGTGCTCGACTTCGGCATTTCGGCGGTGGCCGGCCAGAACGCGCTGGAAGAGGCGCCCATCAGCGGCCTCACGCCTTCTTATGCCTGTCCCGAGCGCAACGAGGGCGGGCCGCCCTCCGCCTCGGACGACGTTTATGCGCTGGGCTGCCTCGTGCATCTGCTGCTGACCGGCCGCCATCCCTACGACCGCATGAGCGGCAGCGAGGCGAAGGCCGCCGGCATCGCGCCGTACGAGCTGCCCATGCTGCCGCCCGCCGCCCGCCGCGCGGTCAATGCCGCTTTGTCCTTCGACGAAGCCCAGCGGCCTGCCGATGCCGGCGCATTCCTTGCCGCCTTCACCGCCGAACCGGAGAACCGCAATTCCCTCTTCTCCTTCTGGTCGGCACGCAAGAATGGCTGACGACATGCAGGCCCAGCCCGGCGCGCGGCCCTACGACACCGTCCGCGTCGTCCGCGCCGGCGTCTTCGAGATTTCGCTCGCCAGCCGGCAGGGTCCGGGGCGCGAGAACAATGAGGACGCGGTCTTCAGCAATCCGGAGACCGGCGTTCATCTGGTGGCCGACGGCGTCGGCGGCCTGCCCTATGGCGAGGTGGCGAGCTGGGAGATCGTGCAGGCCTGCACCGCCATCCATGCCGCGGACCTCTCCTTCATGGATCGCCTGGAGTGGCTCGAGGATCGTCTCCTCGCCGCCAACCACACGCTCTATCAGGCGGGCATGACGGCGCCGCAGGCCTTCACCATGGCTTCCACGGTGGTCGCGGCACAGGTGGAAGATGATCGTGCCGGGCTCTTCTGGGCCGGGGATTCCCGCGCCTACCTGCGCCACCACGGCCGCCTCTTGCAGCTCACCACGGACCATGTGGAACTGCGCGACCGGCGGCGCCTCGTCACGCGCCTTGTGGGCGCGACGCCCGACCCCGAACTCGATTTCCGCATCGTGCAGATCGACCCCGGTGCGCGGCTGCTGCTGTGCACGGATGGCATTTTCGACGCGGTGCCACCGGAGGTGATCGGTGCGACGCTCGACCTCGAGCGACGCGATCTGGCCACGGCGCTGCTGGAAGCCGCCGACTGCTATTCCGGGCGCGACGACGCCACCGCCATCGTCCTGCGCCATGTGGGAGGCACCCCATGAGCGAGCCCGATCCGTCTCCCCTGCCCTGCGCCGGCGACCATGAGGCGCTGTCCCGCCTCGAGGGGATCTGCCGCCAGATCGCCAAGGGCGATTACGACAATGTGGATGACCTGTTCGCGCTGACGGTCGCCGAGGATGCCTCCGAGACCATCCACCAGTTGGCCGAGGCCTTCGGCTTCATGCTGGTGCAGGTGGAGGCGCGCGAGATGCGGCTCAACATGCTGATCGAGGACCTGACGGGCCTCAAGGAGCAGTTGGAGATCGCCAACGGCAAGCTGAAGCAGGAAAATGCCGAACTCAGTGTGCAGTTGAAGCGCCTCACGGTGGAAATCGACCGCCAGGAGCTGAAGAAGCACGTGGGCGCCATCGTCGAGACCGAATATTTCCAGGATCTGCAACAGCGCGCGCGAGAGATGCGGGCGCGGCACATGCGGAGCGACCAGGCGCGAGACGAATGACCACCATCATCTCCGTTCACTCCTATCGCGGCGGCACGGGCAAATCGAACATCAGCGCCAATGTGGCGGCCCTGCTGGCACAGTCGGGCCATCGGGTGGGCGTCATGGACGTGGACATCCGCTCGCCAGGCATCCACGTGCTGTTCGGGCTTGAACCGCAGAACATCGACCACACGCTGAACGACTTCCTGTGGGGCCGGTGCAGCGTCGATGCGGCCATCGTGGACGTGACGCGCGCCGCCGTGCCCGGCACGCCGCGCGGACGCGGGCAGGTGCTGCTGGTACCGAGCAGCATGCGCACCGGGGAGATCGCGCGCATCCTCAAGGAAGGCTATGCGGTGGAGGTGCTCAACGAGGGCATCCACGAGCTCTGCCGCCGGCTCGACCTCGACTATCTCATCATCGACACCCATCCGGGCGTGAACGAGGAGACGCTGCTCTCCGTCGCCATCTCGGACACCCTGCTCATGGTGCTGCGGCCGGACCAGCAGGACTATCAGGGCACGGCGGTCACGCTCGAGCTGGCGATGCGGCTGGAGGTTCCGCAGATGCTGCTGGTGGTGAACAAGGTTCACAGCAGCATCGATGCGGTGGAACTGAAAGGTGAGATCGAGGCCGCCTACCGCTCGCCCGTGGCCTGCGTGCTGCCGCTCAGCGACGATCTCGTGCGGCTCGGCAGCGCCGCAGTCCTTGCGGCCGTCACGCCCAATGCTCCGTATGTGACGGCGCTGCGGGATGTGCTCGCCTATCTGGAGCCCCGGCACGCCTCCGCCGGATGAGGCGGGGCCGGCTCAGAAGGGGAAGAGGGGCGGCGTCGGATCGCCCTTCCAGCCCACCACCACGGGAATGAACTGCGCGGTCAGCCCGACGAGATTGAGCTGCACGTCGTTCACGAGACTGGGCTTCAGGCCGATGGTGGTGCGCCACTGCGCCTGATCGATGGTGCGGAAGGCCGCGATGGCGCCGACGAGCGTGGCATCGGGCGGCGCCTCCTCCTTGACCGGAATGTTGCCGTTCGGCGGCACCACGATCTCCTTCTTGGAGACCATGCTGGGACCGAGGATCTGCGCGTCCTGCGACCAGAGCGTCTGGAAGTCGCTCTGCATGAAATTGGTATCGTCCTTCAGGACATAGAGCCGGACGGTCACCGGCGAGGCCACGCCCACGAGGCTCGGATTGATCGTGTCGTCAGCCAGAAGCCGCACGCCGATGATGGTCGGCTTGGGCGGCGGGGTGGGAATGGCGCCGCAGCCGGCGAGACCCGCAAGCCCGCCGGCAACGAACGTGCGCCGCGCGAGCACCGCCCCGGACCCCGCAAGGATCGTCGGTCGGACCTGCGTTTCCGGCACTTCTCGTTCAGACAAGGGGCACTCCCACATAGCCGGCCGCACGGTACCACTTTCTATGACCTGCGCCCGCGCGGCTGCGCAAGCGAAACCAAACGCCCGTCCGCATACAATCCGTTTACCGTTTATTTTCCCCCTACCGCCGCGGCCGATCGGTTAAAAACACCCAAATATCGCCACCCCCAGTGGCAGAGACGACACACTCTCGTGACCTTTATACCGCTAGTCTGACGCGGATTCCTGATTTACTCCTTGCACGGCTAGGGTGGAGACAAGAATGGCTGCGGTTGACCTCAAGGCTCTGATCGGCCGCTTGGATGGCACCTGCCGCTCGACCTTGGAGGGGGCAGCCGGTTTCGCCCTCATGCGCACCCACTACAATGTGGAGATGGAGCACTGGCTCTCGCGCCTGCTTGCGGAAGCCAATACGGACATCCCGCTCATTCTCGCCCATTACGGTGTCGAGCTCGGCGCCGTGGAACGGGACATCGCCCGCAGCCTCGACCGGCTGAAGACCGGCAACAGCCGCCCGCCGGGCCTCTCGCCGGACATCGTGGAGACGGCCAAGCAGGCCTGGCTGCTGGCTTCCATCGAAGGCGGCCTGTCCCAGGCGCGGTCCGGCCACCTGCTCTGGGCCATGCTTTCGGACAGCTCGCTGGCGCTGAAGCTCAACGACATGTCGGCGGGCTTCAAGACGCTCTCCGCCGACGCGCTGCAAAAGGACTTCGCCAGCATCACCGCCGGCTCCAGCGAGCAGCAGGCGGCCCTCGCGCAGCCCGCCCCCGGCTTCGCGGCTCCCGGAACCGGCGGCAAGGCCGGCGATGCGCTCGCGCAGTACACGGTAGACCTGACCGCCGAAGCCAAGGCGGGGCGGATCGACCCGATCATCGGGCGCGATTCTGAGATCCGCCAGATCGTCGACATCCTCATCCGCCGCCGGCAGAACAATCCGATCCTCACGGGCGAGGCGGGCGTCGGCAAGACGGCGGTCGTGGAAGGCTTTGCGCTGCGCATCGCCGCCGGCGACGTGCCTCCGGCCCTGCGCAACGTTGTCCTGCGCACCCTCGACCTCGGCCTGCTCCAGGCCGGCGCCAGCATGAAGGGCGAGTTCGAGAGCCGGCTCCGGGCGGTGATCGACGGCGTGAAGGCCTCGCCCGTTCCGATCATCCTCTTCATCGACGAGGCGCACACCCTGATCGGCGCCGGCGGCGCTGCGGGACAGGGCGATGCCGCCAACCTGCTGAAGCCGGCCCTCGCCCGTGGCGAACTGCGGACCATCGCGGCCACCACCTGGGCCGAATACAAGAAATATTTCGAGAAGGACGCCGCCCTCACCCGCCGCTTCCAGGTGGTGAAGGTGGAAGAACCCTCCGAGCCCATCGCCATTGCCATGCTGCGCGGCCTCGTGCCCACGCTGGAGGGCTATCACAAGGTCCGCATCCTCGATGAGGCGCTGAGCGAGGCCGTGCGCCTGTCCGCCCGCTTCATTCCTTCGCGCCAGCTGCCGGACAAGGGGGTCTCGCTGCTCGACACCGCCTGCTCACGGGTCGCCGTAAGCCAGACCACCATTCCCGCCGCCATCGACGACCGCAACCGGCGGATCGAGCTGATCGACGCCGAGATGGTGCTCATCACCCGCGAGCAGGCCTCCGGCGTCGATCACACCAAGCGCGCGGAGACGCTGGCCACCGAGCGGGCCACCCTCGATGCCGAGCGCGTGACGCTCACCGAGCGCTGGGAAGCGGAGCTGGCGCTCGTGAAGTCTCTGGGCGACCTGCGCACGCAGCTGGAAGCCGAGGCGGAGGCCGCCGCGCATGACGCGCTGCGGGTGAAATATGCCGAGGAGAGCGCCAAGCTCGCCGAATTGCAGGGCGAGGCGCCGCTGGTCTTCCCACTGGTCGATGGCCAGGCCATCGCGGAAGTGGTGGAGAACTGGACCGGCATTCCCGCCGGCCGGATGCGCAGCGACGAGATCCGCAACGTCCTCGCCTTGCAGGCGACCATGGAACAGCGGGTGGTCGGCCAGTCGCACGCTATCGCGGCGGTGGCGCAGGCCATCCGCACGTCGCGGGCCGGCATGACCGACCCTCGCAAGCCGCTGGGCGTCTTCCTGATGGTTGGCCCCTCGGGCGTCGGCAAGACGGAGACCGCGCTGACGCTGGCGGACCAACTCTATGGCGGTGAGCAGAACCTCACCACCATCAACATGTCTGAATATAAGGAAGAGCATAAGGTCAGCCTGCTCATGGGCAGCCCGCCCGGCTATGTCGGCTATGGCGAGGGCGGCGTGCTCACCGAGGCGGTGCGCCGGCGGCCCTATTCGGTCATTCTCCTCGACGAGATGGAGAAGGCCCATCCGGGCGTGCAGGACATCTTCTTCCAGGTGTTCGACAAGGGGTCGATGAAGGACGGCGAAGGCCGGGAGATCGACTTCAAGAACACCGTCATCATCATGACGTCCAATGCCGCATCGGACCTTATCACCAAGCTCTGCGCCGATCCCGAGACCATGCCCGAGCCGGGCGTGCTGGCGCAGGCGCTGCGGCCGGAGCTCGAGAAATACTACAAGGCCGCCTTCCTCGGCCGCGTGACGCTGGTGCCTTACCTGCCGCTGACGGATGCCATCATCCGCCAGATCGTGGGGCTCCAGCTCGGCCGCATCCGCAACCGGGTGATGGAGGCCTATGGCGCCAGCTTCACCTATGACCCCGAGCTGGTGGAGACCATTGCGGCGCGCTGCACCGAGAGCGCCTCTGGCGCGCGCAACATCGAGAACATCCTCTCGCGGACCCTGCTGCCCGAGCTTTCCGGCCATCTGCTGGAAGCCATGGCGCAGACGAAGCCCATCACCGCGATCAGCGTCGGACTGAAGGAGGACGGCCAGTTCTCCTATCAGTTGCAGTGAGCGGGGCGCCGCGCGATGCCCCCCGCAGCCCGCCTCGGCGACAAGGTGATGCAAGCCGGCCCGCACTGCCACGCGCCGATGCATCCGGCCGCGCCTGTGCCGACACCGGTGCCGCATCCGCCCATGCAACTGCCGATCATGAAGGGCTGCACGACCGTGCTCATCGGCAACATGCCTGCGGCGCGGGCCACCGACACCACCACCCCCTGCATGCTGGCCGGCTGCGTCCCCGGCGGGCCCGGCATGATCGCCATGGGCTCCGCCACCGTGCTGATCGGCAGCCTGCCGGCGGCGCGGGTGGGCGACATGACGGCCCACACGAGCTGCGTCGCGCCCATTCCTGCACCCACGGGCACGGTGATGGCACCGGGCTGCACCACCGTCATCATCGGCGGGTGACCATGCGGCTGCTGCACCATGAAACCCTGAAGCCGGTGTGCCCGGCCTGCCGCCAGACTGGAGTCGGGCACCCACTGGCGCTGGAGGCTGGTGCCGTCGTCGTCGAAGGCGACGTGCGCACCGGCATCCTGCGGTGCAGTGGCCCCGCCTGCGGCAGGGCCTATCCCATCCTCTCCGGCACCCCCATCCTCGTGCCGGATGTCAGCTCCTGGCTCGCCGCCAACCTGCACCTCGTGCTGCAGGGCGAGGTCGAAAGCGAAGCCGTGGAAAGCCTGCTCGGCGATGCGCTCGGACCGGACGCCGCCTTCAACGTGGTGCGCCAGCAGCAATCGACCTATGGGCACGACCACTACGGCGACGTGTTTTCCGGCGGCGTCGCCGCGCCGACGGGCAGCGTGCGCCAGGCCCTCGCGCAGGCTCTCGCCCATCTCCCTGCGAAGGCTGGTCCCTCGATCGATCTCGGCTGCGCGGCCGGCCGCACCACTTTCGATCTCGCCGCCGCCACCGGCCGCCCGGCGCTCGGCATCGACCTCAACTGGCACCTTCTGAGGCTCGGCCGCACGGTTCTGGACGACGGTCACGTCCTCTATCCGCTGCGGCGCTCCGGCAACCGTTTCGAGCGACGCAGCGCGCGGGTGAACCTGCCCGGCGCGGCGCTGTGCGACTTCTGGATCGCCGACGCTCTGGCCCTGCCGTTTGCGGGCGGCACGTTCGGCTATCTGAGCGCGTTCAACGTGCTCGATTGCGTGAGCCGGCCGACCGCGCTCATCGCGGAAGCCCAGCGCGTGCTCAAGGCCGAAGGGGGCCTTGCCCTCTCCACGCCCTTCGACTGGGCGACCCACGCGACGCCGCCGAACGAATGGCTCGACGGCCCCGCCGCGGCGCGGGCGGTGCTCCAGGGCCATTTTCCCGCGCCTGCGGGAGCCCCCGCTTCCGGGACGGCGCAAGAACTGCGCCTGCCCTGGCATGTCCGTCTGCATGACAATGCAGTCGTCCACTACGAGGCCTATGTTTTTCTCGCTTCAAAAAAGGATGTTTCTTCAGGCCACCAAGCAGCCTGATTATCGTCCCGTCAAATAAGAATGCTAATCGAACATCGATCCGCGCCTGCGGAAGCGTTCAGGGAGGTCTGTGGTGGCCATATACGTGAAATATGACGGCATCGACGGCGAAGCCACGCATCAGGACCACAAGAAGTGGATCGACGTCCTTTCGCTCTCCTGGGGCGTCGGGCGCGGAATCTCCACCGTCTCGGGTTCGGGCAACAACCGCGAGGCCTCCGAGCCCTCCATCAGCGAAGTGTCCATCGTCAAGATGTTCGATGCGTCCTCGCCCAAGCTCTTCACCGAGTCCTGCACCGGCAATGCGGGCAAGACCGTGAAGATCGACCTCACCACCACCGGCAGCCCGGGCGCGACCTACTGCACCTACACGCTGACCAACGCGCTGATCTCGTCCTACTCGGTGTCCTCGGGCGGTGACCGCCCCACCGAGTCCATCTCGATCAGCTTCACCAAGCTCGAGTTCAAGTTCACCCCCTACGACGACAAGAACAAGGCCGGCACCCCGGTCACCGTCTCCTACGACCTCGCCACCACCAAGAGCGCGTAAGCACTTAGCCTGAGGGGGCAGGGTCATGGCGACGAGCACGGAAGATCTGAAGCTGCACCTGAAGCGGGTTCAGGACAAGGCGCTTCAACTGAACTGGCAGGATACGATCACGGTTCTGGCCACGCCGGAGCCCAGCCTCGTCACCGAGCTTGGCCCTCTGACGACGAAGCTGGAGAACGCCAAGACACAGCAGTGCGCCGCGGTCATGGCACTCGAATTCCAGGCCAACGTGAAATATCAGCAGAACATCCGCACCACGCGGGGCGAGCTGAACTCCTCGACCATCCAGAGCGGCAACGGCGGCGTTGAAGCCTTCGTCACATTAGCTCAGGCGATCGACACGCTGCGCAACGCCGTGACCACGGTGGGCAAGACGGAGTTGGAGAAGCCGCAGCCCCCCTCCCCGGTGCTGAAAGTGCTCGATGCGCTGCTGGCGCAGTCCCTTATGGCCGTGCCCTATGCGGGCCCCTTCCTTTCAGCCGCGGCGCAGAATGCGGGAACGCTGCTCAGCGCAGGCGTGCTGACCGCCTTCCAGTCCATCGCCAATTACGCGCTCACGGCTCCGCCCAAGGACAGCAGCACCCTCGGTACCGTCCTCGGGGGCACGACCCAGACCACGGGCGTCGCCTCCGGCCTCGTCTCGGGTGCAGGAAAGGGCGTTTCGGGTGCGATCGCGAAGGCAGTTCCGGTCCTCGGCGGCTATGACGGCGCTGTCAGCTTCTTCTACAATCTCTGGGCGGCCAAGAAGCAGCGCGAGAAGGATGCCGAGCTCGACACCATCGTGCAGAACGGCAACCTTTCGACCCAGGTCGACGTGGTTCGGGTCATGAACACACAGACCCAGAACCAGGTCGTCTCCAACAAGATCTATGACCGGCTGTTCGCCACCGTCAAACCTGTGGCCGAGGAGCAGAAGCTGGAAATGCTTCTCAACAAGAAGTCGGATTCCATCAAGAATTTCTACAAGAAGGTGCCCGATACGTTGGACGCGTACAGACAGTACGTGCTCCAGCTCATGTACGCCTCGATTGTCGAATCCCTCAGCGATGAGATCGTCAGCCTCCATCGTGAAATTCAGGGGCTGTCGGTTGCGAAGAAGGTCAGCATGCCGGTCTTTGCGTCGGCAACGACGCAGAAGTTCGAATTGGCTGCCGTTCTTGTGATGGGTTACTATTTCTACCGCTACATCAAGATGAACCCGGCACACAGCGCCTCCCTCGTGACATTGATGCAGAAATATTACCCGGGTTGGACCGCAACCTCGGTAGTGACCACGCCCCCCGTCCTGACAACGATGATGCCGACCCTCAATACGGAGTCGAGGGTCATCGCCCAGGGCTTCATCAATACACAGACCTTCCAAAGCGTCATCGCGCCGCCGCCGACAGGATTGAAGGGCATCATCTCGAGCAGCGAACCTTATGTTTCGGAAGCCATCGAGACAGCGGGCGACAGCGCGGGCCGTTATTTCGGCCTCCTGAAATCCTCCATCTCCAACACGCTTGCCAAGAACCTGCGGCGTGGCGAGAGCAATACACCCGACATCGCCAAGATTGTAAAACTGGTGGCCGTCTGCACGCTCATCGTCAACGAAGTGCTCGGCGCGGTCGCCCGCAAGGCGTCCTTTTCCTATCAGGACAGCTGGATCGATGTGCTTGCGGATTGCGAATTCCTGACGCGATACTCCAAGTGGTTCGGCCGCATCAGTGAGGACAAGAAAAAACAGGTGACAGGCTATGGAAAAGCCTTCAGCGAATCCCGCCTGCGTTTCCCCGGAAGCCTGCCGAGCGATGCAGAGCGCACTATGGTTTACATGTTCGCTAGTGTGGTCGTTCTGAACGTTGATCTGGGCAAAATCGTCATCGGCACCCAGAATTGGGCAAAGGTGAGAGAAAACCTGCACAAGACAATCAGCATCATCAACGAAGCTGAATTGGATTGAGCGAGGCTAAAGCACGCGTCTAACAAAACCGAGGAGCAGTTATGGCCATCTACGTTAAATATGACGGCATCGACGGCGAAGCCACGCAGCAGGACCACAAGAAGTGGATCGACGTCCTCTCGCTCTCCTGGGGCGTCGGGCGCGGCATCTCCACCGTCTCGGGCTCCGGCAACAACCGCGAGGCCTCCGAGCCCTCCATCAGCGAAGTGTCCATCGTCAAGATGTTCGATGCGTCTTCGCCCAAGCTCTTCACGGAGGCCTGCACGGGCAACACCGGCAAGACCGTGAAGATCGACCTCACCACCACCGGCAGCCCGGGCGCGACCTACTGCACCTACACGCTGACCAACGCGCTGATCTCGTCCTACTCGGTGTCCTCGGGCGGCGACCGCCCCACCGAGTCCATCTCGATCAGCTTCACCAAGCTCGAGTTCAAGTTCACCCCCTACGACGACAAGAACAAGGCCGGCACCCCGGTCACCGTGTCCTACGATCTCGCCACCACCAAGAGCTCGTGACGCGCGGATCGAAGGTCAGGTTTACAGGCTTGGCCGCGCGGGACCCTGTCCCGCGCGGCGCTCCCGTTTGCGGGGCACAGGCGACTCTGCCCCGCCGGTCAGGCAGAATGGACGACGTTGGGATATGGTCGAGGCGGCGGCGCGTGGGGCCTGAGCGCGCAGGGACTATCAAGGTCCGCCGGCGCCGGCCTGCCCGCAGCGAGGGGATCGCATGAGTGACGCTTCAGCCCCCGTGCAGACCGACCGGCTGCTGACGCTCACCACGCCGCTCGGCGGCGATGTGCTCATCGCCACGCACCTCGAGGGCAAGGAAGGCCTGTCCGAGCTCTTCCTGTTCACCCTCACCATGACGTCCACGAAGGCCGACATCACGCCGGACAGCCTTCTCGGCAAGCCGATCACCGTGGCCATCGCCCGGCCCGGCGGCGATCCGCGCTACATCAACGGCATCGTCACGCGCTTTCAGGCCGGGGACCGCACGGTGGACGGCATGCGCCGATACCGGGTCGAACTCTCGCCCAAGCTCTGGCTGCTCACCCGCACGTCCGACTGCCGCATCTTCCAGAACCAGAGCGTGGTGCAGATCGCCGACACGCTGCTCTCGGAGGGCGGCATCACCGACTACAAGAAGCAGGGCCTCTCCGGCAGCCACCCCAGCCGCGATTACTGCGTGCAGTATCGCGAGACGGACTATGCCTTCCTCCAGCGCATCTTCGCGGAAGAAGGTATCTATTTCTATTTCCAGTACGACTCTTCCAGCCACACGCTGGTGCTGAGCGACAGCACGGCCGGCTATGTGGATTCAATCGACAAGTCGGTCATCCACGCCCCCGTCACCACCGGCGAGACCATCGCCGTGCAGGAATGGGCGAGCGGCTTCCATTTCCGGTCCGGCAAGGCGACGCTGAACGATTACAATTTCGAGCAGCCAGCCAACGATCTGACCGCGAGCACCACCACCGTGCTCGACAATTCCGCCTTCAAGAGCTGGGAACTCTACGACTATCCCGGCGACTACGACACCAAGGACAAGGGCACCCCCCTCTCGCGCCTGCGCATGGAGGCGGAAGAGGTGGACTATGCCGTCTCGCCGGGCGCCTCCACCTATGCCGGCTTCCTGCCGGGCGCGAAATTCACCATGTCGAAGCATGAGGTGGTCAGCGAGCAGGGCCGCAGCTATGCGCTGCGCACGGTCGAGCACAGCGCGCAGGACCTCTCCCATCTCGGCAACCAGAGCGGAAGCGTCTTCTATCGCAACCGCTTCACCGCCCTGCCCGCCGCGACCGCCTTCCGGCCACCGCGCATCACCCGCCGCCCCCTCATCCCCGGCCCGCAGACCGCTCTCGTGGTCGGGCCTTCGGGCGAGGAGATCTATTGCGACAAGTACGGCCGCATCCGTCTGCAGTTCTACTGGGACCGTCTCGGCAAGAAGGACGAGAACAGCTCCTGCTGGGTGCGCGTCGCCCAGTCCCTCGCCGGCTCGAGCTGGGGCACGCAGTTCACCCCCCGCATCGGCATGGAAGTGGTGGTCATCTTCCTGGAGGGCGATCCCGACCGGCCGCTGGTGGTGAGCGCCGTCTACAACGGCCAGAACATGCCGCCCTATACCCTGCCCGACAACAAGACGCAGAGCGGCATCAAGACCCGCTCCTCCCCGCAGGGCAGCGCCAGCACGTTCAACGAGCTGCGCTTCGAGGACAAGAAGGACAGCGAACTCGTCTACATGCACGCGCAGAAGGACTTCACGCGCGAGGTCACCAATGACGACACGCTGACCGTCTCCCACGACCAGACCATCACCATCAAGAACAACCGCACCGAGACGGTCCAGGAAGGCAACGAGAGCGTCACCATCTCCAAGGGCAATCGCACGCTCACGGTGTCCGAGGGCAACGACAGCCTGACCGTGACCAAGGGCAACCGGAGCGCCACCATCTCCGAGGGCAATGACACGCTGACGCTTGCGAAGGGAAACGTCACGACGACGCTGAACGGCGGCAATCACACGCTGAAGCTGGATTCCGGCAATGCGACGATGCAGTGCGACGGCGGCAGCATCACCCTGCAGGCGGCGCAGACGATCACGCTCAAGGTCGGCGGGAATTCCATCACCATCAGCCAGAGCGGCATCTCGCTGAGTGGCACGCAGATAACCATTTCCGGCAGTGCCAAGGTTCAGGTGAGCGGCTCCATGGTAAACGTCAGCGGCGATGGAACCGTCCAGGTGAAGGGCGGTCTTGTCACCATCAACTGAGAGGGGATCGATGGAGCTTGGCTTCCTTCCCAAGCTGCGTTTCTCGCTGGCGGAGCAGCTGTGCACCGTTCTGGAGCCGGGCGAAGAGGCGCGTGCGCTGCTGAAGCCGGGCATGAGCGCCGGGCAGTTCCTGTCGGCGCTCGCCGGTGCCGGGCTGTTCGTGGATGCCATCCGCTATCTTGCCGTCGCCCTGCCCCGTCGCGAGGCGGTGTGGTGGGCCTGCGCTTGCCGGCGCACCTTCCTGCCTGCCGAACTGCCCGTGGCCGAAGCGACTGCCTGGCAGGCGGCGGAAGCGTGGGTCTATGAGCCGTCGGAGCCGCTGCGCCGCGCCTGCTTCGCGCCCGGCGAGGCGCTGAAGTTCGAGACCGCGGGCGCCTATGCCGCCCTTGGCACCTTCTGGTCCGGCGGCAGCCTTGCGCCGCCCGAGGTCGCGCTCGTCATCCCGCCGGGCGACGGACTGACGGGGTCGGCCATCGCGGCCTCCGTCATTCTGTGCTGCGTGCCCGGCCCGGCGAAGCACACGGGCCAGCGCCAGCAGGCCGCCTTCGCCATCGGCATCGACATCGCCAACGGCGGCGTCGGCCTCACCGAAGCCCAGGGCCAGCCGGCATGAGCGCGGTGCTGCATCTCAAGCTCATGGTGCCCGGCGCCGTGCCGCCGGACCAGCGAGCCCGCAGCCTGTCGGACGGAACGCTCCGCATCGGGCGCGACGCGGACAATGACTGGGTGCTGGAGGACCAGTCGCGCCTGATCTCCCGCCATCACTGCACCATCACCGCACAGGCGGGCCTGTTCACCATCATCGACACATCGGGGAACGGCGTCTTCATCAACAATGCCGAGCGTGCCCTCGGGCGCGGCAATTCGGCGATCCTGAGCGAAGGCGACCTGCTGCACATCGGCGACCTGACGCTGGAAGTCTCGGTGGTGGCGCGCACGGACGAGGCGGATGCCTTCCGCGCCATCCTGCCGCCCCTCGGCATGCCGGCGGATCTCGGCATCGGCGCGCCCGAGACGCCGCAGCCGCCGCCTGTCCCGGTCTATCCGCCGGCCGTGTCCTCGGCGCCGCTTCTGGCACCGGCCCGCCGGACGGTCGGCTTCTCGCCCGAGGTGCCGCCGCCCCCCGTGCCGGACTTCAACACACCGCTCAACACCGGCTGGGCTCCAGCCCACACGCCGTTCGGCGACCTGCCTCAGCCGGAGATCAAGCCCCACGGCACGCCGCCGGATCACCTGCCGGTGGAGGAAGAAGCCCTGCCGGTCATCCGCATGGCGCCGCCCCAGATCCCCGACGACTGGTATCTGGACGGAACGACGAGCGAGCCCGCCGCCCCGCCACCCTCCCGGCAGCCGGTGGTGCCGCCCCTGGCGCCGCCGGCGTCGCCACCTGCCCTTCCCTCCGCCCCACCGCCGTTCCCGGATCTCTCGGCACCCGCCGCCCGCCCGGCGCCGACACCGACGGCCGGCGAGCGCCTCACGCTCTCCCTCATCGAGGCCCTGAGCGTGATCGAGAATGCCGCCTTGCCGCCGGGCCAAACCCGCATGCTGGCCGGACCGCCGGAGGGGGTGCTGGAGCGCCTGTTGCGGGAAGATCCCGAATGGGTGGGCCTGTCTCTCGTCAGCCTGTCCGCGGGCATCGCAGACAGGCTCGGCCCCGCCCAGCCGCCCGCTGCCCCTGCCGTGCCCCCGGGGACGCGCAACGCGATCATTCCCGAATTCCCCGACCTTGACCTGCCCGAGCGCGTCCCGAACCCGTTCCGCGCTCCCGGAGACGATCAGCCATGAGTTCCAACAGCAAAGTCGTCTGGTCGGAGGGCATGTTCCTCAGGGCACAGCACTTCCAGCAGCAGGACCGCTACACGGAACGGCTCGTGCGCCAGCGCGTGGACGGCATCGCGCCCTACGCCTGGGGGTTCCGCTCGCTGGAGATCGACCGCGGCCTGCTCGGCCTCGGCAAGTTCGCCCTCGCCTCGGCCGACGGCGTATTTCCCGACGGCACGCCCTTCCGCATTCCCGATGACGATGCCCATCCTCCGGCCATCGACCTGCCAGTGGGCCTGTCCGAAAGCACCGTCTATCTGTGCCTGCCCGTCACGCTGCGCGGCGCGCCCGAGTTCGACGTCTCCGAACAGTTCAATTCGACCGCCCGCTTCGCCTCGGAGGAGAGCGACGTGGTGGATGCCATCAGCGGCGCGCAGGGCGTCTCGCGCATCCGCACGGCCCGGCTGCGGCTGTCGCTCATGCTCGAGCATGAGGATCGCTCCGGCTACCAGTGCCTCGGCGTCGTGCGGATCCAGGAGGTGGTGGCCGACCGGAAGATCAATCTCGATACGGGCTACATCCCCCCGAGCCTGAGCTGCGCCGCCTCGCCCGTCCTCGGCGGGTTCCTCAACGAGGTCTCCGCCATGCTGCATCATCGCGGTTCGGCGCTCGCCCCAAGGCTCACCGGCTCGACGGCGCACGGCGTGGCGGAGGTGGCGGACTTCCTGATGCTCCAGCTCACCAACCGCATGGAGCCGCTGCTCGGGCATCTCGCCGGGCTGCCCCATCTCCATCCCGAGCGGCTCTACGCCACCTTCCTGGAACTGGCCGGCGAATTGTCCACCTTCACCGCGCCGGACAAGCGTCCGCGCGAGCTCCCCGCCTACCGCCACGACGATCTGGCCCTGACCTTCCTCGCCCTGATGTCGGAACTGCGCGCCCAGCTCAGCGCCGTGCTGGAGCAGGCGGCGGTGCAGATCCCGCTGCAGGACCGCAAGTATGGCATCCGCGTCGGCGTGATCGCCGACCGCACGCTCCTCACGGGCGCGGTGTTCGTGCTCATCTTCAAGGCGAGCCTGCCGGACGAGGCCGTGCGCCGGACGCTTCCGGCACTCATCAAGATCGGTCCGGTGGAGCAAATTCGAGAACTGGTTAACGTGCAGCTGCCGGGCATCCGCATTCAGCCCCTCGCAGTGGCGCCGCGCCAGATTCCGTACCGCTCGGGGGCAGTCTATTTCCAGCTGGAGTCGGACAATACCATGTGGTCGCAAATGGCCTCTTCGGGCGGCATTGCCGTACATCTGGCGGGTGATTTCCCGGATGCGGCGATGGAACTCTGGGCCATTCGGCGGTAGGTTACTCCCGTCTTAAAATGACGTCCGGATTGGTGAAAAAATGCCGATGCCGAGCGGAGGGTTGCAGTCGATCGCGTGCAAACGTCGGCACGCGCAATTGATCGAAGGGCAGCGCTCCGAAACGCGCATTCGGCATCGGTCACGCTAATCTGGAAGTCGGATCCGGCCGTCGAAACACATGACACGCTCGTGCAACTCAGGCGGATGATGCTTCCGTCCTGATCACTGGAAGGGAGCCATGGCCAGAGACACTGATCCACAATCGGACGCGGAGACGACCATCGTCGCTCCCGCCGCGCGGTGGCGTGCTCCGGCCAATGAGCAACCTGTGTCGCAGGTCGCTCCGGGCCGTGCGGCGCCAGTCGGCACCTTCCCCTTTCCCCGGCCGCCGGGCAGCGACGGCCGCCTGAAGCCCGTCGAGCGGGAGGCCCCGCGCAAGGGACCGGCCGCGCCGACCGTCCCGCCCCTGCCGACCGCGCGCACCGATGACCGCGCCCTCAAGGCGGCGCTTGAGGTCTATCAGGACAATCCGGGCCTTGCGCTCGCCGTTCCGATCTTCGAGTTGCTGGTGCGGGCGCAGTTGCAGCCCACCGGCGACGCGGACGAGTTCCACGACCACCTGCTCGATGAGCTCCAGACCTTCGAGACGCAGGCCATCTCGCGCGGCCTGTCGCAGCAGCACACGCGCCTGATCCTCTACGCGATCGCGGCCACGGCCGACGACTGCATCCTGAACACGCGCTGGGGCAACGAGAGCGACTGGGCGGCGAAGACGCTTGTCTCGGCGCTCTTCCAGGAAACCTGGGGCGGCGAGCGCTTCTTCGGCCTGCTCAACCAGATGATGGCGGCGCCGCACTCGGTCGTGCGCGAGATCGAATTCTACTATTTCTGCCTTCAGTTCGGCTTCGAGGGCAAATACCGCCTCGCTGCCAACGGCAGCGGGGAACTGACGCGGCTCAAGGACGACGTCTTCCAGTTCCTGCGCAGCGTGCGCGGCGGCGTGAAGCCGGAACTCTCGCCCAACTGGCGCGGCCTTTCCGCCGAGAACCAGGGCCCCGGCGATCTGCTGCCGCTGGTGTTCTACGGCGCCGGCATCGCGCTCTTCCTGCTGCTGCTGTTCATCGGCTATTCGCTGGTGCTGCGGCGCGAGGCGAACCTCGCCGTTCAGCAGGTGCAGAACCTCATGGCCGAGCCGGTGGTCATCCGCACGCCGCCGGTGGCGACGGCGGCCGCCGCCCCGGCACCTGCTCCCACGCCCGCCGCTCCGCCCGCGCCCAAGCCGCCGGCCGAGACGCCCCTTCAGGTCATCTCCGGCTTCCTGGAGCCCGAGCAGCAGGCCAAGCTCATCACCGTGTTCGGCCGTGGCAATTCAGTGGTCATCCAGACCCAGCAGGAGCTGTTCGCCTCCGCCAGCACGACCCTGCGCCCACCCTATCCTGAGGTGATCGCCAAGGTCGCGGCGGCGCTCGCCAAGTTCAAGGGGCCGGTCAACGTGCTGGGCTACACCGACAACGTGCCCATCCGCACCGCCACCTTCCCGGACAATCTCGCCCTCTCCACGGCCCGCGCCCGCGCGGTGGGACAGGCCCTCGCGGCGGGCCTCGGCGGCAACGCCCGCATCACGACGGTCGGCAAAGGCGACGCCGACCCCGTCGCGTCCAACGACACGCCGGACGGGCGGCAGAAAAACCGCCGCGTCGAAATCGTTCTCACGCCGCAATAGGCCCCGAGCCAAGCCCTGACGATGCAAATGACCCTCACCACATGGACATTCTGGCGCTGGGTGCTGCTGTTCGCCGCGGCGGCCGTCTTCGCGCTGCTGGTGTGGCTCCTCGGGCCGCGCCTGTCCTTTGACGGTGTCTCTCCCTTCGCGGGCGTCACGCCGCGCGTGATGACCACGCTCATCATCGTGCTGCTGGCCGGCCTCGTCGCGCTCTACTGGGCCCTCAATCAGCGCCATCCCGCCCCCGCCGGCGAGACGACAAAGCCCAGCGCCCCGAAAAAGGCCCTGCCGGCCCTCGAAGCGCCGACCGCCTCGCGGGCGCAGCGGGAGGCGATGGAACGTGGATTCCAGCTGGCGCTCGGCGTGCTGAAGCGCATCCGCACACCGGGCTTCTTCAACCGCAGCTACAAATATGAACTGCCCTGGTACGCCATCATCGGCGCCGAGCAGGCCGGCAAGAGTGCCCTCATCCGCGCGTCAGGCCTGCGCTTTCCGCTGAACGAGGCGCGCAACGGCCAGATCAACGGCGGCACCATCAGCCTGTCCTTCACGGATCAGGCGGTACTCATCGAGACCCGCGGGCCCATGGTCCCGCCCTCGGAGGAGAACACCTGGGGCCTGTTCGGCCTGCTGCTGAAGCGCTACCGCCGCCGCCAGCCCATCAACGGCATCGTGCTCGTGCTCTCGCTCAGCGACATGATGCGGGCGACCGACGCCGAGCGCTTTTCCCTCCATGCCGATCTGCGCGACCAGCTGGAGCGCTTCCAGGCCACCGTGAAGGCCCGCGTGCCGATCTACGTGGTCTTCACCAAGGCCGACATCATCCCCGGCTTCGACGAATTCTGCGCCGACCTCACCTCCGTCGAGCGGCAGGGCGTGTTCGGCGTGACGCTGCCGCTCTACGACGAGCGCGGCATCACCACGCGCGGCAAGCCGCTGCCCGCCACCTTCTCCGCCGAATTCGACAATTTCCTGCGCTGGCAGATGCCGCGCATGGCGAGCCAGGTCAGCCAGGGCTTCGGCGTCGGTCCGCGCTTCGACTGCTTCATGATGCTGCCGCATCTGGCCACGGTGAAGCCGCTGATCGCCGACCTCATCGAGGACGTGTTCAAGCCCACAACCTACGACCGCCCCCTGCTGCTGCGCGGCTTCTATTTCACCAGCACGCAGGCGACCTCGCCGCGCGACGCCAATGCGCTGCCGCCCGCCGGCACGCCGGACCCTGCCGCCACCCGCAAGACCGGCCTGTTCATCCACGATTTGTTCGACAAGGTGATCTTCAAGGAGGCGGGGCTCGTCGAGCATGACCCGACCGTGCGCCGCAACGAGAACGTGCTGCGCTGGGGCATCGCCACGGCGGGCATCACGCTCAGCCTCGCCCTCCTGTCCTGGATGACCATCAGCTTCGTGGCCAACCGTTACCTGATCGGGGAAGTTGAGCGGGCGACCGACCGCACCAAGACGGCCATCGCCGCCCTCGACGCCAATCCCACCGTCCAACCGAGCGCGGAGACGGACTTTGCATCGGTCCTGCCGGTGCTGAACAGCCTTGCGGGGCTGCCCACGGGGTGGGATGCCCGCCATCAGCATGTCGCCTGGCAGCTCGAAGGCGCACTCGGGCAAAAGCGCTACCTCGCCGAGGCCACGCGCCAGGAATATGTGGAAGGGCTCGAAGCCCTGCTCACGCCGCGCGTCATCATCGCCCTGCAGCGGGAAATTGCCGCCAACATGCGCAATCCCGATGCGCTCTATCAGGCGCTGAAGGTCTATCTCATGCTGGGCCACGCCGGCCCCATGGACCGCACCGTGGTCGTGACCTGGATGCACAACCTGCTCGCCAATATCTATCCGGGTCCCACGCAGGCGCCGCTGCGCAACGCGCTGCTCGAGCATGTGGAAAACATGCTTGAAGTCGGCGTGCCGCCCATCGAGCTGGAACAGGAGCTCATCAGCCAGGCCCGCGCCGTCCTCAACGCCTATCCGGCGGCCAATCAGGGCATGGCGATCCTGCAGAACCGCAGCGAGATCCGCGCCCTGCCCGTCTGGCGCGTCACCGACGTGGCCGGCCCCCTCGCCCCCTATGCGCTGGCGCGCCGCTCCGGGCGCCCGCTCAACGAGCCGATCGACGGCATGTACACATCGGCGGCCTTCTTTCCGGTGGTCATACCGGCCATCTCGGAGGTCGCCAGTTCCATCATCTCCGACGACTGGGTGCGCTTTCCCTCGACGCCCTCCGCTCCGGAGGCGGCCCGCATCTCGCAGCTCACGCGCGACATGACGGACCTCTATGTCAACGACTACATCTCCGTCTGGCAGAACATGGTGAGCGACGTGACGCTCGCCGGCTTCGACAACCTGCAGGCGGAACTCGCCGTGCTCCAGGCCGCCCTCGGCCCACCCTCGCCGCTGTCGAGCTATCTCCAGGCCGTGACCAAGGAAACGACCATCGAGCTGCCGGAAGCGGCTGGTGGCGCGGCCAAGGCCGTCGGCACTGCGGCAGCCGCCGTCGCCGGGCCGGCCGCGGGCGCCGTGAATGCGGTCCTGCAGTCGGGCAATGCGCGCATGAAGACCCTGGCCCAGTCCGTCACGTCCCGCTTCTCGGATCTCCACACCTTCGCCAGCGGAACCCCGAGCCCGCTCGACGAGGTGCTGCGCTCCATGAGCCAGTTGCGCGCCCTGCTCGGCCCCGCCGCCAGCATGGGCGGCGCGGACCCCGCGCAGATTACCGAGATGACCTCGGGCCCGCAGTTCGCGCAGATCCTCTCGCAACTGAAGCTGAACACGCTCACGGCGCCACCGGCATTGACGGATTCCATCGTCTCGCTGGTCCGCCAGACCTCGACCATCGCCAATGCCGGCGTGAAGGCGGATCTCGACAGCGCCTGGAAGACGCAGGTCCTGCCCTTCTGCCAGGCGGCCATCAACGGCAAGTTCCCGTTCTCCAACTCGCCGAACGACGTGACCCTGGCCGACTTCGCCCGCATGTTCGCCCCCGACGGGCTCATGGACCAGTTCTTCAACAAGCAGTTGAAGAACTTCGTGGACACGCTGAGTTCGCCGTGGCGCCCGCTGACCAATGTCGCGACCCACCCGGACATTTCGCCGGCCGGCCTCGCCGTGTTCGAGCAGGCGGCGAAGATCCGCGCCGTCTTCTTCCCCAACGGCGGCACGACCCCGGAAGTCAGCTTCTCCATCACGCCGACCGATCTCGACCCCGGTGCCATGCGGGTGAAGGTGGAGATCGACGGCCAGTCCTTCATCTACCAGTACGGCCCGACGGTGCCGACGGCGATGAAGTGGCCGGGCAATGTCGGTTCCGTGCGCGTGGAATTCGGCGTCGGCGGCGACAGCGGACCGGCGGCTGTGAGCTACACGGGCCCGTTCGCGCTGTTCCGCTTCCTGGCCGGACGGGGCGTGAACCGCATCAGCCCGACCCGCATCAATTTCGGCGTCACGCTCGGCCCCCGCTCCGCGAGCTTCGCGCTCGACGCGGCAAGCGTGAACAATCCCTTCCAGCGGCCGCCCTACGTGGGCTTCCGCTGCCCGACATCCCTTGTTCAGTAGGGGTTCCTTCCATGCTCCCGCACGACGCCGGACCGCCGGAGAGGTCGGGTCAAACATCGCCTTGGACAGGGACATCGGGTCCACTTAGGCTACCTCCGCGGTTTCCTCCTTTGGCTGCCCAGCGAAGGACAGCGAGAACAGCATGACGGTCGAACCGACTTTTGACGTTTCTGAAGTTCTTGCGCCGATCGGAGACCCGCCGGGTTGCGGAACCGATCCGCGCGCGGACATGTCCGGCAACTCGCCCTTCCTGCAGATGAAGGACGCGCGCGCCGACGCGCGCCGTAAGGAACGGGCGCTCGACGTGGACCCCGACGCACCGGGCGCGGAGGACGACTGGGGCTCGGCCGGCGAACTCGGCATGCAGATCTTGTCCGGCGTCGGCAAGGATCTGGAGGTGGCCGCCTGGGTCATCGAGGCGCTCGTGCGGCTCGACGGCTATCGCGGCCTTTATACCGGCTGCCTGCTGGCCGAAGGCCTCGTCCGCACCTTCTGGGACGGCATCTTTCCGCTGCCCGATGAGGACGGCAATGACGGGCGCCTCTCGCCCTTCGTGGCGCTCAACGGCGAGGATGGCGAGGGCCTTCTCATCCAGCCGCTGCGCAAGATCCCGCTGACGGCGGGCAGCGAGCATTTCTCCTACTGGCAGTACGAGCAGGCCCGCGAGATCGCGCAGATCGGCGATGCCGACCGGCGGGAGGCGCGCATCGCCGCCGGTGGGCTGAGCATGGACGCCTTCGACGAGGCCGTCGGCTCGACACCGCCGTCCTTCTTTGCGGATCTCATCGCCCAGATCGAGGCGGCGCTGGCCGCGCTGAACGCTCTGTCAGATGCCTTTTCCGAGCGCGTGGGCGTGGATGCCCCGCCGGCCGGGGCCATCCGCAACCTGCTCAACACCGTGCTCGACGACGTGCGCATCTTCGCGGCGTCCAAGCTCGAGCAGGCGAGCGCCAGCCAGCTCTCCGAGCAGGCCGGATCTGACGAGGCGGCCGGCGGCGGCGAGACGGCTGGCGACGGGGAAGGCGAAACGGGCGGAACGCCTGGCGCCCCCCGCGGGCCCGTGGCCAATCGCGAGCAGGCCCTGCGGCTGATCCTCGAGGCGGCCCGCTTCTTCCGGACCAACGAGCCGCATTCGCCGATCTCCTACACGCTGGAGGAGATCGTCCGGCGGGCGCGCCTGCCCATGGGCGCGCTCATCGAGGAACTCATCGTCGATCCGGAAGCCCGTCGTTACTTCTACCTTGCCGCAGGCTTGAGGCCGCCGGCAAATCCGGAGCCGCAAGAATAAGATAACCGACATGAATGTGTCGCAGGCCTGAAATACTTGATGATCCAGTCAACGGGGAAGTCTCATGCCCAGCATCCATGAAAAACTCAATCGCGTGCGCAAGCCGCGCGTCCACATCACCTATGATGTCGAGACCGAAGGCGCGGTCGTCGAGAAGGAGCTGCCCTTCGTCGTCGGCGTCATGGGCGATTTCTCCGGCGATCCGAGCGAGCCCCTGAAACCGCTCAACGAGCGCAAGTTCATCCAGATCGACCGGGACAATTTCGATCAGGTGCTGGCGCGCATGACGCCCGGGCTGAAGATGAAGGTGGACAACACCCTCGCGGACGACGGCAGCCAGCTCAGCGTCGATCTGAGCTTCAAGTCGCTGGAGGATTTCTCCCCGGCCGCCGTGGTCGATCGGGTCGAGCCCCTGCGCAAGCTGATGGACGTGCGCAGCCAGCTGCGCGACCTGCTCTCAAAGGCCGACCGGTCGGAGAACCTGGAAAGCCTCCTGGAGAAGATCCTGTCGAACGAGGAACAGCTGAAGGCCCTGAGCGAACAGCTCGGCGTCGGCGCCGAAAAGAAGGAGGGCTGAGATCATGGCCGAGACTCAGGAACAAGCCGCCGCCGGCGCAACGGAAACGCAGGAAGCCTCCTTCCTCGACCAGGCCATCGCGGCCACCAAGCAGACCGACCCGGACCGTACGGCTGAGCTTCTGCGCACGCTGACGCAGGAAGCGCTCGCCGGAACCGTCACTTATTCGAAGAACCTCACGCAGACGATCAACAACGCCATCGTTGCGATCGACGCGAAGATCTCGACGCAACTCAATGCAATCATGCACCATCCCGACTTCCAGAAGCTGGAAGGCACGTGGCGGGGCCTGAACTATCTGGTGATGAATTCGGAGACCGGCAGCAGCCTGAAGATCCGGGTCATCAACTGCACCAAGCGCGAGCTCTACAAGTCGCTCACCAAGGCGTCCGAGTTCGACCAGTCCACCATCTTCAAGAAGATCTACGAGAGCGAGTTCGGCAGCCCCGGCGGCGAGCCCTATGGCGCGCTCATCGGCGACTACGAGTTCGGCAACCATCCCGAGGACACCGAGCTGCTCTCGCTCATGTCCAACGTGGCGGCGGCGGCGTTCGCCCCCTTCGTCACGGCGGCGAGCCCGAAGATGTTCGGCTTCGACGATTTCACCGAGCTGTCCAAGCCGCGCGATCTCGAGAAGATCTTCGAGACGGTGGAATACGCCAAGTGGCGCTCGTTCCGGGAATCCGACGATTCCCGTTTCGTCACGCTCACCATGCCGCGCACCCTGGCCCGCCTGCCCTATGGCGCCAACACCAAGGTGGTGGAAGACTTCGACTATGAGGAAAGCCCCATCGTCGACGGCACCCCGCGCGGCATGAAGCACGAAGACTATTGCTGGATGAATTCGTCCTACGTGCTCGGCGCCCGCCTCACGGACGCCTTCGCCCAGCACGGCTGGTGCACCGCCATCCGCGGCGCCGAGGGCGGCGGCAAGGTGGAGAACCTGCCGAGCCACGTCTTCGTCTCCGACGACGGCGACAGCGACCAGCAGTGCCCGACCGAGATCGGCATCACCGACCGGCGCGAGGCGGAGCTCTCCAAGCTCGGCTTCCTGCCGCTGTGCCACTACAAGGGCACGGACTATGCGGTGTTCTTCGGCGCCCAGACGACGCAGAAGCCCAAGAAGTACGACCGCCCCGAGGCGACGGCGAATGCCGCCATCTCGGCGCGCCTGCCCTACATCATGGCCACCTCGCGCTTCGCGCACTACCTGAAGATCATGGGCCGCGACAAGGTCGGCTCCTTCATGGAAGCGAGCGACTGCGAGGCCTGGCTGAACCGCTGGATCATCAATTACGTCAACGGCAACCCGGATGCCGGCCAGGACATGAAGGCCAAGTATCCGCTCGCCGAGGCGAAGGTGGAGGTCCGCGAGATCCCCGGCAAACCGGGCTCGTACAACGCGGTCGCGTGGCTCCGCCCCTGGCTGCAGATGGAAGAGCTGACCACCTCGCTGCGCATGGTGGCCCGCATTCCGGCCACCTCGTAATCCGACTTCGCCGGCGCGGGGCCGCTCGCCCCGCGTCGGCACCGGTCACAAGGACGGGATGGACGGCCGACGTCCGCCCGTCCTTTTGCCTGTGGAGGGGCACCGGCCGCGCATGGTGCGGCCGACGTCCACCGACTGGCCTCGTTTGAACCGCACGGGATGACGCCTTGTCCTTGACGCCCGAAACCTCCGGCCTGCCGACACCACCGGTGACGCCGGCTGAGGCGTCGGCCCCAAGCGATGCCCCGCCCTCGCTCCGGCCGCTGCGCCGGCTCGCGGCGGACATGGCCTGCAAGCGCCTGCCTTCGGGCCGTCTCGACGCCTTCCTGAAGCCCGGACTGGATCTCGTGGCCGCCCTGCGCGAGTGGTTCGGCACGGACATCGCCCATTTCACCGATCCGCAGTCCCTGATCGGAGCGCTGGAACGCGACATCGCGTTCCTCGATGACATGCTCACCCGGCAACTCAACGCCATCCTCCATCATCGCGCGTTCCAGCGCCTGGAGTCCGGCTGGCGGGGGATCGCCTATCTCACCCAGTGCGCCGCCCACTCGGAAAAGGTCATCATCCGGGTGCTGAACGTTTCCTGGTCGGAGCTTGCCAGCGATTTCGAACGGGCGCCGGATTTCGACCAGAGCCATCTATTCGAGAAGATCTACAGCCAGGAATTCGGCATGCCGGGCGGCACACCCTACGGCGTGCTGCTCTGCGACTATGAGGTGCGCCATCGCCCCACCACCGAAAGCCCGGTGGATGACGTGGCGACCCTGTCCGGCCTCGCCAGCGTCGCCGCCGCGGCCTTCGCCCCGGCCATCCTCGCAGCCTCGCCCCGCCTGCTGGGGCTCGAGCACTTTCGCGCACTGGACCATGTCTCGACGCTGTCGGGCCTCTATCGCGGCGCCGAATACACCCGCTTCAATCGCCTGCGCAGCATCGACGACGCCCGCTTCCTCGGGCTCGTCCTGCCGCGCATCCTGATGCGCGAACCCCAC
Organism: Azorhizobium sp. AG788; assembly: GCF_004364705.1. NCBI lineage: Bacteria > Pseudomonadati > Pseudomonadota > Alphaproteobacteria > Hyphomicrobiales > Xanthobacteraceae > Azorhizobium > Azorhizobium sp. AG788. The sequence goes on from NZ_SOBM01000002.1 coordinate 688,128, forward strand.
ACCTTCGACGGCGTCGCCGGCATCGGCTTCCGCTATCGCGAGGACCGGCACGGCCTGCGCCACGACGAAATGTGCTGGGGCAGCGCCATCTATGCCTTCGGCGAAGTGGTCATCCGCGCCTTCGAGCAGCACGGCTGGTTCGCCGACATCTGCGGCGGTCGCCGCGACGCGCTCGACCACGGGATCGTCGAGCATCTGAGCGCCCCGAGTGTAGAGACGGATTCTCCCGGCACGGTGGAGCGCTTCGCCTCGGAACTGGTGATCCCGACCCAGATCGAGCAGGACCTCTGGGAATTGGGCCTCATCAGCCTCAACGTCTGCAAGGACACTTCACGGCTCGTTTTCTACACGAGTTCCTCGCTCCAGAACGTGCCGGACTATCGCGCCTCGGCCGCCGCCGCCAACGCGCGCATCTCCGCCATGCTGCGCTACATTCTCTGCGTCTCGCGCTTCGCCCATTACGTCAAGGTGCGCGTCCGCGACCGTATCGGCAGCTATGAGACCGCCGAAGCCTGCGAGCGCGATCTCCAGACCTGGCTGCTCAGCTATTGCCTGGGCAATGACGACGCGAGCCCCGAGATGAAGGCGCGCTACCCCTTGCGGGAGGCGAGCGCCGAGGTGCGCGCCGTGCCCGGCCGGCCGGGCGCCTTTGCCTGCGTCCTGCAACTGCGTCCGCATTTCCAGCTCGACCAGATCTTCACCACCTTCAAGCTCGTCACCGACCTCGCCCTTCACGTGCAGCGGCCCGTCAACTGACCTTTCCGGGGGAAACCACCATGCAGGACACGCCACTTCATCTGTTCCAGGAAGGCAAGCTGACGGACGCCATCGCCGCCATGAACCAGCAGGTGAAGGAAAAGCCGCTGGACATCGCGCTGCGCAGCCAGCTGGCGGAGCTTCTGTGTGTGGCGGGCGACCTCGACCGGGCCGAGCGCCAGTTCGAGGCCATCGCCCAGCAGGACCCGAAGACCGCCCTGCAGGTGGGGAGCCTGCGCCAACTCCTGCGGTCGAGCCAGGCCCGCCGCCAGGTGTTCCTGGAAGGCCGGGCGCCGGACGTCCTCGAGGAGCCGCCGGCCCATGTGGCGCTGCGCCTCGAGGCCCTCATGCACCTGCGGGAAGGGCGTACGGCGGAGGCCGGGGCGAGCCTTGCCAAGGCGGAAGAGCTGCGTCCCCCGCTCGCCGGCCGCCACAACGACATCGGGTTCGTGGATTTCCGCGATCTCGACGATCTTCTCGGCGGCATCCTCGAAGTGATGACCACCACGGGCAAATATTTCTGGGTGCCCATGGAAAGGGTGGAGACACTGGAATTCGAGGCGCCACGCCGGATGCTGGACAGTGCCTGGCGCATGGCGCAGATCAGCGTGCGCGGCGGGCCTCAGGGCGAGGTGGCGATCCCCTCCACCTATCCCGCCACGGGGGAGGCTCCCTCCGATGCGGTCCGTCTCGGCCGTGAGACCGACTGGACCGAGGTGGCGCCCGACTGCGTCCGCGGCTCGGGCCTGCGCACCTTCCTCGTGGGCGAGGAGAGCCTTACCATTCTCCAGTTGGGACGACTGGAGTTCGACGTCCAATGAGCCCTCCGGCCAGTGTGACGCTGTCTGTTCTGGATCGCCTGCGCGGGGGCGAGGGTCCCCGCGTCGCGCGCATCCGCGACGGCATCCGGCAGGACCTGCAGGATCTGCTTAACACGCCGAACCGTGTGATCGGCTGGTCGCAGGCGCTGGATCAGCTCGACACGTCCATCCTGAACTACGGGATCATGGATCTGTGCACCGCCAATCTCTCCACCGAACAGCAGCGGGCCGCCGTGGTGGAGGAGATCGGCCGCATGATCCGGCTCTACGAGCCGCGCCTCTCGGACATGCGCATCCATGCGCTGGCCAATGCCGATCCCTCCGACCGCTCGCTCCGCCTGCGGATCGAGGCCCGCATCTATGTGGAGAACGAGGTTGAGCCCATCATCTTCAACACGGTCGTCGATCCGGTGCTGAACGCCATTTCGCTATCGAGCGCCACATCGTGAGCGATCATCTCCTTCCGTACTACAATCGCGAGCTTCTCTATCTGCGCCGCATGGCGCAGGAATTTGCCGCCCGTCACCCCAAGATCGCCGGCAACCTGCGCATGAGCGGGGACGGCATCGACGATCCCCACGTCGCCCGTCTCGCCGAAGGCGTCGCCTTCCTCAATGCCCGCATCGCCCACAAGCTGGACGACGAGTTCCCCGAACTCGTCAACACGATGCTGGACATCCTCTATCCGAACTATCTGGCGCCCATTCCTTCCATGGCGACGGTGCAGTTCAAGCCCAAGCCCGAGGTGACCACCCCGCAGACCATCCCCGTGGACACGGAACTGGATTCCGAGCCCGTGGATTCGGAAACCTGCCGCTTCCGCACCCGCTATCCGGTCACCCTCTGGCCGGTCACGGTCGCCGATGCCAGCCTCAAGGGGCGTCCCATCTTGGCCCCCAGCGGCCCACGCACGGCCGGCGCCTTCTCTTGCCTGCGGCTCACCCTGCGCTGCTCGGCGCCCGATACGACCTTCTCGGACCTGCAGCCGGATCACCTGCGCTTCTTCCTGCGCGGACAGCCCTCGCACGTCTATGCGCTGCACGAGATGCTGTTCAACAACGCCGTCGCCGTGGCTCTGGCGGATTCGGCGAGCGATCCCAATCCCGTGCTGCTGCCGCCGACTGCCATTCGCCCGGTGGGCTTCGGGCCCGACGAGGTGATCCTGCCCTATCCGGCGCAGTCGCAGCCCGCATACCGGACCCTCACCGAATTCTTCGTCTTCCCGGACAAGTTCCTGTATTTCGACGTCGATCTCAGCACCAAGGTGCTGGGGAACGCCGGGGCGGAGCTTTCCGTCTTCATCTATTTCAACAAGAGCGATCTGGCGCTGGAGCGCAGCATTTCCAAGGAGTTCTTCGCCCTTGGCTGCACCCCCATCGTCAATCTGTTCCGCCAGCGCAGCGAGCCGGTGATCGTCGGGCACAATCGCCTCGAATACCGTGTCATCGCCGATGCCCGCCGCCCGGAGGCGCTGGAGATCCACTCCCTGAACTCCGTCGTCGCCACCGACGCGGAGGGGCGCCGCAAGACCATCTCGCCCTTCTACGCCCGCCGTCCCAAGGGCGACGAGACACACGCCGGCTACTGGGCCATGGCGCGTCGCAAGTCGGAGGGGCGGCTGTCTGGCACCGAGGTCTTCCTCTCCTTCTCCGAAATCGATCCGGCCTTCGCCAGCACCGACATCGTGGTCTCGGCCGAGACGCTCTGCCTCAACCGCGACCTGCCGGCCCGCCTGCCCTATGGCGGCGGGCATCCCAAGCTGACCCCCGTCCAGGCGGCCGCGGCCATCGGCGAGGTCAACTGCATCTCGCCCCTCACGCACACCATCCGCGTGCCGGAGGGCGAGTCCCGCAACTGGCGCCTCATCTCGCACCTGCTGCTGAACCACCTCTCGCTCGTCGGCGCGGGCGGGCTTGAGGCCCTGCAGGAAATCCTGATGCTCTACGACTTCCGTGGCTCGCCGGAGACACGGCTCATGATCGAAGGCATCACCGACCTGTCCGCGCGGCGCGGCACCGCGCGGGCACCCCGCCGGCCCGGCGATGCCGCCTGGGGCGATGCGATCTGCCAGGGCATCGACCTCACCGTCGAATTCAATCCGGCCAATTTCAGCGGCAGCAGCCTGTTCCTGTTCGCCATGGTGCTCGACCAGTTCTTCGGGCTGCACGCATCGATCAATTCATTCACCCGCCTCACGGCCACCGTGAAGGGACAACCGGGAATTCTCCGCACATGGCCGGCGCGCGCAGGCTTCCGTCCTCTCCTGTGATCGACGCGCTGCTGCGCGCGCCCCACAGCTTCGACCTCGCGCAGGCGGTGCGCGTGGTGGATGCGCTGTTCAATCTGCCCCATGCCGAGGGCGAGGGCAGCGAGGAGACCGCGACCAGCGACGCATGGGAAGCGCCGGGCCTCTGGGATGGGGGCAGCATACGCTTCATCAGCGACACAAGCCTGCGCTATCCCGTAGCCGCCATCACCCGCGCATCCCAGCGGGAGCCGGGCGACCCGCTGGAACTCACCGTCTCCACCATCGGCCTGATCGGGCCCCTCGGCGTGCTGCCCTATGCCTATACGGCGCACGCCAACGAAGGCATGCGCGAACGCAATGAGGGCGTGCGCGCCTTCCTCGACATGTTCAACCACCGCGCGGTGTCCCTCTTCTGCCGCGCCAGCGCCAAGTACCGGATCGCGCTCGCCCACGAGGGCGCGAACCACGACCTGCGGGACGTGTTCACGCTGAGCCTGCGGGGCCTCACCGGGCTCGGCTCGCCGCAGCTTGAGAACCGCCTCGCCATTCCCGACGATCTCGTGCTGCACAATGCCGGCCTGTTCTCCGGCCAGACCCGGCCGCTGGCGGCGCTGGAAGCGCTGCTGAGCCGCGAACTCGGGCAGAGCGTGCGCGTGGAGCCTTTCACCGGCGGGTGGGTGGAGGTTCCGGCGGCCGAACAGACCCGTCTCGGCGGCGCCAGCGCACTCGAGGGGCAGCACGCCCATCTCGATTCCAGCGCCATGGTCGGCGCCCGCGCCTGGGTGGCCCAGCACCATTTCCGCATCCATGTGGGCCCCACGGACGAAGCCGAACTTGTCTCCCTGCTGCCGGGCACGCCGCGGGCGGCGCTGATCCGCGATCTCGTCCAGCTCTTCTGCGGCCTCGAATTCAGCTTCGACCTCAACGTCATGATCAAGGCCGCGAGCGTTCCGGCGGCGCGGCTGTGCCAGGGCGAGGACGATCCGGGCGGAGCCCGGCTGGGCCAGCTCGCCTGGGTGCTCAGCGCCCCGAGCCCCATCGACCGCAATGACGCCATCTTCCCCTTGAGCGCGCTGGACTGACGCCGCGCCTCGTTCCTCATCCGACCTGCAAGGAAACGTCATGACCGACTGGGCTTCCGGCTACGTGGCCGACATCGAATACCTGCCGGGTCTTTATGTGGAGCAGGCGCCGAACCATCTGATGCTCGGCGCGCTGGTGAATGGCTTCGAGCCCCCCTTCGTGTCCGGCCCCTTCACCTATTGCGAACTCGGCTGCGGCCAGGGCGTCACGGCGCTCGTCATCGCCGCCGCCAATCCGCAGGCCGAAATCATCGCCACCGACTTCAACCCGGCGCAGATCGCCCGCGCCCGCGCCATGGCGAAGGCCGCCGGCCTGTCCAACATCACCTTCCTCGAGCTCAGCTTCGCGGAAATGCTCGGCCGCTCGGACCTGCCCGAGTTCGACATGGTGACGCTGCACGGCGTCTGGTCCTGGATCGCACCGGAGGACCGGCACAACATCACCCGCTTCATGCGCGAGCGGGTCAAGCCGGGCGGCATGGTCTCGGTGACCTACAACGCCATGCCAGGCTGGACGGCGCTGCTGCCCATGCAGCGCCTCCTGCTGGAACATTCCCGCCTCGGCCGCGAGCGCAGCGATGTGCAGGTCATGAAGGGGCTTGAGTGGATCGAGCGCCTTCAGGCGGCGGGCTCCGGCGTACTCGGCAATGCCGCCCTGCTGGACCAGTTGCGCAAGGGCAGCGACAAGTCCGGCGCGCCCAACCGGGCCGTCTATCTCGCCCATGAATATCTCAATGCCAACTGGCACCCGCAGTATCACATGGACACGGCGGCGGAACTGGCCGAGGCCAAGCTCGGCTTCATCGGCTCGGCCTCGCTCATCGACAATTTCCCCGACCTCGCGCTCAAGCCGGAGCAGCGGCAGTTGTTGGAGGAGGTTCCGGCCGGGCCGCTGCGCGAGACGCTGAAGGACTATCTGGTGAGCCGGCCGTTCCGCCGCGATCTTTATGCCCGCGGCCCGCGCCGGATTGCGGACGGCCAGCGCGACGCCCATCTGCGCACCTTCGGCCTCGCCCTCACCATTCCGCCCCACGAGGCACGCACGGAGCTCGATGTTCCCGCTGGCAAGGCGCAGCTCCCTGACCGTTTCTACAAGCCGCTGTTTGCGGCGTTGGCGGAGCGGCCCCGCAGTCTCGACGATCTGGTGGCCCTGCCGGAACTGAAGGACCAGCCGGGCGCACCATCCATGGTGGAGATCGCCGGCGTGCTGGTCGGCTCCGGGCAGGCCATCGCCATTCCCCCGCAGCAGCTTCCGCGCAACGACGCGGCGGTGCGCCTCAACCGCCTGCTGGCGCAGGAAGTGGCCGAGCAGCGGGCAGCGACCGCCGCCATCGCCACGCCGCTCACGGGCTCCGGTCTCAACCTCACCACCATGGAGGGGGCGGTGTTCCACGCCCTCGCCACGGGCATCACGCCGGAGCATGGCGCGCTCACCGACACCATCGTGAACCGCCTCGCCGCCAGCGGTACGCCGCTCGCCCGTGACGGCAACGTGATCACCAGCCCCGAAGGTCAGAGGGAGATCGTGGGAGAAAGCGCGGACTGGTGCCTGCGCATCCGCGTGCCCCTGTGGGAGGCCCTTGGCGCCCTCTGAGCCCCGCCCAACCCGGTATCAACACAGGTCCGCACCAGTCCTCCGACGCCGTGCGCTTCCGAAATTGCAAGGGCTTGCGGTGTAACGCGTGTTGCACCGCAAGATTGACACCCGGCACGCGGCCTCCCAGACTGGTCTTATTCCAAGGGGGGCCCCGCGAGGGGGCTGAGATATCGTCTTCCGGTCCGGCCGTAATGGTCCCCGGCGCCACGATGACCCTTCGAACCTGATCCGGGTCATGCCGGCGAAGGGATCGGAATCAGCCTGGCGCCACGTGCGGTCCCGTTGGGACGTTTCTCAGGCAAACCTGCTCCTGAAGCTCATCCCGGGTCTCATTTGAAGCGCGAGCTTGAAGGAGATCCGTATGCTCGACGAAGCCTCCACCTCAGCCCTCAAGGTGACGACGGGGCCCCTTCCCCATTCCCGCAAGGTCTTCATTCCGGCCGAGAATCCGGCTGTGAAAGTCGCCATGCGCGAGATCGGCCTGTCCGATCCAAGCGAGCGGCCGGTGCGCGTCTATGACACCTCCGGCCCCTATACGGACCCCGACGCCATCATCGATCTCACCAAGGGCCTGCCCGAACTGCGCCGCCAGTGGGTGCTTGATCGCGGCGACGTCGAAGAGGTGGAAGGTCGTGCCCAGAAGCCGGAGGACGACGGCCTGAAGCCCGGCCAGGTGAGCCACCTGCCCGCCTTCGACCGCACCGGCCGCAAGCCGCTGCGCGCGAAGGCCGGCAGGCGCCCGACCCAGATGGCTTACGCCAAGGCCGGCATCGTGACGCCGGAAATGGAATATGTGGCGGCGCGTGAGAATCTCGCCCGCGCCAATGGCGGCGCCCACCCCAAGCACCAGGCCATGGGCCTTGGCGCGGCGATTCCCGCCGACATCACGGGCGAGTTCGTGCGGCAGGAAGTGGCGCGCGGGCGGGCCATCATCCCGTCCAACATCAACCATCTCGAGACCGAGCCCATGGCCATCGGTCGCAACTTCCTCGTGAAGATCAACGCCAACATCGGCAATTCGGCGGTGACCTCGGGCGTTGCGGAAGAGGTGGACAAGCTGGTGTGGGCCATCCGCTGGGGGGGCGACACGGTGATGGACCTCTCCACCGGCAAGAACATCCACACCATACGCGAATGGATCATCCGCAACGCGCCGGTGCCGATCGGCACGGTGCCGATCTATCAGGCGCTGGAGAAGGTCAACGGCGTGGTTGAGGACCTCAACTGGGAGATCTTCCGCGACACGGTGATCGAGCAGGCCGAGCAGGGCGTGGACTACATCACCGTCCACGCGGGCGTGCGCCTCCCCTATATCCCGCTCACCGCAAACCGCGTCACAGGCATCGTCTCGCGCGGCGGCTCGATCATGGCCAAGTGGTGCCTCGCCCACCACAAGGAGAGCTTCCTCTACGAGCATTTCGAGGAGCTGTGCGAGATCCTCGCCCAGTATGACGTCGCCTTCTCGCTGGGCGATGGCCTGCGCCCCGGCTCGATTGCCGACGCCAATGACACCGCCCAGTTCGCCGAGCTGGAGACGCTGGGTGAACTCACCGAGATCGCCTGGAAGCACGACGTGCAGGTGATGATCGAGGGGCCGGGCCACGTGCCCATGCACCTCATCCGCGAGAATGTGGAGAAGCAGCTCAAGCTCTGCCACGAGGCGCCCTTCTATACGCTTGGCCCGCTCGTGACCGACATCTCCCCCGGCTACGATCACATTTCCTCGGCCATCGGCGCGGCGATGATCGGCTGGTTCGGCACCGCCATGCTCTGCTACGTGACACCGAAGGAGCATCTCGGCCTTCCGGATCGCGACGACGTGAAGGCCGGCGTGATCTCCTACAAGATCGCCGCCCATGCGGCCGACCTTGCCAAGGGCCATCCCGCCGCGCGCATCCGGGACGATGCACTGTCTCGTGCGCGCTTCTCCTTCCGCTGGCGCGACCAGTTCGCGCTCTCCCTCGATCCGGAGACGGCGGAGGCCTATCACGACGAGACCCTGCCGGCGGAAGGCGCGAAGGTGGCGCACTTCTGCTCCATGTGCGGGCCGAAATTCTGCTCCATGAAGATCAGCCAGGAGCTGAAGATCGAGGCCGGCGACATCGCCCAGAGCGGCATGGCTGAGATGGCCGAGAAGTTCCGCGCAAGCGGCGGCGAGATCTACCAGCCCGCCCCGGAGGTGGCTGCGCCGCCCTCCGCCTGACGACATGCGCCGCGCCATGGCCCCCATGGCGCGGCGTTTCTTTTGGGGCGCACAAGGGTGTGGATGACCGGACCGAAGGTTCGCAGAAAGACCCCGGAGCCCCCTTGCAATGCGCAAAACCGCAAAGTAGGTTCCGCGCCTACTTCGACGCGACGCGCGAAGGGTCTTGCAGCTGTAGCTCAGTTGGTTAGAGCGCCGGTCTGTGGAACCGGAGGTCGGTGGTTCGAGCCCACCCAGCTGTACCATTCAATCCACGACAATCTGACTGCGCCGGACGACGGCGCGCCAAGGAATCGACCGCCCCGCGGACGAGGCGGCCGGTCGGCGATCAGAGCGCCTCGGGCTTCTTGATCTCGATCTCGACGAAGGCGATCGGGTGCGGCGAGCCGTTCATCACGTCGTGGGTGATGCCTTCCTTGCGACCATAGGACTGGCCAGCCTTCAACGGATTGTCGATGACGTCCGTGCCGTTGTGGACGCGCAGGATGCCGTCCGTGAGCATCACCACGAAATAGGGCCAGTCGTGCCGGTGCCAACCGGTGACGGCGCCAGGCGCGAAATCCCAGCGGGTGATGCGGATGGCATCGTCATCCTGCTGGACGGTGGGGACGGCGGGAATGGTGCAAGCAAAGGCCACGAAACGCACTCCGGAAGACAGAAGGTGGCGCCCGATTCTCTTTTGTGCGGGCGCGGTCTGTAGTTTCCGGCAAATGCGAGGGCCTGCCAATGGCTCAAGCGCGGCTTTGAACCCGGCGAGGGATCAGGCCCTCGCCGGGATACCGATCAGGACTAGCCGATCAGGACACGCCGATCAGGGCTTGGCCGCGACGACGATGATCTCGACCTTGAACTGCGGAGCGGCCAGCTTGCCTTCGCTGGTGGCGCGGGCCGGCGGATTGTCCTTGTCCACCCACTGGTCCCACACGCTGTTCATCTCGGCGAAGTCCTTGATGTCCGCGAGCCAGATGGTGGCGGAGAGGATGTTCGCCTTGCTGCTACCGGCGCGCTCCAGAAGAGCGTCGATGGAGGCCAGAACCTTCTTGGTCTGGGTGGCCACGTCCGGGCCCTCTTCCACCTGGCCGGCGAGATAGATGGTGTTGCCGTGGATCACGGCCTCGCTCATGCGCGGGCCCTTGTCGAGGCGGACGATGCTCATAATCGCTTTCCTGCTGATGGCCCGCGATCGGCGCGGGCGGACGGAGGCGCGGCCGAGGCCGCACGGCGCATATAGCATCCCCCGCCCCCGTGCGCGCCCCTGGCCGATTGAGGTCGGAGCTTTTCCATAGAGCGGTTCAGGCGGCGCGAGTGCCGAAGTCGAAGAGCTTCATATAGGCCGCGCTGTCCTCCGGACCGATGCCGGCGGCCACCATCATCCGGTGCAGGTCGGTGACGAGGCCGGTGAGCGGCATGGGCGTGCGCAGCGCCATGGCATAGCGCTGCACCGCCTCCAGATCCTTCAGCATATTGTCGATCCGGCCCGTGGGGGTCAGATCGAAGGCGGCCATCTTGCCCATGAACTCCTGGAGGATGCGCGAATCGGCGCGTCCGCCGGCCAGCGCCTGCGGAATGCGGGCGGCATCCACGCCGCCATCGAGCGCGAGACGGGTCGCCTCCGCCACCGCGAGGAAATTGCAGGCACACAGCACCTGATTGATGAGCTTGGTGGTCTGCCCAGCGCCGCAAGGCCCCATGTGGGTCATATTCGCCGCCACATCGGCCAGCACCGCCTTGGCCCGCTCCACGACCTCAGGGCTGCCGCCCATCATGAGCGTGAGCCGCCCCGCAAGGGCGGCCGGCGCGCCGCCCGACAAGGGCGCATCCACATAGGCCATGCCGGTCTCCCGCTCCAGCCGCGCGGCGAGCGTGGCGGTCGCCTTGGGGTCGATGCTCGACATGTCGATGAAGAGTTGGCCAGGCTTTGCCGCCGCGGCGATGCCATCGGCCCCGAACAGCACCGCCTCGACGATCTCCGCCGTGTTGAGGCTGGTGATGATGACGTCGCTCGCCTGCGTCAGCGCCGCGACGCTTTCCATGGCGATCGCCCCACGCGCCACCAGCGGCGCCAGCTTCTGCGGATCCATGTCGCGCAGATGCACGGTGCGGCCGCGCTCCAGGAAGCGCGTCGCGATGGCGCTGCCCATGACGCCGACGCCGATGATGCCGATGGTCTCGCTCAACTGGACTTCCTCCCATTCTTGCGGCGCTTGCGCGCCGGCGCGGTGGTCTCGCGCTCGATCAGCCGGAAGCCGACATCGATACGCTCGGGCACCGCCGCCGCGCCGCTGTCGTCGTGAAGGAGCCGCATCAGCAATTCGCCCGTCGCCGTGCCGATGGCCCGTGCGTCGATCCCCATAGTGCTCAGCATGGGCACGCACTGGCGGCCGAAGTCGAAATCGCCGAAGCCGAGCAGCGACAGGTCGTCGGGCACGCGGATGCCGCGCCGCTGGCACTCCATCAGCGCGCCCCAGGCGGAAATGTCGGAGACGGCAAACAGCGCCTCCACATCCGGCGCCCGCTCCAGCATGGCGGCGAACGACTGGCGGCCGTGATCGAAGGCGACCGGCACATCACCGAAGTGCAGCACCAGTTCGTCCGACAGGCCCGCCTCGCGTAGAGCGGCGGCAAAGCCCTTCATGCGGTCCTCACCGCGAAAATCCCGCGCCTCGCCGCCCCTGCCGGGGCCGAGGGCGCCGATGCGACGATGGCCGAGGGAGATGAGATGATGCGCCGCCGCCCGGCCCACCTCGTAATTTGAAAAGCCCACCGCATGATCGATGGGCTGACCGGGATTGTCCCATATCTCCACCACCGGCACGCCCGCCCGCAGCAGCATCTGGGAAGCGGTCTTCGTGTGCACGGAACTGGCCACCACAACCGCGTCCGGCCGGCGGGGAAGCATGGCCCGCAACAGACGCTCCTCCTCGTCCAGCCGGTACATTGTGTAGCCGATGAGCAATTGATAATCAGCCGGTCGCAGCACCTCCGTCAGAGCATGCGCGGTGTCGGCGAAATTGACGTTGGTCAGGGTCGGCAGGATCGCCGCCACCACGTTGGTGCGGCGGGAAGACAGGCTTCCCGCCACCCGGTCGGGCACATAGCCCAGTTGCTCCACCGCCGCCAGAACGCGCGAGCGCGTCTCCCGCGACACGGTCTCGGGGTCGGCCAGGACCCGCGAGACGGTCATCGTGGAGACGCCCGCGAGACGCGAGACGTCCCGCATGGTGGGCTTGCGCGTGAGCGGCGGCATGATCGCCTCAGGACCCCGCCTGACGCTTGTAGACGATGTGATAGAAGCGGCCGGTGAACATCTTCACGATGTCCTCGGTCACCGCGCGGGCCTGCGTGCGGATCGGCGAAGCGAGAGCCTCGTCGATGGCCTCCAGCGAGGGATAGTCGATCTCCTGCATCATCGCCACCGGCGGCGCGTCGGGATCATGGCGCACGGCGCGCAGCACGCGCACGGCCTCAGCGTGGGGCATCTGCTTCCAGAGCGGCAGCAGGCGCTCCTCCACCGCCTTGAAGAACTCGTCCTCGCGGCCGGGCGTGATCTGGCCCTCGAAGATGGCGCAGCGGGTATACATGAGCGTTTCCTTTGTTCGTTATGCGCGCGGTCAGAAGGTGAGATGGACCTTGATCGCCCGGTTGCGGTCGGCGGCCATGGCGAAGGCGGCGTCGGCATCGCTCATGGGCATCTGGGCCGAGAGGATGGGCGACACGTCGATAAGGCCGCGCGCCAGATAGTCCACGGCGGTCTTGAACTCGGTGTGGAAGCGGAAGGCGCCGACGAAGTCGATCTCGCGAGCCATCAGCATGTTGGCCGGCACGGGAATGGTGCCGGGCGGCATCATGCCCACCTGGATGACGCGACCGCCCGGCCGCACCACCTTGAACAGCGACGCGAGCGCCTGCGGCGAGCCAGTCGCCTCGAGCGCGATGTCGAAATAGCCCTTGTCCGCCTCATAGCGGGTGAGCTTCTCCGGATCGGTGCCGACGCAGATGGTCTCGTCCACCCCCGCTTCACGGGCGATGGCGAGCGGCGCCTCCACGAGGTCCGTGATGGCGATCTCGGCCGCGCCCATGCGGCGCATGACGAGGGCCGAGAGGATGCCGATGGGCCCTGCCCCGGCGATCAGGACCTTGCGCCCTGCGATCTCGCCGCCGCGCCGGCAGGCGTGGACGGAAACGGCCAGCGGCTCGGCGCAGGCGGCCACCCGCATGGACATGCTGTCCGGCACCTTCACGCACTGGTCAGCGCGCGCGATGAAGGTCTCGCTGAAGGCGCCCTGCACGTGCGGATAGATGGCTGCGCTGCCGAAGAAGCGCATGTTGCGGCAGAGGTTGGAGCGCCCCATGCGGCAATAGTCGCAGGTGAGGCATGGCCGGCTCGGGTCCACGGCCACGCGGTCGCCCGGCTTAAGCGTCTCGACGCACGGTCCGACCGCCGCCACCTCGCCGGACACCTCGTGGCCCAGCACGAGCGGCTGGCGCACGTCGAAATCCCCGACGCGGCCCTTGAAATAATAGGAGAGGTCCGAGCCGCAGATGCCGCCGGCGGCGAAGCGCAGGCGCACCTCGTCGTCAGCGAGCGGACGCTCATCAATCTCCTCGACCCTCAGATCCTTGGCGGCATGAAGCACGGCGGCGCGCATGATCACTCCCCGGTGCGAGGCCCGCATTCGAGGGGCCTCTTGTTTTGTTACCGATAACATGCTCTATCTGGAGCACAAGCAAAAAAGCAGGCCGCCGGATGCTCCAGGGCACGAGCGGGCAGCACCTAGGGAGACAAGATGTCGATCCAGTTGTTCGACCTCACCGGCCGTCTGGCGCTCGTCACCGGCTCCAGCCAAGGCATCGGCTACTCGCTGGCCCTTGGCCTCGGAAAGGCCGGCGCGCGCGTGGTGCTGAACGGCCGCGACGCCGAAAAGCTAGCCGACGCCCAGGCACGCCTCGCTGATCAGGGTGTCGCCGCCGAGGTGGCCGCCTTCGATGTTACCGATCACATTGCAGTGCAGCGTGGCGTCGATGAGATCGAGGCGAACACCGGCGCCATCGACATTCTGGTGAACAATGCCGGCATCCAGCGCCGCGCCCCGCTTGAGGACTATCCCGTCGAGACGTGGCACGAGCTGATGCGCACCAATCTCGACAGCGTATTCTACGTGGGACAGGCGGTCGCCCGGCACATGATCCGCCGCAAGCGCGGCAAGATCATCAACATTGCCAGCCTCCAGAGCGAGGCGGCGCGCTATTCCATCGCCCCCTACACCGCCTCCAAGGGCGCGGTGAAGAACCTCACCAAGGGCATGTGCACGGACTGGGCGCGCCACGGCCTCCAGATCAACGCCATCGGGCCGGGCTACTTCGCCACGCCGCTCAATCAGGCGCTGATCGAGAACCCCGAATTCGACGCGTGGCTCAAGAACCGCACGCCAGCCGGTCGCTGGGGCAATGTGGAGGAGCTGCAGGGCGCCTGCATCTTCCTCGCCTCCGAGGCGGCGAGCTTCGTCAACGGACAGGTCCTTTACGTGGACGGCGGCGTCCTCGCGACCCTCTGATCCCGGACAACGGGCCGCGCGCGAACGGCGGCGCCGCCCGGATCATCAACAATCACGCCGTTCCGCGGGCACGCCAATCCGCGTCTTCAAAGCCTCTGACGGGCGCAGCCGCATCCCGGCTGCCCGACACCCTCACAGGACTGCTCAAAGGGAGGAAACCATGAGCCTGAAATCCCTCACGCGGGGCCTTCTGGTCGCCGCCGGCATCGGCCTCGCCGGTCTTGCCAGCGCCGCCAGCGCGAGCGCCACGACGCTCAACGAAATCGTCCAGCGCGGCACAGTGCGCATCGGCGTGCTGATCGGCGGCCCGCCCATGGGCATGGTGGACGACAAGGGCAACCCCACCGGCTACGACTATGATGTCGCCGTGCTGATCGCCAAATATCTCGGCGTGAAGGCGGAATATGTGGCGCTGACGCCGCCAGCCCGTATTCCCGCGCTCCAGACCGGCCGCGTGGACTTCCTCATCGCCACGCTGAACCCGACGCCCGAGCGCGCCCGCTCGGTCATGTTCACGATGCCCTACAACGCCTTCAACATGGTGGTCGTGACCAAGGGCGCGAAGGTGGAAAGCCTCGATGCCCTGAAGGGCAAGAAGGTCGGCGCCACCCGCGGCACGCCGCAGGAGGCCGCGCTGCGCCGCGCCGGCGGCATCAACGTCACCATCTTCGAGGACGATTCCATCACCACCCAGGCCCTGCTCTCGGGCCAGGTTGAAGCTGCGGCCCTGCCGGAGACGCTGGTGCTCTCGGTGGCGAAGCAGAACCCGGATGCCAAGCTCGAGATCGGCTTCAGCATCTATGCGCAGGGCAATTCCATGGCCGTGCGCCCCGGCGACTTCGAGATCCTCCAGTGGCTCAACAACACCATCTACTTCATGAAGAAGAACGATGAGCTGGATACGCTCTACCGCAAGTGGACGGACACGCCCCTGCCCCCGCTGGAGACCTTCTGAGCGCCTGCGGCCGGGCGCGGCCTCCCCGCCCGGCCGCCTTTTTGATCGCTTGGGGCGCCATCCCGGCGGATTGAATCAATCCGGTCAGTGAATCGCCCTCCAGACTCAAGAAGAGAACGCGTGATCCGATCAGACTGCGATGCAATCTGATCGGCGCGGGCTCTGGCCATCGACCGCCCACAGGGCGCGGACTTCAGGGTCGCGCCTGATCCCTCAAAGGGGGTGATCGTGAATTATCAGTTCCAGTTCGGGGTCATCGCCAATTACCGCGATGAACTCCTCAGCGGGCTTTTGCTCACAATCCAGCTGTCCGTCAGCTCGATCGTGCTCGGCCTCGCCCTCGGCATCATGCTGGCCTCCGTCCGCGCCATGTACGGCGGGCTGATCGGACGCATCATCAAGCTCTATGTGGAAGTGGTGCGCAACACGCCCTTCCTGGTGCAGCTCTTCATCATCTTCTTCGGCCTGCCGGTGCTGGGCGTGCGGGTGGACGCCACCGCAGCGGCGCTCATCGGCATGACAATCAATCTCGGCGCCTACACCACCGAGATCATCCGCGCCGGCATCGATGCCGTCCACCGCTCGCAGGTGGAGGCGGGGCAGTCGCTGGGCATGACCACCTACCAGATCTACCGACACATCATCATCCCGCCGGCGATCGCCAAGGTGTATCCGGCGCTGTGCAGCCAGTTCATCCTGATGACGCTCGCCTCGAGCGTCTGCTCGGCCATCTCCGCCGAGGAACTGTCCTCGGTCACCGCGCAGATCGAGAGCCAGTCCTACCGGAGCTTCGAGGTCTATGTGATCGCGACGCTGATCTATCTGGCGCTATCCATGGTCCTGCGAGGCATCTTTGCCCTCGTCGGCTGGTACCTGTTCAAGCGCCGGCCGAAACTGAAGCTGGCTCCGGCCGTGGAAGGAGCCTGAGCCATGCTTGTCCGCTCCTTCGGTCTCAACGACTTCATCTTCCTGCTGGAGAGCCTGCGCTGGACGCTGGTGCTCACGGTCATCGCGCTGACGCTGGGCGGCATCGCCGGCCTGTTCATCGCGCTCGCCCGCGTGTCACCGCTGATGCCGCTACGCTTCGCCACGGCCACCTACATCCAGATCATCCAGGGCTCTCCGGTCCTGATGATCCTCTTCCTGTCCTATTACGGACTGAGCCTCATCGGATTCCAGCTGCCCGCCCTCGTTGCCGCCAGCATCTCCATGAGCATCTATGTGAGTGGCTATCTCGGCGACATCTGGCGCGGCTGCATAGAGGCGGTGCCGAAGCCCCAATGGGAAGCGTCCGAATGCCTCGGCATGACGCGCGTACAGCAGTTCCGGCACATCATCCTGCCGCAGGCCCTGCGCATCGCGCTGCCGCCCACCACCGGCTTTGCGGTGCAGGTGGTGAAGAACACCTCCATCACCTCCATCATCGGCTTCGTGGAACTCTCCCGCGCCGGCCAGCTCATCAACAACTCGACGTTCCAGCCCTTCCGCGTCTTCCTGACGGTTGCGGCCATCTATTTCGTCATCTGCTACCCCCTGTCCCGCCTGTCGGGCTGGCTCGAGAGGAAGTTAAATGTCGGAAGTTCTCATTGAGAACGTGCACAAGAGCTTCGGCGCGGTCGAGGTTCTGAAGGGCGTCTCTCTCACCGTCGAACGCGGCCAGGTGGTCGCCCTCATCGGCCGCTCGGGCTCCGGCAAGAGCACGCTCCTGCGCTGCATCAACGGGCTGGAAACCATCCAGTCCGGCCGCATCGAGATCGCCGGCGAAGAGGTGACGCAGGACAAGGAGAAGCTCCGCCACCTGCGCACGGAAGTCGGCATCGTGTTCCAGAGCTACAACCTCTTCCCGCATCTCTCCGTGGGCGAGAACATCATGCTCGCCCCGAAGATCGTGAAGAAGGTCGCCGCCAAGGAGGCCCACGACACCGCCCGCGAGGTGCTGCAACTGGTCGGCCTGTCGGAGAAGTTCGACGCCTATCCGGACCAGCTCTCCGGCGGACAGCAGCAGCGCGTCGCCATCGCCCGCTCACTCGCCATGCATCCCAAGCTGATGCTGTTCGACGAGGTGACCTCGGCGCTCGATCCCGAGCTCACCGAAGAGGTGCTGAACGTGATGGAGCGCCTCGCGCGCAACGGCATGACCATGATCCTCGTGACCCACGAGATGGGCTTTGCCAAGCGCGTCGCGAACACCACGGTGTTCATGCACAAGGGCCGCATCTGGGAGGAAGGCCCCTCCCAGGAGCTGTTCGCCAATCCCCAGACGCCAGAACTGCGCCAGTTCGTGAAGGCGGACGTGAAGTGAGCCGAGACCTCTCCATGAAGCCCGACCTGCTCCAGCTCTGCCCGCTGATGCCGTCCCTCGAGGCGGATCTGG
This sequence comes from Azorhizobium sp. AG788, assembly GCF_004364705.1. Taxonomy (NCBI): domain Bacteria; kingdom Pseudomonadati; phylum Pseudomonadota; class Alphaproteobacteria; order Hyphomicrobiales; family Xanthobacteraceae; genus Azorhizobium; species Azorhizobium sp. AG788. The sequence goes on from NZ_SOBM01000002.1 coordinate 705,719, forward strand.
CGGAGCGCTTCACGGTGCACCGCCTGCACGAGGCGGCGGATGCCGAGGCCTTTCTCGCCACCCACGGCGCGGCCATCAAGGCGGTCGCCACCGGCGGCCACATCGGCCTGCCGCCGGCGGTGAGCGCGCGGCTGCCGGCCCTTGAGATTGTCGCCATCAATGGGGTCGGCTTCGACAAGGTGGACCTCGCCGATGCCAGGCGCCGGGGCTATCGCGTCGCCAACACGCCCGACGTGCTCACGGAGGATGTGGCGGACCTTGCCATCGGCCTCACCATCTCCGCGCTGCGCCAGCTGGTGCGGGGCGATGGGCATGTGCGTGCCGGTGAGTGGCCGAAGGGCGACCTGCCGCTCGGCCGCAAGATGTCGCGCAAGAAGTTCGGCATCGTCGGCCTCGGCCGCATCGGCCGGGCCATCGCCAGGCGCCTTGAGGCTTTTGACGGCGAGATCGGCTATGCCTCCCGCAGCAGGCAGGATGTGCCCTATCGGGCGTTCGAGAGCCCGGCGGCGCTCGCCGCCTGGTGCGATGTGCTCATCATCGCCGCCGCCGCCTCGGCGGAGACGCGCCATCTCATCAACGGGCCGGTTCTGGAGGCCCTCGGGCCGAAGGGCGTGCTGGTGAACGTGGCGCGCGGCTCTCTGGTGGACGAGAAGGCCCTGCTCCACGCCGTCCAGCACGGCCAAATCGCCGGGGCCGCGCTCGACGTGTTCGAGAACGAGCCTCACGTTCCGGAAGGCTTCCACGGCCTGCCGAACGTGGTTCTGACGCCGCACATGGCGAGCGCCACCCACGAGACGCGGGCGGACATGGCCGCCCTCGTGATTGCCAATCTCGACGCCCATTTCGCCGGGCGCGAGTTGCCGACGCCAGTGGTGTGAAACAACGGGGCGCGCACGGCCGCGCCCCGTTTCCGTCTCAGGGCAGGGTGACGATCTCGACCCAGTTCGGGTTCTTGCCCAGTTCCTGCCGGCCGATGGCTTTCAGGGCCCCGGTCTCGGGATTAATGGCATAGATGGTGGCCGCGTTGGACTTCTGGCCCGCCGCGATCAGATAACGCCCCAGCGGATCAATGGCGAAGCCGCGCGGCTGGGCCTCGGTGGCGAAACTGCCCACTCGGGTCAGCGCACCGGTCTGGCCATTCACTGCATAGGCGGCGATGGTGTTGGACGTGCGCTCCGAGGCATAGAGCCAGGCGCCGTCGGGGGTGAGCTTGATTTCGGCCGTCGCCGGCGCGCCGCCCTTGAAATCCGGCGGCACGGCGCTCACCGTGCCGATGAGGGTCAAAGCCCCCTTCTCTGCATCATAGCGATAGCTGCTGACGGTGCCGTCCAGCTCGTTCGTGCCGAAGACGAATCTGCCATCGGGACTGAAGACGAAATGGCGCGGCCCGGCGCCCTTCGCCGTCTCCACCTTGTCCGGCGTGCCGGGGGTGACCCGCCCCGTCGCGGGATCGAAGGCGAACTGAAGAATCTGGTCGCTGCCGAGATTGCTCGCCAGCAAACGGGTGTTGGAGGGCGCCACCCGGATGGCGTGGGCATTCTTGCCGGTCAGCACCACCTCCACTGGCGGTTCCATCACGCTCCCGTCCGCCGCAATAGGATTGATGGCGATCTTGTTGCCCACATAGGACGCGCTCAGCAGATAGCGGCCCGTGAGATCGGTCGAGAGATAGGCCATGTTGTCCGGGAGCCGCACGGTCGCCTGCTCGGTCAGCTTGCCGGTTGCCCCATCCACCCGGAAGGTCGTGACGGAAAAGGGCTCGTTGCGCAGCGAGGCGTAAAGGTGCCGCCGGTCCGGCGAGAGCGTGAGTGGCATCACCGTGCCGGAGGTGGGCGTGGTGGCAACAGGCGTCAGGGCACCCGTGCGTTCATCCAGCGACAGGACGGAAATCTCGCGGCTGTCCGCGTTGGAAATATAGACGAACGTGCCGGCCATCGCTCCCTGCCCGGTTCCCAGAACCGTTGCCAGCATAAGTCCCGCCGCAAATGTCTTCGACGCCATATGTGTCCTCCCTGCTGTAATCGGGCAAGCGCCCGCGTTCTCCGCTCTGCGGCGGAGTGAACGTCCGGTCGAAAATGAAAACGGCGGCCGAGCGGCCGCCGTGACGTCAGGTGATGGGCGCCGGGTTGAACAGCGTCAGCGCATTGAAGAGCCCCCACTTGTCGGACCAGGGCTTCACCTTGCCGCTGGCCACGTCGAGCATGAGGCGGAAAAGATCCCAGCCCACTTCCTCGATGGTGGCTTCGCCCGTGGCGATGCGGCCGGCATCGAGGTCGATGAGGTCGTGCCAGCGGCGGGCAAGGTCCGTACGCGTCGCGACCTTGATCACCGGCGCGGCGGAAAGGCCATAGGGCGTGCCCCGGCCCGTGGAGAAGACCTGAAGCGTCATGCCGGAGGCCAGCTGAAGCGTGCCGCAGACGAAATCGCTGGCCGGCGTCGCGGCGAAGATGAGCCCCTTCTGCTTCACCTTCTCGCCGGGGGCCAGAACGCCCGCGATGGCGCTGGAGCCTGACTTGGCGACGGAGCCGAGCGCCTTCTCCACCACATTGGCGAGGCCGCCCTTCTTGTTGCCGGGAGAGGGGTTGGCGCTGCGGTCGGCGCCGCCCTTCTCCAGATAGTCGTCATACCAGGCCATCTCGCGGATCAGCGCGTCGGCCACCTCGGGCGTGGAAGCGCGCGGCGTGAGCAGATGGATGGCGTCGCGCACCTCGGTGACTTCCGAGAACATGACGGTCGCCCCGGCCCGCACCAGCAGGTCGGCGGCATAGCCGAGCGCGGGATTGGCGGTGACACCGGAGAAAGCGTCCGAGCCGCCGCACTGGAGGCCCACCACCAGTTCGGACGCGGGCACGGTCTCGCGCGTGCGGCGGTTCAGCACCTCAAGCCGCGCCTCGGCCATCTCCAATATGGCGCCGATCATGGCATCGAAGCCGTGGAAGGCCTCATCCTGCAGGCGGACGATGCCCTCCTTGCCCTCGGGCAGCAGGCGCTCCGGCTGGAGCTTCTCGCAGCCCAGCGAGACGATCATCACCTCGCCACCGAAGTTCGGATGTGTGGCGAGGCTCTGGAGGGTGCGGATGGGCACCACCGACTGCGGGGCACCGATGGCGACGCCGCAGCCATAGGCGTGCGTCACCGCCACCACGTCATCCACATTGGGATAGCGCGGCAGCAGATCCTCACGGATGCGCTTGATGGCGAAATCCAGCGTTCCGGCCACGCACTGCACGCTGGTGGAAATGGCGAGGATGTTCTTGGTGCCCACCGATCCGTCCGGATTGCGGTAGCCCTCGAACGTATAGCCTTCCAGCGGCGGCAGCGAGGCGGGAATGCGGGTGGCCTTTTCCAGCGCGGAAAGGTCCGGCGGAACGGGCATGGCAACGCGCGATTCCTCCACCCACGCCCCGCGCGGGATGTCGCCAACGGCACGCCCGATAACCTCGCCATAGCGAAGGATGGGCGCGCCATCGGCAATATCGGTCAGGGCCACCTTGTGGCCCTGAGGCACGAATTCCACGAGGCGCGTGCCATCGGGCAGATCGGTGCCGGGCTTGAGGCCGAAGCTGTTGACCACAATGGCGACATTGTCGCTCTCGTGGACCTTGATGGTGCGCGGGGTCTCGACCCCGGCCGGGCCCTGGTACGTCATCTGTGTCCTCCCGTCTGGCACGCGCCTGTTCTTGTTATTGGCGCGGCGCCGCTCAGCCCGCGTTGGTGTAGGCGGTCTTCACAGTTGTGTAGAATTCGGCCGCGTAGCGTCCCTGCTCACGGGCGCCATAGCTGGAGCCCTTCCGGCCACCGAACGGCACGTGATAATCCACGCCGGCCGTGGGGGTGTTCACCATCACCATGCCGGCCTCGCTGTTGCGCTTGAAGTGGCTGGCATATTTGAGGCTTGTGGTGACGATGCCGGACGACAGGCCGAACGGCGTGTCATTGGCCACCGCGAGCGCCTCGTCATAGTCCTTCACGCGGATGGTGCAGGCGACGGGGCCGAAGATCTCCTCGCGGGCAATGCGCATGGCATTGGTGGTCTCGGTGAAGAAGGCCGGCTGGAGATAGAAGCCCGGCGTCGCGCGATTGAGCCGCTCGCCGCCCCAATGGAGTTTGGCGCCCTCGGAGCGGCCGATCTCGATGTAATTCAGATCCTGCTCCAGCTGCTTCTCGTCCACCACCGGGCCGATATGCGTGCCGGCTTCCAGTGCGTTGTCCACCTTTAGAGCCTTCAGGCGCTCGGTCACCGCATCCACGAAGGCATCATGAATGCCCTCCTGCACGATGAAGCGGGACGAGGCCGTGCAACGCTGGCCAGTGGAGAAGAAGGCGCCGTTCACCGCGCATTCCGCCGCCACCGCAAGGTCGGCGTCGTCCAGCACCACGAGCGGGTTCTTGCCGCCCATCTCCAGTTGGAACTTCTTCATGGGGTCGTTGAGGACGCAGGCCTGCGCCACCTTGCGGCCCGTCTCCACCGAGCCGGTGAAGGTGATGGCGTTCACCTTCGGGCTTTCGAGGAAAGCCTGACCGACCACGGAGCCGCGCCCCATGACCAGATTGAACACACCCGCCGGCAGGCCGGCGCGGGAGATGATCTCGGACAGGGCATAGGCCGAGCCGGGCACGAGATCGGCCGGCTTGAACACCACCGCATTGCCATAGGCGAGCGCCGGCGCGATCTTCCAGGCCGGAATGGCGATCGGGAAGTTCCACGGCGCGATGATGCCGACGACGCCCACGGCCTCGCGGGTGATCTCCACATCAAGGCCCGGACGCACGGAGGCGAGCTTCTCGCCGGCAAGGCGCAGGGCCTCGGCGGCGAAGAACAGGAAGATCTGGCCCGCGCGAGCGGCCTCGCCGATGCCTTCCGGCAGGGTCTTGCCCTCCTCGCGGGAGAGCAGGCGGCCCAGTTCCTCACGGCGGGCGAGGATTTCGTCTCCCACCTTCTTCAGCACGTCGTGCCGCTCCTGCGGCGTGGAGCGCGCCCAGCGGGGCGCGGCGGCGGCGGCAGCGGCAATGGCCTGCTCCGCATCGGCCCGCGAGCCCTGCGTGTAATGGCCTACAACGTCATTGGTGTCGGAGGGGTTGATGTTCTTCGTCTCCGAAGCCCCCGACACCCACGCCCCGGCGATATAGTTCAACGCAATTTCACTCATGGTCGCATCCCGCCTGGATCATTTGAATACGAACGATTTACTCCGCGGCGGCGCGCGAGATAAGCCCCCCGTTGGGCAGGGCAGCCACAAGCGCGGCGAGTTCGTCGATCTCGGCGGGGGTGAGATCGGTCAGCGGCGGGCGCACCGGGCCGCTGTCGCGGCCGATCACCTTCATGCCGGCCTTGATGATGGAGACCGGATAGCCCTTCTTGCGATTGCGGATGGCGAGCAGCGGCAGGATGAAATCCTTCAGGCCGGCAGCCACCGCATCACGGTCGCGGCGGCGCACCGCGGCATAGAAGGCGGTGGAGAATTCCGGCACGAAATTGAACACCGCCGAGGAATAGGTGGTGACGCCCATTTCCAGATAGGGCAGCGCGAAGGTCTCGGCCGTGGGCAGGCCTCCCACGTAGGTGAAGCGGTCGCCGATCTTGGACTGGATGCGCACCATCAGTTCGATGTCGCCAATGCCGTCCTTGTAGCCGACGAGGTTGGGGCAGCGCTCGGCGAGGCGGGCAAGGCTGTCCTCGGTCAGTACCGCATTGTCACGATTGTAAACGATGACGCCGAGCTTGGTGGCGGCGCAGACCGCCTCCACATGGGCCATCAGGCCGTCCTGCTCGGAATTGACCAGATAGGGCGGCAGCAGCAGCAGGCCGTCGGCCCCCGCGCGCTCGGCGGCAACGGCGAGATCCTTGGCGATGGCCGTCCCATAGCCGGCACCGGCGAGCACGGGCACACGGCCGCGCGTCTCGTTCACCGCGACGGTGACGACCTTTTCCACCTCGGCCGGCGTCAGCGAGAAGAATTCGCCGGTGCCGCCCGCCGCGAACAGACCGGCGACCTTGTACCCGCACAGCCAGTCCATATTCTGCCGGTACTGCGCTTCGTTGAACGAATAGTCAGCGGCATGGAAAGGCGTCACCGGAAAGGACAGGAGGCCGGAGCCCAGGGTCTGCGCCATTTCGCGGGGGGTCATCTTGGTCATCTCATGTCCTCGCCTGGGAGAGCGGCGCTTGTCTCGGGCCGCTGAAACCAGCATCAGTGGTACTGCCGGATCGATGCCAAGTCAGACCAAATACGGCATGGATCGATGCGTTTTTGGGATCAGTTACGACCGCGCGCCACTCTCCGGCAGGCCGCGGGCGATGTCGCGCAGGATGGGCAGGAGCGGATTGGCATTGTCGCGCCGCCAGCCCAGGAAGAGCTCCACTGGTCGCGGGGCGCGCGCCGCAACGGGGCGCAGCATCACGCCCGTCGCATGGAGGTTCCGCGCCGCCTCCGGCACAAGCGCGAGACCCAGCCCGGAGCGGACGAGGGCGAGGATGGAATGCACCTGCGTCAGATGCTGCACGGGTCGCGGCAGGAAGCCGGCGCCGGAGAACAGCTCCGCCACCAGATCGTGGAAATAGCGGGCCTGATAGGGATCGTACATGATCAGCGGCACCTCGATGAAATCATCGAGCGTCAGGGTGTCCTTCGCGGCCAGCGGATGGGCCTCCGGCACCGCCGCCAGCAACTGCTCGGAGGCGACGCGGAAGAAGCCCATGCCCGCCGCCGGCACCGGCGGGCGCAGCAGCGCGGCGTCGATCTCGCCCGCCCCCAGCGCCTCAAGCTGTTCGCCGCTCACCATCTCCTTCAGCGCCAGATCGACATCCGGCAGTTGCGTGCGGCAGGCGGCGACGAGGTCGGGCAGGAAGGAATAGGCCGAGGCGGCTGTGAAGCCGATGCGGATGGAGCCCGCCTTGCCGGCAGCCACGCGCTTGGCAACCAGCGCCGCGTTGCCGGCGAGCTTCAGCAGATGGCGTGCCTCGGGCAGGAAGCTGCGGCCGGCGGGAGTGAGTTGCACGGAACGGCTGGTGCGCTCGAACAGCGCCACGTCGAGGATGCGCTCCAGGATCTGCACCTGACGGCTCAGCGGCGGCTGCGTCATGTTCAGGCGCTCGGCGGCGCGGCCGAAGTGAAGTTCCTCCGCCACCGCGACAAAGCAGCGGATCTGGTTGAGATCGAACATGACGCTCCTGTCCCGGCCGGTTCTCGCTGGCGGTCTGAGGACATGACGATGCCGCGCGGCTGGCTGGCCCAGCGACGCGGCATCTCAGGCCTGACCGGCCAGTCTTGGTCGCAGGACCGCCCGTGTGCAAGCAGCACCGCCAGCCTTGCGATCAGGCGTCTTTCAGTTCGACGCGCTTGATCTCGCCCACCATGACCAGATAGGCCGCCATGGCGATGAAGGCATTGATGCCCACGAACAGCAGCGCGCCGTTGAAGGAGCCGGTGCCCTGCACGATGTAGCCGATGACGATCGGCGTGGTGATGCCGGCCATGTTGCCGAAGGTGTTGAACAGGCCCCCTGAGAGGCCGCCGATCTGCTTCGGCGAGGTGTCCGAGACCACCGCCCAGCCCAGCGCGCCGATGCCCTTGCCGAAGAAGGCCAGCGCCATCAGGCCCACCACGAAGGCTTCCGTCTGCACGTAATTGCAGCCGATGATGGTCATGGACAGCAGCATGCCTCCGATGATCGGAATCTTGCGGGCCAGCGTCAGCGAGCCGGTACGCCGCAGGATGGCGTCCGAGATCACGCCGCCCAGCACGCCGCCGATGAAGCCGCAGAGCGCCGGAAGGGAGGCCACCATACCCGCCTTGAGGATGGTCATCCCCCGCTCCTTCACCAGATAGATGGGGAACCAGGTGAGGAAGAAGTAGGTGATGACGTTGATGCAGTACTGAGCGAGATAGATCCCGAGCAGCATCCGGTTGGAGAGGAGCTGCTTGATATAGCCCCAAGCCGGCGCGCCCTTGTCCTTGGGCGACGCGCCTATTTCCATCAGGGCGCCGCCCTCGCGGATGTGGTTCAGCTCGGCCTCGTTGATGCCGGGATGATCCTTCGGGCCGTGAATGACCTTCGCCCAGACGACCACGAAGGCGATACCGATCACGCCCATGAACATGAAGGCATAGCGCCAGCCGAATTCCTGCGTCACCCAGGCGGTGAGCGGGGCAAACAGCACGGGCGCGAAATACTGTGCCGAATTGAAGATGGCGGAGGCCTTGCCACGCTCGGCTGTGGGGAACCAGGCGGCGACGATCCGGGCGTTGCCGGGGAAGGACGGAGCCTCCGCAATGCCCACCATGAAGCGGAAGGCAAAGAGCGCGATGATCGCCCCGCCGGCGCCGAAGAAGCCGACCCAGCCCTGCATGAAGGTGAAGAGAGACCAGAAGAAGATACCCGCCGCATAGACCCATTTGGTGCCGTAGCGATCGAGCAGCCAGCCGCCGGGGATCTGTGCGGCGACATAGGACCAGCTGAAGGCGGAGAGGATGTAGCCCATGGCCACCGGGTCGATGGCATACTCCTTGGCGAGGGGCGCCCCGGCGATGGAAATGATGGCGCGGTCGGCATAATTGAGCACGGTAACCGCGAAAATGACGAAGACGATCCAGTAGCGCGCGCGGCTGCGGGCCTGCGCGGCATAAGCGGTCGAGATGGCCACGGCCTGTCTCCCTGGGCTGGCGTTTGCTCCCGCCCCGTAGACCGGGGCGCATTGTTGTTGGCGCGGACGCGAGCGCGCGCGGACGTGCCCCGTGAAGGCGTATCAAGCTGTGGGGAACCCGTTGGCGGGACGCCCCTTTCCGACGCTCGCGACCTGAAGCGGCGATCTGGCATTTCCTCCGGCCGTCGACGGCTGGGGCCGTTCTTGACCGTGCGGCACAGGGGCCGTGACGCCACACGATACGCACTCTCCCATACCGGTCAGCGCCGCATTCGGCATGGATCATTCCATTTTTTGGATTGATAAACGGCGTGGTCGCGGCAACACCGCCACGCGTGGACGGCTTCGCCCACCTTCGCCCCGAACGAGACGACACGCAGCGGCCCGCGGCGTTCCTAAGGGCCGCGGCACGTGACGGCGGCCCTCCATCCGTCTACATGCAGGGATGGCACCGCGTGCGTTTGGTGTGCGGCTGCGGACACCTGCACCGGCGCAGGACCAAAAGAGAGGGCCCCGTCCCAGATGTCGTCACCGAACGTCCAGCAGGGGAGCTTCCTGGCCCTCATCGTCCTCGTCTCGGTGGCCTTCGCCTGGCTGCTCCTGCCCTTCTATGGCGCGCTGCTCTGGGCGGTGATCCTCGCCATCCTCTTCAATCCCCTGAACCGCTGGCTGACCCGCCTGCTCGGCGGCCGCGCGAATCTCGCAGCGGCGCTGAGCGTGCTGGCCTGCATCTGCATCGTGGTGATACCCGGCTCGATGATCCTCGCCTCCCTCGCCCGCGAGGCGAGCGAACTGTACCAGCAGGTCTCCAGCCGCCAGTTCAATCCGACCGAGATCACCGCCCGGGCGCATGATCTGCTGCCGGACTTCGTGAAGGACCTTCTCCCGCCCTTCACCGGGGACACCTTCAAGGAGATCGAGAGCCGCCTCGCTTCCTTCCTCGGGCAGGCGTCGCAGGTGATCGCCTCCAGCGCCGTGAGCGTCGGGCAAGGCACGGCGCAGCTCTTCGTCAGCCTCGGCGTCATGGTCTATGTGCTGTTCTTCCTGTTCCGGGACGGCGCCTCTCTGGCCCTCGCGATCCGCCGCACCAGCCCGCTGAGCCCCCACCACACGGAGAGCCTGTTCGCCAAATTCTCCGACGTGCTGAAGGCGACGGTGAAGGGCAACGTCATCATCGCTCTGGTGCAGGGCCTGATCGGCGGCCTTGCCTTCTGGGGCCTCGGCATTGGCGCGCCTCTGCTCTGGGGCGTGTCCATGGCCGTGCTCTCGCTGGTGCCGGCGGTGGGCGCGGCGCTCGTGTGGGGTCCCACGGCGGCCTACCTCATGCTGTCCGGGCAGTATCTGAAGGGCGCGATCCTGCTGGGCATCGGCATCTTCGTCATCAGCATGATCGACAACCTGTTGCGCCCGCCGCTCGTCGGCAAAGGCACGCGCCTGCCGGACTACATGGTGCTGGTCTCGACGCTGGGTGGCATTTCGCTGTTTGGCGTCAACGGTTTCGTCATCGGGCCGCTGATCGCGGCGATGTTCGTCGCCATCTGGTCCCTGTTCAAGGATGACCGTGCCGCCGGCTGCTGAGCGTGTTCCGGCCCGGAGGCATCTCCGGACCGGAATGGGCTGCATCACGGCTTGAGCCGCAAGACCCCTCGGATCTGGCTCAGCGCCCCTTTTCCTTCCGCCAGGCAACGAAGTCCGTCTTCGTCTGTTCCTCTGTGGCCGGATAGAGGCCGAGGATGGTGCGCCCTTCGAGCACCTTCTCGGTCACGAAATCCTCGAATGCGGTCATTTCGGTGGCCTCGTCCGCCAGTTCGTCGGCCAGATGGGCCGGCAGGACGATCACGCCCTCCCCGTCCCCGACGATGATGTCGCCGGGAAAGACCGGCGCATCGCCGCAGCCGATGGGTACGTTGATGTCGATGGCCTGATGGACGGTCAGGTTGGTCGGCGCCGCCGGCCTCTGGTGATAGGACGGGATGTCGAGGGCCGCGATCTCCGGACTGTCGCGGAAGCCGCCGTCGGTGACGATCCCGGCAACGCCGCGCTTCATCAGCCGGGCCACGAGGATGGACCCTGCGGAGGCTGCGCGGGCATCCTTGCGGCTGTCCACCACGAACACCGCTCCCGGCGGGCATTCCTCCACCGCCTTGCGCTGGGGATGCGCCCGATCGAGGAACACGGTGATGGGGTTCAGATCCTCACGCGCCGGCATGTAGCGTAGCGTGAAGGCCGGCCCCACCATGTTCTCCCCCCTGAAGCCGAGTGGGTGCACGTTCTGGATGAACTGGTTGCGGAAACCGCGCTTGAACAGGGCCGTGGCGAGGGTCGCGGTGCTGACGTGCTTCAGCTTCTCGCGGGTGGCGTCGGACAGCATCGGGCAAACTCCGGATTGTCGGGAAGTCAGAAGATGGCGGGCTCGGGCACCGGCGCGCCGAAGTCGGTGCGCAGGAAATCGAAATCGCAGCCCTGGTCGGCCTGGCCGATGTGGCGGGAGAACATCCAGCCATAGCCGCGCTCGTAGCGCGGCGCGGGCGGCGGCGTCTCGACCCGGCGGCGCTCCAGCTCGGCGTCGGACACCTCCAGGCGAATGCTGCGGTTGGGCACGTCCACGGTAATGATGTCGCCGGTGCGGACGAGCCCCAGCGGGCCGCCGATGTAGGATTCGGGAGAGACGTGCAGGATGCAGGCGCCATAGGAGGTGCCGCTCATGCGCGCGTCCGAGATGCGGACCATGTCGCGCACGCCCTGCTTCACCAGCTTCTTCGGGATGGGCAGCATGCCCCATTCCGGCATGCCCGGCCCGCCCAAGGGACCGGCATTGCGCAGCACCAGAACCGTGTCCGGCGTCACGTCGAGATCGTCCCGGTCGATATTGGACCGCAGCGCCGGATAGTCGTCGAAAACGAGCGCGGGACCGGAATGGGTGAGGAGATGGGGAGCGGCGGCGGAGGGCTTCATCACGCAGCCGTTGGGCGCGAGATTGCCCTTCAGCAGCGCTAGCGCGCCTTCAGCATAGATGGGATTGTCCAGCGGGCGGATCACATCGTCATTGTAGACCTCTGCTCCCTCCAGCGACTGCGCCCAGGTCTGCCCGGAGACGTTGATGAGCGACAGGTCGAGATGGGGCGTGAGCCGGGTCAGCAGGCCGAGGAGGCCTCCGGCATAATAGAAATCCTCCATCAGATAGCGCTCGCCGCTCGGCCGGATGTTGGCGATCACCGGCACCTTGCGGCTCGCCGCGTCGAAGTCCTCAAGCCCGATGGCATGGCCGGCGCGACGGGCCATGGCGATGATGTGGATCACCGCATTGGTGGAGCATCCCATGGCCATGGCGACGTTGATGGCATTGCGGAACGCGCCCTCGGTCTGGATCTTGTCGGGGGTGAGATCCTCCCACACCATCTCGACGATCCGCCGGCCGGCGGCCGCGCACATGCGGATGTGGTTGGCATCCGCCGCCGGGATGGAGGAGGCGCCCGGCAGTGTCATGCCGATCACATCGGCGAGCGCCGTCATGGTAGCCGCCGTGCCCATGGTCATGCACACGCCATAGGAGCGGGCGATGCCCACTTCCATCTCGGCCCAGTCCCTGTCGGAGATGTTGCCGGCGCGGCGCTCGTCCCAATATTTGAAGGCATCCGAACCCGAGCCCAGCACCTTGCCGTGCCAGTTGCCCCGCAGCATGGGTCCGGCCGGCACATAGATGGCCGGAACGCCCGCGCTGGTGGCGCCCAGCAGCAGGCCGGGCGTGGTCTTGTCGCAACCGCCCATCAGCACCGCGCCGTCCACGGGATGGGAACGGATGAGTTCCTCCGTCTCCATGGCGAGGAAGTTGCGGTAGAGCATCGTGGTCGGCTTCACCTTGCTCTCGGAGAGCGAGATGGCCGGCAGTTCCACCGGAAAGCCGCCCGCCTGAAGAATGCCCCGCTTCACATCCTCCACGCGCTGCTTGAAATGGGCGTGGCACTGGTTGAGATCGGACCAGGTGTTGATGATCGCGATGACCGGCTTGCCGCGATACTCCTCCGCCGCATAACCCATCTGGCTCATGCGCGAGCGATGGCCGAAGGAGCGGAAGTCGTCGGGCTCGAAATAGCGGGCGCTGCGCAGTTGCTCGGGTGTCTTGGTCATGGAAGGGGCTCGGTCGTGGGAGGCGCGGGTCAGTGCTGGAGGCCCCATTTCAGGACCGTTCGGCGCTCGATGGTGCGGAAGATCACGTTCTCGACCACGAGACCTATCAGGATGACCGTGAGGAGGCCGGCGAAGACCGCCGGGATTTCAAGGAGATTGCGGTTCTCGAAGATGAACCACCCGAGCCCGCCCTGCCCCGATGAGACGCCGAACACCAGTTCCGCCGCCACGAGCGTGCGCCAGGCGAAGGCCCAGCCGATCTTCAGGCCCGTGAGGATGGAGGGGAACGCTGCCGGGATCAGGATCTTGCGGATATAGGCGAAGCCCTTCAGGCCGTAGTTGCGCCCCACCATGCGCAGCGTCTGCGACACCGCCCGGAAGCCCGAGTGGGTGTTGAGCGCCACCGGCCACAGCACCGAATGCACAAGGATGAAGACAAGACTGCCATTGCCGAGGCCGAACCAGATGAGCGCCAGCGGCAGCAGCGCGATGGCTGGCAGCGGGCTCAGCATGGCTGTGACGGTCTCGAGGAAGTCCGAGCCGATGCGCGTGTTGATAGCGACAATGGTGAGGATGCCCGCCAGCAAAACCCCGACCGCATAGCCCATCAGCAGCACCTGAAGCGACGCCCAGGCGCGGGCGGGCAGCACGCCGCTGCGGACATTCTCGGCGAGCGCCTGCAAGGTTTCCGTCAGGCTCGGAAACAGCAGCGGATTGTCGAGATAGACACCATAGGCCTGCCACACCGCCGCCAGCACGACGATGATCAGCGCCTTGCGCACGGCGCCGATGTCCCACGCCGCCTCAAGCACGCCGATGCGGCGTTCCACCTCCGCGCCGGCCGCACCGGCCGGCGGACGCAGGATGATGCGGGCGGAAGGCGATGACGGGCTCTGGATCGACATGTCGGCCTCCCGTTCAGTGATCCGCCGCGCCGGCATCGGCGAAGAGGAGATCGTGGATCTCGCGCTCCAGCCGGCCCGCGCTGCCGTCCGTGGGCGACACCGTGTCCACATCCACCACCTCAGCCTTCACCCGGCCGGGATGGGGCGAAAGCAGGAGGATGCGGTTGCCGATCTTGATCGCCTCGGCGATGGAATGGGTGACGAACATCACCGTGAAGCGCGTCTCCTCCCAGAGCTGGATCAGTTCGTCCTGGCAGGTGCGCCGGGTGAGGGCGTCGAGCGCGGCAAAGGGCTCGTCCATCAGGAGGATGTCCGGCTCCATGGCCATGCCGCGGGCGATGGCGACGCGCTGCTTCATGCCGCCGGACAGCATGTGCGGATAGCTGTCGATGGCGCGGGTGAGGTTCACCTTCTCGATGTAATGCCGCGCCTTCTCCTCGGCCTCCTTGCGGGACAGCCGGCGGGCATCGCGCAGCGGAAAGACCACATTCTCCAGCACCGTCTTCCATGGCAGGAGCTGATCGAACTCCTGGAACACCATCATGCGGTCCGGCCCCGGCTCGGTGACCTGCCGGCCCTTGATGGTGATGGTCCCCTCGCTCGGCCGGATATAGCCGCCCACCGCCTTGAGCAGGGTGGACTTGCCGCAGCCCGAGGGGCCGAGAAGCACGAAGCGGTCGGAGGTGTTCACCTCAAACGACACGCGCTCGGTGGCGGTGATGACCACGCCGGGCGTCTTGTAGCGCAGCGTCACGGAAGAGACGTTGAGCAAGGGCTCGGACATGGCACGATCCTGCGCTGTCACGGCCGCCACAGGAGAGGCGGCAGCCACCGCCGGGGCCATGACGGGCCCGCCGGCGGCGAACTCAATTGCCGGGGAGGTCATGGGCCACCGGCAGATAATAGTCCTTCCACGAGGCCGGCAGCGTCTTGATGGCGCCGGTCCGGTTCAGATGGGCGGCGAACTTCATCGTGCCCTGCGGGTAGATGTTCCATTCCATCATGCCCGGCTGCTTCAGCACTTCGAGCAGTTCCGCCGTCGACGTCTTGTCGCCCGTCACCTCGCGATAGATCTCCACCGCCTCGGCAGGGTTCTTCTCGATGAAGGTCTTGGCTTCTTCCGCCGCATTGCGCAGGGCCTGGATGATCTTTGGATTGGCCTCCGCAAAGGTCGTCATGGTCATGAACTGACCCTGGCTCAGGGGCGAGCCGATGATGTCGGCGGAGGTCGCCACCACGTGCGCTTCGGGGATCTGCTGCAGTTCGTAGGTCTGGAAGGGCGGCGCGGCGAAGTGGTTTTTCACTTCATGTCCGGCATTCTTCATGGCGACGAATGCATCGGGATGGCCGAGTTGGACGGTCATGGGATCGAAATGGTTCCACTTGTCCGGCCCATAGAGCTGGCTTGCCGCCATCTGGAGAAGGATGGCTTGCGTCGAGACGCGCACGGTGGGCACGGCGATCTTGTCGCCGGCCTGGAGATCCTTGAGGCTCTTGATGCGCGGATCGCGGCTGATGAGCTGGAGCGGCTGGGCGGAACTCGCCACGATGCCCTTCACCTTGCCGCGCGTCTTGTCCCACAGCACCAGAAGCGGCCCGGTGCCGGTGTTGATGATGTCCACCCCGCCGGAAAGCAGCGCATCCTGCTGCGCTCCGCCGTTGGAGAACGACATCCATTTGGCGGTAACGTTCGGTACGCCAAGCTTCTCGGCGTGCTTCTCGATCAGCTTCTGCTTTTCGATGACGTGCGTCGGCATATAGAGAATGCCCGGCTGCCGGCTGAGCGAGACTTCGGTCTTCGCCTGCGCCACGGCCGGCCAGCACGGGGCCGTGGCAAGGCCGGCGGCCAGCGCAAGTGTCTGCCTGCGGGTGATCATCCGCATCCCTCCCCTTTGCGGCCGCTCCGGCCGTCATGTCAGGGATGCGCGTCTCTGCGGATCTCGGTCCGCCGCCGCGTCCCTGCCCCTCCGCTCGGCCATGCGATGGCCTGCGAACTGGGTTTGGCGTTTCCTTCCGGGCTTGGCGCCCCGCGCGGCGTTGACGCCGTCTGCACCTCCGACTGAAGCACTAATGCATTAGTTGGTCAAGCGAGGACGAGAGTGATATGAAGGCAGACGAGACGAGGAGCGATTGAATGTCGGTTGCGGAGGTGAGCGTGCTGTCGCGGGATGCGGCCAAGCGGGGGGCGGCCCATGTCCTCGACGTGCTGCGGCAGGACATCCTCTCGCTCGCGCTGGCACCCGGCGCCGTCCTGTCCCGGCAAGACTTGCAGGAGCGCTTCCGCCTTTCCTCCACGCCCATCCGTGATGCGCTCATGAAGCTGCAGGAGGAAGGGCTGGTGGATGTCTTCCCCCAACACGCGACCGTGGTGAGCCCCATCGATGTGGAGCAGGCACGGCAGGCCCAGTTCCTGCGCCGCTCCATCGAGCTGGAACTGGTCCGCAGCCTCGCCCTCGCCCCAGCGCCCGCGCTGGTGGAGCGGCTCCGGAGCCTCATCCGGCAGCAGAGCGTGTTCGCCGACCTCGGGGAATATGAGCAGTTCTCGGCCGCCGATCAGGCCTTCCACCGCACCATGTATGAGGCGGAAGATGTGATCGACCTCTGGCATCTGGTGCGCCGGCGTAGCGGGCATATCGACCGCCTGCGGCGCCTGCATCTGCCCAAGGCCGGCAAGATCCGCGAAATCCTCGCCGCCCACACCGCCATCACCGATGCGGTCGCCGCGGGCGATGCCCCGGCGGCGCAGGAGGCGCTTCGGGACCACCTCTCCCGCTCGCTGGATTTCGTCGAGCAGTTGCGCCAGTCACACCCGGAATACTTTTCCGGCACGGACGGCCGCCCGGCGCGCTAAACGGCCGCCACCTCCACGAGGCAGCTCATGGCGTTCGGCCCCTGGGTGAGGCTGGACGTGCCCACATCGCGCGTCAGCACATTGACCGTGCCGGCCCGCTCCGGCGCGTCGGGGGCCGAGGGATCGGGGTCGAACCAGGCGCCCGTCGCCATCACCACGACGCCGCGATGCACGCCTTCGTCGAGCACCAGACCCGCCAGCAGCGCACCCCGGTCGTTGAACACGCGCACCGTCCGCCCGGCCACGCAGCCGCGCGCCGCCGCGTCGTCCGGATGCATGAGGAGCGCTTCGCGCCCATCCACCTTGTTGCCCTGAGGCAAGGGCGCGAAATCGAGCTGGCTGTGCAGCCTGTCCGAGGGCTGCACCGTTACGAGATGCAGCGGATGGCGCTTCGCTCCGACACTGCCCAGCCACTCGCCCGGCGCCCGCCAGACCGGATGGGGCGGACAGTCGGGAAGCGCGAAGCCGGCGATGGCGGAGCTGTAAAGCTCGATCCGGCCAGAGGGGGTCGCCAGCGGATGGGCCTGCGGATCGGCGCGGAAATCGGCGAACAGCACAAAATCCTGCGCCGGCCGGGGCAGTTCGAAGCTGCCGTCCTGCCAGAAGGTCTCGAAATCGGGAAAGGTGATGCCCGCTTTCGCATTGGCCGCCGCGCAGTCGGTATAGATGCGCTCGATCCAGCCCTGCTCGTCGAGGCCGCCCGTGAAGGCCGCGCCGTGCCCCAGCCGTTCGGCGAGATCGGCAAAGATGTCGAAATCCGAGCGGGCGGCATGAAGCGGCGCGATCGCCTGATGCATGGCGATGACATAGCGGTCGCGGGACGAGCCACCGATGTCGTTGCGCTCCAGCGTGGTGGTCACCGGCAGCACGATATCGGCGCGCCGGGCGGTCGGCGTCCACCAGATTTCGTTGACGATGATGGTTTCGGGCTTCTGCCAAGCACGAGAGAAGCGGTTGAGATCCTGATGGTGATGGAAGGGATTGCCGCCCGCCCAATGAATGAGCCGCACGTCCGGATAAGTCTCCGTGCGTCCGTTGAAGGGATAGGGCGTGCCGGGGGCCTCCAGCATTTCGGTGATGCGGGCCGCGGGAATGGCCCGCTTCAGAGGATTGGCACCAACCGCCATCTCCGGGCCGGGCGTCGCGGGCCTCGGATTGCCGACGCCATTCATGGAGCCATGGCCGAAGCCGAAGCCACCTCCGGGCAGGCCCACCTGCCCCAGCACGCTGGCGAGTGCGATGGCCAGCCAATAGGGCTGTTCGCCATTCTCCGCCCGCTGCACGGCGAAGGAGCAGGTGATGTAGCTGCGCACGCCTACGAGGCGCGCCGCGATCTGACGGATGCGCTCGGCCGGCACGCCGCAGATGTCCTGCGCCCATTCCGGCGTCTTCGGCACACCGTCGCTCTCCCCGCGCACGTAAGCGGCGAGCGGCTCGAAGCCCACCGTGTGGGTGGCGAGGAAGGCGAGGTCCGCAACCTCGAGGAGGAGGACTTCCGACAGCAGAGCCAACAGGAAGGCCGCATCCGTGGTGGGACGGATGGGGACCCATTCCGCGTTCAGGAAGTCCGGGCAGTCGCCGCGCGTGGGCGAAACATTGATGACCGGGATGCCGGCCTTCGCGAGTTCGCGCAGCCAGTGCTCCTGCGTATGCTCGGCCGCACCGCCCGAGGCCATCTGCCCGTTCTTCAGCGCCAGCCCGCCGAAGGCGAGAAAGAGCTGGCAATGCTTGAGGATGCTCGGCCAGGAGGTGGCACGGCCGGTCAGCGGCTGGTAGGTGCCGATGATGTGGGGCAAAAGGAATTGCGCCGTACCCCAGCTGTAATTGCCCACCTGATCGATGGCCCCGCCGCCGGAAAAATAGAAGCGCCGCACCAGCGAGCGGGCATGATGCAGCCGGCCGGCGGACGACCAGCCGTAGGAGCCGGCGAACAGCGCGTCGCGCCCATGCTCCACCTCCACCCGGCTTATCTCGCGAGCGGCGAGATCGAGGGCCGTCTCCCAGGAGACCTCCACCATGGGCTCGTGCCCACGGCCCTCCCCTCCCGCCGCGGCGCCGTGCTTCAGGAAGCTCTCGCGCACCATAGGCTTCTGGATGCGCCGTTCCGAATAGACAGAGGGCACGATGCTGCCCAGCAAAGGCGAGGGCGCGGGGTCCGCGGCGAAGGGCTCGCACCCCACCAGCCGCCCTTCCTCCACCAGCGCGGTGAAGGCGCCCCAGTGGGCGAGGTGGGGCTTGCGCTGGACGACCATGTGACGCCTCTTCCGAAATCCGACGCCGGCCCATGACAGGGCGGCGACACGCTATTGACAGGGTGCAGGATGCGGGTCAGATTTCAAACAATTATTTGAAAAGCAGCAGCACAGAGCTGAATTCACGGCTCCGTCTGCTTGCTCGACGGCCCATTTCTTCCCGAAGCGCAGGCGGGCAGCAGGCCCGCAGAGGCACGAGGCCACCCATGCAGAAGATCACCGGTTCCTTCGTCGCGATCGTGACGCCCTTCAACAAGGACGGCTCGGTGGATTTCGTCGCCTTCCGCGAGCTTCTGAAGTTCCAGGAAGACAACGGCACCGCCGCCATCCTCATCATGGGCTCCACGGGCGAGACCTCGATGCTCTCGGCCGAGGAGAAGAAGAAGGTCATCGTCGAGACCGCCAAGATGAAGACGGCGAAGATGCCCCTCTTCTACGGCTGCACCGGCAACAATACCGAAACCACCATCGAGAACGTGCGCTTCGCCAAGGACAATGGCGCGGACGGCGCCATTCTCGCGGCCCCCGCTTATATCTGCGCACCGGAAGCGGACATCGAGGGCTATTTCCTCGACGTGGCGGATGCCACCGACCTGCCGCTCGGCATCTATAACAACCCGCCGCGGGTGAAGAGCGACCTCCACTGGGACAACCTGCTGCGCATCTTCAAGCACCCCAACTATGTGATCCATAAGGAATCCACCACCCGCGTCGGCCAGGTGGCGCAGGTGCTCGCCGCCCGTCCGGACGTCTCGGTGATGTGCTGCGACAGCCCGAACCTCGGCCTTGTGGTGCCCACCATGAGCCTCGGCGGCCATGGCACGGCCAACATGACCGGCAACATCGCTCCGGCCGAACTCGTCGCCATTTCCCGCCCGTGGAACGGCGATGAGGGCGCTGCGGCGTTCAAGGACGCCTATCTCGGCCTCCTGCCCATGCTCCACTACACCTATTCGGCCATCAATCCGGTGGCGGTGAAGTCGCTCATGAAGGCCGTCGGCCTGCCGGTGGGCGACCTGCGCAAGCCGCTGCGCGGCCTCGAGGGCGAGGCGCTGGCCAAGGGCGTGCGCATCGTTCAGGAGCTGGAGCTGGATCGCAAGTACGGCTTCAAGATCGCGCCGCTCTCCGCCGTCGCGGCCTGAGCCATGGATCTCGGCATCTCGGGCCGGCGGGCGCTGGTCAGCGGCGGCAGTCGCGGCATGGGCCGCGCCGTCGCCGAAGTCCTCGCCCGTGACGGCGCAAAAGTCACCATCGCCGCCCGCACGCGGGCGACGCTGGAACAGGCGGCGGCGGAGCTTTCCGCCGCCAGCAGCGCCCCGGTCGATTTCGTGGTGGCCGACCTGATGACGGACGAGGGCCGGCAAGCGGCGCTGGCCGCCTGCCCCGAGCCGGACATCCTCATCAACAACGGCGATGGCGAGCCCCCCGGCGACTATCGGGATTATTCCCGCGCCGACTGGATCCGCGCCCTCGACCGCATGATGCTCTCGCCCATCGAGATGATGCGCCTCACAGTGGACGGGATGATCGCGCGCGGCTTCGGCCGGGTGGTCAATATCGTCTCGCGCAGCGTGAAGACGCCGCAACTGGAAATGGCGCTCTCCAACGGCGCCCGCTCTGGGCTCGTGGGCTTCGTCGCCGGCCTGTCGCGGCAGACGGTGAAGCACAACGTCACCATCAACAACATCCTGCCCGGCATCATCGCCTCGGATGCACAGCGTCATCATGTCCAGAGCCTCGTCGAGATGACAGGGCGTCCGTTCGATGACATCTGGGCGGAACGCGCGGGCCAGAATCCGGCGGGCCGCTATGGCGAGCCTTCCGAAGTCGGGGCGCTTGCCGGCTTCCTCTGCTCGGCACAGGCCGGCTTCATTACCGGCCAGAGCATCCTGATCGATGGCGGGCAATATCCCGGCACGTACTGAGGTTTCCACGGCCAGCCGCGCGCTGGCCGTGCGACCCTCCCGGCACCGACCTGTGACGCCCCGGACCGTGGATTTCAAACGCCTGTTTGCAAAAGCGCTTGCAATCCACCCGCGATTTTGTCCATGTTGAGTTAGAAGATTGAATTATTCAACAAATGGCGGACGTGAAATGCGCCGCCGCACAATAGCAGGCTGAACGCCGGGGCCATGCCCCTGCCGCACGGCCGCAGGAAGCGCCCGGGATGCCTCCGCCGGGGGATTTCGGATCGCAGCGAGCAACCGGAGCGGAGCCAACGGCATGGCCACAGCCACCCGCGCACAACCGAACGGACTGGCGCGCTTCTTCGCCCGCCGCCTGCTGCAGGCCGTGCCCGTTCTCTTGGGCATCGTCATCTTCAGCTTCGTCATCCTGCATCTCGCCCCTGGAGATGCCGTCGACGTCATGGCCGGCGAAGCCGGAACGGGCGATGCCGCGTACATGGCCGAACTCCGTGCCAAATACGGGCTCGACCAGCCTCTCCCGGTCCAGTTGCTGCGTTATGGCACGCAGATCCTGCAACTGGATCTCGGATATTCGATCCGTAACAACAGCCCGGTGCGCGATCTCATCCTCCAGCGCCTCGGGCCCACCCTGCTCCTGATGAGCGTCAGCATCGTCGCTTCGGTGGCCATGGGCGTATTGTTCGGCGCCATCGCCGCGATCCGCCGCAACACGCTCCTTGATGATCTGATCTCGCTCGTCGCCTTGCTCGCCTACGCTATGCCGATCTTCTGGATCGGGCTCATGCTCATCATCCTCTTCTCCGTGACGTTGGGTGTGCTGCCCTCGGGCGGCTTCATGGATGTGGCGCGACAGGACGTGGGGCCCCTCGCCCGCGCGGTCGACATCGGCCGACACCTCGTGCTGCCCGCCCTCACGCTCTCGCTCTTCTACTTCGCCATCTACACGCGCCTTATGCGCGCCTCGATGCTGGAGGTGATGGGGCTCGACTACATCCGCACGGCACGCGCCAAGGGCCTTGGCGCCGCCAAGGTGACGATCCGCCACGTGGTGCGCAACGCGCTGCTGCCCATCGTCACCATGCTGGGGATGCAGATGGCCTCCCTGCTGGGCGGCGCGGTGGTGGTGGAGACAGTATTCAACTGGCCGGGCATCGGCCGCCTCACCTATGACGCCGTGTTCCAGCGCGACTATGCGCTGCTCATCGGCATCCTGCTTATGAGCTCGGCTCTGGTGATCTTCATCAACATGCTGGTGGATCTCGCCTATTCCTGGCTGGACCCGAGGATCAAGGCGCGATGAACCGACTTCTCGATTTCTGGCGCCTGTTCCGACGCAAGCGCACGGCCGTGCTCGGCCTCGTCATCTTCCTCGGCATCGTCGCCGCCGCGCTGCTTGCGCCGGTGCTCTATCCGGAAGACCCGGCCGACATGGTGGCCCCGCCGCTGCTGTGGCCCGGCGAGGATATGGCCTATCCGCTCGGCAGCGACCCCCTTGGCCGCGACATCGCCGCAGGTCTCATGCACGGTGCCCGTAGCGCCCTCATGATCGGCGGGATTTCGACCCTTGTGGCGCTCGCCATCGGCATCACGGTGGGCGCCCTGTCCGGCTATTACGGCGGCTGGGTGAACGACACCCTCATGCGCATCACCGAGATGTTCCAGACCATGCCGCAGTTCATCCTGGCGGTGGTTCTGGTGGCCATCGTGGGGCCGGCGCTCTCCTCCATCATCATCGCGCTGGCTCTGGTCTCATGGCCGCCGGTGGCGCGGCTGGTGCGGGCGGAGGTGATGAGCCTGCGCGAGCGGGAATTCGTTCAGTCCTGCTACGCCATCGGCATGAGCGAGCGGTCCATCATCTTCGGGCAGATCCTGCCCAACTGCCTCACGCCCATCATCGTCACCGCCTCCATCATGGTGGCCACTGCCATTCTCACCGAGGCGGGCCTGTCCTTCCTCGGCCTTGGCGATCCCAACGTGGTCACCTGGGGGGCCATGATCGGTGCCGGGCGCGAAAGCCTGCGCTCGGCCTGGTATCTGGTCGCTGAGCCCGGCTTTGCCATCATCCTCGTGGTGCTGGCCCTCAATCTCGTGGGCGAGGGGCTCAATGACGCCCTGAACCCCAAGCTGAAGCTGCGCTGATGTCCGGCGCGCCATCCTCCTCCCCCGCCGCCCGCCCCGTTCTGGAGGTGCGCGGCCTCACCACCCGCCTCCTCTCCCGCGCCGGCGAAGTGACGGTCGTGGATGCTCTCGACCTCACCGTCCATGCGGGCGAAACGCTCGCCATCGTGGGCGAAAGCGGTTCGGGCAAGTCCATGACCGCCCTCTCGCTGATGCGCCTCCTGCCCGATGGCGTCGCGCGCAACGGCGGCGGAACCGCCCTGCTGGACGGGCGCGACCTCCTCGCCCTGCCCGAGCGCGAGATGCGCCGGCTGCGCGGGGCGGACATTGCCATGATCTTCCAGGAGCCCATGACCTCGCTCAATCCGGTCATGCGTATCGGCCGGCAGTTGGAGGAGGTGTTCGAGGAGCACCGGCCGGACCTCGACCGGGCCGGGCGCCGGGCCCATGCGGCCGAGCTGCTGCGCAAGGTGCGCATTCCCGATCCCGAGCGGGTGCTGGACAACCTGCCCCATCACCTCTCGGGCGGCATGCGCCAGCGGGTGATGATCGCCATGGCGCTCGCCTGCGATCCCAAGTTGCTGATCGCCGACGAGCCCACCACGGCCCTCGATGCCACAGTGCAGGCGCAGATCCTCGACCTGCTGCGCACATTGCAGGCGGAGCTCGGCCTCGCCATCATCCTCATCACCCACAATCTCGGCGTGGTGGCGGAGAATGCGCACCGGGTGCTGGTCATGTATGCCGGCCGCAAGGTGGAGGAGGCCCCGGTGGCGGAGCTGTTCCGCGCGCCGCGCCATCCCTATACGCGCGGCCTGCTGCGGGCCCTGCCCAACCCGGAGGCGGAGGGGGAAGGCGCGCGGGTGCCGCTGATGGAAATCCCCGGCATCGTTCCCGCCCTGTCGGCCCTGCCGCGCGGCTGCGCCTTCGGCCCGCGCTGCCCGATCATCGGACCGGCCTGCGAGGAGGCCCGGCCCGCCCTGCGGGTGCTGGGCGGCACCGCTGTCGCCTGTTTCCGCGCCGAGGAGGCCATCCCATGAGCAGCCATGGCACGCCCCTCCTCGACGTCCAGAACCTGGTGAAGCACCATGGCGACGTGCGCGCCGTGGATGGCGTCAGCTTCTCCATCGCTGCTGGCGAGACGGTCGGCCTCGTGGGCGAATCCGGCTGCGGCAAGTCCACGCTCGGCCGCACCCTCATGGGCCTTGCCCCGGCCACCTCCGGCACGGTGCGGCTCGATGGCGAGGTGATCTCGGGTCTGCCCTATGCGCAGTTGCGCCCGCTGCGGCGGCGCATGCAGATGGTTTTTCAGGACCCCTACGCCTCGCTCAATCCGCGTAAGCGCGTGGCGGACATCATCGCGGAACCGCTGCAGGTGCACGGCATCGGGACCGCGCAGGACCGGCGCGCCAAGGTGCAGGAACTGATGGCGCGCGTGGGCCTGCCGGTGGATGCGGGCGGACGCTTCCCGCACGAATTCTCCGGCGGCCAGCGCCAGCGCATCGGCATCGCTCGCGCGCTCGCCCTTAATCCCGCGCTCATCGTTGCCGACGAGCCGGTCTCCGCACTCGACGTGTCGGTGCAGGCGCAGGTCATCAACCTGATGGTGCGCCTCCAGAAGGAGATGGGGCTCTCCTATCTCTTCATCTCGCACGATCTGGCGGTGGTGCATTACATCGCCGACCGCATCCTCGTGATGTATCTGGGCAAGATCGTCGAGGTGGCGGACCGGGCGCGGGTGTGGAAGCAGCCGCTCCATCCCTATACGGCGGGCCTTCTCGCCGCCCATCCGGCGCCAGACCCCGCCGGCGCCCACCGGCCGCGCGTGCGCATCACCGGCGACATGCCGAGCCCCACCAACCCGCCCTCGGGCTGCCGCTTCCACACCCGCTGCCCGTTCGTGGAAAGCCGCTGCACCGCCGAGGAGCCCGTGCTCCGCGCCCTCCCCGATGGCCGTCAGGTGGCCTGCCACCGCGTAGAGGTGACCGGTGCAGGCGAGGCCCGTTCCCCGTCCGAGATTCTCTCCCTTGAACCCATCACGGCGCCTGCGCCCGTCTGAACGAGACCCGTCATGACCTCAGAGCTTGATCGCCTGCCCTTCGGTCCCATCTCCCGCCGCCTGTTCCTTGGCGGCGCGGGCGCTGCCGCCGCAACTGTGTTCATCGGCCAGAACGGCAAGGCCTTTGCCGCCGAGACCGGGCAGAAGGGCGGCACGCTCACCATGGCGGTGTGGCCGGACCCGACCGCGCTGGTGTGCGCCTTCACGTCTTCCGATCAGGTGGTGCTCTCCTCCGCCAAGATGACCGAGGGGCTCGTGGCCTATGGCTACGACTTCCTGCCCCGCCCGCGCCTTGCCACCGCGTGGGAACCGTCCGCCGACGGTCTGTCCATCAAGTTCACGCTCCGCCAGGGCGTGAAGTGGCATGACGGGACGGACTTCACCTCCGCCGACGTCGCCTTTTCCTTCCTCAACCTGCTGAAGCCCAACCATCCGCGCGGGCGCGGCACCTTCGCCAATCTCACCGCCGTGGACACGCCGGACGCCCACACCGCCATCCTGCGCTTCTCCAAGCCCTCGCCGGTGGTCATGAACGCGCTGTCGGGCATGGAAAGCCCCATCCTGCCCAAGCACATCTATGAGAATGGGGACCCGCTGCGGAACCCGGCCAACAACGCGCCCATCGGCACCGGCCCGTTCAAATTCGTGGAATGGAAGCGCGGCAGCCACATCATCCTGGAGCGCTTCGACGGCTATTGGGCGCAGGAGCGGCCCTATCTCGACCGCATCGTGATGCGCATCATCAACGATGCCGGGGCCCGCGCGGCAGCGCTGGAGACGGGAGAGATCCTGCTCGCCGGCCCCAATCCCGTGCCCTACAGCGAGTTGGCGCGCTTCCGTGCCAATCCAAAGTTCGACGTCGAGACGCGCGGGGAGGAGCTGCTCCAGCACGCGCAGGCCATCGAGGTGAACCTGCGCAACCCCATCCTCGCCAAGGTGGAGGTGCGCCAGGCCATCCTTCAGGCGGTCAACCGCGAGGCCATGGCCCGCGCGGTCTGGTATCAGAGCGGCCGTCCCGCCACGAGCCCGATCCCCTATCAGGCCGGCGACCTCAGGCTCGCCAATCCGCCCGCCTATCCCTTCGACGTCAAGAAGGCGGAAGCCCTGCTCGATGCCGCCGGCTATCCGCGCGGCGCGGACAAGATGCGCTTCAAGCTGCGCCTCGACTGGCTGCCCCTCGGCGAAGCCAACCTGCGGGCGGCGGAGTTCATCAAGCAGTCGCTCCAGCGGGTGGGCATCGACATCACCATCCGCTCCTCCGACCTGCCGACTTACCTCAAGACGATCTATGGCGATTATGATTACGACCTAAACGTCTTCCTCTATGCGCCCATCTTCGACCCCTCCATGGGCCTCCAACGCTTCTACTGGTCGAAGGCGGCGAAGCCGGGCTCACCCTTCGTGATCGCCAGCGGCTATTCCAGCCCGGAGATGGACAAGATTCTGGAGAGCGCCTCGACCGAGATGGACCCGGCGAAGCGCAAGGCGCTGTTCCACGACTTCCAGCGCCTCGCCATGACCGACCTCCCCGTGCTGCCGCTGCTCGATCTCGATTACACCGCGATCATCAGCAAGCGGGTGCATGGCGTCATGGACATGCCGGAGGGCATCCGCGGCAGCTTCGAGAACGTCTGGCTCTCGGCCTGAGGACGTTTCCCGGACGGGATGCGCCAGCGCGTATCCCGTCGGGCCGCCTAAGAGGCCGCGGGAAAATCTAACCGCGGACCCGTGCCCGGCGTGGTGCCGCCGCATCGCTCCTTGCGGCCGCCGGAAGGCTCTGAACGGTGGGCATGCCCGGGCCGGCAAACCCCGCCGCAATGAAAGCAACGAGCTCGCGGACGATGGCTTCATCGTCCTGCGTGTCGCAAAGCCCGTCGGACTGGCGCTTGAGGCGCAGGGAGGTGGGATCGGCGTCGGTCAGGACCTGCATCACCGCGCCGATGGAGAAATTGTAGCGCCAGTAGATGTCCACCCGCGACAGATGCGGGGCGGCATCCTGAATGACCCGGACAAAGCGGTGCACCAGCGGGTCCACCCGGTCCACGAAGACGCGGATCGTGTCCTCGCTCGGTCGCGCGCGGACCTGCAACAGCAAGCGGATGAGCGAGCGTCCGCCATTGTCATCGCGGCTCAGTTCGACGATGGGCCGGACCATCACCTCAATGATCTCGGCGATCTTCAGCGCCTTTCCGCCAGCTGCCGCGACCAGCGCCTCGAGCGCGGCGGCGCGGGCGGCGGTATAGGGGGTCATGCGCCGGTCGAGGACCTGCCTGACGAGCTCATCCTTGGAGCTGAAATAATAGTTCACTGCGGCGATGTTCACGCCCGCGGCTTCTGTGATCTCGCGCAGGGTGGCGGCATCGAATCCGCGCGTGGCGAACACGGCTTCGGCGGCGGCGAGAATGCGCAGCCTCGGTTCCCCGTCGCGTTCCTCGCGTGGAGCGGCGGCAGCGCGACGTGGCTTCGGCAGGCGCGGCCGGGCGACCTCGCTCTTCTGCTCCGCCGGATCGGACGCGCTCATCCCTTCCTCGCTGATGCCCTCGCTTGCAAGGACTTAAGCAGGATCATCCGGTTGGGGCAACCGACACGGCGTCCTCCGCGGCCGCCTCGCCGATAACGCCCGGCGGCTGTGCGGCTTCCCCACCCCCGCGTGAGGGGATTGCGGAACGCACTCAGGCAAGATGCCGGGTGAAAAAGGCCTGCAGCGTCCTGCTGGACATGTCGTACATGCGAGGTTCAGGCGAGCGAGCACATTAATTCGATAAATTTGATTGATTAAATCTTAGAGACTGGCAAACTCCCTCTCCCGCGCCGATCCGCTCGTGATCGCCAGGGCCAAGGAAGCGTTCGCCATGCCTCACCCTCTGTTCGCCCTCGATGCCGCAAACCCTCACCTCGCCAAGGCCATCGCGCTGCGCGAGATCTTCGCGCGCGATGCGGTGGAGCGCGATCAGGAGGGCGGGCGGCCGGAGGCGCAGATTCGCCTGCTGAAGGAGAGCGGCCTGCTCAACGCGCTGATTCCGAAGGAATATGGCGGCGCTGGCGAGCCCTGGTCCACGGCGCTGAAGATCGCCCGGGAATTTGCCAAGGTGGATGGCTCGCTGGGCCACATCTATGCCTACCACTTCAACTCCGTGCACGCCGCCTATGTGCGCGGCACGCCGGAGCAGGCGGCCGATTTCTATCGCCGCTCGGCCGCAGGCAACTGGTTCTGGGGCAATACGGCCAACAGCTTCTCCCGCAGCCTGTTCGGGCGGCGGGATGGGGCGGACTGGATCCTCGACGGCTATCGTCCCTTCACCTCCGGCTCCCATGTGGCCGATTACATTCAGGTGGCCTTCGAGGACGAGGCCACCAACGAACGCCACTTCGCCGCCATCCCCTCAAACAGGGAGGGGCTGACCATCGAGAATGACTGGAACGGCATCGGCCAGCGCCAGACCGGCAGCGGGCGCGTGACCTATACCGGCGTGCGCATCCGGGCGGATGAGATCTTCGATTTCCGCGCCAATGAGGCCAGGCCCTTCCAGACGCTGACGCCGTTCCAGCAGCAGAGCGTGCTGCTCAACGTCTTCGTCGGCAGCGCGCAGGGTGCGCTCATCGCGGCGCGGGACTATACGCGCGAGAATTCCCGCCCCTGGCTGCATTCCGGCGTCGAGCGCCACATCGACGATCCGTGGGTGAAGCGGGTCTATGGGGATCTCTACATCAAAACCAAGGCGGCGACCGCCCTCGCCGATGAAGCCGCCGAGGCGCTCGATGCGGTGTGGGCGCGTGGCCGTGACCTGACCGAGGAAGAGCGCGGCGCCGCCGCCGTGAAGATCGCGGCCGCCAACGTCTATGCCGGCAATGTGGCGCTGGAAGTCACAAGCCAGATCTTCGAGGTGATGGGCGCGCGCTCAGCCACCACCGCTCACGGGTTCGACCGGTTCTGGCGCAACGTGCGCACCCACACGCTGCACAATCCGGGGGAATACAAGACCCGCAACGTGGGCGCCTGGGTGCTCACCGGCGAGCCGCCGGCCCCCAGCACGTTCCAATAGGCCGCAGTTCCGGCCCCGCTCCACTCTCCCCCAGCCTTATCCGAGGAAATTCACCGCCATGTCGGGTCCCTTTGTCGACCGCCGTTCTTTCTCCCTCGGCCTTGCCGCTTCCCTTGGCCTCGCACCCCTCGCTGGCCGTGCCGCGTTCGCGGCCGGCGCGGATGCAGGCGGCACGCCTGTGCGTGGCGGGGTGCTGCGCTTTCTCGTGGAGCAGGAACCGACGACGCTCGTCACCATCGCCCACACCGCCGGCCCCTCCACCCGCGTCTCGCCCAAGGTGACGGAGGGCCTGCTGCAATATGGATTCGACTATGAGCCGAAACCCCAGCTCGCAACCGAGTGGAGCGTGAGCCCGGACGGCCTCACCTATGTCTTCAAGCTGCGTCCCAACGTGAAATGGCATGACGGCAAGGATTTCACCTCCGCCGACGTCGCCTATTCCATCAAGCTGCTCAAGGAAAACCACCCGCGCGGGCGCGCCACCTTCTCGTCCGTCACCGTGGTGGAGACGCCCGATCCGCTCACCGCCATCATCCGCCTGTCGAAGCCGGCGCCCTATCTGCTGGTAGCGCTCGATGCCTCCGAATCCCCCATCGTGCCCAAGCACCTTTATGAGGGCACCGATCCGCTGACCAACAGGAACGCCAGCGCCCCCGTGGGCACAGGGCCGTTCGTGTTCCGTGAATGGGTGAAGGGCAGCCACATCATTCTCGACCGCAATCCCAATTACTGGGACCCCGGCAAGCCATATCTCGACCGCGTCGTGGTCCGCTTCATCGCCGACCAGAGCGCCCGTTCGGCCGCCTTCGAGACCGGCGAACTGGATCTCGGCGGCGGGCCGCCGGTGCCGCGTTCCGATCTCGCCCGCATTCAGGCCCTGCCGAACATCGGTTCGGACACCCGGGGCTATGAATACAACGGCAACATGACCCAACTCTTCTTCAACTTCGACACGCCGGTGCTGAAGGACAAGAAGGTGCGCCTCGCCATCGCCAAGGCCATCGACCACAAGAAACTGCTGGACGTGGTGTATTTCGGCTACGGCACCATCGCGCCCTCGCCGCTCGGCGTCGATGTGAAGAAGTTCATCGACCCGAACATCAAGACCTACGGCTTCGATCTGGCCGCCGCCAACAAGCTGCTGGACGAGGCCGGCTATCCGCGCAAGGCCGATGACACGCGCTTTCCGCTGCGCCTCTATGCCAACCCCTACAACTCCCAGGCCTCCGGCGATTTCGTGAAGCAGGCGCTGGCGCGTATCGGCATTCCGGTGGATTTCCAGTTCTTCGATTTCTCCACCTATCTTCAGAAGGCCTACACGGCCCGCGACTTCGACCTGACGCTGGAAGCCCTCTCCACCACCTTCGACCCGACGCCCGGCGTGCAGCGCGTCTACTGGTCCAAGAACTTCAAGATCGGCCTGCCCTTCTCCAACGCCTCCCATTACGACAATCCGGAGGTGGATGCCCTGCTGGAAGCCGCCGCCGTGGAAGCGGACGAGGAGAAGCGCATCGCCATCTGGCGCAAGTTCCAGCAGGTGACCCATGACGACGTGGCGGCCGTGAACCTCATCTCGCCGGCGGGCGTCACCCTCTTCAGCAAGAAGGTGAAGAACCACACGCTGGGCGTGACGGGCGTGAACGCCAGCTTCGCCGACGTCTATATCGAGAAGTGATCCGGCTTTCAGGAGAGACATCCATGTCCGGATCGCTGCGCGTCGCAAAGGCGCTCCGCCGCACCGCCCTCCAGGCGGTGCCGACGGTCCTCATCATCGTCATCCTGAATTTCTTCCTGCTGCGCCTCGCCCCCGGCGACGCAGCGGAGGTGATGGCGGGGGAGGCGGGCTCGGCCACCGCCGAGACGCTTGCCGCCCTGCGCAACCGCTTCGGACTCGATCTGCCGGTGCTGCAGCAACTGGCGGATTATCTCTGGACGCTCGCCCATTTCAGCCTCGGGGACTCCCCGCGCTACAACATGCCGGTGGCCGCCCTCATCGGCCAGCGGCTGCCCAACACGCTGGCGCTCATGGCGCTGGCGCTGGGCCTCGCGCTCGTCATCGGCATCGCGCTGGGCGCCCTCATGGCGAGCTTCGTCGGCCGCCTGCCGGACCGCGTGCTCTCGGTGCTGGCGCTGCTCTTCTATTCCATCCCCAGCTTCTGGATCGGCCTCATGCTGATCGTGCTGTTCTCCGTGAAGCTCGGCTGGCTGCCCAGCGGCGGGGCGGAAAGCATCGGCGCCGGCTATACGGGCTGGGAGGCCTTCGTTGATCGCCTGCGTTTCATGGTGCTGCCGGGCCTGTCGCTGGCCCTGTTCTATGTGGCCATCTATGCCCGCCTGACGCGCGGCGACATGCTGGAGGTGCGGGCGCAGGATTATGTGCGCACCGCGCAGGCCAAGGGCCTGCCGCCCTTCGCCGTCACCACCCGCCATGTCCTGCGTAATGCGCTGCTGCCCGTCACAACCATGGCCGGCATCCATCTCGGCGGCCTCATGGGCGGCGCAGTGGTGGTGGAGACGGTCTATAGCTGGCCGGGCCTCGGCCGCCTCGCCTATGAGGCGGTGATGGGCCGCGACTTCAACGTGCTGCTCGGCATCCTCCTCCTCTCGTCCCTGCTGGTGGTCGCGGTCAATGCGTCGATCGACCTCTTCCAGGCCTGGCTCGACCCGCGGATCGAGGTGCGCTGATGACCAAGAGCCAGGCCCTGCCCGCCCCCGCCACACTGGAGCATCCGTCCTCCGGCCCCGCCACTCTCCCGGCGGCCGGCACCGGCGATCTCGCCAACTGGCCCAATGTGCACGCTCCCGATGCGGCACGGGCCACCGAACAGGCGGTGGAGCGGCTCCCCCCCTCCGGCCGCCACCGCGCCCTTCGGGCCTTTCTCACCAATCCCAACGCCGTGGCGGGCAGCCTCATTCTCCTTGCCGTGCTGGCCGCAGCGCTGGCTGCCCCCATTCTCTATCCGGACGATCCGCTGGAGATGGCGGGCCGTCCGCTGATCTGGCCGGGGCAGTCGCCGGAGTTTCCCCTCGGCACCGATGCCCTCGGGCGTGACGTGGCGGCCGGGGTGTTCCATGGCGCGCGGGTGAGCCTGCTCGTGGGCGCGGCGGCAACCATCGTCAGCCTGCTGGCGGGCACGCTGGTGGGGGCGCTCGCCGGCTATTTCGGCGGCCGGACGGATGATGTGCTGGTGAAGCTCATCGAGGTCTTCCAGACCATTCCGGGCTTCATCCTGCTCATCGTGCTGGTGGCCATCGCCCAGCCCTCCATTCCCGCCATCACGCTGGCCATCGGCCTCGTCTCCTGGCCCTCGGTGGCCCGGCTCGTGCGGGCGCAGTTCCGCTCGCTGCGGGAGAAGGAATTCGTCATGGCCGCGCGTGGGCTCGGCTACGGCCACGGGCGCATCATCTTTCGCGAAATCCTGCCCAACGCCCTGCCGCCGGTCATCGTCATGGCCTCGGTGACGGTGGCCACCGCCATCCTCATGGAAAGCGCCCTCTCCTTCATGGGGCTGGGCGATCCGAACGTGGTGAGCTGGGGCTCCATGATCGGCGCCGGGCGCGAGATGCTGCGCACCGCCTGGTATCTCAGCGCCGTGCCGGGGCTTGCCATCGTCTTCACCGTGCTCTCGCTCAACCTCATCGGCGACGGGCTCAACGACGCGCTGAACCCGCGCCTGTCCGGGGAGCGCCGCTGATGGCCCCGCTGCTCGACGTGCGCGATCTCTCCATCGCATTCCCGCGCGCCACGCCCGTGCGCGGCCTCTCGCTCACAGTAGAGGAAGGCGAAACCGTGGCGCTGGTGGGCGAGAGCGGCTCAGGAAAGTCGCTCACCGCGCTGGCGCTGCTGCGCCTTCTGCCGGCGGGCGCCCGCATCGCCAGCGGCGAGGTGCGCTTCCGGGGCGAGGTGCTCTCCAGCCTGTCACCCCGCGCCCTGCGGCAGGTGCGCGGGCGCGACATCGCCATGATCTTTCAGGAGCCGATGACCTCGCTCAATCCGGTGGTCACCGTGGGCCAGCAGATCATCGAGGTAGTGCGCCTGCATCAGGGCCTCGGCCGGGCGGCGGCGCGGGCGCGGGCCATCGAACTGCTGGATCTGGTGCGCATTCCGGAACCCCAACGGCGGGTGGACGAATATCCCCATCAGCTCTCCGGCGGGATGCGCCAGCGGGTGATGATCGCCATCGCGGTGGCCTGTTCCCCGAAGCTGCTCATCGCGGACGAACCCACCACGGCCCTGGACGTGACCATTCAGGCGCAGGTGCTGGACCTGCTGGACCGGCTGCGCCGCGAGCTCAACATGGCGCTCCTCCTCATCACCCATGACCTCGGCGTGGTGGCCGAGTGGGCGGACCGGGTGGTGGTCATGTATGCCGGCCGCAAGGTGGAGGAGGCGCCCTTCGAGACGCTGTTCGGCACGCCGCTCCATCCCTATACGCGCGGCCTGCTCCACGCCTCGCCGCGCCTTGAGACCGGCCTGCACTACACCTCCGGCCGGCTCACCGAGATCCCCGGCAGCATCACAACGGCCGCTGGCGAGACCGGCTGCGCCTTCGCGCCCCGCTGCGCGCTGGCACGGCCCTCCTGCCGGGTCGTGCCGCCGGATATCCGGCCCGTCGCTGCCGGCCATCTCGTCGCCTGCCCCGTCACCACATCGCGCGAGGTGGATCATGCCGCTGCTGTCGGTTGATGACCTGAAGACCCATTACGACGCCGGCGGCGGCCTGCTGAAGGCGGTGGACGGCGTGTCCTTCGCCATCGCTCCGGGCGAGACGGTCG
Organism: Azorhizobium sp. AG788; assembly: GCF_004364705.1. NCBI lineage: Bacteria > Pseudomonadati > Pseudomonadota > Alphaproteobacteria > Hyphomicrobiales > Xanthobacteraceae > Azorhizobium > Azorhizobium sp. AG788. The sequence goes on from NZ_SOBM01000002.1 coordinate 739,423, forward strand.
GCCTCGTGGGCGAGAGCGGCTGCGGCAAGTCCACTCTGGGCAAGACGCTGCTGCGCCTCGTGCAGCCCACCTCGGGACGCATCGTCTTCGACGGGGTGGACGTGGGCGCGCTAGGGCAGCAGGAACTTCGCGCCTATCGCCGCAAGGTGCAGATGGTGTTTCAGGACCCCTTCGGCTCGCTCAATCCGCGCCATACGGTGGAGGAGATCCTCTCCGGGCCCCTCGCCGTTCACGGCATCGGCAACCGGGTGGACCGGCGGCAGCGGGTGCTGGAGGCGTTGGAAGGCGTCGGCCTGCCGCGCGATGCCCTGAAGCGCTATCCGCACGAATTCTCAGGCGGCCAGCGCCAGCGCCTCGGCATCGCCCGCGCGCTCATTCTTGAACCGCGCCTCATCATCTGCGACGAGCCGGTCTCGGCGCTCGATCTGTCCATCCAGGCGCAGATCCTGAACCTGCTGGCGGACACGAAGGCGCGGCTCGGCCTCTCCTTCCTGTTCATCTCCCATGACCTGTCGGTGGTGCGCTATTTCGCGGACCGGGTGCTGGTCATGTATCTCGGCCGCATCGTGGAAAGCGGCTCCTGGCAGAGCCTTTGGGAGCGCCCGCTGCATCCCTACACGCGGGCGCTGATGGAGGCGGTGCCGACCCCCGGCCGGCGGCGCCATGCGCCTTCCCTCGGCGGCGACCTGCCGAGCCCGCGCAACGTCCCTACCGGCTGCCGCTTCCATCCACGCTGCCCGCTCGCCAGCGCCCGCTGCGTGGCGGAGGAGCCGGCCCTGCGCGCCGCATCCTCCGGCCATGCGGTGGCCTGCCACCACGCGGACGTGCCCCCGCTTCACTGATCCCTCAAGGAGACCCCATGGTCCAGTATCGCTATCTCGGCCGCAGTGCCCTCAAGGTGTCCCCGCTCGCGCTGGGCACCATGATGTTCGGCGGCCCCACTGACGAGCCCACCGCCCACCGCATCATCGCCAAGGCGAAGGATCAGGGCTTCAATTTCATCGACACCGCCGATGGCTACCAGAAGGGACAGTCGGAAGTGGTGGTGGGCAATGCCATCCGATCAGACCGCGATTACTGGGTGCTGGCCACCAAGTTCGCCAACAACCACGGCATCGGCCCGAACCGGGGCGGCATCTCGCGCAAGTGGATCACCGAGACGGTGGAGAACAGCCTGCGCCGGCTCGGTACGGACTATATCGACATCCTCTATTTTCACCGCTCGCCCTTCGAGCAGCCGCTGGGCGAAGCGGTGCGCGCCATCGCCGACCTGATCCGCGCCGGCAAGCTGCGCTATTTCGGCGTGTCCAACTTCCGCGGCTGGCGCATCGCGGAAGTGGCCAATCTGGCGGATGAATTCGGCATCGACCGCCCGGTGGCGAGCCAGCCGCTCTACAATATCGTCAACCGCTCGGCGGAAGCCGAGGAACTGCCCGCCGCCGCCCATTATGGCCTCGGCATCGTGCCCTATTCGCCGCTGGCGCGGGGCGTGCTTACCGGCAAATACGCCCCTGACGCCGCCCCGGACGCCGACAGCCGCGCCGGGCGGAACGACAAGCGCATCTATGAGACCGAATGGCGGCCGGAATCGCTGGCCGTCGCCGCCGAGATCAGGCGCCATGCGGAAGCGCGAGGGATTTCTGCCGCGGATTTCGCCCTTGCGTGGGTGCTCAACAACAAGCTGGTGACCGCGCCCATCGCCGGCCCGCGCACCGAAGCGCACTGGAACAACTACGTCCGCGCCCTCGACTATCGCTTCACCGCCGAGGACGAGGCGCTGGTGGATCGCCTCGTGCGCGAGGGTCATCCCTCGACGCCCGGTTTCACCGACCCGAGCCATCCCATCGAAGGCCGCGTGCCCTGGACAGGCGGCGTTCCTGCCGCCGCCAAGGTCGAGGCACGCGCGCCCGTGGTGCTGGCGAAGGCCGGCTGAAAGCCGCCGCCGGCATGAACCGGGGGCAATTGCCGGCAGCGGCCCCCTTTCCCCGATCCCGTCCGTTTCAAAGGAATGCCGTCATGAGCCTCGTCCTAACCGAAAGGCCGGAGGTCACACCCGATGCGCTGGTGCTGCGGGGGCCGCTCGACTTTCCCGACAGCCCCCTCTCCCGCTCAACGCGGCAGCCTCTGATGCTCGGCCTGTTCCTGAATCTCCAGGACATCCGCATCTCCAGCCTGCCCACGTCCAACAGCTGGACCTATGACTACAACGTGGAGATCGTGAAGAAGGCGGATGCGCTCGGTTTTGATCTCGCCTTCAGCCGCACCCAGTGGCTGCCCAAGGGCGGATATGACGGGGAAGCTTCCCTCGACAGCTTCGTGGCGCTGGGGGCGATGGCGGCGGTAACGCAGAACATCCTGCTCGTCTCCACCCTGCATGTGCTCTACGGTCCCTGGCACCCGCTGCACATCGCCAAGATCGGCTCGACCTTCGACCATATCGCCAAGGGCCGCTGGGGCATCAACATCGTCACCGGCCACCGGGCCATCGAGCATGAGATGTTCGGCTGGAACCGCATCGAGCACGACCAGCGCTATGAGATGACGGCCGAGCTGTTCGAGGTGCTGCACCGCCTGTGGACGGACACGGAGAACTATTCCCATGTCGGCCGCCTCAATCCGTGGCGGGTGCACAATGGCTATATCACGCCCAAGCCCTCCTACGGCCGTCCCATCCTCGTCACCGCCACGGGCTCGCCCGCCGGTATCGACTTCGCCGCGAACCATTCGGACCTGCTGTTCGTCACCTCACCGGGCGGAGCGCATATCGACAGCGCGCTGGAAACGCTGCCGGCCCACATCGCCACCATCAAGGCCCGCGCCCGGGCGCTCGGCCGTGAGGTGAAAACCATCATCAATCCCGTGGTGGTGAGCCGCGCGACCGAACAGGCAAGCTGGGCGCATGCGCGCGCCATCGCCGAGAACAAGCCCGGCACCGACCGGGCGCAGTTCTTCCAGAACAACAATTACGACAGCGATGCCGTGGCCTGGCAGGGCCGGAAGGACGCCCGCAACAAGCAGGGACTGGGGCTCGGCGGCAATATCGAGGTGATCGGCACGCCGGAACAGGTGGTGGAGCAGTTCGCCGCCCTGAAAGTCGCCGGCATCGACGGCGTGCAGTTGAGCTTCTATGACTTCCGCGAGGATTTCGACCACTTCACCCGCGAGATCCTGCCCCTGCTCAAGGAGGCCGGCCTGCGACTTTGAACCGGCTGGCGATTGCATCACGCCCCCGGTCGCCCTTCGCGATCGGGGCCACTCCATGTGACCCACGGTTGAGATGGCAGCGCCCCCCGGGCGCCACTGTCATCTCACGCCTCGGCGACGGACGACAAACCGCCGCCCGACCGGCCACGGGTTGGTCTCAGGCGAACATGACATCCTGATAGGTGGCGTGGATGCTGATCACCACGTCCTGGAAATCGTTATCGGCGATGGCGCTCGGCAGATCCTCGAAGCCGATCTCAAGAATGTCGCCGCCGGTTTCCGTCCCCGAGAGCACATGGATGTCATGGCCCGGATTCAGTTCGTCGTAGGAGTGGAAGACCGTGGCGCCCGTCAGAACGCCGCGGCTGGCGCTGACGAGGATGGGCGCCGCACCTGAATCCACATTCGCGACGCCCGAGCCGGCGGCCGAGACGAACATCAGGTCGTCGGGCAGATCGCCGAAGATATTGTGCCCGTTCTGCACGAGGAAGAAGCCGATGTGCTGATCCGGCCCCGGCGTGCCAAGGGCGATGGCCTTCTGGGCGTTTCCAGACGCAAGGGTATTCGTATAGGCGAGATGGACGTTGGAGATCCTGCCGTCGTCGCCGACGAAATAGTAACCCAGCGTATTGGCATAGGCCGAGCCGGCGCTTTCCATGTGCATGGTGAAGGACGCGTCGCCATCGCCCATGAGGAAATCCTCGTCCGCGATGCCGTTGACGGCGCCCTTGGCCACCGGCGAGCCCTCGGACAGCGACGGCGTATAATTGACGAAGCTGATGTCCATGTGCGTGGTTCCACCCACCTTGCGCACCGGGGACATGAAGTCACCGCCCGTATAGTCGCCCTTCAGCTCGAAAGACACGCTGCCGATGGTCAGCATCGCGCCATCCGCCGTCTTGGTGGAATGGACGGCCGCGGGGTCGTAGCGGGCATCCAGAATGTCGAGCGTGCCAGTCTTGCCGAAGCCATAGACGGTGTCGCCCTGCAGATCGGCGAGCTTGTCGCGCAGGATGTTTCGGCCGGAGCCGAAGATGATCGTATCGGCACCGGCGCCGCCGCTGATGATGTCGTTGCCGTTGCCGCCGCTGATCCAGTCGTTTCCGGCGCCGGCGCTGATGACGTTGTTGCCGTCGTTTCCGGTGATCTTGTCGTTGCCGTTGCCGGTGATGATGTTGCTGATCAGCGAGCGCGCATCGCCATGATAGAGCAGCGCGTTGTAGATGTTGCCCTGGGCCTGGTACTGGGCCGTTCCGGCCGCCGCTTCGTTGTTGAGATCGGCGATCTGCGCTTTAGAAAAGGTCAGCCACTGACCGGGACGCAGGTCGTCGACCTGATCCTCATTGAAGGCGCTGAGGTCATAGGTGGCCGTCGCACCTGCCGTCCAGACGGTGGAGAATATCTTGCCGGTGCTTGACGCGCCCGTGTTGGGCGCGGGGATGCCATTGATGGTCTCCTGTCCGGTGACCGGATCCCATTTGTAAACCGCTGTGGTTCCCAACCGTCCGAAATTGGCCCCGTAGAGCTCCTGCAAGGCGGCGATGTCGAACATCATGTAGCTTTGGGGCGAAGAGCCGGCGATGGCTTCGGTGGAGCCTGCAGTATTCGCGCCGAAATAGCTCGCATAGCTCATGACAGAGAATTCGTTGTCATTGAACTGCGGTGCGAGGGCGCCGTTGAAGCTGCCGTCGTGCCCGTGCTTCAGGCCGAACGCATGTCCCATCTCATGCATGATGGTGTTGAGAGCGTCCGTGCCGAAATAGGCAGCGGGCGCCTTGCCGTTCCCGCCCAGCCACGTATCACCCGCAACGCGGCTGTCAGAAATGGCATAGGGGCCGCCATTGGCCGGAAAGCGGGATTCCGAGCCCTTATCTGTATACTGAGCAAAACGTAGCGTGGCGTCGCTGGCGAGACCTGACGCCACCTCATTGAACACAAGATTGGTATAGGACGCCACAAGGCCAAGCGCCGTGCGGACCGCGTTCATCTGGGCCTGGGTGACGGGCGCGAACTGGTCGAGTTCCTGGGTGTCCGGATAGCCTCCGGCAATGGAGGAATAGTCCGCCGCCGATGTGGGGAATGCGTAGGTCATGACCGTCGCGGGCTGCGAACCGTTGAAGCTCGTGGTCCAGCGATAATCCATCAGTTCGGACTTCACATTGGGGTCCAGCCCCACTGTGCTGATACTGCCACTATAGAGCCCGCCCTTCGGCTGATCGAAGATCGTGGACGTGAAGTTTTCCTGCGTATCGGCCATCGCAACATCCCACCGGCAAATCGCGCGCAATCCCCCACGCGATCATGGTGAAGACATGCCCTGCCCTTGTGGACTGTCAAGCTGGCGGCGGGTCCCCGATCCGCGCCTGCGGCCGCAATACAGCTGCCGCAGCATTGTCAGAAACCACCACGCAGCAAGGCCTTGGCGGATCTCATCTGATCCGCCAAGGCCCCGAGCACTTCAATGGCCGTTGATGAAACGCGCCAGCCGGCGCACAGGCTCATTCGCCCGGCTGGAGCGTATGGGACACCTCCGGGTGCGGCACGGCGGCGTCCCCGTGCTGCGTCAACGGCCGGTTGCCCGAGAGCGCCCGCAGCAGCACGTAGAAGACTGGTGTCAACACGATGCCGAAGACCGTCACGCCGATCATGCCGGAGAACACCGCGATGCCCATGGCCTGCCGCATCTCTGCTCCGGCCCCGATGGAGGTGACCAGAGGCACCACGCCCATGATGAAGGCGAGCGAGGTCATGAGGATCGGCCGCAGCCGCAGCCGGCTGGCCTCGATGGCGGCCGCCACGGGCTTGCGGCCGGCGAACTCCAGCTCGCGGGCGAACTCGACGATCAGGATGGCGTTCTTGGCCGAGAGCCCCACCAGCACCACGAGGCCGATCTGGGTGAAGACATTGTTGTCGCCCCCCGAGAGCCACACACCGGTGAGCGCGGCCAGCAGGCCCATCGGCACGATCAGGATGATGGCAAGCGGCAGCATCAGGCTCTCATATTGGGCCGCCAGCACGAGGAAGACGAGGAAGATGGCCAGCGGGAACACCCAGACGGCAGAGTTGCCGGCGAGGATGTCCTGATAGGTGAGCTCAGTCCATTCGAAGGAGAAGCCCTTGGGCAGGGTTTCCCGTGCGATGCGCTCCACCGCCGCCTGCGCCTCGCCGGAGGAGAAGCCGGGCGCCGCCCCGCCGTTCACATCCGCCGAGAGGAAGCCGTTGTAGCGCATGGCACGCTCGGGTCCCGCCGCGCTCTGCACTTTGAGGAGCGCCGAGAGCGGGATCATCTCGCCCGACTGCGAGCGCACCTTCAGAGTGCCGATGTCCTCCGGCCGGGCGCGGAAGGGCGCGTCCGCCTGCACCCGCACCGTATAGGTGCGGCCGAAAGCATTGAAGTCGTTCACATAAGCCGAGCCGAGATAGATCTGCATGGTCTCGAACACGTCGGTGACGGCAACGCCCAGCTGGCGGGCCTTCACGCGGTCGATGTCGGCGAAGAGCTGCGGCACGTTCACCTGATAGGAGGAGAACAGGCCGGTCAGCTCCGGAGCCTTCATGGCGGCGGCGAGGAAGGCCTTGGTCGCCTCATCGAGCGCCGCATAGCCCCGGCCTGCGCGGTCCTCGATCTGCAGCTTGAAGCCGCCGATGGTGCCGAGCCCCTGCACCGGCGGGGGCGGGAACATGGCGATCATGGCGTCTGGAATGGCCGCATATTGCTGGTTCAGCGCCAGCGCCAACGCGTTGCCCGAGAGGTTCGGTGTACGGCGCTCCTCGAAGGGCTTCAGGCTCACGAAGACGATGCCGGAGTTGGACGAATTGGTGAAGCCGTTGATGGAAAGGCCGGGAAAGGCGATGGCGGATTCAACGCCAGGCGTCTTGAGGGCGATGTCGCTCATCTTGCGGATCACCTCTTCCGTCCGGTCGAGCGTGGCGCCGTCCGGCAGTTGGGCGAAGCCGACGAGATACTGTTTGTCCTGCCCCGGCACGAAGCCCGGAGGCACGGCCCGGAACAGCACGCCCGTGAGGCCGAGCAGCACCACATAGACCACCATCATCAGCGCCTTGTGGCTCACCGCCCGCTTCACCACCGAGCCATAGCCATTGGCACCGCGCACGAAAGCGACATTGAAGCGGCGGAAGAACCAGCCGAGGCCGGCATCCATGATGCGCGTCAGCCGATCCTTCGGCGCGTCATGGCCCTTCAGCAGCAGGGCCGACAGGGCGGGCGACAGGGTGAGCGAGTTGATGGCCGAGATCACCGTCGAGATGGCGATGGTGAGGGCGAACTGCTTGTAGAACTGGCCCGTGAGGCCGGTGATGAAGGCGAGCGGCACGAACACCGCCACCAGCACGAGGGCAATGGCGATGATGGGTCCGGAGACCTCCTGCATGGCCTTGTAGGTGGCCGCCCGCGGCTCCAGCCCCTCCTCGATGTTGCGCTCCACATTCTCCACCACCACGATGGCGTCATCCACCACGATGCCGATGGCCAGCACGAGGCCAAACAGGGTCAGCGCATTCACCGAGAAGCCGAAGAGATGCATCACCGCAAAGGTGCCCACGATCGACACCGGCACCGCCAGCAGCGGGATGATGGAAGCCCGCCAGGTCTGGAGGAAAACGATCACCACGATCACCACCAGCAGCACGGCTTCCAGCAGCGTATGCACCACAGCATCGATGGAGGCGCGCACGAACTGGGTCGTGTCATAGACGATGGAGTAGTCCACGCCCTCGGGCATGTTCTCCTTGATCTCGGACATCACCCGGCGCACGTCGTCCGCGATCCGGATGGCGTTGGAGCCGGGCGCCTGGAACACCGGCACGGCCACCGCCTGCGTGTTGTTGAGCAGCGAACGCAATGCATATTCGGACGCGCCAAGCTCGATGCGCGCCACGTCCTTCAGCAGTACGATCTCGCCATTGGCGCCGCTCTTCACCACGATGCGACCGAACTCCTCGGCGCTCGCAAGGCGGCCCTGGGCATTCACCGAGAGCTGGAGGTCAAGACCGTTCGCGCCCGGCGAGGCGCCCACCACGCCAGCCGCCGCCTGCACGTTCTGCGCCTGGATCTCGCGCACGATGTCGGCGGCGGAGAGGCCGTGCTCGGCCACCTTCTGGGGGTCGAGCCAGATGCGCATGGAATAGTCGCCCGCGCCGAACAACTGCACCTGCCCCACGCCGTCGATACGGGCGAGGCGGTCCTTCACGTTCAGCACGGCGTAGTTGCGCAGATAGGTGGTGTCGTAGCGGTTATTCGGGGAAATGAGATGCACAACCATCGTCAAGTCCGGCGAAGACTTGACCGTGGTCACGCCGAGGCGCCGCACCTCTTCAGGCAGGCGCGGTTCGGCCTGCGAGATGCGGTTCTGCACCAACTGTTGCGCCTTGTCGGGATCCGTGCCGAGCTTGAAGGTGACGGTCAGCGTCATCAGCCCGTCGGTCGTGGCCTGGCTCGACATGTAGAGCATGCCCTCGACGCCGTTGATCGCCTCCTCCAGAGGCGTCGAAACGGTCTCGGCGATCACCTTGGGATTGGCGCCCGCATAAGTGGCGCGGACAACCACCTGCGGCGGCACCACCTCCGGATATTCCGAGATGGGCATGGCGAGCATGCTGATGAGGCCGCCGAGGAAAATCAGGACCGACAACACACCCGCGAAGATCGGGCGATCAATGAAGAATCTGGACAGGTTCACGGGACCCTCCCGGGCCGGCAGGCGGACATGCGTCATCGCGCGGCCGCCGCGGGCTGCGGCGCCGGATCTGCGATGGGTTGGCGAATGACAAAAAGTTAGGGCTGCGCCGTGCGTCGGGGGCGGTTGACGCCCGGCGCAGCCCGCTCCCATCCCCGCTTGCGGACGGGGGTGGGAAACCTGTGATCGGTGCCGGGCCGGAGCCGTACGGCCTGCGTCGGCGGCACCTTCAGCCTTGCCGGCGGACCGGGTCCGCCGGATCAGGATCTCAGTTGGCGGCGGCCGAGCGGCTTGTCGCCTCAGTCACCTGCATGGGTGCGGTCTCAGGTGTCACCGCAGCGCCGGGGCGGACGCGGTGCAGGCCGTTGACCACCACCCGCTCTCCGGCCGAGAGGCCCCGCGTGACAACGCGCAGGCCGTCCACCGGTGCGCCGAGCGTCACCTCGCGCCATACCGCCTTGTTGTCGGCATCCACCACGAAGACGAACTTCTTGTCCTGATCGGTGCCCACGGCCCTTTCGCTCACGAGCACGGCGGGCGCCGATTGCGGCTGGCCCATCTCGAGGCGGGCGAACTGGCCCGGCAGAAGATGTCCGTCCGGATTGGCGAAGCGGGCACGCACGCGGACCGTACCGGTGCGCGGGTCGACCTGATTGTCCACCAGTTGCATGACGCCATTCACCGGCGGATTGCCGCCCGCCGTCATCCGCACCGGAATGCGGTCCAGCCGCTCGGTCACGTCGGCGTCGGTGCCGAGGGCGGCGAGGGCCTGGGCGACCGTCGCCTCATCCGCGTTGAAGCTGGCATAGATGGGATCGACGGAAACCAAGGAGGTCAAGAGCTGCGCGCCGGGCCCGGCCGCAATGAGATTGCCGACCGTGATCTCCGACTTGCCGACCCGGCCGGCAACCGGCGCGCGGACCTGCGTGTAAGACAGGTTCAGCCGCGCCACCGTGCGCCGGGCTTCCGCCGCCCGCAGGGCGGCCTGGGCGGCCCGCTGCGTATTGAGACGCTCGTCGAGGTCGCGCTGGGACAGGGTGCGGCTCGTGAACAGGCGCTCACCGCGCTCCAGTTCGTTGCGCGCGAGTTCGAGCTGGGCCTCTGCCGAGGCCACCTGCGCATCCGCCTCATCGAGGGCGGCCTGATAGGGCTCGGGGTCGATGGTCACGAGGAGGTCGCCGGCCTTCACCAGTGCGCCCTCGCGGAAATGAACAGCCTTGATGGCACCGGCCACCCGCGAGCGCACCTCCACCCTCTCCACCGCCTCCAGACGGCCGGAGAAGCTCTCGTAAAGGCGCGTATCGCGCGCCTCCACGGTCGCAACCGCCACGGGCACGGGGGGCGGGCTTCCCGGGGCTGCGGCAGACGCCACACCCCCCGCCGGCTTGAGCGCCGAGGGCACGACATAGATGCCGGCGCCGATGGCGACCAGCACCACTGCACCAAGCAGCAGGCGCCGGCGCCACGGGGAAGAGGACCGGGTGGATGGGGACGGATCAGACACGCCGGTCACAGCCGGCTCGGACGGGGATACGGAAGCGGTCATCGGGGGTAATCCTGAAAGCGGGGCGGTTCAGGGAACAGACGGCGAGGCGACCGGCCGGGCGCGACCCGTCGTCTCGAAAAAGCGGGCAAACATCGCTCTGAGCGCCCCCGCCCACTGGGGCGGACAGGCGGATCGGGATTGCACCGTCGCGGCATCTGCCGGAAGCGCATCCAAGGGATGGGCGAGAGCGTCGGGCCATTCGGTCGGCGCCGGCAGCAAATTCATCTCGGCGGGCACGCCGGCCGCGTCCAGCGCGGCCGCATAGCGCACGCTGTCGTCGCGCAGCAGGCAATCCTCCGCGCTCACCACGAGCGCGGGCGGCAAGCCCTTGAGCCGCCGGGCCGCAAGAGGGGCGGCATAAGGATGGTCCGCGGCCTGCGGCGAGCCCAGATAGGCTTGCCAGCCGTCCGCATATTTGCATCCGCACGCCCCCGCCTCGGCCTCGCGTATCGAGGCCGTGCCGAGGCACGGATCCAGCATCGGTGACACAAGGATCTGGCCGGCGAGAACCGGAGACTTCTGGTCGCGTGCCATCATGGCGAGACCGGCCGCGAGATTGCCCCCCGCCTCCTCGCCCGCCACATAGAGCGGCGCGCCCCGACCGGCGAGCGCAGCCCGACGACCGGCGAGCGCGGTGAGAACACCCAGCGCGGCGGTGAGCGCGAAGGGAAAGGGATGGTCGATGGCCAACGGATAGTCCGCCGAAACCACGACCGCACCGGCTTCCGCCAGCAGGGCCGCGATGAAGGCGCCGCACTCCGGCGTGCCGCCGATGAAGGCGCCGCCGTGCAGATGCAGGACGAGCGGCACGTGACCCCGGCCCGCGCGCCGGCCATAGAGCCGCGCCGGCACGGCGCCGGTTCCGGTCTCGATGGAGATGTCCCGCCAGGGCGTCCCAGCGGCAGCGGCAGCGGTCATGGTCGGTGGTCCCGTCAGCCGCATCGACGCGGCCTTGTGCGATGCGAAGACCCTATTTTATCCTTGCACCGTTGATAAACAGGCCAATCGGGAACTCATTGTTCACGTCAGGAGACAATGAGCCCCAAAGAGGACGCGGCACATGGACCAGTTGGCGGCAATGCGCGCCTTCGTGCGGGTGGTGGAGAGCGGCAGCTTCACCCGCGCGGCGGACATTCTGGCCCTGCCCAAGGCCACGCTCTCGAAACAGATCCAGCAGTTGGAGACGCATCTCTCGACGCGCCTGCTCCATCGCACCACGCGCCAGGTGACGGTGACGCCAGACGGCGCCGCTTATTATGAACGCGCGCTCGCCATCCTCACGGACGTCGACGAACTGGATGGCTCACTGTCCACCAACCTGACCTGCCCGCGCGGACGCCTGCGCATCGACATTTCGCCCTCGCTCGCCACTGGCATCCTGATGCCGGCGCTGCCCGACTTCTTCGCCCGCTATCCGGAGATTCACATCGACATCGGCTGCACCGACCGGCCGGTGGACCTGGTGGGCGAAAATGTCGACTGCGTGATCCGGGTCGGCGAAATCCGCAACTCCAGCCTGATCGCGCGGCGGATCGGGGAACTCAATTTCGCCGCTGCGGCCGCGCCATCCTATATCGCGCGTCACGGGGAAATCCAGCACCCGAAGGATTTTGAGAAAGACCATGTGATGGTGCGCTATTTCAGCGCCACGACCGCCCATTATTATGCCTTCGACTTCATTCGCGGCGCGGAGGAGGTCGAGGTTCTGGGGCGCTACAGTGTGGCCCTGAACGACGGCAATGCCTACATATCGGCTGGTCTTGCCGGCCTTGGGGTGATCCTGTGCCCCATCTTCATGATGCAGGAGCATCTCGACGCCAGGACGCTGGTGCGCGTGCTGCCCGAATGGCACACGCAGCCGATGCCCATCCACGTGGTCTACCCGCCCAGCCGGCACATCTCGAACCGCCTGCGCGTGTTCGTGGACTGGGTGGCGGAACTGTTCGCTCGCTCGACACGCGCCCGTGCAGCGACCTGAAAGAAGCGGGTGCCGTATCCGATCGCTTACGGGTTCAGGTGCTCCACCAGCATGTCGCGGAACTTCTTGGCCGCCGGAGACAGCCGCGAGGTGCGGCGCTCCACGAGCCCGATGGTGCGCCGCACGACCGGCGCCTTGATGGGCTTGGTAACGATGACCGGGTGATCACTGGGGGTCGCCATCTTCGGAAGCACCGAGACGCCGAGGCCGCGCTCCACCAGCCCGAGCGAAGTCGCGAGATGGTTCACCTCATACTGGAAATCGAGCTGCACCTTCGCCCCGGCCAGCGCATTCTCGAGCGTCAGCCGGTTGCCGCTTGCCCGGCTCACGCCGATCAGAGGCTCACCCTGCAAGTCCTTCCATGAGACCGAAGTCAGCTTGGCCAAGCGGTGGTCGGAGCGACAGGCCAGCACGAAGGGATCCTCGATCAGCGGCGTGAAGGTGAGATCGGGGTCGGAACTGCCCACCAGATTGATGCCGAACTCCGCCTCGCCCGTGCGCACCGCCTCCAGCCCGTCATTGGCGGAGAGGTCCAGGATGCGGAAGCGGATGCGCGGAAATTCGGCGGCGAAGCGCTCGATGGCTTCGGGCAGGAAGTAGACCACCGCCGTGGGCACGCAGGCGAGCGTGATCTGGCCGCCCTGCCGCCCGCCAACCCCGGCGATGCCGAGCAGCGATTCCTCCAGATCCCCGATGAGCCGGCGGGCGAGCGGCGCGAAGGAACGGCCAGCCGAGGTGAGTGCCACGCGTCGGGTCGTGCGCTCCAGCAGCGGGACACCGACCGTCGCCTCCAGCGCCTGCACCCGCCGGGTTAGCGCCGGTTGGGAGAGGTTCAGCACCTCGGCCGCGCGGTGAAAACCGCCGTGGTCAATCACCGCCAGGAAGGCGCGCAGGTCCAGCAACTCGAAATTGATGCGCATCTCACATCAAACCTGGAAATCTTTGCATTTAACGGAACGCCCGATTTTGTGAAGGATAGCATCAATCAAGCCCACTGATACGCCTTTCGGAGAGAGTCCATGCCCTCAATTCGGGTGCCATGCGTTCTGATGCGGGGCGGCACATCACGCGGTCCGTTCTTCCTTTCGAGCGATCTGCCCACCGACGTTGAGCTGCGGGACGCAATCCTGCTCTCGGCGCTCGGTGCCGGCCATGAGCTTCAGGTGGACGGCATCGGCGGCGGCAACCCGCTCACCAGCAAGGTCGCCATCGTCGGCCCCTCGACCCGCCCCGGTGCGCAGGTGGACTATCTCTTCGCCCAGGTGAAGGTGTCCGAGCGGGTGGTCGATACCTCGCCCAACTGCGGCAACATGCTGTCTGCCGTGGTGCCCTTCGCCATCGAGCAGGGCCTGATCGCGGCGACGCCCGGCACGACGACGGCGCGCGTGCACAATGTGAACACCGGCAAGCTGATCGACGTGACGGTCTCTACGCCGGGCGGCCGCGTGACCTATGAGGGCGATGCGGTCATCGACGGCGTTCCGGGGTCGGCGGCGCCCATCCTCATGACTTTCCTCGACGTGGCCGGCGCCAAGACCGGGCGCCTGCTGCCGACGGGTCAGGCGCAGGACGAAATTGACGGCCTGCCCGTGAGTTGCGTCGATGCCGGCATGCCGCTCGTCATCCTGCGGGCCGCCGATCTCGGCAAGACAGCGCTCGAAGCCCCGGTCGATCTCGACCGGGACCGTCCTTTCATGGACCGACTGAACGCCATCCGCATCGAGGCCGGCCGCCGGATGGGGCTTGGCGATGTCTCGGGCCTCGTGATCCCGAAGCCCGTCATCCTGTCACCCTTCGCGGCGGAGACACCGGCGCTCGCCGCCCGCTATTTCATGCCGCACAGCTGCCACAAGGCCTTCGCGGTGACCGGCGGCATCGGCCTCGCCATGGCCGCCGCAACGCCCGGAACGGTTGCGGCCGAGGCGATCGGCGCGCAGTCTCCAGCGTCGCTGTCCATCCGCCACCCTGCCGGCCGTCTCGATCTGCGCATCGAGCAATCGCTGGGCGATACGCCTCGCATCTCTGTCCTCAGGACGGCGCGGCGGCTGTTCGAAGGGGCGGTTTTCGCGCGCATCGACCAAGATGAGGGCGCCCGCGCCGCCGCCTGACGGCGCAGCGCCCTCGCAGAACAAGCAAAAGAAGACCAACGGAGGAAAGTTCATGCCGGCCCATGCAGAGCCACAGCCCCTCGCCGGGCGAAAGCCGAAGCGCTTCTACGAGCAGCTTTATGTCCAGGTGCTGATCGGCGTCGCCGCCGGCATCGCGCTCGGGCACTTCTACCCGCAGATCGCGCCCATGGCGAAGCCCCTGGGCGATGGCTTCATCAAGCTCGTGAAGATGATGATCGTGCCGATCGTCTTCTGCACCATCGTGGTGGGCGTGGCCGGCGTGCATGCGGACCGCAAGATCGGCGCCTCGCTGCTCAAGACCATGCTCTTGTTCTACGGCCTCACCATCATCGGCCTGATGACCGGCCTGATCGCGGTCGAGACCATCCAGCCCGGCGCCGGCATGCACATGGACGTGCATGCCATCGACGCCAAGGAAGCCGCCCGCTACGCTGCGGGCGCCAAGAAGCTCGATACGGTGGACGTGCTGCTGCACATCATCCCGCCCAGCTTCTTCACGCCCTTCGCGGAGGGCGAGGTCCTGCCGGTGCTGTTCATCGCCCTCATCACCGGCTTCGGCCTGCGCAAGGCGGGCGTGTCCGGCGAGCCGTTCCTGCGCGGCGTCGAAGCCTTCTCCCGCGCCCTGTTCGCCGCTTTCGGCTACATGATGCGGCTTGCCCCCATCGGCGCCTTCGGAGCCATCGCCTTCATCGTCGCCAAGAGCGGCCTGAAGACCATCGGCAACCTCGGCCTGCTGATTTTCACGCTCTATGTGGCCTGCGGTTTCTTCGTCTTCGTCGTCCTCTGGGGACTGGCGCGGTTCCACGGATTCAGCCTCTTCCGGCTGCTGCGGTACTTCCGCGAGGAACTGCTGATCGTGCTCGGCACCTCGTCCACCGAGCCCGTGCTTCCCGCTGTGCTCTACAAGCTGGAACGCCTCGGCTGCTCCAAGGGCTCGGTCGGCCTCACCCTGCCGCTCGGCTATTCCTTCAATCTCGACGGCACGGCCATCTATCTGACGCTCGCCTCGCTGTTCCTGGCGCAGGCCATGGATATCCATCTGAGCGCCTGGCAGGTCGGCTCCATGATCTTCGTGATGCTGCTGACGTCCAAGGGCGCCGCTGGTGTCACGGGCAGCGGCTTCGCCGCCCTCGTGGCGACGCTGGCGGCGATGCCGGACACGGTGCCCGTGGCGGGCGTGGTGATTATCGCCGGCATCGACCGCTTCATGTCGGAAGCCCGGGCCCTGACCAGCCTTGTGAGCAACATGGTCGCCTGTATCGTCATCGCCATCTGGGACGGCGAATGCGACCGCTCCGTCCTCCTCGCCGAACTGGCGCAGGGCAAGCCCACGGAGCGTCCGGCGGTCGAAAGCACCGGCGCCGTTGCGGAACTGCCCCAGACCGTCTGATCGACGACCGGTTTCCTTCCCTCCCTTCCTGCCGCGGGATGCGGGGCGCTTCGGAAACGGAGCGCCCCGCAGTCTGTGGCAGTCTTGTTTTGTGGCGCTGTACGCTGCGCCAGAAGGGATGCATTCTGCGCACGAAGTGTATACGGTCTGGTTCTCCTAGACCGAAGACACAGCGCCATGGCTCTCTACGATACCATCATTTCCGGCGGCACCGTCGTCACCGCCTCGGACCGCATTCTCTGCGACGTCGCCATCAAGGACGGCAAGATCGTCGCCCTCGGCTCCGGCCTCACCGGCGCGGATGAGGTGATCGACGCGACCGGCAAGCTCGTGCTGCCCGGCGGCGTCGACGCCCATGTCCACATCGCCCAGCCCTCCGGCGAGGGCATCGTGATGGCGGATGACTTCGAAAGCGGCACCCGCTCCGCGGCCCTCGGCGGCACCACCACGGTGATGCCCTTCTGCCTCCAGGAGAAGGGCCAGGGCCTACGCGCTGCGTTGAAGGATTACCACGCCAAGGCCGATGGCGAATGCCATGTGGACGTGAGCTTCCACCTCATCATTTCCGACCCCACCGAGCAGGTGCTGGGCCAGGAACTGCCGGCACTGGTGGAGGACGGCTACACCTCCTTCAAGATCTTCATGACCTATGAGGGCCTTGCCCTGAAGGACCGCGAGATTCTCGACGTGATGTCGGTGGCCCGCGACACCGGCGCTCTCGTCATGGTCCACGCGGAAAATTACGACGCCATCCGCTTCCTGACTGAACAGTTGGAAAAGCGCGGCCAGACGGCGCCCCGCTTCCACGCCACCTCGCGCCCCATCGCGGTGGAGCGCGAAGCGACCCATCGTGCCATCTCGCTTGCGGAGCTGGTGGACGTGCCGGTGATGATCGTCCACGTCTCCAATCGCGAGGCCATGGAGCAGATCCGCTGGGCGCAGAACAAGGGCCTCACCGTGCTCGGCGAGACCTGCACGCAGTATCTGGTGCTCACCGAGAAGGATCTCGACGGCCTCGGCATGGAAGGCGCGAAATACGTCTGCTCGCCGCCGCCGCGCGACACCGAGAGCCAGGAGGCCTGCTGGGAAGGCCTGCGCACGGGCGTGTTCACCATTTTCTCCTCCGACCATTGCCCGTTCCGCTATGACGACCCGCAGGGCAAGCTCACGCCCAAGGGCCGCACCTCCTTCCGCTGGGTGCCGAATGGCATTCCCGGCGTCGGCGCCCGCCTGCCAGTTCTGTTCTCGGAAGGCGTGATGAAGGGGCGGATCGATCTGGAGCGCTTCGTCGCCGTCACCGCCACCAATCCGGCGAAGACCTATGGCCTCTACCCCCGCAAAGGCACCATTGCGGTGGGTGCCGACGCGGACATCGCCATCTGGGATCCGACGAAGACGCAGACCCTGACCCACGATCTCATCCGCGACGGCGCCGATTACACCCCTTACGAGGGGATCGAGATCACCGGCTGGCCCGTGCACACGCTGCTGCGGGGCAAGACGGTGGCCCGCGACGGAGAAGTGGTGGGCCAGAAGGGCCTCGGCCAGCACCTTTCGCGTGCCAAGTCGCCCTTCGCGGTCCAGCGCGATCCCGTAGCCTCGTGACGCAGGAACGCCTAGCATGAGCGACACCGGCACAGACGAGGTTCAGGGCCGCGAGGGCGGGCGGATTGTTGGGATCAACCTCTCCAATCTCGCCTATAACGCGGTCTCCGAGATGATCCGCCACCGCCGCCTGCGCGGGGGCGAGGTCATCGTTGAGCAGCGTCTGGCCGAAACACTGGGCATCTCCCGCACGCCGCTGCGGGAGGCCTTGCAGCGCCTCGAAGGCGAGGGTCTCGTGATCAAGGGCACGGGCCGCTCCTTCCTGGTGCGGCACGTGGACCTCAAGGAATATCTCCAGAGCCTCAAGGTCCGCGAGATTCTCGAGCCCGAGGCGGCGGCGCTCGCCGCCGGCCGCATCCCGCTCGGGGAACTCGCCAGCGTGCGCGCAGAGATCAACGCCCTGCGTACCGCCGTGCCCTACCACACGGACGCCCACTGGCGTTCGGACGACAATCTGCACGAGCTTTATGCGCGCAACTGCGGCAATCAGGTGCTGGCGGGCTTGATCCGGACCCTGCGCGTCACCACGCGCCTGTTCGAGATTTCGAGCCTCGCGGACCGGCTGGAGGCCGATTCGGCCGAACATCTCCAGATCGTCGAAGCGCTGGAGCAGGATGACGCCAAGGCCGCCCGCCGCACGGTCGCCCACCATCTGCGCAGCCTCGGCAAGCACACCATCGACACGGTGCGATAGCTTCGCACCTCGCCGGCTTTTCAGATGGCGCCACAGTGGGTGCGAGAAAACGCGGATCGTCCTTCAGTCAAAACCTTTATCTACCGGGGCTTTCGGCCCGCCGACCCGATAAAATTTGACTTGTGCGGCCTCGGCGTCCATCATGAGTCGTGTCGATAGACGGTCAGACGACTTGGCTTTGCGCCCCCACATGTGGCGCGCCGCTGACGATATCCCTCCGAAAATCATCCTTCGACGGCCACGCAACTTGCGTGGCGTGACGTTCTATTCTTTCTGGAAAGGGTTTCCCATGACTACGGGAACCGTCAAATGGTTCAACCCCGAGAAGGGCTTCGGCTTCATCGCTCCCGATGACGGCGGCGCGGATGCCTTCGTCCACATCAGCGCGGTTGAGCGCGCCGGCCTGCCGCCCCTGCGCGAAGGCCAGAAGGTCAATTATGACCTCGTCGCCGACAAGCGCAGCGGCAAGAGCTCGGCCTCGAACCTCACGCTCGTTCCCTGACGAGCGCTTCGGATCACACCAGGCTCCTGCCGATCGCGGATGCGCGGACGGCCGAAGCGCGGTGAACCGGACCCAAGAGCCCCGCCCCCGCCGTGGAGGCGGGGCTTTTCTTTGACGAAAGGCCGCGCCCCTTGTGCGGCCCCTCTCCTCCTGCGCGGCCAAGTGCCGGAAACGAGGTCATCCTTCATGCAAGTTCTGGTGCGCGACAACAATATCGACCAAGCCCTGCGGGTGCTGAAGAAGAAGATGCAGCGCGAAGGCATCTTCCGCGAGATGAAGCAGCGCAAGGCCTATGAGAAGCCGTCCGAGCGCCGCACCCGCGAGATGGCGGAAGCCGTTCGCCGCGCCCGCAAGGCGGCGCGCAAGACGGCCCAGCGCGAGGGCCTTGCCCCGAAGCGCCGCGGCAAGCCCAAGGAAGCCGCCGGACGTGGTGGCCGCCCCGCTGCCCCCGGCGCCGCGCCGACGACGGCGAGCTGAGTTCAGATGGCTTCCGGTGCCCTGCGCCGGAGGCCCTCAGCGCAGGCGGCTGAAGCGCACCACGCCGATTCCGCTTGCCGCGACCACAAGACCGCCGACGATGGAGCTCATGGACGGCACCTCGTCGAACAGCACGAAGCCGAGCAGCATCGCCCACACGATCTGCGAATAGACGAGCGGCGAGACGACCGCCGTCGAAGCCCGGCGGAAGGCACCCGCCATGAGCAACTGGCCACAGGTGCCGAGCAGGCCCGCCAGACCCAGCAGCAGCCACGTCCTGAGCGCCATGGGCTGGAAGGCCATAAGGCCGACGGCACTGACGGTGAGCGCCCCGACGCCCGCCCACAGGACCAGGGCCAACGCCCCCTCCCGTCGCCCGGCATAGCGCGTCAGCACATAGAACACCGCGTTCGCCGCCGCCTGCGCCAGCGGCAGCAGAAGGGCCAGCGACAGGGCAGCGGACGGGTCAAGGGCGATAAGCACCCCCGCAAAACCCGCCGCCATGCAAGCCCACTGGGCCGCCTTCGGCCGCTCCCCGAGAAACACCAGCGCCAGCAGGGTCGCCATCAGCGGCGCTGAAAAAGTCAGCGCATAGGTCTGTGCCATGGGCAGGTGCGTGAGCGCGAGGGTGATGAGCACCGTCGTCGCAAAGAGGCACGCCCCACGGGAGAGGTGAAGGCCGAGCTGGGGTGTACGCAGCGCTTCCGGAGCCGCCGCCCGCGCCACCATGAGCAGCACGCTCACCTGCACCAGATTGCGGAAGAAGACGAGCGGGCCCACGGGGTTCGTGGCCGCGAGGTGCTTGAGCAGCGAATCGAGCAGCGTCAGGCACAGCATGGCGCCGAGCATCATCGGCACCGCCACCCAGGATGTCGCCACGGGTACCGGCGCCGCTTCCGCCTGCGCCATGGTCAGTGGCGCAGGATCTTGGAGACGAAATCCCGAGTCCGGGCCTCAGCCGGAGCATCGAAGATCTGGGCGGGTGCGCCGGTTTCGACAATGCGACCGCCCGCCATGAACACCACCCGTGAGGCGACCTCCCGGATGAAGGCCATTTCGTGCGACACGATGAGCATCGTCATGCCCTCCTTCGCCAGGAGACGGATGGTGTCGAGCACCTCCGACACCAGCTCCGGATCGAGCGCCGCCGTCACCTCATCCAGCAACAGGATTTCAGGATGCAGCGCCAGCGCGCGCACGATGGCGACGCGCTGCTGCTGGCCGCCGGACAGCTCATCCGGATAGCGCTTCAGCTTGTCGCCGAGCCCGACCTTGGCGAGGAGTTCGCGGGCTTCTTCCTCCACCTCCTTGCGGGGGCGCTTCTTGATCTTGATGGGCGCAACGCAGACGTTTTCCAGCACGCTCATGTTCTGGAACAGGTTGTACTGCTGGAACACGATGGCGATGCGGTCCCGCAGGCGGCGCACCTGCCCGGCGTCCGCATAGTTCACCGCCTCGCCATCGAGCTTCACCGTGCCCCCCACCGGCGGCAGCAGGCCCATCAGCACGCGCAGGATGGTGCTCTTGCCCGAGCCGGACGGGCCAATGAGGCCGATGACATCCGCCCGGCCGACGGTCATGTCGATGCCGGAAAGGACGGTGTGTTCGCCGTAGCGGGCCTCAAGCCCGGCGATGTCGAGATGATGCAAGACGCGCCTCCAGATGCGCGCCGAGGCGCGACAGCGGGTAGGAAATGAGGAAGTAGACGATGAGGATCACGCCGAAGCTGAGCGCGGCGGAGAAGCCCTTGTTGTTCAGGACCTTGCCCACATAGGTCAGCTCGATGACGCCGATCTGCGAGGCCAGTGCCGTGTCCTTGATGAACATGACGAAGAAGCCGAAGGCCGGCGGCAGCACGATGCGCCACGCCTGCGGCAGCACCACGAGGCGGATGGTGTCGATGAGCGAGAAGTTCATCGTCTCCGCCGCTTCCCATTGATTCCGGTGCACGGAATTGAAGCCGCCGCGGATGATCTCGCCGAGGAAGGCGCCGGCGATCATCGTCACCGAAACCGCCGCCACCACAAACAGGGGAATGTCGTAGCCCGTCGCCTGGAAGGCGAAGAAGCAGAGCATGAGCGTGACGAGGAACGGCACGCGGCGGAACACCTCGGTGAACACCAGCGTGACGAGGCGCAGCGGCAGCAGCCATCGCGCCCGCGTCACCCGCGTCACCGCGAGCCCAAGGCCGATGAGGCTGCCGAGGATGCAGCCCAGCGCGGACAGTGCGAGCGTAGTCCCTGCCGCCTTGGCGATGAAGATGAGGTTGTAATAGGTGGCGAAGCGCGGCCACTCTTCGACGATCTGGCTCCACATCAGATCAGCTCCGTGCGGGCGCGGAAGAAGGTGCGGCCTGCAAAGGCGAGCAGCAGCGAGGCAGCCAGCGTCAGCACCACATAGATGCCGGCCGTGACGGAGAAGATCTCGATGGAGCGGAAGGTCTGGGAATTGATGTTGAAGGCCTCGCCGGTCAGTTCCTCGACCCCGAAGACGGCGGCCATGGAGGTGCCGAGCGTCACGATGATGAACTGGTTGGAGAGCGGCGGAAACAGCACCCGCGCCACATGCGGCAGGATCACGTATCGGATCTGCTGGAGGCGCGAGAAGCCCATCACCTCGGCCGCCTCCATCTCCGAGACGCGGCGGCTCTCGAAGCCTGCGCGCTGGATCTCGGTGAGATAGGCCCCGGCGTTCAGCGTCATGCCGATCACGACGGCAGCGAAGGAGGAGAGCAGGATGCCGCTGTCCGGCAAGGCGAAATAGAGGAAATAGATCTGCACCAGTTGCGGGGTGTTGGTGAAGAACACCACATAGACGCCGACGATGCGCGCGAGCCAGCGCGGCCCGAACGAGCGGATCGCCGCGCACAGCGTGCCGATGAAGAGACCGCCGCAGAAAGCGAGCACCGCGATCTGCAGCGAGATCACGGCGCCTTCCAGCAGGCGAGGGAGATAAGGCCATATCTGGCCGAACTGCAGCGTATAGGACATGGAACCGCGTCGGCAGGATGAAGGGCCAGCGCAAGGCGCTGGCCCGGGACGGGAGAGCGGTCAGATCAGAAGAACGGCTGGGCGCCCACGGGCTTGATCATGTCCATGCCGAACCACTTCTTCCAGAGCGCCTCGGTCTTGCCCTTGCGATATAGGTCGAAAATCGCAACGTTCAGCCAGTCCTTGAGGCCCGTGGAGCCCTTCGCGACGCCGAGGCTGCAGTAATAGACGTCGATGGGCGTCTCCACGATGCGCCAGTCCACCTTGTGCTTGGACATGTGCTCGCCCATGAAGTCGATCACGTCGATCATCGCCGTCCCACGGCCCTGCGCCAGCGCGCGCACCGCGTCGGGATAGTTGTCCAGCAGGGTCACCTTGGCCTTGGGCAGGTTCTCCTCGATGAACTTCACCGGGGTCGAGCCGCGCACCTGCACGAAGGTGACGGACGGATCATCGAACTGCCGCCAATCGGTAAAGGTATTGGCCTTGGTGGTGAGCACGCCCAGCACCTCGGTGTGCACCGGAACGGTGAAGTCGATCACCTTGGCGCGGTCGGTGTTGCGCGTCATGGCGCCCATGACGAAGTCGATCTTGCCGGCGGTGACGAAGGGAATGCGGTCGGGCGAGCCCACCTGCACCACTTCAAGCTTCACGCCGAGCAGCTTGGCGATCTCGCCCGCATAATCCACGTCGAAACCGACGATCTCGTTCTTGTCGTCGAACTTGCCGAGCGGCGGCAAGGTCGGATTGACGCCGACGCGGATGACGCCGGACTTCATGATCTCATCGAGCGTGCGCGCCTCGGCCGCCTTCGGCACCAGCGCCCCGGCGAGCGCCACCGCGATCGCGCCGGCAGCGAGCAAAGACTTCAGCATGCGTGTTCTCCAACCTCTGGGTCCCGGCCGGCGTCGCCTGTTTTGCGACTTCCCGTTGCCAAACGGTGGACAATTTGTATACAAACTCGCTGTCTGTAAAGTCCAAATCACCACCTCCCGACGGGATCGGTGGATGGGAACGAACACCTCATGACGGCAGCAACACTGGGCGGTGTAAGCGATGCGCGTGCCACGGTGACGATCACCGTGGACGGCGCGGCGCTGCGCGCCCGCGAGGGCGAGATGCTGACAACGGCGCTCGCCCGCCACGGCCTCCTGCGCCTGCGCCAGAGCCCTCATGCGGGCGGCGTGCGCGGCGCCTTCTGCCATATGGGCGTGTGCCAGGAATGCGCGCTGCATGTGGATGGCGTGCTGCGCCAGGCCTGCCTGACGCCGGTGCGTCCCGGCATGGCCGTCGAGCGGCGGGGCGTGCTGTGAGCCACGACGTCATCATTCTCGGTGCCGGCCCGGCCGGTGCCAATGCGGCGCTCGCCGCCGCCGAATCCGGTCTCAGGGTGGCGCTGTTCGACCAGCAGCCGGAGGCCGGCGGACAGGTCTGGCGGGCGCCTTTACCGGGCCTGAGCATGCCGTCCTCGCCGGAGCTTTCGAGCGGCGATGCGTTGCGCGCGCGGCTCGCCGCCTCGGCGGTGGAGTGCCGCCTCGGCCGCACCGTCTGGTCCGTCGGCAGTCATTTCCGTGTCGATGCGGTGGGACCGGACGGTAACGAGCATGTGGAGGCACCGCGCCTCATCGCCGCCACCGGCGCGCATGAGCGCGTGGTGCCCTTTCCGGGATGGATGCTGCCCGGCGTGATCGGTCTTGCGGCCGCGACGGTGCTTCTGAAGTCCCACGGTGTCCTGCCCGGTCAGCGGGTGGTGATCGCCGGTTGCGGGCCGCTGCTGGCGGCCGTCGCCGCGGGCGTGCTCAAGGGGGGCGGCACCATTGCCGCCATCGCCGACCTCGCCGGTCCTTCCGACTGGCTGCGCGCCCTCCCAGCCCTCGCCTCGCAGCCGCGCCTTCTGGCGCGCGGTGCAGGCTGGGCGCTGAAGATCGGGGGCGCACGCGTGCCTGTGCTCTTCCGCCATGGCGTACGCGCAGCCGAAGGCGATGACGCCCTCTCCCGCGTCCGCCTCGCGCCCGTGGATGCAGAGGGCGCCTTTATCGCCGGGCCGGAACGGGTGATGGAGGCCGATGCCCTCTGCGTCGGCCACGGCCTTGTGCCCGGTGCCGAGGTGCCACGCCTCTTCCGGGTGGCGCAGGCCTTCGACTGGCAGCGGGGCGGCTTCGTGCCGAAACTCGATGCGGAGGGCCGCACCAGCCTGAACGGCCTCTATGCCTGCGGCGACGGCGTGGGCCTGCGCGGCGCGCTCGTGGCGGAAGCAGCCGGCCGGCTCGCCGGCCTTGCCTGCGCGCACGATGCGGGCGCGCTGTCCCCCGCCGCCTTCGCCAGCGCTGCGGCCCCGACGCGCGAGGCCATCGCCAAGGCCCGCGCTTTCTCCGACGCCATGGCCGACATGATGGCCCTGCGCCCGGCGCAGGTGGCTGCCATCCCTCCGGAGACAACCGTCTGCCGCTGCGAGGACGTGACCCGCGCCGACATCGAGTCCGCTTATGCGGACGGCGCGCATGACATGAACCAGCTCAAGCAATTCACCCGCTGCGGCATGGGCCCCTGCCAGGGCCGCTTCTGCGGCGATGTGGCGGCGGAGATTCTCGCGGCAAAGGTGGGCTCGCGGGAAGAGGTGGGCACCTTCACCGCCCGCCCGCCCCTACGGCCAGTGCCGCTCGCCGACCTGCTCGGCAGCTTCGATTATTCCGATATCCCGATCCCGCCCCCGGCCCCCCTATGATGCACGATCTCGCAGTCATCGGCGGCGGTGTCCACGGCTCCACCGTCGCTCTCTTCGCCGCCCGTGGGGGCATGAAGGTCACGCTCATCGAGCGCGGCCCGCTCTGCCGCGAGGCCTCCGGCGTCAATGCCGGCACGCTGACCATGCAGATGACCCGCGTGGCGCTCATCCCTTATGCCCTGCAAGCCCATGCCATGTGGGCAAGCGCCCGCGAATGGCTGGGGCACGATGTGGGCGTCGTGGTCTGCGACGGCCTCTCGCTGGCCTTCACCGAGCAGGAGGAGGAACTCCTCTCTTTCCGGGCTGGCAAGCGCCGGGAAGCGGGCGCGCCCATCGAACTCATCAGCGGCGCAAGGGCGCTGGCGGTGGAGCCCGGCGTCTCGGACAAGGTGCGGGTTGCCGGCTATTGCAAGGTGGACGGCTATGCCAATGCCTACCTGACCGGCCTTGCCTTCCGCCGCGCCCTGATCGAGGCGGGCGTGGACCTGAAGGAGAACACCCCCGCCTCCGGCATCACGCGGGAGGATGGCGGCTTCGCGGTGCAGACGGCGCAGGGCGTCGTCCGTGCCAAGCGCATCGTGCTGGCGGGTGGGGTCTGGATCGAGCCCATGATGGCGTGGCTCGGCATCCGCCTGCCGATCAAGACGCTCATCAACCAGTTGGTGGTGACCGAGCGCGTGCGCCCGGTGATGCGCACGGTCGTCGGCATCGCCAACGGCCTGCTGTCGCTGAAGCAATATCCGCACGGCACGGTCGTGATCGGCGGCGGCTGGCAGGGCCTGGGCGATCGCGAACGTGGCGGCGTGGAACTGCTGCCGGACCGGATCGTCGGCAATGTCCGCCTCGCCTGCCACGCCATTCCGGACCTTAAGGCGGCCCGCGTTGCCCGCGCCTGGGCGGGGCTGGAGGCGGAGACGGCGGACGCGCTGCCCGCCGCCGGCCCCATCCCTGGCATTCCGGACGCCTATGTCTGCGGCAGTGTCCATTCCGGCTACACGAGCGGCCCCTACATCGCCCGCCTGCTGGCGGACCGCATTCTGGGTCGCGAACCCGCTTTGCCCTTGTTCCCCATCGATCGTTTGCTCGCGCCAAGCGCCATTTCCGAGGCCCGCAATGACTGAAACCTTCGTCCAGCGCCTGTCCGGCATTCATGCGGCCACCGTGGTGCCCATGCGCGCCGACTTTTCCATGGACGAGGATGCGCTCGCCGCCCACATCGGTGCCGTGACCCGCGTAAAGGGCATTCGTGGCCTGCTCATCAACGGCCATGCGGGCGAGAACTTCGTGCTGTCGCTGGCCGAGAAGCGCCGGGTGGTGGAAATCGCCCGCACGGTCGCCCCGAAGGACTGCCTGCTGGTCTCGGGCGTGAACCACGAATCGAGCCTGGAGGCCGCCCGCGAGGCAGCGGAGATGGCGGCGGCGGGGGCCGATGGCCTGCTGGTCTTCCCGCCCAACAGCTGGGCGCTCGGCCATGCGGACGAATGCACCCTGCTCCATCACCGCCTGATCGCGGATGCAACCAGCCTGCCGCTGATGCTTTATGGAGCGCCGGTGGGCGCGGGAGCCATGTCCTATTCCTCCGACGTGCTCTCCCGCCTCATCGACGATCCGCGCTTCGTCGCCATCAAAGATGGCAGCTGGGAAGTCGCGGCCTATGAGGAGAACCTGCGTCTCATCCAGTCGCGCCGCCCGGGCTTCGCGGTGCTCGGCTCGGGCGACGAGCACCTTCTGACCAGCTACGTGATCGGCAGCGCCGGCAGCCAGGTGAGCCTTGCGGCCGTCGTGCCCGAGTTGGTGGTCGCCCTGTGGGACGCCGCGGCGGCAGGCGACTGGGCCAAAGCGCGGCTGGTGCACGAGCAGCTCTATCCGCTCTCCGTCGCGATCTATCGCGACGCGCCGGGCGGTCGCGCCACCGCGCGGCTGAAGACCTGCCTCAAGCTGCTGGGCCGGCTCGGCAATGACCTGGTGCGCCCGCCGCAACCGCCCTGCGACGCGCGCGAGAGCGCGGCCCTATCGGCAGCGCTCCGGGCCGCGGGCGTCGAGGTGCCAGCTGCGGCCTGATGCGGCGGCTGTCCTGCACGAAGCCTCAGCCCTGCACCACCTCGACCGGGCCATGGTCGTCGCAATGATCCCCGTGGGGATAATGCAGATGGCCGTCCACAAGGTAGCAGATGTGGTCCCCATGCGGCACCGCCTCGTGGCCGCAGCCGGGGCCGTGCACATGGCCGGGCTCGTGGCCCGCGCAGTGATGATCGGGCGTGCAGCGGACCGGATTGGTCTCGCTCACCTCAATCACATGCTCGTCGACATGGTCGCCGTGCATGTGGTGCAGATGGCCGTCATGGAGATAGTCCACGTGGTCGCCGTGGCGGATGCCGGTGTGGCCGCAGCCGGGACCATGCTGGTGGGGATGATCGTGATGAACCTTGCACTCGGACATGGTTTCTCTCCCTGCGCGTGTCAGTGATCCTCGCACGCATGATCGACCGCGCTCCGGACGAGCGCGAGCACATGATCATCCGCGAGGTGGTACAGAATGGACTTGCCCACCCGCCTGCGCCCCACGAGACGCGCCGTGTGGAGGACCTTCAGGCGGGCGGAGATGGTGGTCATCCGGTCGCCCAGCGCACTGGTGAGCTCCGAAACCGAAGCCTCCCCCTGCGCCAGATGGACGAGAAGCGCCAGCCGCGCCGGATCTGCCAGCGCTGCGAACATGGTCGCGGCGGCGGCCATCTGCGCCTCCGTCAACTCCCGAAGCACGTGACTGAACCCCTTGCTGAACTAAACGATCCATAGATCGTTGGATTGTTTGAGTCAATCGCAAGCTTAGCCATATTGGAGGTTTCCGACGCAAGGAGCTCATCAGCCGCCGTGGAGCAAGCGCTCGAGCAGGTCTGGCGTGCCCATCTGGCCGCCCTTCAACATCAGTTCGAGCCCATCAAGGGCTAGCGCGTCGCTGTGCACGCGGCAGAAGGCGACGCCGGGCGCGGGCGCCGAGAGATAGCTGAGGCCCCAGAGGTCCAGCGCCTGCACCGCTCGGCTGGACGTGTCGCCCCCCGCGATGCCCAGCCGCTTCACCGGGTGCTGCGCAAGCACGGCGTTGAGAAACGCCGCCGTCGCAGCCGCCACCTGCGCGGGCGGCAGGTTCGCTTCCAACGCCTCGCCCTCCGGCGCCGTGGTCCCGAGTACCGAGACGCCGGCGCGCAGATGCGCACCGATGGCCTGGGCCTGCGCGGCCACATAGCCCGGATCGTCGGCGAGCCGCGCCGCGTCGAGCTGAACCTTGCGATATGAAGCCGCCAACTCGCGCTGCCGGCGCGTGACGGGCGACAGGCTGCCCGCCAGAACGAACACCGGCCCCTCGGCCGGCCGCAGCGGGGCGGATGGCATCGGGTCGGCGCCCCAATGGGCGCAAACCGCCTGCGCGACGGAACTGGCGCCCACCGCCAGAAGCGGCTGGTGCTCGGCTGCCTGCCAGATCAGCCGCCCCACCGGGGCGAGGTCTTCTAGACCGGAAATGTCGCACAACACGGCATCGGGCGTTTCGTCGAGAAGCGCCGCGAGGCGGGCGTCGAGGGAGGCTTCATCTTCGCCATAGGCCGGATGGTGCAGGCCGGCCACCGTCAGCCCCTGCGCCCGCAGATGCTGGCGGAGATCGCCCTCGCCCATCGGCGTCACAGGGTGCACGCTCATGGTGGGGTGGCGGTCGATGCGGAACACCTCGCCCCCCGTCCCCGCCGCCGCGAAGAGGTTGGAGAAGACGCAATAGCGCCCGATGTTCGGCTGGCCGCCGACAATCGGCCGGAAGACATTGGGAAAGGCCGGCGCCAGCACGGAGACCGCACGGCCGATGCTGCCCACGTGCGGCGCGCTGTCGAAGGTGGAGCAGCATTTGTAGTGCATCACCCGCACGCCGAGGGCGGCGAAGAAGGCCCCCACGGGCGCCAGTTCCGTTGTCATCTCGGCGGGGGCCATGGCGCGCGAGGCCCCGGCGATGCCCACCGCATCGAGAGGCCCCGCCCGCTCAAGCTGGGCGGCTGTCGGAAGGCCGCGAAACAGCAGCGCCTTCTGCCCGCGCTGGGCCAGCACGGCGAGCGTGTCACTGGCCCCCGTGAAATCGTCGCCATACCAGCCGTAGCGCGGCGCCATCGGCTTCAGGCTCCAGAGCCGAAGAAGGCGAGCGCCTTGGCGAGCGCGGGAGCGCGCGGCGCCGCCTCGGGCAACCCCTCCCCGGCCATGACAGCTTCCCAGGCCTCGCGGATGCTCGCGACGCCCGCAGAAGGCCCATCCGGATGGGCCATGATGCCGCCGCCGGCCATGAAGAGCAGGTCCGCATGGCCGGTGGCCGCATAAGTGGCGGGCACGGTGCCGGCCCACTGGCCGGAGGAGAAAGCGGGCATCACCCGATCGTCCTCGGTGGAAGAGAGGGGCGTCACGCAGTCCCGCGCGCTCTCGATCACCTCGGCGTCTTCCTGCGCGAATTTCCCCTTGAGCCCATGCACATGCATGTGATCCACGCCCGCGAGACGCCAGAGCACCTGATAGGCCTGAAAACCAACGCCCAGCAGAGGCGCGCGGGAGAGCGCGCCATAGCCGTTGCGGTGCCCGTGCAGGGCCAGATCCGTGCTCCGCCGCAGGGTCTGGATGGCGGAGAAGCCGCACCAGTTGAGGCTCGCCATCACGCAGGTGCCGCCTTCGCGCGCCACGAGGTCCGCATGGCGGCGCATAGCGTCCGTCTCATCGGTGATGTTGAAGGCCACCATCACCTTCTTGCCCGTGCGCTCGGCGTGATCGCGCACCCGCCGCATCACCGCCGGCACGCGCTCGGCCAAGGGCGCATGGGAGGGGTTGGCGCAGATTTCGTCATCCTTGATGAAATCGAGCCCCGCCGCACACAATTGGCCGGCGAGTTCGCCTGTCTCCTCGGCGGAGAGGCCGACGTTCGGCTTGATGATGGAGCCCACCAGCGGGCCAGTCTCCACGCCGGTGAGCGCGCGGGTGCCGGCCAGCCCCTGCCGGGGCATGTCGAAGGCGCGGCGATAGGCGTCCGGCAGGCTCAGGCTCTCCAGCCGCAGCCCCGTCACCTCGCCGAGATCGAACAGGTTGCCCGCCGCAGTCGCCGCCAGCGTCGGCAGGTTCGCGCCCACATTCGCCACCGGAAAGGCGAGGCGGATGCGCGCGCGCCGGTAGGGGCCCGCGACGCCGCGACGCTCAAGATAGGCATTGGGCAGGCTCGGCGTGTCACTGGTGCCGAGATCGACCACCGACAGCACCTCGGCCCGCGAGCGGGCGCGCAGTTCGTCCGTCTCGCCATGCACGCGGGTGAAGGTGCCGCTGGACTGCTCGCCCGCCATCACCTCCGCCACCTTCGCCGGGTCGAGCGGCGTCTCGATGAGGTAGCTCGCCTCGAAGCGCTGCATCACCGCCTCACAGGGTGGAGAGATCGGGGAAGGGCCGCACGGGATCGGTGCCATCCCAGCCCTCGGAGGCTTCGCGGATCATCTTGAACAGCTTGCCCTTCGGCCCCGCCACCTCGGACAGTTCGATGACCGTGCCGGGATGATACTCGGTGTCAAAATAGATGAAGCGCCCCTTCTCGCCCACCTCGCCGCCCATCACCGGCTTGAAGCCCTGCGCGATGAGGCGGGCGAGGTCCGCGTCATAATTTTCCGTCCAGTAAGCGACGTGCTGAAGGCCGGTGTTCCCCGCCTGCAGGAAGTCGCGATACATGGAGGGGGCGTCGTTGCGGCACTGGATGAGTTCCATCTGCAACGGGCCGGAATTGGCGAGGGCGACGGAATTGTGCACCTCGTAGCGCTCACCGCGATAGGTGTAGTTCACGATGGGAACGCGCGGATTATAGAACCACGGCCCGATGCCGAGCACCCGGCTCCAGTAATCCATCGCCGCTTCGATATCCTTCACCACATATCCGGCCTGCCGGATATCGCCGAAAAACCGGCTCATGACGCACCTCTATTGATCGGAAGATTACAGGAAGCCGATGGACAGCCACGGAATGGCCGCGACGAGGACGAGGCCGACGAGCAGCGCCGCCACATAGCCCCAGATGTGCTTGAGGCCTTCGTCCGGCTGGATCTTGGAGATGGCGCAGGCGCCGTAATAGCCAACGCCGAAGGGTGGAGCGAAGAGGCCGATGCCCATGGCGAAGATGACCACCATCGCATAGTGCACCTCATGCACCCCCGCCGCCTTGGCGATGGGGAACAGCAGCGGGCCGAACAGTACGATGGCCGGAATGCCCTCCAGCACGCTGCCGAGGATGATGAAGGCCACGATGGAGACGGCGAGGAAGCCATAGGCGCCGCCCGGGATCCCCGCCATGGCCTGCGCCAGATTGCGGGAGAAGCCGGACTGGGTGAGGCCCCAGGCCATGGCTGTGGCGCAGCCGACGATGAAGATGATGGCGCCGGTCAGCGAGGCCGTCTCGATGAGCATCGGCCGGATGCGCCGCCAGTCGAAGCGCCGGTAGATGAGGAGGCCCGCCAGCACCGCATAGACGATGCCGATGGTGGAGACCTCGGTGGCCGTTGCCACCCCCTCCACCACCGCCGCGCGGATGACGAAGGGCAAGGCGATGGCCGGCAGAGCGACGATGGCGAGCTTGCCAATCTCCCGCCACGCGGACTTGCGGATGTGGCTCAGATCCTCGTTGCGGTAGCGCCGCCACACCACCGTGCACAGGCACAGGCCGAGCACGAGGGCCGGCACCATCCCGCCGGTGAACAGCGCGGCGATGGAGACGCCCGTGACCGAGCCGATGGTGATGAGCACGATGGAGGGCGGGATCGTCTCCGTCTGCGCCCCCGTGGCGGAGAGCAGGGCCACGAGATCGCCTTCCTTCGCCCCGCGCGCCTTCATCTCCGGGAAGAGAATGGGAGCGATGGCGGCCATGTCGGCGATCTTGGAGCCGGAGATGCCCGAGACCAGATACATGGCGCCGATGAGCACGTAAGAGAGGCCGCCGCGCACATGGCCGAGGAGGCTGGCGAGAAAGGCGATCATGGCCTTGGCCATGCCCGTCATCTCGATGAGCGCGCCGAGGAAGATGAACAGCGGCACAGCCAGCAGGATGAGGTGGCTCATGCCCTCGTCGAGCCGCCCCACCATCACCAGCATGGGCGTGCGTGTGGTGAGCGCCAGATAGCCGAAGGTAGCGAGCGCGAAGGCAAAGGCGATGGGCACGCCGGCGAAGACGCAGAGCGCCACCACGCCGACGAAAAAGATGATGAGGTTGATCTGGCCGAGCGGCTTCAGCACCGGCCCGAGCAGATAGAAGGCCACCATCAGGCCCGCCGTCAGACCCAGCGCGATCACCACCGCCTTGAAGGACGCCGCGCGGGCGAGGCGCGCAAGGCACGCCAGCACCATGAGGCTGAGCCCCACCGGAATGGCCGCCGCCCGCCAGACATTGCTGATCTCCAGCGCGGGCGTGACGATGAAGCGCTCTTCCGACGCATAGTCCAGCGCCGGATGCAGCACGAGGCCGAGGAAGCCCAGCGGCACGAGAATGGCGAGCGCTTCCAGCACGGCCCGCGTCTGCGGCCCCGCAAGGCCGAGGCAGCCGGTCATGCGCATGTGCTCGCCCCGGCGCAGCGCCACCACCGCGCCGAGCATGGAGAGCCAAAGGAAGAGGATGGAGGCGAGTTCGTCGGACCAGACGAGCGGCGCGTGGAAGACGTAGCGCGCCACGACGCCCGCGAACAGGACACCCACCTCCACGAGGACGATGGCCGCCGCCACGTGCTCGATGAGGCCGAAGAAGGCCGCGTCCAGCCGCCCGAAGCCGGACGCAGCCGACCGGGCGGCTGCCGCGTTCTCGGCAGCCGTTGGGGACAAGGAGCCGGACATGGCGCCTCCGATCAAACGTCAGGTCAAAGGGAACTCAGGCGAGCTTGCCGACGGCGCCTTCCAGAAGGCCCCACACCTCGTCTCCGAAGCGGCCCTTCCACTCCACATAGAAGCCGCTCTCCCGCAGCTTGGCGCGGAAGGTGTCGGGGCTGGTGCTGTTGAAGACGAGGCCGTTCTTCTCAAGGTCCGCCTGCACGCCCTCGTTCAGCTTCTTGATGTCGGCGCGCTGGGACAGGCCCGCATCATTGATGGCGGTGGCGATGACCTTCTGGAGGTTCTCCGGGATCTCGCGCCACGCCCGGCCGTTGGCGATGAACCAGTAGCCGTCCCAGATGTGGTTGGTGAGCGAGGCGTATTTCTGCACCTCATAGAGCTTCGCCACCTGGATGATGGGCAGCGGATTTTCCTGCGCATCCACGATCTTGGTCTGGAGCGCAGAATAGACTTCCGAGAACTGAAGGCTGGCGGGCGAAGCGCCGAGCGCCTTGAACATGGAGACCGACAGCGGGCTGACCGGCACGCGGATCTTGAGGCCGTCCATATCCTTGGCGGTCTGGATCGGCGCCTTGGAGGAGGTCATCTGGCGGAAGCCATTGTCCCACATCTTCTCGAAGGCGTAGAGGCCGACCTTGGAGATGGCGCCGCGCACATGGGCGCCGAGCGCGCCATCCATGGCCTTCCACACCTGATCATAATCGGCAAAGGCAAAGCCCACCGCATTGATGGCGGCGGAAGGCACCAGCGTCGCAATGACGAGCGCGGACGGGGTGAAGAAGGTGACGCCGCCGGAGCGCACCTGCGCCAGCATGTCGGTGTCGCCGCCGAGTTGGTTGTTGGGGAAGATCTGGATGGTCACCTGCCCCTTGGTCTCGGTCTCCACGCGCTTGGCGAATTCCTGCGCGCGGATGTTGAGCGGGTGCGTCATGGGCAGGTTGTTGGCGTATTTCAGCTCATACTCCGCCGCCCGCGCGAGGCCCGGCATTCCCATGAGACCGGCTGCGGAAGCAGCACCGGCGGCGGCAACGAACTGGCGGCGCGACAGCGTCGGCATGGCATCCTCCCTTGATGTTTTTTGATGTATTTTTCTTGATCCTGAGAGAGGATAAAAATCTAAACCGCGCCCGGCAATTTCAAATAATGATGTAATTTGATGTCTTCCGATGTCCTCGCATCAGCTCTTTCGTCCGCGACCGCGCCGGCGGACGCGGAGCATCCGGCCCACGCCCGCCTGCCGGATGTGGCGCGCCGCGCCGGCGTTTCCACGGCAACGGTGGACCGCGTCCTCAACAAGAGGCCGGGGGTGCGCCCCGTCACCATCCAAAGGGTGCTGAGGGCGGCGGCCGAGCTCAATTACATCCTCGAGAGCGATTTCGCCCCGCCCGTCGCGCCGCTGCGACTGGTCTTCTTGCTGCCAGCGGGCACCAACCGCTTCCTCGGACTGCTCGGCCGGCTCATCGCGGCGAGTTCCGCCACGCTTGCCGAGCGGCAGATCCAGGCGCGGGTTGAATATATCAAGAGCTTCAATCCGGACCTTCTGGCCCGCGCCCTGCTCCAGCATGGCAAGAGCGCGGATGGCATCGCCTTCATGGCTCTGGAGCATCCGGCGGTACGCGAGGCAGTGAACACGCTCGCCGCCCGCGGCGTGCCCACGGTCACGCTCATTTCCGATATTGCCGGCACGCGCCGCGTGGCGAGCGTCGGGCTCGACAACCGCTCGGCCGGGCGCACGGCGGGCTATCTCATCGCCCGCTTCATCGGCGCCCGCAAGGCAAAGGTGGCGATGATCGCGGGCTCCCTCTCCTATCGCGCCCATGAGGAGCGCGAGATGGGCTTCCTGCATCTGTTCGAGGAGATGTTTCCGCAGATCGAGGTGGTCGGCCTGCGCGAGGGGCAGGACGACGAGGCGCAGAATTATCGCCAGACCCGACAGTTCCTCGCCCAGCATCCGGACCTTGCCGGCCTCTACAACATCGGCGGCGGCGCGGCCGGCGTCGGCAAGGCGCTGCGGGACATGCGCCGCTCTGACGTGGTGTTCGTCGGCCACGGCCTCACGCCGGATACGCGTGCCCTGCTGCTCGACGGCACCATGGATGCGGTCATCACGCAGAATCCGGAGAACGCCATCCAGAGCGTGATTGGCGTCTTCTCCAACCTGCGGGCCGGACGGGAGGCGACAGAGGGCATCGTGACGCCCCGCATCGAGATCGTACTGCGGGAGAATTTGCCTTAAGCGCCTTTTCCGATTGGTCCGGCGAAGGAGCGCCCCATTGGATCTATCCGCGATCCATTTCCGCGACCATCTTCCGCGCCGCTTGTTCCCGCGCCATCGCGCGCGCCCAGTCCGGTGCTCCTCATGACCTCGCCTGCCTCCCCCTTCCACGGTCTCTCCGCTTTCCCCATCACCCCTTCGGACCCGCAGGGGCGCGTGGACACGGCAGCGCTGGAAATCCTTCTGACGCGCCTCGTGTTGGCGGGGGTCGATTCCATCGGCCTCCTCGGCAGCACCGGCACCTATGCCTATCTCTCCCGTACCGAGCGGCGGCGGGCGGTCGAGGCGGCTTCCGCGCTCGTGGCGAAGCGCATTCCCATCGTCGTGGGCATCGGGGCCCTGCGCACGGACGAGGCCGTGGATCTGGCACGCGACGCGGCCGAAGCGGGCGCCGATGGCCTCCTGCTCGCGCCCGTGTCCTATACGCCCCTCACCGAGGACGAGGTGTTCGCGCATTTCGCCGCCGTGGCCGGGGCCACCGATCTGCCGCTCTGCGTCTACAACAATCCCGGCACCACCCACTTCACCTTCACGCCCGCCCTTGTCGCCCGTCTCGCCACCCTGCCGAACGTGGTGGCGCTGAAGAACCCCGCCGCCGCGCCAGTGGATGCCCCGACCCTGCACGCCAACCTGCGCGCCGCCGTGCCGGAGGCCTTCGCCATCGGCTATAGCGCCGACTGGAACGTGACCGAGGCCATCCTCGCCGGCGGGCAGGCTTGGTACAGCGTCTGCGGCGGCCTGCTGCCGGAGCCGACGCTGAAGCTGATGCGCGCCGCGCAGGCCCATGACATGGCGCAGGTGGGACTGTGGAAGGCGCGCTTCGAGCCGCTCTGGGCGCTGTTCCGGGAGCTGACCAGCCTGCGCGTCACCTATGCGGCGGCGAACATTCTGGGGCTGTCAACGGCGCTGCCGCCCCGCCCCATCCTGCCGCTTGCGCCCGAGCATTATCCGCGCATCGCGGCGGCGCTGGAGCCTTTGCTCCAGCCCACCTGAGCGCCCCGTTCAGGCGAGCTTCGGCCAGTTGGTGATCGGCCCGCGCCAGCCCTCATAGAGATGGGCCACGCGCAACACCGCGTGGTCCGCGAAACGCGGGCCGACAATCTGGAGGCCGATGGGCATGCCCGCTTGGGTGAAGCCGCAGTTGATGGAGATGGCCGGCTGCTCGGACATGTTCCACGGCACGGTGAAGCAGATGTGCTCGAAGGGCTTAGCCGGATCATTGATGGGGGAAGCCCATTCGGCGGGGAAGGCCGAGACATTGTTGGTGGGCGTCAGCAGATAATCGAGGCCGTGGAAGAGCGTGGCGCAGGCCTGGCGCATCTTCATGGTCTGGTTGAAGCCGCGTACCGCGCGCGGGCCGTCCACATGGGCGCCGCCTGCCGCCCAGTCCACGATATAGGGCAGCACCTTAGCCCGCTTCTCCGGCGGCAGCGCACTGATGTCGTCCCACGAGCGGGCGCGCCAGAAATCATCGAGCCCGTCCAGCATCGCGCGGGTGAGGACGCCGGGGACAGGCACGATCTCCGCGCCCTCCGCCTCGAAGCGCCGCGCCGCCGCCTCCACGGCCGTGCGCACCTCGTCCTCCACCTCCATGCCGCAGCCCGCCTCCAGCATAAGGCCGATGCGCAGGCCCTTCACGCTGCCCCCCTCAAGGTCCATCCAGTCGATGTCCTCGGGCGGCAGGCTGGTGGCATCGCGCCAGTCGGGCTTCGCGAGGAACTGCATCATCAGCGCGCTCTCGGCCACCGTGCGCGTCATGGGGCCGGCGCAGCGGCCCACATAATAGGGGTCGATGGGAATGCGCCCGAGGCTCGGCTTGAAGCCGACAAGGCCGCACCAACCGGCCGGCAGGCGCACGGAGCCGCCGATGTCCGTGCCCACATGCAGCGGCCCATAGCCCGCCGCCCCCGCCGCCGCAGCCCCCGCGCTGGAGCCGCCTGGGTTGCAGGCGAGGTTCCAGGGATTGCGGGCCAGCGTGTGGAAGCTGGAGAGGCCGGAGGAGAGCATGCCGTAATCCGGCACGGTGGTCTTGGCGAGCAGGATCGCCCCCGCCTCCTTCATGCGCGCCGCGGGCGGCGCATCGGCGGTGGCGGGCACGAGATCGGTGGCAGCGGTGCCGAGCGGCACCGGCACCCCTTCCGTTGCGATGAGTTCCTTCAGCGTGACAGGCACACCATCCAGCGGCCCGTTGGGCTCGCCCTCTGCCCAACGCTCAGTTGAGGCCGCAGCTTCGGCGCCCACCCGCTCGGGCTCGAACGCATAGAGCGCGCCGAGCTTGGGCTCGCTCGCCGCCACATAGGGCAGCAAGGCGTCGAAATATTCGCTGGGCGAGAGCCTGCGGGCGCGGAAGGCGGCCACGAGTTCGATGGCAGAAAGGTCCAGAGGGGACGACATTGCAACAACGCTCCTGAGGCGCGCCGGTCGGGGCCGCTTAAGGGACAAGAGAAGGGGAAAGGTCTTCGGCGTGATGGCAGGCGCTGGCGCGCCCATCCGCGATCGCGCGCAGCGGCGGCGCCTCGGCCGCGCAGCGCTCGGTGGCGCGGGGACAGCGCGGCAGGAAGGCACAGCCCTGGCCTGGGATGGCCGACACCTTGGGCACGGTGGCCGAGCGCGGCGGGCGGGCGCCGCGACCGATCTGGTCGAGGCTGGGTTCGGCGGCAATGAGCAGTTGCGTATAGGGATGCAGCGGCCGGTCGAACACCGCGCGCGCCGGCCCCCGCTCCACGATGCGGCCGCGATACATCACCGCCACATGGTCGGCCACGCAATCGATGACCGCCAGATTGTGCGAGATGAACAGCACCGTGATGCCGCGCCTGTCCCGCAGCGCGCGCAGGAGGTTCAGCACCTGCGCCTGCACGGACAGATCGAGCGCCGAGACCGCCTCGTCCGCCACCACCAGCTTTGGTTCCGTGATCAGGGCGCGGGCAATGGCGATGCGCTGGCGCTGGCCGCCGGAGAATTCGTGCGGAAAGCGGGTGGCGTCCGCCGCCTTGAGGCCGACGCTTTCCAGCGCCCGTCCCACCAGCTCCGTCCGCGCCTTGCCGCGCGGTGCGTCGGGCACCACGTGCAGCGGCTCGGCAATGGTGCGCCCGATGCGGCTGCGTGGGTCGAGCGAGCCGTAGGGATCCTGAAACACCATCTGAAAATCCCGCCGCTTCGCGGCAAGGCGTGCTGGCGGCAGGAGGAAGAGATCGTCCCCATCGAACAGCACATTGCCGGAGGTGGGCCGGTCCAGCGCCATGACGATGCGGGCGAGCGTGGACTTGCCGCAACCGCTCTCCCCCACGATGCCGAAGATGCTGCCCTGCGGCACCTGAAGGTCGATGCCATCCAGCGCCCGGACGGTGGCCCGGCGGCCGAACAGCGAGGCCGGCCCGGCAGGATAGTCACGGATGAGGTTGCACACCTCCAAGAGGGCCGGCGCGCTCATGCGGCCACCTCGTCCGCATGGATGCAGCGGATGCCGGCACCGGCTTCGCCAGACCACACGGGCTCCGCCGCCCGGCAGGCGTCGTCCACGCGGGCGCAACGATTGGCAAAGCGACAGCCCGGCGGCAAGGCGGTCAGCGAAGGCACCGTGCCGGGAATGGTCGGCAGATCGCCGCTCCTCCCGCCGCCCCGGCGGGGCATCGCTGCCAGAAGGCCCTGCGTATAGGGATGGTGCGGGTGGCGCAGCACATCCCCAGTCGGTCCCGCCTCCATGCGGGTGCCCGCATACATGACCAGTGTCTCGTCCGCGATGCGCCCCACCACGCCGAGATCATGGCTGACGAGGATGAGCGCGACGCCCAGCTCGCGCACCATCTCGTCGAAGATGTCGAGGATTTCCGCCTGCACGGTCACATCGAGCGCCGTCGTCGGCTCGTCAGCGATCAGCAGGCCCGGCCGCATGGCAAGCGCGATGGCGATGCCCACCCGCTGGCGCTGGCCGCCGGACATTTCATGCGGATAGGTATCGAGCCTGCGCGCCGCATCCGGGATACGCACGCGCTCCAGCCATTCCAGTGCCTCCCGCCGGGCCTCCACGCGAGAGATGGCCCGGTGCCAGCGAATGCCTTCGGCGATCTGGTCGCCAATGCGCTGGGCTGGATTGAGCGCCGTCATGGGCTCCTGAAAGATCATGCCGATGCGCCGCCCGCGCACCGCGCACATCTGCGCCTCGCTTAGGGTAAGCAGGTTCTCGCCATCGAGGATGATCTTCCCACCCGCCCGCATGGGGCCGGGCAGAAGGCCGATGAGGGCCTTGAGCAGCATAGATTTGCCCGAGCCGGATTCGCCCACGATGCCAAGCGTCCGCCCCCGCTCAAGGGCGAAGGACACGTCGTTCACCAGCCGCAGCCGTTCGCCGTCCGGCCGGGCGAGGTCAATGGAGAGATCGCGCACGTCCAGCATCACCCGCCGAGCCTCCTGCGCGGGTCGATGAGATCGCGCAGGCCATCCCCCAGAAGGTTGAAGCCCAGCACGCTCAGCGCAATCGCAATGCCGGGCACCAGCGCGAGATGCGGCGCCGCCGAGAGATAGGTCTGTGCGTCCGCCAGCATCCGCCCCCAGGAGGGCGCGGGCGGCGCGATGCCGAGGCCGAGAAAGCTCAGGCCCGCCTCGGTGAGGATGGCAAGGCCGAGCTGGATGGTGGCCTGCACGATAATCTGGCTGGCGATATTGGGCAGCACATGCTCCAGCGTGATGCGCGCCTGCCCCTTCCCGGCCGCCCGTGCAGCCAGCACATAATCCCGTGCCCACACCTGCGCTGCGGCCCCGCGCGTGACGCGGGCAAACACCGGGATCATGAACACGCCGATGGCGATGACGGCCGTGAACGCTCCCGGCCCCATCAGCGCGCCGAGCACGATGGCGGAGAGCACGGCGGGAAAGGCAAAGAGAATGTCGCACAGGCGCATGATGGCGCCCTCCAGAAGCCCGCCCCGCGCCGCCGCCGAAACACCCAGAAGCGTGCCGAGGCTCGCGCCCACAGCCACCGCCAGCACGCCGATGGAGAGAGAGTTCCAGGCCCCCACCATGAGCATGGAGGTGAGATCCCGGCCGAAATGGTCGGTGCCCAGCAGCCCCTGCACAAGCGGACCCTTGAGCTTCAGCGCGAAGCGCATCCGCGTCGGCACTTCCGGCGTCCAGAACTGGGAGAGGATGGCAATGCCGACGATGGCAGCGGTGAGAACGGCGCCCACCAGAAGCTGCCTCCGCCCGGCGATCCGACGCAGGAGAGGCGCGCTCATCCCCGCCTCCTGAGGCGCGGGTCGAGGGCGAGATAGGCCATGTCCACGAGAAAGTTCACCACCACCACGAGCCCGGCGAACAGGAGCACCACATCGCGGATCACCAGCAGGTCGCGCTGGGCGAGGGCCTGAAAGGCGAGGCGCCCGAGGCCGGGGAGCACGAACACATTCTCCACCAGCACCGCCCCTGCGATGAGGAAAGAGAATTGCAGGCCGAGGATCGTCACCACTGGCACCAGTGCATTGGGCACC
Source organism: Azorhizobium sp. AG788 (assembly GCF_004364705.1). NCBI lineage: Bacteria > Pseudomonadati > Pseudomonadota > Alphaproteobacteria > Hyphomicrobiales > Xanthobacteraceae > Azorhizobium > Azorhizobium sp. AG788. The sequence goes on from NZ_SOBM01000002.1 coordinate 779,986, forward strand.
ACATGCCGCCACAGCGCCGCCCGGCGGGTGAGACCTTTGGCGCGGGCGGTGGCGACGAAATCCTCATTCAGCACATCGAGCACGGCGGAGCGGGTGACGCGGGCGAGGATGGCGGACTGCGGAAGCGCCAGAGCAATGGCCGGCAGGAGCAGCGCCTTCAAGCCGGCTCCTATGCCCGCGCTCCAGCCGGGAAAGCCGCCGGCGGGGAACCAGCCGAGCTGCGTGGAGAAGAACAGGATGAGCAGAAGGCCGATCCAGAAATTCGGCACCGCTACGCACACCTGCGCAAAAAGGCTCGCGCCATAATCCACCGCCGAGCCGCTGCGCGCCGCCGCCATCACGCCCAGCGGCAGCGCGATGAGGGTGGAGAGCGCGATGGCCATCAGCGCCAAGGGCACCGTCACCGCCAGCCGCTCCGCGATGAGACCGGCCACCGGCACGCCATAGGTAAAGGAGGTTCCGAAATCGCCACGGGCCATGCCGGCCATCCAGGCGAGGTAACGCACCACGGCCGGCTGATCGAGCCCCATGCTCTGGCGCAGGGCCGCCAGCGTATCGGGCCTCGCGGAGGTGCCGAGCTGAATGGCCGCCGGATCGCCCGGCAGCACATCCATGATGAGGAAGATCGCGGCGGACATGACCGCCAGCGTCAGCACCAGCCCGAGAAAGCGTCGCACGGCGAAAGCCAGCATGGAGCGCGCCTCAGCTCGCGTGCACCGGGCCGGGCTCAGTCACGCCAGCGCACCTCGGTCACGTCATTGGAGGGCACGGGCTCGCTCTCCCACAGGCCCTCCACCTTGGCGTTCCAGACACCGAGCTTGGGCATGACGAACAGGAACAGCGCCGGCACCTCGTCCGCAAGGATGCGCTGGGCCTCGCCAATAGCCTTGGTGCGAGCGGCGTCGTCCGTGGCCGTAGCGGCGGCCGTGTAGGCCGCGTTGAAGTGGGGGCTGTTGTAATTGAAATAATAATTGGGGCGCGCGTAGATATCTATGTCGAGTGGCTCCGCATGGGTCATGACGGTCATGTCATAGGCCTTGTCCTTGAAGACCTCCTGCACCCATTTGGCCGGAAATTCCGTGGGCTCGATCTTCACCGTCACGCCCACATCCGCCAGCATGGCCTGAAGCACTTCCCCCGAGCGCGACAGATAAGCCATCTGCGGCGTCTTCAGAGTGAAGGTGAAGCCGTTCGGATAGCCCGCCTGCGCCAGCAGCGCCTTGGCCTTGGCGGAATCATAGGGCAGCACACCCGTCGTATCGACAAAACCGGGATCGTTCGGCGTGTAGTGGCTGCCGATGGGCGTGCCGAAACCGGACCACGCGCCCTCCACCAGCGCCTTGCGATCCACCGCCATCATCAGCGCCTGGCGCACGCGCACATCGTCGAAGGGCTTGCGGGCATTGTTCATGCCGGCAACCATCTTCAGCTCGGTATTGCCCACGACGGTGCTGAATTTCTTGTCCTTCTGGAAATCCGTATAAATCTCGGGCGCGCTGAACTCGGGGAAGGCGTCCACGTCCCCGGCCCGAAGGGCCGCCGCCTGCGCCTGCGGATCGGCGAGGAAGCGGAAGGTCACCTGCGCCAGAGCCGGCGCATGGGCCTTGTCCCAATAATCGGCGAAGCGCTCCAGTTCCACCCGATCACCCTTCGCCCAGGCCTTGAACCGGAAGGGCCCGGTGCCCACGGGGGTCGTGCGGTTGGCGTCCGCGGAATTCGACGCGACCATCACCGCCGCGGGCATTCCGAGACGATAGGTCAGATCGCTGACCGGCCGCTTAAGGGTGACCACCAGCGTCTTCGCGTCCGGCGCGTCTACGGATGCGATCGGCTCGAAATAGGGTTTCTGGGGATTGGTCGAATCCGCGCCGCGCGCCCGGTCGAGGCTGAACTTGGCAGCGGCGGCGTTGAAGGGCGTGCCGTCGTGAAAGGCCACGCCATCCCGCAAGGTGAAGGTGTAGACGAGGCCATCGGGCGATACCGTCCAGCCCGACGCGAGTTGCGGCTGGACCTTACCGTTGCGGTCCACGCGGGTCAGGCCCTGATAGACATTCTGCCAGGTGACCTGCCCGATGGACACGGGCGCCGCCACCGTCGGGTCAAGGCCGGCGGGCTCGACGGGCATGCCCACGACCAGTCGGTCCTTCGCCGCTTCGGCGGTGCCGCCCAGTCCCAACACAGCGGCAGCGACCAGCAGCCCCCGACCCAGCCGCGCCGCGTGAAATCCTGTCCGCCTGCCCGTCCGGGATGCCATCGCCATTCCTCACCAACCCTGAATGCCCATCGACTCGGCACAACGCCGGACTGCCTAGAAACACTGCAAGCCGGCACGGCCATCGTCAACGACCTTTGGGCGAGCGCCCAACATCATGGGGGCATGGAGGCTGATCGGAGGCTCATGATACCCCCCGAGGGACGGAACTGAGAAACGCGCCGTAAGATCGGCTCTCGACCGATCGGCCAACAAAAAACCACGCCCCCTTGCGGGAGCGTGGTCGAAGGGCGCCGGCAGTTACGCGCCGGCCAGTGTGGAAAATACCCACCACACCTGTTCCCGGCCGTTGACCTTCACCCGGCGGCGTCTGGCCCGCGATTGCGGAGCCGTCAGCCGCCGGAGCGGATCTCAACGGAAGAGGGTCATGATGTTGGAGGTCGAGTTGTTCGCGATCGAGAGCGACTGCACCGCCAGCTGCTGCTGGGTCTGCAGGGCCTTCAGCTTCGTGGACTCTTCTTCCATGTTGGCATCGACCAGCGAGCCGATCGACGACGTGTTGATGTCGATCAGGGACTGGGCGAAGTTCTGCTGCGAGGTCAGGCGGGTCTGGGTGGTGCCCAGAGCCGTCGAACCGGCCTGCAGGCCGTCGATCGTGGCGGACACGATCTTCATGTAGGAGGAGAGCTTCGCCAGGTCGACATCGCTGCTGGTGAGCGAGGAGATGTCGATGTTGGCGATGGACGCCGTGAACGCCGCGACCGTGGTGCCGTTGACGGTACCGCTGATCGAGTAGGTGGTGTCCATGAAACCCTTGAGCTGGCCGGCGCCAGTGCCGACGGCGACGGTGAGGGCACCGGTGCCGGAGGACGCGCTGGTGGCAACCGCAGTCACGGCCGTGTCGATCGTGGAGCTGCTGCCCGTGGCCGTACCGTTGGTCTTCGCGTCATAGACGGCGAAGGCGCCGGTATCGAGCGTGGTGGTGCCGACCGTCACGACGCCGCTGGCGCGCGAGAAGTTGGCGAGCAGGCTCTTGTTGGCGTTGAA